>JFBG01000019.1 GCA_000583135.1 Thioalkalivibrio sp. HK1
CATGTCGAGCCCGCCTGCACCTTTTGCGCCCTCATCACCCGCCCCGAGCCTCGCTCGCAGCGCATTGGGCGTTCCCGGCTCATCGCCCTCGATGCGAGGCGCTTACTCGTGGCTTGTCCTGTTCGCCCTTCCACTCATCGCCTTGCCGATCTTGGCCTCCCGTTTCGCCAATCCGGAGATCGAACTTGCGGATGCTCTCTATCGCACCGGATCGCTCGTCTTCGGGGGCGGTCATGTGGTATTGCCTTTATTGCAATCGGAGGTGGTGGCCACCGGCAAGGTGGATCACGATACCTTCCTTGCAGGCTATGGCTTGGTGCAGGCGCTCCCGGGTCCGCTTTTTTCCTTCGCCGCCTTCCTCGGGGCCAGCGTCGATGGTCTGGAGGGGCGCCCCGTCGGCGCCCTGATCGCCTTGGTCGCGATCTTCGCTCCCTCTTTTTCGCTGCTCTTCGGGGTACTGCCGTCTTGGGAGCGGCTGCGGGAAAAGCGCAAGGTTCGCGCGGCCTTGGCCGGGGTGAACGCCGCCGTGGTCGGGCTGCTTCTTGCCGTTCTTTGCAATCCGATCATCATCGAGAGCGTTGGCGATCCGATGGATGGCTTGGGCGTCCTTTTGGCCTTCGCCCTGTTATATTGGCGACGCTGGCCGCCGTGGTCGGTGGTCGGTCTTTTCGCTTCGGGAGGCGCGCTGCTTTCCCTGATGCCCGTCGGCATATAGTCGGCGTCTTTCGAAGGCCCGAAGCCTTCTCCCGACAAGCCCTCGAGCGAGAGGGCTTTCTTCGATAGCGAATGGTCTTGATCATGCAATCTCGCCACGGACCCATCGCCCGCAAGGGCCGAGGAGCGCTCAGCAATGCCGCGGGGCGTTTCGAGCGCTACACGCGAGAGGATTTCGATGACGGGTGGAGCGAACCGTCGCCGAGCGATCCGATCGACGGTGCGAATGACGGTGCGAATCACGAGCCGAGCGAGGATCCGAGCGAACCCCCGCGGTTGCGCACCACCTTGACCCCGGATACGAGTCGCACCGTCATCTCATGGAATCGTTCCCCCGATCTTCCCTTCGATCGCTCGATCAACCCCTATCGCGGATGCGAGCATGGCTGCATCTACTGCTATGCCCGTCCGAGTCATGCGTGGCTCGGGTTTTCCCCGGGGGTCGATTTCGAAAGCCGTCTCGTATTCAAACCGGACGCCGCCTCGACGTTGCGCGCCGAGCTCGCCAAGCCCGGCTATCGATGCGCCCCGATCGCGCTCGGCACCAATACCGATCCCTACCAGCCGGTCGAGCGCGAACTCGGCATCACCCGCTCGATCCTCGAAGTCCTTGCCGAATGCGGCCATCCATTGACCATCGTCACCAAATCCTCGGGGGTGGAGCGCGATAGAGATCTGCTGGCCGAGATGGCCAAGGCCGGGCGCTGCATGGTCGCTTTGAGCATCACCACCTTGGATCGTTCGCTCGCCCGAAGGATGGAGCCCCGGGCATCCTCGCCCCATCGTCGCATGGAGACGGTGCGTCATCTAAGCGATGCGGGGATCCCGGTCGGGGTCTTCGCCGCGCCGATGATCCCCTTCATCAACGATGCCGAACTCGAGGAGATCTTGGAGCGAGGCCGCGCCGCGGGGGCGATCGGCGCAAGTTATACGATGCTGCGTCTGCCGATGGAAATCGCGGATCTCTTTCGCGAATGGCTGGCCGAGCACTATCCGGATCGGGCGCAACGGGTCATGGAGCGGGTGCGCGATACCCGGGGCGGAAAGGATTACGATTCGACATTCTTCGATCGGATGCGAGGCAGCGGACCGGTGGCGGAGTTGCTCGCGCGCCGCTTCAAGTTGGCGGTCAAGCGTTTGGGCTTCCCCGGATTCCCCGTTCTGGATCGATCCGGATTCGTGCCGCCTCGCCCGCCCGACGATCAACTGAGCCTGTTTTGTTGATAACCATTGACAAGACGATGGAAGCGGGAATCGCGCATCGATTTCGCCCATCGATGCGAAAGGATCCCAAGTGCAAAACCGAGCCGAGGAGCGCCTTCGCCTCTCGGCGGCGATCGACGAGGGCTCGCCGTCTCCAAGAATCGAATATCGGTGGATCTCGCTTTCCGATATCGATCGACTCTTGTCGAACGACCCTCGCCAATCGCTAATCGACCTCTTATGAGAATCAAAGGAGAATCATGATGAGAGCGCCGAATATTCTGATATTGATGGTGGATCAGCTCAGCGGGACATTCTTCCCCGATGGCCCGGCGCCGTGGCTGCATTGTCCGAATATACGGGCGCTGGCCGATCGCTCGGTGCGCTTTGCCAATGCCTATACCGCCAGCCCCCTTTGCGCACCGTCTCGGGCCTCGTTCATGACCGGGATGCTGCCTTCGAAGAATCGGGTCTATGACAACGCCGCGGAGTTCGCCTGCGAAATTCCGACCTTCGCGCATCGCCTTCGGCGGGCGGGATATCACACCTGTCTGGCGGGCAAGATGCACTTCGTCGGCGCCGAGCAGTTGCATGGATTCGAGGAGCGATTGACCCCCGATATCTATCCGGTGGATTTCGGTTGGACGCCGGATTATCGAAATCCGGGCGAACGGGTCGATGGCTGGTATCACAATCTGGGATCCGTGGGGCAAGCCGGGGTGGCGCAGATCACCACTCAGCTCGAATACGATGACGAGGTCTCGTGGAAAGCGCAGCGAAAACTCTATGATTTGGCCCGGGATCGAGATGCCTCCCCGTGGTGCTTGACGGTCAGCTTCACCCACCCCCACGATCCCTATGTCGCGCGCCCGGAATTTTGGGATCTCTACGCCGACGGCCAATATCCGATGCCCCAGGTCAAGGCCATCGACTATCAGGATCAGGATGCGCATTCGAAGCGACTCCTCGATGCCGTCGATTGGCGCTCGTACACCGTCGACGAGGAGATGGTGGCCCGCGCCCGCCGCGCCTACTTCGCCAATATCTCCTATTTGGACGAGAACATCGGAACGATTCTGCGAATACTGCGCGACACCGGGCAGGAGGCGAATATCGTCTTCGTTGCGGATCACGGCGATATGCTCGGCGAGCGGGGATTGTGGTTCAAGATGTCGTTTTACGAGGGATCCGCTCGGGTGCCGTTGATGATCGCCGCTTCGGATTTTTCACCGAGATGCATATCGACCCCGGTTTCGATGGTCGATATCCCCTTGACCTTGAGCGATCTTGCGGGGATATCGAAAGACGAATCGGTATCCGGAGTGGTCGGCGAAAGCCTGCTGCCGCTGATCGAGGGCGGCGAGCGCACGACTCCGGTGCTGATGGAATATGCCGCCGAGGGCTCGTATGCCCCGATGGTCGGCATTCGAAAAGATCGTTGGAAATACAACCGATGCTCGCTCGACCCCGATCAACTCTTCGATCTGGAGTCCGATCCTTGCGAGATGGACAATCTGGCCAAGGGCGATTCGCCTCCACCGGAACTTGCACATTTCCAAGCGATGGCGAAGGAATATTGGGATTTGGATCGTTTCGATCGGGAGGTGCGCGAAAGCCAGCGCCGACGGCATATCGTCTACGAAGCGCTAAGGAAGGGTAAATACCATCCTTGGATCTATCGCTCGTCGGACGATGGTTCCGGGCGCTTCGTCGACAGTCATCTCGATCTCAATGCCTTGGAAGAGGAGCGGCGCTTCCCGAGGGCGTGATTCGGAACGCATCGACGATATCGATCCTTCGAATGGAGCGGCATCCGAATAGAGCGGGATCGAAAAAAAGGCATCGCAAAATCCGCACCGAGTCGAGCGACGGGCTCGGTGCGGATTCGCGCGGTCGTCGGCGGCGCACGGTACGCTTTCACCGCTGGACTTCGGGCGGGTCGAAGATCGATCAGAAGGCTCGACGGCTCGACAAGAGGGCATCGATGCCCCCATGCTTCGAAGCGTCATCGAATCCCTATCGAATCCCTACCGAACTCCCATCCGACTTCGAACTCAAACCCCGCTCGCTCCCGATCCGATCCTGCCGATCCCCGGCAGTTTGATCGCAGGCCGGATCGGATCGATGCCGAAAACCAGCCCCAAGATATTGATCTCCAAACCCTCCTCGATTCCCGCAATCCCCCCGAAGAGGCCGAAAAGAGAGAATTGCCAGCCCCTTCCGCCCGGGGGGCGGGCGAGCAATTTCCCCTCACCCAAATAATCCTTGCCGATGGCGGTCGATGGGAGCTCGAGATCGAGCCCGCGCGTTCGACGCACGACGAAGGCGGTGAAGGTATTGCTATTGGGTCCGGGCCATGTTCGATAGTCATGGTCCCAAGGGTAATCGTCGACGGCTTGGATGATATCGGGGATGGCCTTAGCGGCCCGCTCCCCGCGCAACTCATGGAGCATGATCGGCGGTTGTCCGAACCATTTTCTATCCGGCAGATCCGGTCCGGAAACGACGACGCTTCGACCGTATCGCCCTCGCCAGCCGATCACATGATGGACGTCATAATGCAAGGCCCCTTCCGGCTTGGTGGCGATCCATGTATGCACCGCCAAGAGCCCTCGCCAGTTGAAGACCCGCGCCGCCCATACCTGCACGATCGCATCGTTCGTCTCGCTCGGATCGGGGACGATGCCTGCGCTCGATCGATCCGCATTGCGCCAATCCTGCCCCAGTCGCACCGAGCTGCAAGAGGCGCTCAGCAAAGGCCCCAGCAAAATGATGCAAAACAGGGAAAGCGTTCGTCCGATGCCCTTCCTCATCGTGGTTGAATCCTCATCGAATCCCGCGTCGAATGCCGCTTGAGTCCGTCAAGACGCCGAGCCCGATCCCGAGTGTTTTGCATGAACCATCGCCTCTCCTCCCACCTGAAAGCCTCTTGCCCTTTTTCAAAGCCTCGCTCGGCGCAGGCGCAGGGCGTTGGCGATCACCGAAAGGGAGCTTGCGCTCATGGCGATGCTTGCGATCATCGGTGAAAGCAGCAATCCGAAGAAGGGATAAAGCGCCCCGGCCGCGATCGGAATGCCGACGGCATTGTAGGCAAAGGCGAAGAAAAGATTCTGTCGGATATGGCGCATGGTGAGTTCTGAGAGCGTATGGGCCTTGACAATCCCGCGAAGATTGCCCCGAATCAATGTGATATCCGCGCTCTTGATGGCGATATCCGCCCCGCTGCCCATCGCGATACCGACATCGGCGCGGGCCAAAGCGGGAGCGTCGTTGATGCCGTCTCCGGCCATGGCCACGAAACGCCCGCCCTCTTGTAAATCGCGGATCGCATCGTGCTTTTGCTGCGGGTCGAGCCCGGCATGCACGACCTGCGGACTCAAACCGAGTTGGGCGGCGACCGCAAGCGCGGTGGTTTCATGATCCCCGCTTAGCATCAGGATATGAAGTCCGGCTTCTTCCAAAGCCCGAAGGCTCTGCGCCGCATCGGGCTTGATCGGATCCGCAACCGTCGCCAGCCCCGTCAATTTCCCGTCGACGGCGACCCAAAGGGCGGTTTCGCCGCGCGCTCGCAAGGCGTCGGCGCGGGCCTTCGCCTCATCGATGATCTCGATTTGCGCCTCTTTCATCATCGCCTCGTTTCCCACCTCGACGCGATGGCCGTCGACCTCGCCTTGCACGCCCCGGCCGGTGACGCTCTTGAAGCGGCTCAAATCCCCGACGGGAGCGGTTGCGAAGCGGTCGGCATCGGTCGCATCGGCGACATCGGCGGCGACATCGCCGGAGATATCACTTCCTTTACGTTTTTCTCCCCCCGCTTTTTCTTCGATCTTGCGAACACCTCGTTCGATGGCCCCGGCGAGCGGATGTTCGCTCGCCCCCTCGACCCGAGCCGCCAAAGCGAGCCACCGCTCCTTGGGCATCTCGCCCAAGGAGAGGGTGGTGCACAGCTCCGGCCGCCCCTCGGTCAAGGTGCCGGTCTTGTCGATGACCAAGGTATCGACCCCTTCCATGCGCTGCAAGGCCTCGGCGTTGCGCACTAGCACCCCATCGTTCGCTCCTCGCCCGATACCCGCCATCACGCACACCGGCGTTGCCAGCCCCAAGGCGCAAGGGCAGGCGATGATGAGCACCGAAACCATCGCCACCAAGGCATTGGCGAGGGTCGGGGGCGGACCGAACGATGCCCAAAGGATCGCCGCCGCCAACGCCACGGCACCCACGACGGGAACGAAAACGCCCGCAACCCGATCCGCCGTCGCCTGAATCGGCGCGCGAGAGCGCCCGGCAAGGGCGACCAAGGTCGCGATGCGCGCCACCAGAGTCTGCGAGCCCACCTTGAGCGCTCGCATCGTGAACCCGCCGGCCAAGTTGACGGTGCCTCCGGTGACGGCATCGCCCGAGGTGCGTTCCACCGGTATCGGCTCGCCGGTGATCATCGATTCGTCGATGCGGCTTTCGCCTTCGAGCACGATACCGTCCGTCGGCACCCGCTCGCCGGGGCGCACCCGCAATCGATCCCCGATGCGCACCCGATCCAAGTCCACCTCGTGCTCCTCGTCGTTATCGTCGATTCTTCTCGCCGTCGGCGGGGAGAGATCGAGTAGACCCCGCAGGGCGTGCGAGGTTCGCACCCTTGCTTTGAGTTCGAGCATTTGGCCCAAGATGGTCAAGGTGATGATCACCGCCGCGGCTTCGAAATAGAGGATGGGGGAGCCGTGGCTTTTGAAGGCATCCGGCATCAGATGAGGGAAGAGCAAGGCGATCATGCTGGCAAGCCAAGCGCTGCCGGTGCCCACGGCGATCAGGGTGAACATATTCAAGCGCCGGCGGATGATCGACCTGGCCCCGCGCACCAAAAAAGGCAGCCCGCATCCCAATACCACCACGCTCGCGGGGATGGCTTGGAGCCAGCCGAACCAAAATGAGCCGAGCAGGGGACGGGCATCCAGATTGGGGATCATCTCGCTCATCGAGAGATAAAAGACCGGTAGGGTCAATATCACCGCCGCGATCAATCGGCGCTTGAGGTCGACGAGCTCGGGATGAACGGCTTCGGTGGCAAGGGAGATCTGCGGTTCCAACGCCATACCGCATTCGGGACAGATCGAGGGCTCTTCGCTGCGTACCTCGGGATGGCAGGGACAAATGTATGCGACCTGCCCGCCCATCGAATCCAAGGCGGGATCCGGGGCCATCGAGGAGCCGGCTTGTTCTTTTACGGCGCCGCTACCGAATCGCTCGGGGTTTTCCTCGAATCTCTGCCGACACTTATCCGCGCAGAACCAATACCTCGCTCCGGCGTGGACCACGGTCTCCCCCGGCCGCATCCGATCCACTTGCGCATGGCAAACGGGGTCGATCTCGCTTGCATAAAGAGATGGATCGGCGATGAATCGTTCCTTGCATCGGGATGCGCAAAATCCTATCACCCGGCCTTCATGGATATGGGTCCAAGAGGCGGTGGCGGGATCCGCCTTCATACCGCAGACCGGATCGTGCGTTGCCGAAGGCGTATTCGCATCCGATCCCGCCGATGCTTTCGAAAGACCTTCGCTCTGCGCCATTTTTTTCTACCGATTCGCTCAAGGACGCGCCACCATCGGCGCAAGATCTCAAGGGTTCACGCGGCCGACGACCTCGGCGGCCAGAAGATCCACCGCCTCGTCGAGAGTGAGAACGCGCTGCTCCTTGCTACCCAATCGCCGCATCGATACCGTGCCCATATCGGCCTCTTGTTTGCCCAAGGCGAGGATCACCGGTGCCTTGGCCTTCGAATGCTCGCGAACTTTGTAGGAGATCTTCTCGTTGCGAAGATCGATCTCGGCGAGCAAGCCGCGGGCGCGGAAGGATGCCTGAACCTCCCTCGCCCAATCGTCGGCGGCGGAGGTGATGGTGCAGATCACCGCATGCTTGGGGGAGAGCCAAAGCGGAAGATGTCCGGCAAAATGCTCGATGAGGATCCCGGTGAAGCGTTCGATCGAGCCCAGCATCGCCCGATGCAACATCACCGGAGTGTGACGGGCTCCGTCCTCGCCGACATACGAGGCCCCCAAGCGCTGCGGCAGATTGAAATCCACCTGCACGGTGCCGCATTGCCAATCGCGCCCGATGGCGTCTCGCAGCACGAATTCGAGTTTCGGCCCGTAGAAGGCGCCCTCCCCGGGGTTGTGGGTATAGCGAAGGCCGGTGGAGTCGATGGCGATGCGCAGCGCTTGCTCCGCCTTGTCCCAGATATCGTCCGTCCCGACTCTTAGCGGAGGGCGGTCCGCGAACTTGATGCGCACATCCTCGAAACCGCAATCACGATAGACCGAGAGGATGAGGTCGCACATCGCGGTCGCCTCTTGCGTGATTTGCTCGTCGGTGCAAAAGACATGGGCGTCGTCTTGGGTGAAGGCGCGCACGCGCATCAGCCCGTGCAACGCCCCCGAGGGCTCGTAGCGGTGCACCTTGCCGAATTCGGCGATGCGAAGGGGAAGGCTGCGATGGCTCTTGACCGGGCCGTTCTTGAAAATCTGCACATGCCCCGGGCAGTTCATCGGCTTCAAAGCGAAAAGCCGTCCGTCCTCGGTCTGCGAGGTGAACATATTCTCCCGAAAGGCCTCCCAGTGCCCGGATGCCTCCCATAGGCTGCGATCCATGATCTGCGGGGTATCCACCTCGACGTAGCCCGCTTCCTCCTGGCGTTCGCGAATATGACGGATCAGCCGCTGAAACAGGCGCTGGCCGCCGGGATGCCAAAAAACCGCACCCGGGGATTCCTCTTGGAAGTGGTAGAGATCCATCTCCACCCCGAGTCGACGATGGTCGCGCCGCTGGGCTTCTTCGAGCATGTGAAGGTAGGCTTTGAGTTCCTTTTCGCTGGGCCAAGCGGTGCCGTAGATGCGCTGCAGCATCTCGTTGTCGGAATTGCCGCGCCAGTAGGCTCCCGAAATGCGCAGCAGTTTGAAGGCCTTGCCGAGCTTGCCGGTCGATGGCAGGTGGGGGCCGCGGCAAAGATCGATCCAATCCCCTTGGCGGTAGAGAGAAACGACCTCGCCTTGGGGGATGCTGTCGATGATCTCGGCTTTGTATTCCTCCCCCCAGTCGCGAAAGAAGCGAATCGCCTCGTCTCGATCCCACTCCTCGCGGACGATGGTCTCGTTGCGATCGACGATCTCGCGCATGCGGGTCTCGATGCGCTCCAAATCCTCCGGCGTGAAGGGTTGCTCCCGCGCGAAATCATAATAAAAGCCGTTTTCGATCGCCGGGCCGATGGTTACTTGGGTTTCCGGATAGAGCTCCTTGACCGCCTCGGCGAGAACATGGGCGGCATCATGGCGCAAGAGCTCGAGCGCGTCTTCGCTTTCGCGGGTGATGATGGCGACATTCGCATCTTGTTCGATAACACCGGCGAGATCGCGCAAGTCGCCGTCCACTTGGATGGCAAGGGCGGCTTTTGCGAGCCCGGAGCCGATATCGGCGGCGATTTCAGTGCCGCTCACCGGGGCGTCGAATTGACGGACCGAGCCGTCGGGCAGCGTGATTCGGGGCATGGTGCGTTATTCCATCGATGGATGGGCGAATAAAAGAGGGATTCGGGTGGCCGGATAGGGCACCGGATCTTCGAGGCGAGCGATCGTCGATGCCTTTTTCAAGATCCTCGATGAGGCTATTCCTTTTTCAAGGCAGGCTGGATCTCGATGCGATCGCAAGATAGCCAGCCAACGATCCCTTGATATCGTTGCCGGCGCCTCCAAGCCAAGGCATATCGAAATGCCGATCATGCGATTGTAATACCCTAAAAGCCGGGCAAGCCGGTGATTTTTCGAAGAGCCGTCGATCATCGAAGCCGAAAAAGGCCTTTTGCCAAACCCTGTCGCTTGGGTGAATCCTTGAATGAAACGCAAACCCGAAAGCCGAAGCCAAGCGCATCGGGGCCTTTTTAGTGCCCGTACGAAGGCAATCATGTAAAGAGTGATCGCTCACTTATGGAATGATCGACGATCATTGCCGCCGCTTCGAGCGTTCTTCGAATCCTCGTACGCAATATGGGTCCGCAAGGAGCCGAAGCCAATGGCAATTGGATCCTGTCAATATCGATAAAGTGAAAAACAAAGAAAGTGATCGCTCACTTTCAAAATCGTTTTCCGATCCACCCCGCCAATATTCTTGATATCCGCTTTGCCTCGCTTCGCTTTGATAAGAATGCGGATGAAAAGACCGCTCGGGATCGCCTCGGGAACCAAGCGCACGATCTTCATCGGATGCGTAGGTAAAATCGGGCGCAAGCAATATCCAAGAATCTCTCACACTCGAATCGATCATCCCAAACGAATCGAGGCGCTTGCGAGATTCACTCATCGGTGCAACTGACCATGCCGGTGCGAAACCCTCCTTGGCAGCGGGAGCCGGTATCAAACATCGCCAAGCCCCCGAAGGCGCCCAAGACTAAGAAGCGATAGAGGCTTGCCTGAGGAAAGCGGCAAGAGGGCTCATAATAGGCTTCGTGTGCGCCGATCCCGAAGGATAGCCCCCATCATCGAGCGTCGATGGTGTGGCGCGCATCGGCAAAGATCCCCTTCGCCGGCAGTCGATTCCGTCGTTGCATCGGCTTGCCCCTTCTCACCCAACGCCTCTTCGAAAAAAACACCATGCCCGATCCCATCGCACTTTCATTGACCCCGAGATTGCGCTCCACCCCCTTCACATCGCGGGTGCGAGCGGCGGGGATCAAGCATTTCACCGTCTATAACCACATGCTTTTGCCGACATATCTTCATTCGCTGGAAGAGGATTACCGCCATTTATGTCAAAGCGTGCAGTTATGGGATGTATCGGCGCAACGCCAAGTGGAAATTCGCGGCCCCGACGCCTTGTCTTTGGTCGAGCTGATGACTCCGCGCGATATCTCCCGCTGCGCCGTCGGACAATGTAAATACGCCCCCTTGGTGGATAGCGACGGCGGTATCGTCAACGATCCCGTCATCCTTCGCCTCGCAGCGGACCATTTTTGGATTTCGGTAGCGGATTCCGATGTGTTGCTGTGGGCGAGGGGACTGGCGGCGGGGGGCAAGATGGATGTCGAGGTGGAAGAACCGGATGTATCGCCCTTGGCTTTGCAAGGCCCGGTGGCGGATACGGTGGCCGAAGCCCTCTTCGGATCTTGGGTTCGCTCCTTGCGCTTTTTCCGCTTTCGCGACACTGAAATCGATGGCATCCCCGTGGTTTTGGCCCGTTCGGGTTGGGGCGGGCAGGGGGGCTTCGAGATCTACCTTCGAAACAGTGAGAAAGGCGAAGCGCTGTGGGATCGAATCTGGTCGGCGGGCGAGGTGCACGGGATTCGTGCCGGGGCTCCGAATCTGATCGATCGAATCGAAACCCGCCTGCTTTCCTACGGTAGCGACATGACGCGCCAAGACGATCCCTTCGAAGCCGGTTTGGAAGCCTATTGCGATCTCGACAAGCCTGCGGCCTATCTTGCGCGGCAAACACTCGATTCTCGTCGCAATCGCCCCCCGGCAAGGCGCTTGGAGCGTTTGGTGATCGATGGCGATCCGATCGAGCCCAACACCGACCGCCGCCCCCTTTTCGCCCCCGATCACGCCCCGGCGGGCTTCGTTTCGAGCGCGGTCCACTCCCCTCGACTTGGCCGCAACATCGCTCTGGCGATGCTCGCAACCGAGCATCGAGATAAAAAACTCCAAGTACGCCTTGCAAACGGAACGATGCGCCCGGCGATGATGGCGAACGAACACTGGGAGCCAGCCTCGATCTGATACCCCATACTCAGGTGCCCTATCATCGATCCACCCGAAGCCCACGCCGCACCTTGCAATAACCCTTGCCCTTCGTGGAGGGATTTTCGAATGGAGGCTCTTCCTGCAAGGACTCTCGCCCCCGAGCCTCCCCGAAAAAAGTCTTCGCTAAAATACGATGACGAGATGGACAGGCCATCCACTCGTCGGCGGCCGCACCTTTCATGAGCGCCGATATCCTTATCGTTCGTCAACCCTCTTCGAGGAGAGCATCCCATGACATCGGATCGCCCGGTCGTGATCATCACCGGCGCCTCGCGCGGAATCGGCGCGGCATGTGCCCGGGCCCTTTCACCCAAGGCGAATCTGGTGCTTGCAGCGCGTAGCGATTTGGTTCTTGAATCCACGGCAAACGAGTGTTCGGCCCAAGGAGCGCAAGTAAAAACCGTGGTCGGAGACGTCGCCCGCAACGAAACCGCCTGCGCCCTCGCAGACCGAGCGCAAGAAGCCTTCGGTCGGATCGATGCGGTGATCGCCAACGCCGGCATCCTCACCCCTTTCGGTTCCCTCGAATCTTGCGATGCCCAAGCCATCGAATATGCATTGGCCGTCAATATCGTCGGCCCGACATTATTGGCAAGAGCCACACTACCGGCACTTCGGGCCTCCAAAGGACGCTTGATCAACGTATCGAGCGGAGCGGGAAACGGGGTGATTCGAGGCTGGGCGACCTACTGCGCCGCCAAAGCCGCATTGAACCACCTCACCCGAGTCATCGCCGCCGATGTCCCGGAAGTCACCGCCATCGCCTTTTCCCCGGGAATGACCGACACCGACATGCAAGCCCAGATCCGAGACCAAGGAGATAAAGGCATGCCATCGGAAGAACTTTCGTTCTTCCAACGCACCTACGCCGAGGGCGGATTACGAGACGCCGACGAAGTCGGAAAAGGACTCGCGGCCCTCGCCCTGTTCGCAAAGAAAGAATGGTCCGGAGAATATATCGATATCGCCGATCCCCGAATAGCGGCCTTGGGCTGACGGCAGCATCTCGGCGATTTTGATTGCAAAGACGGCAAGACCAAGTCGAGAAATCGATCCGAAAAACAAATCGATAAGGAGATATTTTCGATGAGTAGCAAATTTTTTACCAACAAGGATACCGGCACGGTTCTCGATAAATTCAAAGGTGTCTTCGAGCATGCAAGCATTCAAGAATTCGATGTTTTGGTCGGATACTTCCGATCAACAGGCTATTTCAGATTGCGCCCTTCTTTAGAGAAAGTCAATCAGATTCGAATCTTAGTTGGAATCAATATGGATAAAGTCATTCAAGACTATAAAAAACAAGGCCTGATACCTGTCATTGGTGCCAATAAGGACGAGGCAAAGAATATGTATAAAATCGATCTTGCCAATGAAATCAACCAAGTGGACTATGGACAAGAACCAGAAGAGAGCATTCGTCAATTCATCGAAGATATCGGCTCCGGAAAAGTGCAGCTAAGAGTACATACCAGTCGTAAATTGCATGCCAAAATATATATCTTTCGTCCACAAAATTTTAATGAGCATAGCAGCGGTGAAGTCATTACCGGCTCATCCAATTTGACTGAACCGGGATTAGGCGTCAGAGAGATAAGTTCCAATTACGAATTCAATGTTTCCTTGAGAGATTATGACGATATCAAATTCGCCACCGAGGAGTTCGAAAGTCTTTGGGAACAAGGTGTCGAGATTTTGCCGGATGATATCGATCAAGCGAAGAATAAAACTTTCCTTCGAGAAGATATCACGCCTTATGATCTCTACATCAAATTTCTGATCGAGCATTTTGGCGAAAGAATTGAGTTCGATCCTAAAAATGCCATGGATCTGCCGAAAGGATACAAGAAACTCAATTACCAGTTGGACGCGGTTGAGCAAGGACTCGGTATCATTAATAAGCATAACGGGGTGTTTCTTGCTGACGTTGTGGGGCTAGGAAAAACTGTCATTGCCATTTTGCTGGCAAGGCGAATCTCTTTTCAAGAAGCATCAAGTGTGGCATTTAAGACATTGATTATCTCGCCGCCAGCTATAAAACAGAACTGGGAAGAAACTGTAGACGATCTTTCTTTTCCTTCACATAAGATCATTTCCAGTGGAAGCCTTCATAAAGTGAGTAATCCTGAGCAATACGATCTTATCATCATCGACGAATCGCATAAGTTTCGCAATAAGAATTCTGACTCTTATGATTATATGCAGCGTATCTGTAAGACACTGACAAAATCAGGCCGTCAAAAGAAAGTGATTTTGCTTTCAGCTACTCCGCTGAATAATAAACCTGAAGACATTCTCAATCAGGTTCTGCTGTTTCAAGATGGAAACAAGAGCACACTTGAATGTGGAAGTCTGAATAGATTCTTTGCTTCGATCAATAAGGAGTATGCAAATCTAATGAAACGATCATCATCGTCCGATAAAGATGAAATTACTCCTATTTATGAAAAAATCCGTAAGTGCGTAATCGAACCGATTACAGTTCGCCGAACTCGACAAGATCTTCAAGATAACGAGTTTTATTCGAAAGATTTGAAGCGACAGGGTATTTTATTTCCGAAATCCAACCCACCTATAAACCTGCTATATCAACTTCCGGATAATCTAAATACACTTTACGACGAAACACTTATTCGAATTGCAGGGCATGGAGAAAATGAAGGCAAAAGACTTCACTATGCACGTCATCGAATGATTCAATTTTTGCGAGATGAATTCAAAAAAAGATACAATCGCGCAGATTTCATATCCGAAATGTTGACAGGAATTATGAAAACGCTGATGGTCAAGAGATTGGATAGTAGTATCAGTGCAATATATCAGACATTAAAACGATTTTTGAAATCATCCGAAGAACTATTGAAGATGCGGGACAATGATAGAATTTACTTGGCTTCTTCTAGAAAGATTTCCGAGTATATTGAAAGCGAGAGTGAAGATGAGCTTGATGTAATATTTACCGATAAAAATGAAAATTATTTTCAACGCAAGGATTTTGAACCCAACTATTGGAAACTGGTAGAGCGAGATCATGAGATACTGATTGATTTGGTGGGCAGATGGAAGCAAGTTATCGATAGCGAAGTCGATCCAAAGTCAGATCGACTGGTTGATGTCATGAATAAAGAATTATTTGATAAAGCCAAGAATCCGGAACAAAAGCTGGTTATTTTTTCTGAATCAATGGATACGACCGATGATCTTGAATCTCGGCTAGAAAAAAATGGTTTTAATAAAATACTGAAAGTCAACTCATCGACAAGGGAGAAACTCAAAGACAAGATCAAAGAAAATTTCGATGCCAATATATCTCGTAAGGAGCAGCGATCCGATTACAACATTATCATTACGACTGAAGTTTTGTCCGAGGGGATCAATCTTCATCGCGCCAATATTATCTTGAATTACGACACCCCTTGGAATTCTACCAAGCTGATGCAACGCATCGGTAGAATCAATCGAATTGGAAGCAAAGCAGGTGAGATTTTCATCTACAATTTTCTACCCACTGAGAAAGTTGAGGAAGATATTAATCTGAAACGTAGGGCTAGAATGAAACTGGAAGCATTTCACACAGCGTTAGGCGAGGATTCGCAAATATTCCTCCCTGATGAAAAAGTGGGTAGTTTTGGATTGTTCGAAAAAGATATCATGGCAGATGATGAAACGTCAGAGGAATTAGGATATCTTCAGGTGGTCAGGAATTTTAGGGAAAATCATCCAGAAGACTTCAGGCGAGTGAAGCAGATGCCGACAAAAATTCGAGGATGTGTGAGTAATACTCGATATCAAGGAGGCACTTTTGTATTTCTGCGCGATGAATCGTGTGAGTATTTTTCAATAGTAATGTCGGATAAGGAGGGATTGAAATCGTCAAGGTTGACCTTCGTAGAGAGTGCGAAAATACTGGAATGCAAACCTGAAACCAAGACGATGCCGCTGCATGACAAGCATTATCAACACGTTCAAGAGGCTCTTCGATGCTTCGAAAAGGAAGTGCAAGGATCTATTGCCAACGCGTATCGGTCTCCGAAATTGAATCCACAGCAGCAACGAGCGACTGAGTATTTGAAAAGTCTGATGAAAAGCATAAAAGATCTAAATGAAAATGAAAAAATAAAATTAAGACAAGCGGTTGAATCGATCAAACTCGATCGTATTCAAAGTCTAAAGCAGGAAGTAAACAAATTGAGAACGAAATCGAAAAAAATGTCGATCTTAAATGAACGACAACTTGATTCAGTCTTGAATCTCTTGGGGGAATATCCCCTTGATATGCTATCTGACGTGGATGATAGTGCGATGTATGAATCAATGCCTTCGAAGAACACCAACCCCGGCGTAGTTATTGCCCAGTCATATTGCCTTCGCCCTAGATAAGCGCATTAGAGTTATTGAGACAACTCCGCGCTTAGGCCACTTGAGGCCCGAACGCAGTTCGCTAAGAGATGGTCGATGGCCACGAAGATGGCGGTCAATCTTACCGGTACTCGAAAGCGGTTGTCGTCATGTCGGTGCCCCACATCTCATCGATTGATCGGCGGGAATGATGGTTCCGTCGTGAGCACGCAGCTCACGAGCCGGTCCCCGACAGGATTTGGCGATCAAGCCGTTCTCTCGCATCAGTCGCAAGACCCGCACCGGCGATGTACGAATACCGTTGTATCGCAGACGCGCGTGCATCTTCCCGGCAAGGCTTGCCTTGAATGTTTGGATATTCATTGTAGACCCCCGAAGAGTGAGCCTCTCCACCCGGCAAGGCGGAGGGGCTGAAAGAGAGCCCTCCTCGGAGCGAGGAGAGAGGGAGATGGTGGAGAGATGATAATAGGGGAGGAGGGGGAGTACTAGGGCTCCTCCGTCAGTCAGGAAGGGCTCTCGCCCCTCGGATAGGCAAGGAAGGGTGTTATCCCTCCGGTTGCCTTCGGGGCATTCATGTCGGCTCTCTGGAGAAGGACGATCTTGCATATCGGAGGAGGGGGATTGCCTGATCGCTTGACCTCGTAGAGATCGAATCTCGAAACGAGGCGAGAAAGCCCTCCGCCTTTCAAGAGGCGGAAGGTTGGATCTCCGAAGTCCTCGGGAGCGAAAGCCTGATAGAACTCTTCGCCCTCCGGTTTGGCAATCAGGAGTCCTTCGATATTCCTATGATTCGTATAGAGGCTGAAAGGGTAAGCCTCCCCGATTCGGTACTTTTATATGTCGATAATCATCTTCACATCCTCTTGCTGAAAGCCCCTATCGGGGCGGAGATGCCTCCTCCGAAGAAGGGGCGGGTTTCGGGTCGCGGGGCTTTTAGCCTCTCCTGAAAGAGCCCCGCTTGCGGAACCCTTCGCCATAGAACGGGCTGTCCTTGATGACCTGTTCGATGGCTTCGGTCATTGGCGCAGCATCTCACCGTGTGGTCCTGGTTTCCGGCGAGGACGACCGATCTTGGCTGCATGCAGATGAGACGATATACCCCGGAGCGATTGATCTTCCACACTTGGTACACCCGCAACAGGCCGAGAAGAAGATGGCGGCGCTCATTGCCTCGACCTCCACTGCACAAAAGGACGACCCGCTTCCATCCTCTCGATCTTCTCGCGCAGCAACTTGTTGTCCATGGTGGTCGAAGCCGACAAGGATCCCAGCTTGCCGACCTTCTTGGTCGCAGGATCCGACTTCTTCTCTTTCGAAAGCACACTCGGCTCTTTCGAAGAACGACTCGTACCAGCGACTGACATCGGCGGCTATCACTTCGAGGCACCGGGCGACCGGTTCCATGGAATCACCTCCAATCACTCACACAGTAGACTCGAACTTGCGCGCCCCCGTCATTGTCGTCGGTGGGGCCTAGCTGATTCCTGCCGGATGTACAGATGACCGAAGAAGGCCATCAAACAGGCCATCAAGGAAAGCCCTTTCCATAGCGAAAGTCACCGAGAAGTGGATGTGCGGCTAGGATACAATAGCATTTGCACATTGAGAGCGCGGGTCTTACATCTCATGCGAGAAAACGAATGGTCTGCTCGTGAACCTTGCCGGAGACCGGCCTGTGGTATGTGCTCTCATGATGGCCCCATCATCCCTTTGAAGGTTGATGAGATGTGGGGCACCGACATTGACGATGACCGATCTTGATTGCCGTCTTCGCGGACATCGACATCGCTCGGTCGGTTGTCTGAGGCTATACTCCGCAAGCCCTTCAGCGGTTCAAGGACGAATACAAAGAACAATGGCTGATCAATCGTTGATGACATCGGCTCGCCAAGCCAGTTCATACGCGACAAGATGGATGCAGACATCCGTCTGACCTCCGTAGAGTGCCCCATAACCCAAGTGCGCTACAATTGCTTATAAGGAGCCTGACAATGTCAAGAAAAATTAGTGATTTATTCAAAGGGTCTTATGATCGCGACCAGTGGATTGAGGTGTTAGACCAAGCATTTGGTCGTGATCGATTGAAGCGATTTCGTTCGGATAAAAAAATAGACAGTGCGAACGTGAAATCTTGTATCCAGTGGGGTAATTTGATGCTTGATGAAGACCATGGTGAGGAAGTTGGTCTCTTCGAGGTCAAGATAAAACCTCAAACTAAGATTCGCAGAAATCGAGTAAATCTGAGAAGTGTGATAGCAAAGGCTTGTAGAGACTACGGGCTGGATGGAGCTTTGGCGATCTATCATGATGTAGACGGTATGGAAAAGACTTGGCGATTGAGTTTTGTGAGAATGGATTATTTAGAAGACTCTGAGAAAAAGCGATCTGGTAGTAAGCGGTTCACATATCTGCTCGGTGAAGGTCAGAATGTTCGGACTGCAACCGAAAGATTCAACATGATATCAGACAAAGAGAAATCACTGGATAGCATTGAGCAAGTATTTTCTGTGGAAGAATTGAATAAGGAGTTTTATAAGAAACTCGAGAAGTGGTATGATAAAGCTATCAGAACCATTTCCCTCCCTCGAGTTGGAGAAACATCCATTCAAAAATCCAATAGCGTTATTCGGATGATTACGCGGCTATTATTTGTCTGGTTTATCAAAGAAAAAGGATTGATCAATCAATATCTATTTGATGAAATTAAGGTAAAAGACTACATTGACTATAAAAAGCCTAGTAGTTATTACAAAGCTATTTTGCAAAATTTATTCTTCGCAACATTGAATCAAGAAATTAGTGATAGAAAAATGGATGAAGAAGACTCAAGGTCATATAGTTATTATCTAGATAGCTCTATGCCATTATTTAGGATCTCTGACGATCAGGTCAAAAATCTGTTTCTACAATCTCCATTTCTAAATGGTGGTTTATTTGAATGCCACCCTGAAGATGGATTTTCCGTTGAAGATTCAAATAGAATTATTGTACCTAATGATCTTTTCTTCGATAATGAAGAAAATGGGCTGATTCAGATTCTTGAGCAATATCGATTTACCGCAGAAGAATCTACACCTCTAGATGTAGATGTAGCACTTGATCCCGAGCTTTTAGGAAAAGTATTCGAAAATCTGCTAGCGCGTCATAATCCAGAAACCAGCGAGTCGGCACGAAATAAAACAGGAAGTTTCTACACAAGCCGTCAGGTTGTTAATTACATCATTGATGAGGCGCTGAAGCTTAGACTCTCTAAGCATGATGAGCGATCCGAATGGAAAAATAAAATTGTTCGATTAATCGACAGTTTGGACGAAGATTTGGATGAAGGTATCGCTGACGTTTGTTTTGACGAACATGAAACAGAGAAATTAATTTCCGCGATATATAGTATGAAAATTATCGATCCAGCGGTAGGTTCAGGGGCGTTTCCTATGGGAGTTCTACATAGATTGGTGACTATTTTGAAAATTGTGGATCCAAATAATAACAAATGGAAAAATAAAAATATTGAAATTGCAAAACAAATCCCCGATATTGATCTTAGAAATCAAGCAATTAGTGAGATTGAACAAATGTTTTCTAAATCCAATGATCATGGTGATTACTCTAGAAAGCTATACTTAATAAAAAATAATATTTATGGGATTGACATACAGCAGATTGCAGTCGAGATTGCGAAGTTGAGGTTTTTTATATCATTGGCAATTGAACAGAAGCCAGAACAAGATATGTCAATCAATTATGGAATTAATTCCTTACCGAATCTAGAAACCAATCTCATTGTAGCAGATACTTTACTTAAGATTAAGTCATTAGTTAATAAGAACAGATTAAAGCAAGTGGGAATATTTGGAGGGGATGAGCTGAGTAATTTTCAAAAAGAAATTTTAAAAATAAGAGAGGAATATTTTTATGCTAACGATGATATTAATAAATCAAAATGCAGAAATAAAGATAGTAAATTAAGAGAAGATATGAGAAGTTACATTGCTCAAACTTCAAATATATCGGAGGATGAGAAAGAAGAATTCAATAAAATTTGCTCTTGGCTGCCTTATGATAAAAATCATAGCGCGGAATGGTTTGATCCTAAGTGGATGTTCAATGTTGATGGATTCGATTTGGTTATAGGTAATCCTCCCTATATCCAGTTGCAACAAAGGATCTCAAATGAATCTAGTGAGAAATATGGAGATCGCTATAAAAATTTGAATTACTCTGCTTTTGCTCGAACTGGTGATATATATCAACTATTTTATGAGCGTGGATGGGAACTACTAGATTTGCATGGCTGCCTTTGCTTTATCACTTCAAATAAATGGATGAGAACGGACTATGGAAAAAATATGCGTAAATTCTTAGGCGAAAAAGTTGGTGACATCAAAATTTTGGATCTGGGTGCTGATGTATTTGAAACAGCGACTGTCGATACCAACATTCTTTTATTTAGTAAGATACAGAGAAAGATGTCGATTGATTATGCATCTTTTGAGCATGAGAATAAAAAATCTCTGAATTTATCAAAAATTAGATTTGAGCAAATGTCGACTCCAAAGAATGATGATAGCTGGATTTTGCTAAATCCAGAAGAAATGGCATTAAAAGAAAAAATTGAACGAATAGGCACTCCTTTGAAAGAATGGGATATATCCATTTATCGAGGAGTTTTGAGCGGCTACAATAAAGCCTTTATCATCGATAAAGAGACTAAGGATGCATTGATCGAAGAGGACTCGAAATCTGCAGACATCATTAGGCCTGTTTTGCAAGGGAGAGATATTGGAAGGTATCATCTTACTCCATTCAAAAAATATCTCATTGCAACCCTCCCGTCAAAAAATCTTTGCATCGATGACTACCCAGCAATCAAAAAGCATCTGCTTTCATTTGGACAAGATCGTTTGGAGCAATCGGGATGCGTTTTACAGGATGGATCTCGCGCTAGAAAGCACACACCACACCGATGGTATGAACTGCAGGATACTTGTGCTTATTACGGAGAGTTTGAAAAGGAAAAAATCGCCTTTCCGGGAATCAACAGAAAATGGCGATTTATTCTAGTAGAAACTGGGATTTATATATCAGCACCTATGCGGTTTATTACAGCAAAATCAGGGCTGAAATACATAAAAACCATCTTAGAAAGCAACATAATTAAGTATTATTGGAAAACAGTTGCAAATATGCAAGATAGTACTGGTTTTCAAATGGATAATTACATGGTAGAAAAAATGCCAATATTAAAAATTTCCAATCAAGAGATGCAGAAATATATTTCTCAGTACGATAAAGTTATGAAAATGGAAGAAAAGCCTCACTCTAAGCTGAATCATCTAATATATGGCCATTATAATCTAAGTAAGTCAGAGATACGAATAATCGAAAGATCTCTAAGCAAAATATAAATCATCCTCAGTGTGCCTGAGTTTTTCGAGCGGTTTCCGGACGAAGCCTCCGCTCGAGCGTTCATCGAGAAGCGGCTTTGGAAAGATGGGAAGCCGACCTGCCCCAAGTGTAAAAGCCAACGCCACGGTATCTGGAAATCTCGCGAAGGGTACTATCGATGCAAGGGGAAGGGATGTCGGAAGGTCTACTCGGTGAAGCACGGCACTATTTTTCACGCAAGCAAGATACCTCTGCGCAGTTGGCTGTATGTCTTCTATCTGTGGCACGTTTCTCGCAAAGGCATCTCCTCGGTGCAGTTGTCGAGGCAGCTGGGCATCATGCAGCCATCGGCATGGCACATGCTCCTGCGCGTGCGTCAAGCGTGCTCCGGTCAGTTGGCGAAGTTGTCGGGCGAGGTCGAGATGGATGCGACTTACATCGGCGGCAAGGAGGGCTAACCAAGCACGCGGACAAGAAAAGGGGGAAAGGTCGCGGACCCGCAGGAAAACAGCCCATTCTCGGCATCCCAGACCACTGGACGGGTGAGGTGAGAGCCGTTCCTCGGTGCACCAATACGTTTCCAACCAAAGCAGATTTTCCTTTGATGGTGCGGGTGAGTCGCTCGGCGCAGCCACTGCCTTACGTGAGCAAACGAAGGACGGCGACGAGTCGATTCCCAACCAACTGACCTCTTCTTGGAAGTCATGGCTGACATACTAGGATCCATTATCATGGCGGATGGAGTCCGTCAGCCACTCCTTGGCCGATATCTCTGAAGCGCTCTTTCGCCCATTAGCGAATGGGCTGCAACGCTTCAAAGCGCGTATCACGCTTAGGCCCCGTATATATCCTCATACAGATTGATGGTCGATAGATACGAGGACGGCGACTAATCTTTCATGTGCTCAAAGTGATCGTCGTCGTGTTGGTATCCCACATCTCATTGATGCATTGACGGGAATAATGGTTCGGCCGCGGGCCATGAGGCAGTGTCGCCGACAAGACTTAGCGAACAAACAGTTGTTCCACACATGAGCCGCAAGATCCGCACTCTCGATGTATAAATGCCTTTGCATGTGCCAAGCGCGCATCCATCACTTTGAGGTGTTTTTCGCTATGGATATGGGCTAGATAACTTTGGTAATCTGCGCATCTTACCTGCTTTTTCTCACTAGCAGCTGACCTCGGTCGCAGTCATATTGGGGCTTCTGGCTACTGACTGGATAGGCTCGCCTAGATCCGCTAGATTCATAATATCTTACTTGCATTCGCCACCGATCGCTTCCCGGGTCAAGTCCGCCTCTCCGCTTGCTTTTTTGCCACGGGTTATCCAGATTCTCTCTTACAATCGAGTATTGACCAATGCCCTAAATCACACTAGTGTGGAAGGTGTTACAATTCACATCGATCAATTTTTCATGCCTTTAATTGTTAAATTTATTTCTTTATCTGTTAGTTCATAGTATTCATAAATTAACTGATCAATTCTAGAATCCAAAATTTCATTCCTCTGACCAATACTCACATCATCCATAATGCATTCCACATATTTTTCGACCTGCTTTTTTATTATTGTTTTTCTTTTAGACGGATAAGGAATAGGTACATTTTCTAAAAATAACTTGAAGTAACGATATCCATGATCTCCCAAACCACCACCAGCATAAAATTGTTTGAATATAAATGTAAATAATTTAGAATTTAATACTCCAAGTAAAAAAATCAAATTTTGACCTGTTAATATATACGCAGTATTTGTAAAATATATATTTTTACGATCAAGATAAAATCGAGGAGATGTGGATATATCTGAATAGGCGATTTTTTCCTTTTCAAACTCTCCGTAATAAGCACAATTACGAAGGTTATAGGGAGTTGCCCCCTGATCTTGTCTAATATTGATTTCATGATAGTGTTTATCCAAATGCTTTTTAATAGCGGGATAATTTTTTACATCTATCCTTGGAGCATTACGATATCCATTATGAGTTCCAATCAAATATTCTTTTATTTCCTCTGTTTTATATCTTCCAATGTCTCTACCTCTCAGTATCGGTTTGATGATTTCCTCAGATCGCGGATCTTCTTGGATAAGTGCATCCTTAGTCTCTTTATCAATGATAAAAGCATCGTTGTAGCCGGTTTTTATTCCGTAGTAAATGGATTTATGAAGTGTAGTGAGTTTTTATGGCATGATCAGAACCCTTTTTTCTAACCACAAGGAGATCTGTCCAATGGATGAACAGTATAGCAAGATCATGCAGTCGGCACTGTCCGAGAATACTCGACTGGCGTATCAAAAGGGCTGGCAGAGGTTTGAGCAATTTTGTCATTACAAGTTCCTTAAAGCCTTGCCTGCGGCTCCCTCGACAGTGATTGATTTCCTGATTACGCATGCTACTCAGCCCGTAGGGCGTAATGGCAATCCGCTGTCGATGGGAACCGTTTCTCTCTACAGCAGTGCGATCAACCATAAGCACATACATTCGGGATTTGCCTCGCCGGGTTCCCATCCGGAGGTGATCATGGCGCTGCGTGGCTTGATGCGGGTATGTGGTACGAAAGTCAGAAGAGTCGAAGCACTAAGAGAGCATCAGGTTTTAAAAATGCTCAAACTTTGTCCTAAGACGCCGATTGGCATACGCGATGCCGCTCTTTTGGCGATCATTTTTGCTGGGGCTCTGCGTCGGTCGGAGGCTTGCGGTCTTTGTGCCGAGGATATCCGGATCATTAAATCAAGGAATTCGAGGACACCGAGCGGAATGTTTATTTACATTCGCAAGTCTAAGACCGATCAAGAGGGTCGAGGGCAGAAAATCGCGATACCCCCAGGCAAGCGTATCAAACCGATACAGCGGGTATGTGAATGGCTGAGGGTTTCCGGGATTAAGTCAGGGTATCTATTTCAGACGATGAAACGGGGTGGAGGATTGCGTGGCAATCCTCTTCACCATTCGGACATCCCGCGGTTGGTGAAGCACTACGGTAAGCTAATTGGTTTGGATCCGAAGAACATTGCCGGCCATTCGCTGCGCGCAGGTTTCGTGACCAGTGCCGCGGCTCATAATGCTCGGTTGGACAAGATCATGGAGGTTACGCGCCACACCAACCCAACTACGGTGCTCAAATACATCAGGGATGCAGACGCTTTCACGCAACATGCAGGTGATGATTTTTTATAACATCATCTCGATGAAAGGGGCTTTTTCTATGGGAGAGGGTGTGCTTCTCAAGAGCATCCTGACCCCACTTGTCAATCGCTACCTTCCGTTCGCTCCCCGGGGCGGACGGAAGGCCTTTATATGGGTTTGGTGACGCAAGCGACGTTGGGCTTGGCCATCGGTTATGCCGTCGCCGGTCGTCATCATGGCTGGAAGGTCGCGGCGACAGAGTTTCCGGTTAGTTGCCTGATTTGGATGTCTTGATCCATCACTGCGATCCGATTGCCGATTACACGAAGTATTGCGGTTTTACCCGCTCATACTGGTCGATGCTGGAAGCCCTTGCCGCGGTACCGATTTCGGCTCGGTTTTTGGGGAGCATACGTTCTTTTGCTCTTTGGGCTTTTTGCTTGGCTATGAAATATCTCCGTTATCCCCTATGATCACGCCTTAATCAGTGACTCAAGCAACCCAAGGGTAAGGGGGTCATCGTCGTGGAGATGGCGCGGATCACGCCGCCGGTCAGGTTCAATCTTTTCGTCATTCAAGGGCTGACCGGTGAGAATATCGGTCGTATCGCGCGGGCCATCCTCCCGTTCTTTTCGATCATGGTCATGATGGTCATTGCGATCACGATCTTCCCCGAGATCGTGACCTATCTGCCAAGCATCATGCAGTTTCGCGGCTAGCATCCAACCGATTTTTCAAGGAGGACGATATGAGTCAAGTCGATTTGAATTCCGATCTCGGTGAGAGTTTCGGACCCTATACCATCGGGAACGACCCGGAAATGTTGAAGATCATTTCATCCGCCAATGTCGCTTGCGGCTTTCATGGTGGCGATCCCTTGGTCATGCATCGCACTTTGGAATTGGCTCGGGAGAACGGGGTCGGGGTCGGTGCTCATCCGGGTTTCAACGATTTATGGGGATTCGGGCGCCGTCAGATTCGCGTGCAGGATGTCGGTGAGATCGAGAAGATGCTGATCTATCAGGTCGGTGCGATCCAAGGGATGGCGCGGGCCTGCGGTGTGCCGCTGGTGCACTACAAACTCCACGGCGCATTGGGGAATATGGCATGCGTCGATGCCGATCTGGCAATGGCGGCGGCCCGGGCCATCGAAGCCGTGGCGCCGGAACTCATATTCGTTGTCCTGCCGGGTAGCGAGTTGGAGCGGGCGGGCGAGAGTCTGGGTCTCAAGATCGCGAAAGAGATCTTTGCGGACCGCGCTTATGACGATGATGGCATGTTGGTGCCTCGAGGACAACCGGGAGCGATGATCGAAGATGCGAACGAGGCCGCATCTCGAGTGGCTCGGTTCGTCGAAGACGGTGCGATCCAAAGCCAGTCCGGCAAGCGTATCGAGGTCGATATCGATACCATCTGTGTCCACGGAGACAACCCCAGCGCGGTTGCGATGGCGGCCGAGGTGCGCAAAGCCTTGACTTCTGCCGGTATCGAAATCGCTCCGATGGCGCAAAGGCTGAACTGATCGAGCCGGTGCTTTGGTCTTGGTCGGGTCGTTTTTATCCTTGGGGCGGTGAGGCAAATGGGGACGTCGCTGAAATTCCTTCCTAGCGGGGATACGGGGCTCACGGTCCAAGTCGGTACCGATATCGACAAGAAGACCAGCGCCGCTGTCATGCGGCTGCGCTCGGCAATCGAGGCTGCGGCGCTTCCCGGGGTGATCGAGATCGTTCCCGCCTATCTCTCGTTGCTCGTTCACTACGATCCACTCAAAGCCGGCCAGTTCGAGTTGATCGAGGCGATCGAAGCGCTGAATGAATCGACGGTATCGATAGCCGAGGTGGAACCTAAGGCGTGGTCCTTTCCCGTTTGCTTCGAAGGGGAAGATTTCGCACCGGATATCGAGACCGTTGCGCAATGGGCGGGCCTTGCACCGGAGGATGTCATTTCGGATATCGTCGGTGCGGATCAGTTCGTTTATATGATCGGATTCGCTCCCGGGCAGCCATATATCGGCGACCTTCCGGATCGGATTGCGATTCCCCGCCGAAAGGATCCGATCTCAGGTATCGAAGCAGGGTCGGTCGTGATCGCAACCGGCAAAACGGTGATCTACTCGGTTATGAATCCGACGGGTTGGTATGTTGTCGGGCGAACGCCGGTTCCGATATTCGATCGATCGAAGGAGAATCCGGTTCTTCTGCATGCCGGGGACAGCGTTTCCTTGAGGGCTGTCGATCGCTATGAGTTCGAGTCGATTCGAGAGCGAATCATTGCCGGTCGCTATGATCCGATGAGCGATGCCCGGGTATGACGGCGGATGTGAGGGTATGAAGGCTTCTTTGAAGTTCGATTCATCCGGCCCGATGACGACGGTCCAGGATCTGGGCAGGTACGGGGCTCAAGGGATGGGAATCCCCATATCCGGCGCTTTGGATCCGATATCGCTGCGTTTGGCCAATGCTTTGGTGGGCAATCCGCAAGGTGCCGCAGGCTTGGAGTTGCGGTTTTTAGGCCCGAAGATCCGGATCGAAGGCGGGCCGATCCGGATCGCATTGGTCGGTACCCAAACGTCGATCGACATTCTCGAACCGACGCCTCTACGGATTCCATCGGGTCGAAGCGTGACGCTCGCCGATGGACAGGTCTTTAGGATCGGAGGGGTTGCCGATACATCGTGCTGCTATCTTGCAATATCCGGCCGCTTCGACCTCCCGGTGTTGTTCGGGAGCATGGCGACCTTTCAGACATCGGGGATCGGGGGCGTGGATGGGCGTGCGATTCAAGATGCAGACAAGATCGATCTTATCGTCGACACCCCGCCTCTCGGTCCGGATCGAATGCTGATGCGCTCTTTCGAGTGGAACGATCAGGCGCCGATTCGCATCGTCCCCGGTCCTCAGGCCGACTACTTCACGCAAGCGGCATTCGATACTTTTGCGAGCGAGGCTTACGAGATCTCCCGGATGTCGAGCCGGATGGCGCTGCGGCTGGAAGGACCGCCGCTCACCCATGCCAAGGGTTTCAACATTCCATCCGACGGGGTCGTGAACGGATCGATCCAAGTGCCGGGAAACCAAATGCCCATCATCTTGATGGTCGATCGTCAAACCACGGGCGGATATCCGAAAATCGCAACGGTGATATCGGCCGATCTGCCTCGTTTGGGGCGGGCCCTGCCCGGGCAGAAATTACGTTTCAAAGCGATCGAAGTCGATGAGGCCGAACGGATCCGGCGGGATATGGAGGCTAGGATTCAAGAACTTACCGACGATATCGGGTCGGTCTCGCCGAGCATCGAAGATATGAATTCGGTGTTGATGCGCAAAAACTTGATCAGCGGCGCCGTATCGGCTTCCGGCTAGAGCGTGATCCATCCATTGATGATGAGATAAAAATCGCTCATGGCGAGATTTTATAGTTTTCGAAGACAAGTGCCAAGTCCTTTATAAAGAACGACAAGGGTCTATTGCTTTGTTTTACTTGAACTTGCATCGGTGGGATGTTTTCTCATCATAGATGGGAGATTCACTCTATCCATTCGGTCGATATTGTCGATAGGGTTGGATTCGATGGCAATTTTCGAGCGATATGCAAACGAGCGGTGCCGGGTTTGTGGATAAGACGTCATTTTCGAAAGCGGCCCGGTGCCCGATGACTGTGCAACCGGCTGTTCGAGCCCCGATCAGGAGCGATTGATGAGCGAGTATCGATGGATTCGGTGACGCAAGCGGCGCTGGGCTCGGCCATCGGCTATGCCGTTGCCGGTCGTCGTCATGGTTGGAAGGCAGCCGCCGCCGGAGCGGTTTGCGGTTCTTTGCCCGATCTTGATGTTTTGATCTCCTACGGAGATCCGATCGCCGATTATGCGGAGCATCGAGGCTTCACGCACTCGTTGTTCTGGCTGACGCTGGCGGCCCCCGCCGTGGCGTTGATGATGGCTTTGATCTTTCGCACGGCATTCGATCGATTATGGATGCTGGGGATGTGGCTTGTATTGGCGACCCATCCGATCCTCGATGCCTTCACGGTCTACGGTACGAGGTTATGGCTGCCTTTTTCCAGCGAACCGGTGCTGTGGGCGACCATATTCATCATCGATCCCTTATATACGCTGCCCTTGATTGTCGGCGTGGTGATTGCCTTGCGTCGATACCGGCCAAGAGGGACGAGAATCCACTCGCGCGCCCCGCTGTGGGCGTTGGGGTTGACTTGTGTCTATTTGGCTTGGTCGGTGGTCGCCAAGGTGGTCGTCGATGGTCAAATCAAAGACGCCCTTGCGCAAGAAGGGTTTTCCTATACCCGTTATATCTCCACCCCGATATTTTTCAATACGCTGTTTTGGCGCGCGGTGGTCATGACCCCCGATGGCTATTACGAGGGTTATATCCGGGTATTCTCGAACGAGGAGACGCAATGGCGTTATCGAACCAGCCGCACCGATTTGATTGCCGAACTGGAATCATCGAAGGCCTTCCGGCAGTTGCAGTGGTTTTCGCGCGGCTTCTATCGCATACGGGTGCAGGACGACTCGATCGTGGTCGGCGATCTGCGTATGGGGGTGGGCGATGCGTTGATTTTTCAGTTCATCGTGGGCGATATCGGGCCTCGAGGGATCACCTTGCGCTCGCTATCGGAGCGGGTGCGAAGCGATTACTCGCAAATCCTATCCGAGTGATCGTTCCTATGATCGTTCCATTCCCAAGGCTTTGATATCGTCTCGATCCTTTCGAACGAATATTCACCCGGTATCGTCAATCGCGATATCGTCAATCGCATCGATAGACAGGGGCGATCCACGATTGCATGGAAGATCGCTCGCTTCGAATCGAAAAGCTCCTTTCGGTGCCCGATCCTCGGCGAGAGAAGCAAGGCCCGGTAGAAGGCTGGATAGGCTTCGTTGCCCGAGGCTCTTACCGGGTGCGATAACGCGCATGCGAAAATCACAGGTGCGAGAAACAGCCCGCCCCGTCAGGCTGTCTTCTTTTTGGCTTTGGCAAAGGGTGGGAGATCGTCTTTCATCGATTCGAAAGCGCTCGGATCTCTTTGCGAGGGTCGTTTTCGCAGATCCGCCCAGAGCCAAGGTCTCGCTCACCGGTTGGCTCTTCGGCGGGGCGCAAGCCTCCCGAGACAGGATAGAATCGCGCTTTGAAATCGCGTTCCGACTCGAAAGGGATATCCCGAATCATCGCATCGGATGCCGTGCCCGATTCGTCTTCTTATGGATTCGCACTTTGGATAGAATCCCTTGCATTGCCCGCTATCGCCCTTACATGACCTGCAGATCCGGTCAGGGCGAGGGTGGTTTTGCGGTATCGGTTGGCGTGGCCCTATTCGATCGCGCATACTCGTCTTCGCTTTCGTCGCCGCCTTCGTCCACACTTTCATCCACGTTCGGGAAATTTCCCGTACACTGAAACCCTCACATCATTCCCATCTCTTTTCGGTCCATTTCGGCTCATGCCCCGCAAACTTTATATCCGCACCTTCGGTTGTCAGATGAACGAGTACGACTCCGCGCGTACCGCGGACCTCCTCGAGGAGAGCCAAGGGCTCGAGCGTGTCGATCGCCCCGAGGATGCTGACGTGCTCTTGGTCAATACCTGCTCCGTCAGGGAGAAGGCGGCGGAGAAACTCTTTTCCGAGATCGGTCGCTGGCGGCAGTGGAAGAAAGAGCGCCCGGATCTCGTCATCGGGGTCGGCGGTTGCGTGGCGAGTCAAGAAGGCGCAGCGATTCGGGAGAGGGCTCCTTGGGTGGATGTCGTTTATGGCCCCCAAACCCTCCATCGCTTGCCCGAGATGTTGCCGGAGCCGAAGACGTCGGGGAGTGTCGATATCGAATCCAAACGCCGCCCGGCGATCGATATCACCTTCCCCGAGATCGAAAAATTCGATCGATTGCCGGAGCCGAGAGCCGATGGACCCACCGCTTTCGTTTCGATCATGGAAGGATGCAGCAAATACTGTACTTTCTGCGTGGTGCCTTACACCCGCGGGGAGGAGTTCAGCCGCCCCTTCGATGCGGTGATCGCCGAGATCGTCTCACTCGCCGAGCAGGGAGTGCGCGAGATCACGTTATTGGGTCAGAATGTGAACGCTTGGCGGGGGGCGATGTACGATGGCGGCGAATGCGACTTAGCGGAGTTGATTGCCTATGCGGCGGCCGTTCCGGGGATCGGGCGGATTCGCTATACGACTTCCCATCCAGTCGAAATGAGCGAGAGCCTGATCAAGGCCCATGGATCGGTCGATGCCCTTGCCGAGCATCTGCATCTGCCGGTGCAAAGCGGTAGCGACGAGATCTTGCGAAGGATGAAGCGAAACTATACGGTCGATGATTACCTTGACAAGGTGCGGCGATTACGCGAAAACCGCCCCGATCTCTCGCTCTCATCGGATTTCATCGTGGGTTTCCCGGGCGAGAGCGAAGCCGATTTCCAAGCGACCATGGATTTGGTGGAGGAGGTCGCCTTCGATGCTTCCTTCTCCTTTATCTACAGCGCCCGCCCCGGAACCCCGGCGGCGGAACTGCCGGATGCGGTGCCCCTTTCGATCAAGCGCGAGCGTCTTTCGCGCCTCCAAGGCAGACTGAGCGAGCTGGCGGCGGGGGTTTCCCGATCGATGGTCGGCTCTCGTTACCGGATTTTGGTGGAAGGCCCGTCGAAGAAGGATCATCGAGAACTACGCGGGCGCACCGGCAATAATCGCGTGGTCAATTTTCCTTGCCCGGAACGCTTCGATCAGGCGCATCTTGTCGGACGATTCGTCGATATCGAGATCGTCGATGCGTTTGCGAATTCCCTGCGCGGATCGGATCCCCTGATTCTCGAATGATGGGTTATCGATTGATAGGCCTTCGAATGGCGAGCCATCGAATGACGGATATCGAAATAACGGATATCGAATGAAAAACCCTCGAAGGCGATTTTTCCGACCCCTCGATTTTCCGAAGAAGCCATCTTGCGTCGATGGCACTCTTGGGGAAACGATCGACATTTCGGTGCATGGATAGAACGATCCCCTTGTGGCTTCCTCCGATTCCCTTTTGAACGACCCGCACTCGAAGGTCGCTCCCTTGGTGCCTCCCGCGCAAGGGGACGGGGCGGCTCCGACGCATAAGGCCCGTATCGTCTTGGAGCCTGCGGATAATGTGCGTCTTTCGAATCTTTGCGGTCCTTTGGATCGGCACCTGCGTCAGGTGGAAGATCGCTTGGGCGTGGAGATCGTCACGCGCGGCAATGCCTTCGATCTGACCGGGGCTCCGGCGGCGGTGCAAGGGGCTCGCAGGCTTTTGCTCGATCTCTATGCCGCCACCGGGGAGACATCCCTCGACGATCAGCGGGTGCATCTTTTCCTGCAGGAATGGCGATCGCGGATCGCTGACGAGTCCGAAGGCGATCTTGAAAGCGAAGACGAGAACGATAGCGCTCGCAATGAAATTCGCGTTCGGCGGGGGAAGGTGGTGCGCGGTCGCGGTCGCAACCAGCAACGATATTTGCATGCGATCCGTACCCACGATGTCAACTTCGGAATCGGGCCTGCGGGTACCGGCAAGACCTATCTTGCGGTGGCGTGCGCGGTGGAGGCCTTGGAAAGCGATCGGGTCAGCCGGATCGTGCTGGTGCGCCCTGCGGTCGAGGCCGGAGAGAGGCTCGGATTTCTCCCGGGCGATCTTCAGCAAAAGGTCGACCCCTACCTTCGCCCCCTGTTCGATGCGCTGCACGAGACCCTCGGCTACGAGCGGGTGGCGAAGCTGATCGAACGCAATATCATCGAGGTCGCGCCCCTTGCCTATATGCGTGGCCGCACCCTCAACGAATCCTTCATCATCCTTGACGAAGCCCAAAACACCTCCATCGAGCAGATGAAGATGTTTTTGACCCGTATCGGTTTCGGCTCCACGGCGGTGATCAACGGCGATATCACCCAGATCGATCTGCCCGCATCGCAGCGTTCGGGGTTGCGCCATGCGATGGATGCTCTGCGAGAGGTCGATGGCATCACTTGGACATCATTCGGCAGCCGGGACGTGGTGCGCCATCCGATGGTGGCCAAGATCCTCGATGCCTACGAGGCGATGGAATCCAAAGACGAGATCCCCGAGCCATCGAGTCCGAGGGAAGCAAGAGGTCGGATGAGGCGATGAACGGCGGCATTACCGTGCAACGGGTGTGCAAGATGCCCGGCATACCTGCATCCTCTCAGCTCGTTCGTTTCGCGCAAGCGGCCCTTGCCGGGCACTCGCCCGCCGCTCGCATGACGGTCCGGGTGGTGGACGAAGCGGAGGGGTCGATGCTCAATGCGCGCTATCGCTTGCGCGATTCATCCATCGACCGCGCCACGAACGTCTTGGCCTTTCCTTTCGATCCGCCGGGTGTCGCGCCATCTGCGGATCGGGAAATCGGCGATGTCGTGATCTGCGCCCCGGTGGTCGCCCGCGAGGCGATCAGCCAATCCAAATCATTGGAAGCGCATTGGGCGCTGATGGTCGTACACGGCACCTTGCACCTGCTGGGCTACGATCACGAACAGCCCGATGCCGCCGCCGTCATGGAAGCCCTCGAGTGTGATTTGATGATTGCGCTCGGATATCCCGACCCCTACGAGGCGGATGAAGCGCAAAGAAAGGGAGATGCGGCCAGATGCCGCACTCCCACCCCGAACCGACCCGAAACGACTCGAATCCACCCCGACCTTCCTCGACCCATCGGATGAGGTGAAACCGTGAACGAATCCCCCGAAGAACCTCCTAGTAGACCCTCGGGCACCGGGACCTCCGGTGGTCCTCTTGCCCGTATCCCGATCACCTATCGCGCGTTGTTGGAGCGACTGACGAAAGCGAGATCGGATAAGCCGGGGTCGTTGCCGCGGGATCGCAAGTCCTTGATCGAGATCCTGCGTGCATCGGGGCGGCAAAAAAAACTGATCGATTCCGATACGCTGACCATTTTGGAAAACGCGATCAATGTCCAGGATATCCGGGTGCGCGATATCATGGTGCCCAGAGTGCAGATGGTGGTCGTCGAAGAGGATCGACAGCCGGAGGAATTCATTCAGGAGGTGATTGCATCCGGCCATTCGCGCTTTCCGGTGATCCGGGAGGATCGCCATAATGTGCGAGGAATCCTGCTGGCCAAGGATCTGCTGGCCCATTTCGTCGGCCTTGCGGATAAAGGCACTCCCTTTTCCATGGATCAGATGATGCGGCCGGCGGCTTTCATTCCCGAAAGCAAGCGTCTTTATCATCTATTGCGGGACTTTCGCAGAAGTCGCAATCACATGGCGATCGTCGTCAACGAGCACGAAGGCGTTGCCGGGTTGGTCACCATCGAGGATGTATTGGAACAGATCGTCGGCGAGATCGACGATGAGCACGATGACATCGAAGAGACCTCGATCAACGAGCATTCCGACGGCACCTTCACCTTCGAGGCCCGAATCCCGATCAAGGATTTCAACGAATACTTCCGGTGCGATCTCGACGAGGAGGAGTTCGATACCATCGGCGGATTGGTGGTGCATGCCTTCAAGCGCCTACCCGTCAAGGGAGAGCGGACACAAATCGGCGCTTTCCAGTTCACCGTCCTAAGGGCCGACAAGCGTCGCATTTACCAGCTAAGGGGACAACGATTGCCGATGACCGATGAATCGGGCGCAGATTCATCGGAAAACCCATAGCGAATCCTCGCCCCGGATCGCTCGATGCCGATGGTGGGGCTTATCCCTTCGAAAGCCCAGAGGCCGACGGCAAGAGCCTTGAAGGGAGATTCGTTCGGTAGGCGAAGCACTTGAATTCTCGGCGTTTTAGGGGTCTGCGGAAACCGGCTTTGCCATCGAGCCAAGCCCGTCTTCATCGACCATAGTAGAGAGGGATTGGAGGGAAAAATCCGATACCCTTCTTGTATTTGGTTGAAATGCGCTATAAACTCGCGGCACGCCTCGGTGGGTGGGGCTGCGGATCCCGAGAACTCGTTGTGAGCCTGCAAGCGAATAAGTGACAGGCTCGCCTGATAACGGTTTCGACGATCCGAAAGCGGTGAGCCGTCCCTTTTTCCACGGCTTTACGAAAATCGACCCTTTGACAAGGATGGTGGATCGATGAGTCTCAAAATCAATTTTCCCTCAGCAAGTGGTAAGGAAGGCTTTCGTAGCTCTGCGTTGGCAGATAAGGCGGATGCTGACCCAGATATTATTCTCAGAGAGTTGACCCAGAATGCTCTGGATGCTGCCCGGGATGCAAAGCGGGAGGTCACACAGATTCGTATTGAGATTGAATCTCTATCGCTTAAGGATATTCCGGCACTTGAAAGCTATATTTCACATTTTGAAAGCGCCTGTAGATTTCATGATGAAAATGGGAGTCTAAAGCAGGCTGAAGGTATTGTTAAAGCGATTCGCTCATCTATTGAAAGCGATACCGAATTGCGGGTGATGTGGTTTTTGGACAACGGTATAGGACTTGATAAAAAACGAATGGAACGTCTTTTAGGAGATGGTGACGGGAGTAAGAAAGAAGATTCAGCGGGTTCTTTCGGCGTAGGTCATTTGGTATCTTTTCCTGCTTCAAATATTCGATATGTGCTTTATGGCGGAATATCTGATGCCGATACCGACACCGAGAAAAACAAGGCTTCCAAGAAAAGTCGCATTTTCTCTGGGCAGGCTATTCTCGCTGCCCATCAGTATCCGATAAATGAATCTTATAGGGCATCAGAAAAATCTGGGGGGGGGGGGGTAAGATCTAAATCATGTAGTAAAGATGGATATCTGGTCAAATCTATTGCAGATGATTTACTTGATCCTTATGAATTCTATCGTAAGGAAAAATGTCCAGATATTCTTCTTGAAAAATTTGAAACGATAGAAAATATTTTTGAAACAGGTTCAGTCGTCGGTATCCTCGCTTTCAATAGTTTTCGTCGATTTGATAACGATGATGAAAATATCGAAAACATTGAAAGAGCGATTGCAAGTCACTTTTTGCCTTTGGTTTTCAAAGAAAAGCTAAAAGTTGAAATTTATCTAGATGGCGAGTGTTGTTCTAAAATAGATAGTTCGAGATTGCAAGATATTCTCGGACGTTATCGTAATAAGACTCGTAGCAGAAAAAATTCTGTTGGTCCGTCAGGGAGTAATATTTGGGATGCGTATTGCACACTGAAAAATCCGCATCCCAAATACCAAGTTATTTCGACATCCTTTGGAGAAGTGTCGTTATATTTCCGATTTTTGAAAGACTTAGATGAGAGATCAGGAACAAGAATTCATCTTTATCGAAATGGCATGTGGATAGAGAAAGATCTGCCTCGATTATCACGATCTCTTAGTGAATTCAATCGCAGCGATCCTTTCAACGCACTCCTTCTTCTTGATCCGGATGTTTGTCGGGATGCTTGTGATATCGTACGTAAGGCCGAGGGACCAAGACACACTAGCATTGATATCACTGCCTTAGATGACTCGGCAGATCGACAAAGATTGGCGAGCCTCTTCGATCAAATAAAACAAGAATTATTGAAGATAGCACCTTCTCGGCAAGATTCAGAGACTGCTTTCTTTTCCGATTTTTTCGTTCTCTCCGGAAGTGAATCCAATTTGAAAAACTCCAAGCCGAAGCGGGCTGATCAGCAGTCAAGCCCAGGCCCGGGCAATCGATCCGGGAAAGGTGCTGATAAAAAGAGGGCGATTCGTTCCGATAGCCCATGGAAATTTAAGAGACAGGGGAATCGATTAGAAACGAAATCTCTGCTAGTGACACGCGAAGGAGGATATCAGATCCGATTGAAAGCGATGGAAAAAGTGCGCAATGCCGAACTTCGGTTATCTTTGGTTTCCGGTACAGATGCTTCTTGTGATCAGCCGATACCCGACGAATTTATTGAAATTGAGCCAAGTGCATCTCTGGCTGGTAAGCCGATTCTTGATAAAGATTATAAAAAGGACGATAGCGGTAAAATTCGCACCATTGTTCTTGGAAAGCTCGATCCTGAAGAAGGTGAGATTGATATTTGGGTTCCATGCAATCACCCGAATGATTCAAGGGTTGAAGTGCAGGTCATCAGACGAGGAGAGAATAATCATGCCAAAAATGACTAAAAAAGCCATCGGTCAATTTCCGATGATGCAGCCCGGATCGATTGATTATATAGATGGCGAGTATAATGTCGATATTGAATCCGATATCGATACAAGCTCCATCAGGGTTCAGCATAGAGTGACCGGTGAAAACCTTGTTAGTAAATACATTCAGGAGGGAAAAGCGGTTTTCGCTACAGAAGTGGTGTCTCCTCATTCCACTTATAGAAAAATATTCAAACACGAAGGGTCATTGAGAGCCTCGTTGAATGTAGAGCAAAAAGTCAATATAGAAAAAGAAAAGGTAATCGATCCTTTTTATTATCGACCATTGGTGGTGATAAAAGAATCAGTTAGCAATGAAAATGAAAAAATTAATCTGCAAAGAGAACATGGAGTGCACGAATTGTTTTATGGTCAGGATATGCCAATTCTTCCTGGCATGATACTTGCTAAAGATAATTTTTGGAATCCTAGTGAATATAAGATGAGTTTATTTCAAATAGCCGAGGAAAAAAGTCTGAGAAAAGGATCTTTTGAGGTCATGGGAATTCCTGAGAAAGGTTATTATTTCAGAGTTGAATTTGCTTCAGACATCTACCAAATTATGATTAATAAGCAGGGAGGTCAATATGATTTGAAAAAGACAATCTTAACCTTTGCACTCTCAGAAGGATTAAGCATTGTCTATCGAGAGAGCCTAGTAGATGAAGAAAAATGGAAAGAATTTCCAGCTTTGCGAATTCTTCATGACATGATTGTTAAAGAGGGACTCAATGCCTGGGATGGTGAAAAATTCAATCCTGGGAAAATTGCCACGACTCTTTGTCCTATTGATGGAGTTATGAGAAATGATTAGAACGATTGAATTTCGAAAAATCCATGAAGCGCAGAAGAATCTTCTTCCATCTAAAGGATCGCAGGAAAGAGGGGGAGATGCTCAGGTCAATTTTTTGTTGATGGCTCGAGATCGTCCTTGGGATTTCTGTGGAGAGATTCGATCATGGGATGAAAAAAGGAAGAAAGAGATAGAGCCACCGATTCCGAGTAATAAATGGAGCGAAAAAGAATTTATTGATCCACCTTCGGAAACCGAGAAAATTATTTTTGATACATGGAAAGATCTCACTCCAGCTGAGGCTTCCCGTCCAGGAATTTGGTATTCGATCAATTTGACAATGATTGAGAAAGGTGTGATTGAGAGTTCTTATTTGGCAGCGGAACAGGGGAGTACAGGACGTGATTACATCTCCGATATCTTGGAAAAGAAAGATGAACCAGACAAGGTGGATCAATGCGTTCGGAGAATTTTGCGTCGACTCGGAGGTGTTTTAGAGCGCGGAGGAAGAACAGTATATGAGAATTGTCCGGTAGCAATTGCGTGGTGGCGGCGTTGGTATGCTTATGAAACCAAGGAAATATTCCAGCGGGATAATATCAAAGATCTATCCGATCTTTTGAGAAAAAAACCGATATGGAATGCGTTGATTCCAGCGATGACTAGTTCTTTGACACTGATCGGTGATTCCAGTATCCGTCCGAGCTTGATTTCGTTTCTCGGCTCCGAAGCGAATGATCTGGATAATTTGACCAAGAAGGAAATGGAACATCTGATTCGCCTGATCGGACGCCGATCGGAGATCCAGGCTTTGGGTTCTTTGTCGCCCCAGCAGGTATTCGAGATCATTCGTAGCGACATCTTCCCTCTACTGAAACAGGAAAACACCGTCCGATGAAGAAATCGGCAAAGATCAGGCTCGAGTATGAATCGCCGGAGCACCGGCGGTTGCCCCATGTCGTCAAGTTTTCCGGCGGGCGATCGAGCGGGTTGTTGTTGATGGCATTGTTGGAGCAGGGAAGGCTCGATGCCGAGAGAGGGGATGTGGTGGTTTTCAATAACACCACGGCCGAGCATCCGGCGACCTATGAATTCGTGCGCCGGTGTACCGAGGAATGCGAGGTGAAATACGGCATTCCCTTTTTGTGGACGGAATATGCCACTTATGAGGATTGTTCCAATGGGATCTGGCGGCGACAGGTCTCTTATCGGCTGGCCAAACCGACTCCATACAATCGAGCGAGCAATCCTTTCGGCTATCGCTTTTCCGGCGAGGTCTTCGAGGAGATGATCAGCCAGCAAGGTTTTTTGCCCAGCCGTCATAGCCGAAGTTGCACGAGCCTGTTGAAACTCGGGGTGACCGTCGATTTTCTATCCGAATGGTTCGCCGCCAAGGGAGAAACCCTACGCTTGGGTCATCATTATCCGGATTCCAAACTCGACGATGACGATCTGCATCGGGCGCACCGCGCCGCCGGCGGAAAATTCGAACGGGATGTATTTCTCAAGCGCAAGGAATATGTGCGCTCTCGTTCGCTCTTTCGACCGGCGCAGCGTTATTGCGACTACTCGCATATCGGCTCGGCCCCGATGATGGCTGCACGAGGAGATGCTAGATCGCCTTGGGATTTCAAGCCGATGCGCGGAGAGTCTGCGGTCGAGTTCGTCAGTTTGATAGGGCTTCGGGCCGACGAGCCTCGTAGGGTGGCCCGCGTCAAGGAAAGAAACGAGTTGGATCGAGATAGTTCGGAGCGCCGCAGCACCGGCCTGTGCGATGGCGAAATGATATGCACCCCGCTGGCCGATAGCGGTATCGGCAAAGAAGAGGTCAAGGCTTTTTGGGAAAAACGCGATTTCGACCTGCGCTTGCCGAGCGATGCGAATCTCTCGAACTGCGTTTATTGCTTCATGAAGGGGACGAATACCCTGCAAAAGATCATCGCCAACCGCCGAAATATCGATGATGGATTGCCCGAGGATATTCGTAGCATCGATAGGACTCCCTCGGATATCAACTGGTGGGTCGATATCGAAGAGAAATACAAGCGGGTGGTCGATAAGCGTGATTCCGGTAGGGGGCGTTCTAGCCCCAAGCAAGTGGCCATCGGATTTTGGGGTACCGAGACCCTTTCAGACAAACCTACGGAGCAACCCGCCGAGAAGATATCGATCATCGACTATCGATCGCTTCGTGCCAGAAGCCTATCTCATGCGTCTGAAGAAGTGACCGAAGGATACGAAGCCATGCCTTGCGATTGCACGGAATAACGAAGATGGCCGCCGGAAAAAAGATCTACCTCGATTACCAAGCCACCACCCCGGTGGATGCTCGCGTCGGCAAGGCGATGAGCGACTGGGATGAGCGTTCTTTCGCCAACCCGCATGTCAATGACTATATGGCGGGCATCGATGCCGGCAACGCTGTCAACAAGGCCAGACGCGAGGTGGCGAAGGCGGTCGGAGCGGTGTCGGGATCGATCACCTTCACCTCGGGGGCGACGGAGGCGAACAATCTCGCCGTCTTCGGAGTGGCTCGCGCCGCTTCGAAGGGTAGAAAGAGGGTGATCACGCTGGCCAGCGAGCATAAATCGATTTTGGAACCGGTGCGCGCTCTCAAAAAAGAGGGTTTCGAAGCAGTGGTGATTCCGGTGGGTCGCTCGGGGCTGGTCAATATCGATAAGTTATCGGCGGCGATCGATCGCAATACGCTACTGGTATCGGTCATGCATGTCAATAACGAGACCGGGGTGGTACAGCCCTTGGCGGAGATTGCGGATCTTTGTCACAAGGCCGGGGCATTGTTTCATTCCGACTGCGCCCAGAGTTTGGGCAAGATTCCGCTCGATGTGCGCAAGATCGGGGTCGATCTGATGACCCTTTCCAGCCACAAGGCTTATGGCCCCAAAGGGATCGGGGCGCTTTATGTACGCCCCCGCCCGAAGGTGCCGATCCAGCCGCTCGTATTGGGAGGAGGACAAGAGCGTGGTCTGCGCTCGGGAACTCTGCCGGTTCCTTTATGCGTCGGCTTCGGCGAAGCCTGCCGCATCGCCAGAGCCGATCTCCCAAAGGATATGAAACGGATCGGCCAATTGGCGGGCATGCTGATAGAGGGCATTCGACAGGCGCACCCCAAAGCCAGGCTCAACGGCAGCGAGGAGCAGCGCGCTCCGGGCAGTTTCAGCGTGTGCTTGGAGGGTGCCTTGGGCGAGCAATACCTACAAGCCTTCGAGGGCTTGCAACTATCGACGGGCTCCGCCTGCACCTCGGCGAGCACCAAGGCCTCGAGCGTCCTCAAATCCTACGGTCTATCCAACGCCCAAGCCGACTCCTCTCTTCGAATCGGCATCGGCCGTTTCACCACCGAAGAGGAAATCCGGCGGGCGATCACCATCATTCAATCCGGCATTCGCAAACTGAGGATAAGAGCATGAGCAGCGGCCAACCGACCAATAGTACTATCGAAAGATGGATGGATGAAATCAAACACGGAAAAATTGGTCTACCTAGATTTCAGAGAAAATTCGTATGGAAAGACGAGACAATTTCTAAGCTGATTCTTGCTATCATCAGAAAGAAGCCGGTTGGCACGATATTGTTATTTAGATATGATGGAAAATACAAATTATTTAAACCGCATTCAATTGCTGGATCTGAGGATTGTTTTGATGAAAACCACTGCGATAAGGTGATTTTGGATGGACAGCAGAGGCTTACTGCTATCTGGTGTGTTTTGAATAATAAAGTTCCCGATGAAGGAAATAAAAAAAGGGAGTTTTTTATGAAAATAAACAAAAAAGACGAACAGAATTTTATTATGAATATAGTATGCAAGAAAATCAATGAAGGCAGTAGAGAATCAGATGAGAAAATCTATTTTTGTGGTGAAGATCTTATTCCTGCAAGATTTTTATCTAAGGAATTGAGGTACGAAATAAAGCCTTGGTTTGAAAGAATGTGTAGTGATAGCGATAATTTGGAGAATTTATATAGAAAAATAGATCAGTATAATGTCGATTTTAACGCAAGAGATATTTCTTATCATATTATCCCAGAAGATGAGAGATTAAAAGATATAGATCCCAAAGAAGTAATCGATACTTTCATTACAATAAACACATCTTCCATTAAAATGACGCAGCCCGAAATTGCGATAGCGCTTATTGAAGGTGAAAATATTGAAGGTAGTTCATGGGAACGCTTTCGAGATAAAATTGAAAAAATTGAAATTGAAAAAGAACGGATAGAACGATTTTTTCCTCTTAGAGGAAGAATGAATAAATTGGTGGAATTGATTTTGAAAGTTGCTTGTCTTCTGACTAAAAAGAAAAAGAGAGATAATGGAGAAGTTATAACACTTTCACCTAAGAAAAGTAATTATACAGATTCAGATGTAGTGATGACGGTTGTTAATAAATGGGATAGAATTATTGATTCTATAGATAAGACATTGAAATTTTTAGAACGAGAGTCTATCTATGATGAAAAACGTTTGCCTTCTGAGGTGCCATTGCGAGTTTTGCCTGCACTTTATGCAAATATTCCGATGAATGTAGATTCCGATAATGAAGGTCAGATAGACGAATTGATTCGTTCTTATTTGTGGCTTAGTTTTGTTACTGATAGGTATGATAGCTCGGCGGAATCTTATCTGCACCAAGATTATATAATGTTGCGAACCATGATAGAAGAAATTGTCAAGAATGGCCATTTTGCTAAGCGTACCGAGTATGTTTTCAATGCAAATAAACATCCGATTCCAGATAGTAAGGCTCTGTCTAATATAGAAGACGCTCTTAAAAGTCCTAAATCGAAGGATAAACTCTCAAGAGCATTGTTGATTTTGAGTTTGAAAAAGGGATCTTGGGATCTTGCATCTGGCGGAGTAATAGATTTCTCCAACATAAAATCTCGTGAATATCATCATCTCTTTCCGCAAAAGATGCTGAAAAGTGAGAACAGAAGGGACGATGAAATAGATCATCCATTGAATTTCATTTTGATTCAGGCAAATTCAAATAAAAAGATTGCTGCGAAAAAACCCGAAGATTACTTATCCCAAAGAATAGTAGGAAATACTAAGGAAAAAGATGTGAGGAAGCGAGTTGAATCACATCTGATTCCTTATGATGAATTGAATGTGAAAACCGGACGGAATGGAAATTATGAGAAATTTATCAAAAAAAGAGCCGAGATGATGGAGGAAGCACTGAAAGTACTGTGCAAAGGAAAGAAATGGTCCTAGATGGCGAGTTGATGGTTCCTCAGGGTATTTTCCTCTATTGCCTCTCCGATATCGTTGGTTTCGGCTTGCCGACATACCCGAATGTAATAAATCGCCGATTATGCTTGCATCGTACTTTGTTGCTCGTAATCGCTAATTTTTGGAATATCCATCAAATTTCCCACAACTTGGACGATTTGGCGTCATTCTTCGTTTGGGGTATTCGCCTTGGGTCAAAGGTTTTACCATCATCTCATCGGCATTTTTCGATGAATCCGCTTTTCATTCGAAGTCCGTGCATTATTTCGCTGTTGATGTCTTGTTATCGCCTCGGGCTGTAGGGCGAGTTCGAGGTATGGGTGATGAGCCGGTAGACGCTCGGCGGCGGATTCTCGTCTTTATTATGTGACCGTCCTTGCATGGTCATCTAAAATCCCTTGTAGGCTAGAATTTTCGAGCCGAGCGGCACAGTGCAGTCGGTTTCGCAGTGTCGAGATCGGCCAAGGATATCGGGGATATTTCGAACACCCAAGGGGGATCGATCCATGAAAGAACTTCGATGGGCTGTTCTAGGCGATAGGCCTTGTCGGCTCGGTGAGAGTCCTCGTTGGCATGCGGGGGAAGAGCGGATTTATTGGACGGATATCGATTCTCGGACGTTATGGCGCATGCATCTCGATGGAAGCGGCGCCGAGCGTTGCGATCTGGAGCAAAAAGCCGGTTGTCTCGTTCTGCGGGAGCGAGGTGGGCTCGTGCTGGCGATGGAAGATGGTATCTATGCCGGTGATCCTTTCGCAGGCGAGCGGCTCGAGCGGCTCTGTGCGCATCCCGATCCGGCGTTTGTCGCCAGAGGAGGTCGTTTCAATGACGGACGCTGCGATGCATTAGGACGCCTGTGGGTCGGCACGATCGACTTCGAAGTCCGAGGCGGGGCGGCGCTGTATATGCTCGATCCGCAAACCATGCAGATCGAGACCGTGCAGGAGGGGTTTTCCACCTTCAACGGTTTGGCCTTCCACCCTGATGCCAAGGAAGTCTGGTATGCCGATTCGGAGCAATGGAGCGTGTACCGTTCCGATTTCGACTTGGAGCGAGGAGCCATCGGCCCCCGCAAGCCGCTCCATGAGTGGTCGCGCGAACAAAAGGGGCGGCCCGACGGAGCGGTATTCGATGACGAGCATTGCTATTGGACCGTCCTCTACGAGGGCTCGAGTATCGTGCGCTTCGATTCCAAGGGTGAGATCGTCTTCGAACAAAGGCTGCCTCTTTCCTTTCCGACCATGCCCTGTTTCGCCGGTCCCGACCTGGACTACTTGGTCGTCACCTCCGCCTTGGGTGATGATCCCGAAGCCGAGCTCGCCCGATATCCCGATCATGCCGGTAGGGTGTTGGTGGCACAATCGCCGGTCGTCGGTTTGCCCGAACCCGCCTTCGCCGGTTGAGCCGCCGGTCGAACGCTATTTTTTCGATGCCTATCGAGTCCGGTCAAGGCGATTGCCTTGTGAGGATCGTCTCGTATCGTCGGCAGTGCGCCGTTCTCGATCTTTGCCGAGGTCCAAACCTCATCGAAAAAAGCCCCTCGTGCCGAGCGTCGATATCGTTCGGCGCAAGCCGTCATCGCTTTCGGCGAAACCATGGAGGCTCTCGAAGAGAAGTCCATGAAAAGGCGGGCTTTTCAGAATCTCAGGGCAAGGATCGAATCCGAAAAAGATATGAAGAACATCCCTTTTGCGATGAAAAAAACGAGCCTATTCGATGCCGCGACCGCTCGCTATTCTCGGGTCCCGTCAATTCGGGCCACCGGCCGAGGCTGCTTGCGAGATGAATCGTTCTTTCGAATTCCTCTTCGAAGGGAACCGCCGATGAGGCGGGTTTCCTCGATTCCGATCCGAAGATCCCGGCTTGCAATCGCTCATCAAACGGGTCTTGGCACCGCATCCGGGAATCGCCCACTCGATGAGATCGGATCCGACGAGACCCTCCGGGTCTTTTGAAGATGCCTTTCGAAAGCCATACCGATCCGAGCGCTCATCGTGCGCATTTCCGAGCGCTTTTCAGTGCGATCGGCGCGATGTCCGCTCGCGGATCGAAGCCGGATCGAGCGCCCAAGCCCTCAAAAAGCGCAAGCGATGCCGACCGAGGCTCGCCTCGCCCATCCACGCCCGATCGTGCCCGGCCCTCGGGATGGTTCTTTCGATGTCGGATCGAGGCCGGATGTGCCTTGGCGGGAGCGGCGATGCCCTTCGCTTTCGCCCCTTTCCATCTTTTTCCGCTCGCCCCCTTGGCCTTGGCTGCGCTTTTCCTTGCTTGGCACGATGGATCGGGTATTCGTCGGGCTTTTTTGCGCGGCTGGCTTTTCGGGCTGGGGATGTTCGGGATCGGTCTTTCTTGGGTGCGCGAGAGTTTCGCTTTCTCCGATGTTCCGGAGGTGGTGTCCCCGGTGCTCGCGTTGGGCTTCGTCGCCTTGGTTTCGCTCTTTCCGGCGCTACTGGGAGCCTTGATTTCGTTGGCGACCAAGACCAAAGACGGGTCATCCAAGCGAATTGCAGGTGCCTCTTTTTTGCTCGGGGTCTGCCCGGCGTCGTGGACGCTCTGGGAGTGGTTGCGCGGTACGCTGTTCACCGGCTTGCCTTGGCTGCAGGTTGGGTATTCGCAAATCGACACCCCGGCGGCGCCATGGTTGCCGTTGGTCGGTATCCATGGTGTGGGCATCTTGGTGGCGCTGCTCGCCGGAGGCATCGCTTGGCTTTTCCTTCGCCGTAGCATAGGAGCGGTGCTCTGGCCGGTGGGGGCGGCGATCTTGTTATGGGGCGGCGGGGCGGCGCTTAGCCCCATCGAGTGGACCCGTCCTGCCGGGTCGCCGATCGAAGTGGCGATCGCTCAGGGCAATATCGCGCAGGATCAAAAATGGCTTGCGCAGATGCGCGCCCCGACCATCGATCGCTATTTCGATCTCACCCGTCGATATCCGCAAGCGGATCTGGTGGTCTGGCCGGAGACGGCCTTGCCGGGTTTTCTTGATAATCTCTCGGATTTCATGGAAAGGGCGCGCGCGGATCCATCGCTCCAAAAGAGAACCATCCTCACCGGAATGCTGGTGCGAGAGCGCAGCGCAAGCGGGGCGGACCTTCGCTACTTCAACTCGGCGATGACCATCGGGGCGGATCGGGCGATCTACCACAAACGCCACCTCGTTCCTTTCGGGGAGTACATTCCCTTGGCGTGGTTGGTCCGGCCGGTGATGAACGCTTTGGGTATCAGGTTGGCGGATTTCGAGCCCGGAGCCGAGGATCAAACCCCGTTGCGCTTGGGCGATCATGCCTTCGGGGTGTCGATCTGCTACGAGATCGCTTTCGCAAAGGAGGTGCGTCGCAGCCTGCCGGAGGCCGCGTTCTTGGTGACGATCAGCAACGATGCCTGGTTCGGCGATTCCATCGGACCGCACCAGCATTTCGAGATTGCCCGCGCTCGGGCCATCGAGAGCGGGCGCTGGCTGGTGCGATCCGCCAATACCGGTATCAGCGCGGTGGTCTCGCCCGCCGGAGAGGTGGCCGGTATCCTCCCCCAATTCGAGGTGGCGGCGGAATCCTTCGAGATCGTGCCGATGCGCGGAGCGACGCCTTATGTCAAGATCGGGGATATCCCGGCGTTGATCCTCGCCGCGATCGGGTTGCTTTCGGGGTTGTCGCGTTTTCGCTTCGACTGGAAGACGCCATCCGCATCGGATCTTCAAGGGGCATAAGATCCGATAGTAAAGGAAGTATCGCCGCCGCTAAATATCGCTACCACCAAGGAGTCAACAGTGAGGGAATTCGAAGACGTGCCGGTTCGCTACGATGGCGTTCGGTTGGAAGAGGAGGTCCTTTCGGTATGGCGCGAACGCGATGTTTTCGACAAGGTGCAGCGCGCCAGCGAGGGACGTCCCCTTTATTGCTGGAACGAGGGTCCGCCGACGGCCAACGGTCGCCCCGGAATCCATCATGTTTTGGCGCGGACCTTCAAGGATATCTTTCCGCGCTTCAAGACCATGCAAGGCTATCACTGCCCGCGCAAAGCCGGTTGGGATACCCATGGATTGCCGGTCGAGCACGAGATCGAAAAAGAACTCGGCATCTTCGACAAGGGTGAAATCGAGCGACAAGTGGGGATCGCGGAGTTCACCCGCCGCTGTCGCGAATCGGTGATGCGCTATATCGGCGATTGGGAAAAGATGACCGAGCGCATGGGCTTTTGGGTCAATATGAACGATGCCTATTACACCCTCGACAATGATTTCATCGAATCGGTATGGTGGTTGTTGCGGCAGATATGGGATAAGGGTCTTATCTATCAGGGGCATAAAGTCGTTCCCTACGATCCGCGGATCGGCGCGACCCTTTCTTCGCACGAGGTCTCGCTCGGCTACCGGGAAGTCGAAGATCCGTCGATTTACGTTCGCTTCTCCTTGGAGTCCGAAGAGGGCGTTTCTTTTCTGGTTTGGACCACCACCCCTTGGACCTTGCCCGCCAATCTCGCTCTTGCGGTGCATCCGGATGTGGACTATGTTCAGGTGCGCACCGGCGATGAATCCTTGATTCTCGCCGAAGCCCTGATCGAAGCCGCCTTGCGCGATGCCCCGGCGGTGATCGAAAAGCGCTTCAAAGGCCGGGATTTGGAAGGGATGCGTTATCGAAGGCTCTTCGATTATCTGGAGGCCTCGGGGCCGATTTGCCAAGTCTGGACCGCGGATTTCGTCACCATCGAGGACGGCACCGGCATCGTGCATTGCGCCCCCGCTTACGGCGAGGACGATATTCGTCTATGTCGGGATAAGGGGGTGCCGGTGGTGCATGCGGTGGGGCTCGATGGATGCTTCTTGCCCGAGGTGGAGCCGGTCGCCGGGATGTTTTTCAAAGAGGCCGATCCGATCCTGATCCGTCTTTTGCAAGAACGCGGATCGATGTATCGAGCCGAGAAGTTCACCCATAACTATCCCCACGGCTGGCGTACCGGCGATCCTCTGATCTACTACGCCAAGCACGCTTGGTATATCGAGACCGCCCGTTTTCGGGATCGCATGGTGGAGTTGAATCGCACCATCAATTGGGTGCCGGAAACGATCAAGGAGGGTCGTTTCGGGAATTGGTTGGCGGGGAATGTCGACTGGGCGCTTTCGCGCGAGCGTTTTTGGGGAACTCCGCTTCCGATATGGACCGACGGCGAAGGCGATTATCTTTGCATCGGTTCGGTCGCCGAACTCGAGAGTCTGTGCGGGCGTTCGTTGAGCGATTTGGATCTGCATCGTCCGGCGGTGGACGAGATCGTATTCGAGCACCCGCAGAATAAACGCACCTATCGCCGCGTCCCGGAGGTGATCGATTGCTGGTTCGATTCGGGGGCGATGTCATACGCGCAGTTTCACTATCCCTTCGAGAACAAGGAACTCTTCGAGCGGAGATTTCCCGCCGACTATATCTGCGAGGCGATCGACCAGACCCGCGGATGGTTCTATTCCTTGCATGCCATCGCCACCTTGGTTTCCGATAGCGTCGCCTATCGCAATTGCGTCTGCCTTGCCCATATCGTCGACAAGGACGGGCGCAAGATGTCGAAATCGCAGGGCAATATCATCGACCCTTACGATGTCTTCGATCATGTCGGTGCCGATCCTTTGCGTTGGTATCTGGCCTGCCGTATCGCTCCCGAGGGGCAAAAAAGAATTTCGGTGGATTTCGTCCGGGAAGTGGCTTCGGGCTTCATCAATACTTGGTGGAATACCTACGCTTTCTTCGTGATGTATGCCAAGCTCGACGGCTTCGATCCGAAAAACGATGTGCCGCTCGATGAGCGCCCGGAGATCGATCGCTGGGCCTTGGCGCTTTTGCATCGTACCGTTGCGCAAGTGACCGATGCCTTGGAATCCTACGATGCCTTGCGCGCCGGGCGAACCATCGAATCCTTCGTCGATCAGCTGAGCAACTGGTATGTGCGGCGCAATCGACGCCGATTTTGGAAAGCGGCTCCGGGCCGGGATAAACAAGCCGCCTATCTCACCCTCTATGAATGCTTGCATACCGCCAATCGTCTGATGGCTCCGATCATGCCCTTCATCACCGAGGCGGTGCATCGAAATCTCGTTTGCAATATCGACCCCCAAGCATCGTTCAGCGTTCATGCCGATGATTGGCCGCTTGCCGATCCGGCGGCGGCGAACGATCGTCTGATCGAGGAAATCGATATCGTGCAACGGCTGGTCGGTTTGGGTCGGGCGGCGCGCAATCGCAGCGAGGTTCGGGTGCGCCAACCGCTACCGCGCTTGTTGGTGCGATTGCCCGATGATATCGAGGATGCGGCCAAGGTGGTGCAGCGCCATGAACACCAGCTATTGGAAGAGCTGAATATCAAGGCGGTGGAGATTCTCGCTCCCGGGGCCGAGTTGGTGCGCTATCGCATCAAGCCGAACCTGCCCCGGATCGGCAAGCGTTTCGGCAAGCAGGTGCCGGCGATTCGCGATGCCCTTCTCGCTGCGGATGCGGCGGCCATCGCAGCCAAGGTCGCCGCCGGGGAATCCTTCGAGATCGATGTCGAGGGCGAAATGCGCTCTTTCGAGGCGCCCGATGTCTTGGTGGAGTCGGTTTCCGCCGAGGGCTATGCGAGCGCGGAAGAAAACGGATATCTCGTGGGGCTGGACCTGACATTGAACGAGTCTTTGGTGCAAGAGGGGCTCGCCCGGGAATTGGTGCGCACCGTGCAAGAGGCGCGCAAGCAGGCCGGATACGAGGTATCGGATCGCATCGTCTTGCGTATCGAGGGCTCGCAGGCGGTCGGTGCGGCCTTGGACGCCCATCGGGAGTATGTCTTGGAAGAAACCCTCACCATCGAATGGGCCGAAGGTGATCGGAGCCTCGACCATCGTTTCGATCATCGACTCGGCGATGATTGGTGGCGCATCGATTTGGAGCGAAGCGAAAGCTGCGAATCTTAAAAAAGCGGGCGTTTGTGAAATGGCGACCATAGAAGGCATCCGGATCAAGAATTTCCGGAGCCTCAAGGACATCACCTTCGGCAAGTTGTGGTCGACGCCTCATATCGATCCCCTGACGCCGCTGACCGTGGTCATCGGCAAGAACGGGGCGGGCAAAAGCACCCTTTTCGATGCCTTCGGATTTTTGGCGGATTGTCTGAAATCCGGAGTCGAGGAGGCTTGCGATGCCCGAGGAAGGGGCGGATTCGATCGCATTCGCTCCCAAGGAGAGGATTTACCGATCGCCTTCGAGATCTATTACCGAGAAGACAAAGATTCCAGACCGATCACCTACGAACTCGAGATCGACAAGGACGAGAAACAGCGTCCTTTCGTATTGCGAGAGCGTCTTCGTCAGCGCCGTCGGGGACAGACAAGGGGTAGGCCTTTTTCTTTTTTGATGCTGGAAAACGGCAAAGGGATCGCTTGGAAAGGAGATCGTTTGGCACCGAAGGAGGTGGACAAGAAAGAAGGATCGATGCGGGATATGATTCGGGACTTCTTTTTAGAGCAATCGCATAAGGAGAGCCCTGATACTCAAGTGATCGATCTCTCGGATAAGCGCAAACTGGGGATCGCTGCCATCGCATCGCTGGCGGAGCACCCGCGCTTCGCCTCTTTTTGCAGATTCATCGAGGGTTGGTATCTGAGTTATTTCACTCCATTCGCGGCTCGCGACTTGCCGATGGCCGGTCCTCAAAGACATCTGAATAGACGAGGGGATAATTTGGCGAATGTCGTCGAGTTCATGGAGCGAGAGCATAAAGGCAGGTTCGGCGATGTATTGAGAAAGATCGCAGAACGCATCCCCGGCATCGAGAGCATCGATACCAAGCGCAGCGAGGATGGTCGATTATTGTTGTGCTTCAACGACAGCGGTTTTTCCGATCCCTTCTATGCCCAGCAAATATCGGATGGAACCTTGAAGGTTTTCGCCTATCTATTGTTGCTGGCCGATCCATCCCCGGCGCCATTTATTTGGGAATTATATCGAATAGTGCCGAAAGATAACCGAGAAAAAGGGGCTCGCATGGAGCCCCTCTCTTATTTGCCTACTTAGGGGTTATCGACCGCGAGTTGATTGAATACCCAGATAAGAATCGGGATAGCAACCTGCATATTCTCCCGCACCACGGTAGCGTCGTTATCCGCTAGATGGAAGCAGGAGTACGGGTCGGTACCGCAAAGCGGGTCGGTGTCGAGCCTGATGTCGTATTCCGGCTCGGGCGACGAAGCGATCATCGTCGTGGGCTGCCCTGCATCGATGGACGCCTGCGGGAAAAACTTGTCGCAGGTGTCGTAGCAAGACTGCGACCCGTCATGATACTCGTCACAATCGAACTTGCAGTCACTCAGCCCCGCAAGCATCGTGTCCGCTTTGGTAGCCGCAGACCCGAGCACAGATCCATCTTCGCTGATGCCCTCATCCATTTCCTCAACTTCGAGATGAGCCTTGTTCGGCCAGCACCCGGTGTCTGAACAGCAGTAAACTGCATCGCAAGTATAGCCAGCGATCATTGTCGGCTGCTCGGTGCTCGCGCGGGTTCCATCATCCACAAAGACATGACATTCCTCCATACAGGACCCGTGCGTCGCCCCGCCGGGAACATAGAGCGCGTCGCAATCAGCCTCGCACTGCTGCAAATCCCCGCTCGCTTGGGGCGGCGGCACGCGCCCGATGAGGGCGGTCATCGTGGGCTGCTCTTGCTCGACCGAAGCCTTATTTTTGTTCTGGCAATCGCTCATGCACTTGCCGTAATCGTCTTCGCGCACGTCACGGCATTCAATCTCGCACGACCCCAATGTCATCATCATCGGCTGCTCTTCGATGCTGTCGATGTCATCGAATCCCTCATCTTCGGGGCGAGACTTGTTCGTCCAGCACCAGTCCTTCCCGAAGGGATTGGTCACGCAGCATTTGCTGCCCGCAGGGGTGCACTGCACCAATGCGGTCTGGGTGGGCGCGTCGATGCTCGCCTTGCTGCCCGACAAGCAATAGGTGGGCGTGAAGATGAGATTGACGCAAATCGTCCACGCGTGCTGCTCGCCAAACAACTCGTTGGCTTGCTCGGGCGTAGGAGCGATGTCGTTCAGAAAATTAACGACATTTTGATCCACCGAAGCCTGATTTTTGTTCTCGCAATCGCTCATGCACTCGCTGTAGTAATCGTCTGCGATCACGTCACTGCATTCAATCTCGCACGATCCCAAGGCTTGGGGCGGAGGTATGAACCCGCCATTGCCAGTCGGCTGGGCGGTGATGATCGGATCGTCGGTCGGCTTGGTCTCGATCCATCCGCTCTCTTCCTCGACGTCGGGCTTCATGTAGCCGCAGCCGAGCGGGTGAGGGCAAGAGCCATCGGCAGTCATCGTTTTCTCGATGCGATCCAAGGCTTCGAGAGCCTCGTTCGCATCGTAATTCGCTTGGGGATCCGGGCTCGGACAGCCCTCGGCGGTACAGGACACGCCAGCGTGCACCGCACCGACGAAACCGAAGAACATCGCAATCATCGCTATCTTTTTCATGGTTACTTCCTCCGTGGTTATCACTTGTGTACCCGTTCCTATACCCTTACTTTATTTCGATCGAAATGTCAAGATATATTTCTCGGCACTATCCGATATAATTTCCATTTATTTGTATCGAAGAGCCGGAGAACGGCCTGTATCACAAACTACTTGACATCTTGGCCCATGAATTTCGAGAACATGCCACCGGTGGCAAGAGGGGAACCCAGATATTTGCGACCACCCATCAGCCTTATTTCGTCGATGCGCTGAGCCCCGAGGAAGTGTGGATATTGGAAAAAGACGAAAGCGGTTTTTCCTCCATCGCCCGCGCCGGCGATAACGAGATCGTCAAGGCGATGACGGAAGAGGGACTACCTTTGGGAGGTCTTTGGTATAGCGATTATCTGGATAAGCGGAAGGATTCCCAAAGGGCTTGGTCCTCGCACCGACGCCACCAATGAACCGATAGGAGGCACCGGCGCTTTGTAGCGGGAATGCTTTCAAGAGCGAGAGCATCTTCGCAACGAAGAGCGCGCCAATGTGTCATCCACTCTTTGTCATCCACCCTTTGCCATCTTCCCCCGCCATCTCACCCATCTTTCAGTCATCACCCTTTTCGGTGGCGAAAGAGAGCAACTCCTCGACTGCGGGCACTCGGAATTTCTGCTTGCGGTGGACGATGGAGAAGGGTCGCTCGATGGGCGGGTCGAGGGGGATTGCCAACAGGCTTTGCAGTCGGATTTCGTTGCGCAGCGCGGCCATCGAGATCACGCCGACCCCGAGTCCGGCCCCGACCGCGCTCTTGATGGCCTCGGGGCTGCCGAGTTCCATCGCGATATTGAAATCCTCCAACTCGAATCCCGCTTGTTTCGCATGTTCCAAAAAGACCTCGCGGGTTCCCGATCCCTCTTCGCGCAAGATCAGCGGCACATCTTGCAGGGATTTGAAGGGGATCTTTTTACGGGTGGCCAGCCGATGATCGGGAGGCAGGACGACGACGAGACGGTCGATATCGTAGTGTTTGACCGTCAGGCTTCGGTTATGCACCGGACCCTCGACGAGCCCGAGGTCGATGCGGTTTTCGACCACCATCTGCACCACCCCGTCGGTATTGGAGACCGAGAGTTTGATATCGACGGCATCGAATTGCCTCTTGAAGCGCACCAGCAGGCGCGGGAGATCGTATTCGGCGATGGTCATGCTGGCTCCCAAGAGGAGGGTGCCGGCGATGCCGGTGGAGAATTCTCGCAGGGAGCCGTCCATCTCCGCATAGAGGGCGAGGATCCTCTTGGCGTACTCATCCAGCCGTCGACCGGCCTCGGTGAGCTCGATCCGGTTATGCTCGCGATTGAACAGTCGAGTGTTGAAATGCTCCTCGAGTTGGCGGATCTGGAAAGTCACCGCCGGTTGGGTCATGTGCAGCCGTTGGCCGGCGCGGGTGAAACTCCGCAGCTCGGCAACGGCATGAAAAACCTGCAAGCGCCGATCGATCATCGAAAAGCCTTCCTCCTCATCCGATCAACGGCCCGGGTTTTCGCGGCGAGAGCGCATCGATCCGAATCGAGATCCGAGCGGCGATCCAAGCATCCAAGGCCAAACGCCCTCGTTCGGTGCCGCTGTCGAACATCGCTTTCGCCCTCGCGCTCGTATTCGCTCTCGTGCTCGAAGACACCCCCGGGTCCGCCTTCGGATAAAAATCGTTTATGGCGGGTCAAAAGAAAATTGGTTGGCGTTTCATCGACAACATTCTATTGTTATCCAATAGAAGTATCGTACGCTTTACGGTGATCGGGGGCCGGCTGACCGCCCTCGTTCGATGACTTCACTTTTTTCTTGATCCGCATTTTCGAAAACGATCTCGGTAGCGGGAGGATAGATGGCGAATTTGGTTCGGCCCCACGGCGGTGGCTCCTTACGCCCTTTGATGCCCGAGGGCAAAACCCTGATTCAAGCGCGAAAGGATGCCTTGCAGCTGCCCAAGATCGAGATCACATCGAGAGAAGCCGGGGATATCGTGATGCTCGGCATCGGCGGATTCACGCCATTGGCCGGTTTTATGGGGCAGGCCGATTGGCACGGGGTTTGCCTGCAGATGCGAACCGCCGACGGAACGTTCTGGCCGATCCCGATCACCCTCTCGGTGGATAAGGCGAAGGCGCAGTCCATGGCTTTGGGGTCCGAGGTCGCCTTGGTCGGTCCCGGTGCATCGGAGCCGATGGCGATTTTGCGGGTCGATGAAAAATACTCCATCGACAAAGCGCACGAGTGCCGCTCGGTCTTTCGCACCGAGGATCCGGCGCATCCGGGCGTCGAGATGGTGATGAAGCAAGGGGAGATCAATCTCGGCGGTCCGGTCAAGGTGCTAAGCGAAGGCGGTTTTCGCGAGGAATTCGGCGCTCTTTTTCTCACCCCGGCCGAGACCCGGGCTCGTTTCGAAGCCTTGGGCTGGGGCAGCGTCGCCGCCTTCCAGACCCGCAATCCGATGCATCGCTCGCACGAGTATCTGGCGAAAATCGCCATCGAGATCTGCGATGGGGTGTTGGTCCATTCCCTGTTGGGCAATCTCAAACCGGGCGATGTTCCGGCGACGGTGCGGGCCCGGACCATCGACACGCTGATCCGAGGCTACTTCGTCGAAAATACGGTCATGCATGCCGGTTATCCGCTCGACATGCGCTATGCCGGACCGCGCGAGGCCTTGCTGCATGCGCTCTTTCGTCAGAACTACGGTTGCTCGCATTTGCTGGTCGGTCGGGATCATGCCGGAGTGGGGGATTATTACGGCCCCTTCGATTCGCATCATATCTTCGACGAGATCGATCCCGATGCGCTGCTGACGAAGCCGATCCGCATCGACTGGACCTTTTGGTGCGATCGCTGCCATCAGATGGCATCGATGCGCACTTGCCCTCACGAAGCATCGGATCGTCTTTTGCTCTCGGGAACCAAGCTGCGCAAGATGCTCTCGGAGGGCGAGCCGGTGCCGTCGACCTTCAGCCGCCCCGAAGTGCTCGACATCCTGCGCGAGTACTATGCGGGTCTTTCCGATGAGGAGAACATCAAAGTGGAACTCAAAGGACATTCCGGTGCCTGAGCCGGTGCCCGGGATCGAGGGCGCCGGTACCGACCAAGGCGTCATCCTCGTGGTCGGCGGCGGGATCAGCGGGATCACCGCGGCCTTGGAAGCCACCGAAGCGGGCAAGGATGTGATCCTGATTGAAAAACGTCCCTTCATCGGCGGGCGGATCACCCAACTCTATAAATATTTCCCGAAACTTTGCCATCCCGTTTGCGGCCTTGAAATCAACCAGCGTCGCATCAAGGCGAGCCCTCGTCTGAGCGTGTTGACCATGGCCTCGCTCGAATCGTTGCGGGGGACGGCGGGCGATTACACCGCGAGCGTTCGCATCGCCCCGCGCTATGTCAATGATCGCTGCACCGCTTGCGGGGCCTGCGCCGAGGCGGTGCAAGCCGAATTCAACGACGAATTCCACGACGGTCTCGGGTTGACGAGCGCCGATCGCTCTCATGCCGCGTCGGATGATTCATCCGGTGACTCATCCGGCGCTGACCCATCCGGTGATTCATCGACCGGCCCCTTAAAGCCCGCTCGCCGCAAGGGGGCGTATCTGCCCTATCCGATGGCTTGGCCGGAGCGATTCGTGCTCGATCCGCGCATCATCGGCACCGAGGATGCGCGCCGCGCATTCGATGCCTGTCGCTACGGGGCGATCGATCTCGACATGACCGAGGAGACTGTCGAGCTGAAAGTCGCCGCGGTGATCTGGGCCACGGGCTGGAAGCCCTACGATGCCGCGAAGATCCAGCCCTACGGCTACGGTCGGATCCCGAATGTCATCACCAGTTTGGAGCTCGAGCGCATGATGGATCCGCTGGGGCCGACCGGGGGGAAGTTGGTGCGTCCCTCGGACGGTCTTCCGGCGCGCAATGTCGCCTTCATCCAGTGCGCAGGTTCCAGAGATCGCAATCACTTGCGCCATTGCTCTCGTATCTGCTGCATGGTTTCGCTCAAGCAAAGCACCTATACCCGAGAGCGCTACGGGGACGAGGGCGAAGCCACCATCTATTACATCGATATCAGGGCCATCGATCGTCTCGAGGATTTCTACCGCAAGATCAAGAGCGATCCGAAGGTGCGTTTCATCAAATCCAAGGTCGCCAATATCACCGCCGATCCCCGAAGCGGCGACCCGATATTGCATGGTGTGGATACCGAGGGCTATCGACGCTACTCCAATCCGCATGATTTGGTCGTACTCGCCATCGGGATGCAGCCGAGTGTGGGAGGCGATGATTTCCCCTTCGAGGTGGTGGTCAATCGCGACGGTTTCATCGAGCCCGATCCGCGCAACGGGGCGATCTTCGCCGCCGGTTGCGCAACGGACGCTCTCGATGTCAATCGCTCGGTGCAAAGCGCAACCGCCGCCGCTTTGCGGGCGGTGCAGGTGGTCAATGCCGGGACCATGCCCGGTCTCGAATCGCGAAGGGATTGAGGCGCCAAGGGGGATTGAAGGTGGCCAAAGAGAGAAAGATCGGCGCATATATCTGCCGCGGATGCGGGATCGGGCAGGCTCTCGATGCGGATCGCCTCGAGGAGGTGGCCGCCCGCGAGGGTCGCGCGAATCTGGTTCGACAGCATGATTTTTTATGCGCCCCCGAGGGCGTCGAGACCATTCGTGCCGATCTCGCCTCGGGGGAGGTGAGCGATGTCGTTGTTTGTGCCTGCTCCGGGCGCGCCATGACCTCGACTTTCCGTTTCGACGGCGTGGCGGTGGCGCGGGCGAATCTGCGCGAGGGAGTGGTTTGGTCCCGCGCCCGAAAAGGCGAGTCATCGGCGCTTGCGGATGCCGGCTCGTCCGATTCATCGGAGCGAGGCGAGATCCCGGCAAAGACCGGCGAGACGACCGGCGAGGCCGAGGTTTCGTCCTCCGAGCGAGAGACGATGCAGGAAATGGCCGACGATCATATCCGCATGGCCTGCACCGAAATCCGCTTCATGACCCCTCCCTCGCCCAGTTTGGAGCAAACCCTCAACCGAACCATCCTCGTGGTGGGCGGCGGGATAAGCGGCATGACCGCCGCCTTGGAATCCGCCCGCGCCGGATATTCGGTCACCATCGTCGAGAAAAGCGCGACCTTGGGGGGATTCGCCGCTCGCCTGTGGAAGCGCATCCCGGATCGATCCCCTTGCGAGGCTCCGGTCGACCCCGGGATTGCAACGCTTGTCAGCGAAGTGAGCGTTCATGAACGCATCACGGTGGAGACATCATCCAAGATATCCAGGACATCGGGCTCTCCGGGGAAGTTCAAGGTCACGATCGAACGATGCGATCCCGCCTCCGGCGACGATGGCTCTACCGGTAGCCGCACCGAGACCTTCGGTGCGATTATCCAGGCGACCGGATTCACCCCCTTCGATCCCTCCCATATCCCCGAACTCGGCTATGCCGCCTCGGGCGATGTGGTGACATCGAGCGAGCTCGAAGCCTTGGCCCTTGCCGCCAAGGGCGAGGCTCTTGTGCGGCCCTCGGATGCCAAGCCGATAAAGAGCGTTCTCTTCGTGCAGTGCGCCGGGCAGCGCAGCTCCAAGCCGGGTCATCTTTCCTATTGTTCGGGTTATTGCTGTGCTGCGAGCATCAAGCAGGCGATGTATTTCCAAGATGCCGATCCCTCGATCGAGACCGTGGTGCTCTATAGCGATATGCGCACCCCGGGCTCGGGCGGCGAGGATTTCTACCGTAGCGGCCAAAGCCGAGGGATCGTCTTTACCAAGGGTGAAACGAGTGCGATTTCGGCCGCCGGCGAAGGTGGCGGGGCTCGGGTGCGCTATCGGGATCTGATCCTCGACGAGGAGGTCGAGCGGGATTTCGATCTCGTGGTGCTCGCCACCGGAATGGTTGCCAATGCCGGGGTCGATTCCGAGGCGAACGATACGAAGACGGATGAGCCCGATACGAACGCTTCCGCCCCCGCTGCGATCGAGATTCCGGTGGAGTCGATCCTCAACCTCACCTATCGACAAGGGCCGGATCTTCCGCATCTCGCCCACGGATTCGCCGATTCGCATTTCATCTGCTTTCCCTACGAGACCCGTCGCACCGGCATTTACGCGGCGGGGCCGGTGCGGCGGCCGATGGATATCGCCCAAGCCCGAGAGGATGCCACCGGGTCCGCGATGAAGGCGATCCAGGCGATAGAGAATGCAGGCCGGGGGCGGGCGGCCCATCCTCGCTCGGGCGATCTCAGTTTTCCGAAGGTTCGCTATGACGGCTGCACCCAGTGCAAGCGTTGCACGGTGGAGTGTCCCTTCGGGGCCATCGACGAGGACGAAAAACGCTATCCGCTCTTCAACGAGAGCCGCTGCCGCCGCTGCGGTACCTGTATGGGGGCGTGTCCGGTACGGGTGATATCGTTTGAAAACTATTCGATCGATACCGTGGGCCAGCAGATCAAGAGCGTCGAGATCCCCGACGAGACCGAAAACAAACCGCGTATCCTCGTCTTGGCCTGCGAGAACGATGCGTGGCCCGCATTGGATATGGCGGCTCGCCTGCGCCGATCGTGGAGCGTCTTCGCTCGCGTCATCCCCATCCGCTGCTTGGGCAGCGTCAACACCATCTGGGTGACGGATGCCCTCAATGCCGGTTACGATGGGGTGATGCTGATGGGATGCAAGTCGGGCGAGAACTACCAATGCCATTTCGTCAAAGGGTCGGAGATGGCGCAGTATCGGATGACGAAAATCGACGATACCTTGGAGCAGCTCGGGCTCGAAAAGGAGCGGGTCATCACCCATGAGGTGGCGATTACCGATATCGAGCGGGCGCCGCGCTTGATCAACGAGATGGAGCGGACCATCGCTCGTATCGGACCGAGTCCTTTGAAGTTCTAAGGGCTCCGGGCTGTCTTGCGGATCGGCGTCGGCGGGACGGGTGTCGATGTCCGCTTTTTCGAGACGATGGCCTTCGGCTGAGGATCGATTGGATGCCGATCGATTGCGGATGCCCGGCAGGTCGATCGATCGGAGAATTTCCGGATTCGGCCCTTCGAGGGTTCGAGGGGTTTTGCGCTTTCCAAGGAGGGTGAGGTCTCGATGAGCGAGAACAACAACGAGATGATCGAGCGCTATCGCGGCAATTTCCTGCGCGAGGTGGAAGATAATGTGGAAGAGGGGGAGTGGGTGAAGATGTGCATGCAGTGCGGGGTCTGTTCGGGATCGTGCCCCTTGGGTCCGCACTGGGATTTCGGACCCCAGACCCTGTTCATGATGATCCGCGCCGGCAAACGAGACGAAGTGTTGGCGGCCGAAGGTCCGTGGATGTGCACCTCCTGCTATAACTGCATCGTGCGCTGCCCCAGGGAATTGCCGATCACCCACATCATGCACGGGCTTGCGCACTATGCGGTACGCATGGGTCTGGCACCGAAAAACCAACCCACCCGCAAATTCTCCGATCTCTTTTGGAAGAATTTGAAGGCCGACGGTCGAGTCAACGAACTGCGCTTGGGAATCTCTCTTTATTTCATGCACGGCTTCGTGGATGGGATCAAGACCGCGCTGAAAAAGGCGCCGCTCGGTCTGGGCATGGTACGCACGAAGCGGATGAATCCGATGGAGTTTTTCGGCGGTCATAAAGTGCGAGATCGCAAAGGCTTTCATCGGATGCTCGAAAAAGCCGAGGAAATCGAAAGCGCTCGCATAGAAAAAGGCCCTCGCCCCGGCGCCGAGTGAGTCTCGAAACGCCGATGAGCGGCGATATCGAATCACGCCCTTGGGGTGCGATTTCGAACGCTCGAACGACAATCCTTGCCAATCCTCACTTGGAGGGAATGCAAAATGCCTAAGCGTCAATATTCGTTTTACCCGGGCTGCTCCTCCCAAAAAGGCGCATCGGCCTCGAACTACCTGACCTCGGTGGAGGCGATGTGCGACGAACTCGATGTCGAGCTCAACGAGATTCCGGACTGGAATTGCTGCTCGGCGTCCATCGGTTATTGCGGAGGCGGAGAACTTCCACGCCTTGCGCTCTCGGCTCGCAATATCGCCTTGTCCGAAGAGCACAACCGCGGCCAGGATATCGTCGCCACCTGCGCTGCGTGCTGGCTCGCCACCCGCGAGACGAAAGAGCGTCTCGAAGAGGATGACGACTTGATGCGCGAGACCAACCAAGCCCTTGCCGAGGCGGGCTTGGTGCTCGAGAACACCACCCGCATCCGGCACATGGTCGAGGTATTGATAGAGGATATCGGCTATGAAGAGATGGGCCGTCATGTCAAAAAGCCGCTCGAGGGGATGAAGATCGCAGGATATGTGGGCTGTCAGACCAATCGACCCTTCGGCATCGAGGGCGAGTCCTTCGAAAATCCGATGTACCTCGACAAACTCACCGAGACCTTGGGGGCGGAATCGGTCAAGGACTACGATCGAAAGGTCTCCTGCTGCGGCGGGGCGCTGGCCTTTTCCGAGCCGGAGAAGAGCCAGGCGCTGATCAAGGAAATCATCGAGGCCGCCTATGACGGCGGGGCGGATATGATCGTCACCCCCTGTCCGGTTTGCCAGATGAATGTCGAGATCTACCAAGATGAAATCAATGCCAAGTACGGCACGCGCTTCGATATGCCGGTCGCCTATTACAGCACGTTGATGGCGGTGGCCTACGGCAAAACCCCGAAACAGGCCGGTCTCGACGGGCATGTGATTCGGGCGAAAAAACTCGAGAAGATCGCCGGCAAAGGCTGATTCCTCGGTTCTTGCCGATATCCTCTCGCCGAGATCCGCCGCCTTCGAAGCCCATTCACTCGATAAGGAACGCTTCCATGAAATTGATGCATACGATGTTGCGGGTCGGCGATTTGCAGCGCTCGATCGACTTCTATACCAAGGTCATCGGGATGGATCTGCTGCGCACCACCGAGCGTCCGGAGCAGAAGTACTCGCTGGCTTTCGTCGGATTCGGAGGCGGTAATCGCAACGGCGAAGCGGAGATCGAGCTCACATACAACCACGGTGTCGATCGCTACGATCTCGGGGATGCCTACGGGCATATCGCGCTCGGAGTGGATGATGTCGCTGCCACTTGCGAGCGTATTCGGGCTGCGGGCGGCAATATCACCCGCGAGGCGGGGCCGGTCAAAGGCGGCGATACGATCATCGCCTTCGTCGATGATCCGGATGGCTACAAGGTCGAGTTGATCCAGATCGGCACCCTCGATATTTGATCCGATCGGATAAGGGCCGGGGCCGCCTTTCGCCTCGGCCTTGTTTAGGCCCGTACTGGCTTATCGTTCCCATCGCTCGGGGTTTGATCGACGGCCGAGTGATTTGCCCGAAGGCTATCTCTCATCTCGTAAAAACGAGGGCGCGCCGTTCAGCCCTTGCTCGGCGATGATCGTCGATCGTTGTCGCCGATCGGAAGGTCGGGGTTCTCTTCGAGGACCGTTTTTGCAATCGCCGAAAAATCATCCACGCTCAGCATTTCCGGTCGCATCGTCGGATCGAGCCCGGCGGTGCGAATCGTTTCCTCGTTGCAGATATCGCCCAAGGCGTTGCGCAGCATTTTGCGGCGCTTCGAAAAGCAGGCCTTGGCGATGATTTCGAGGCATCTTTTCGTGCGCAGGTCGAGCATCGGTTGCGGGCGGGGGGTTAGCCGTATGACCGAGGAATCGACCTTGGGCGCCGGAGTGAAGGCATCGGGTTCGACCGTGAACAAAGGCTCCGGCTCGCAATCGATTTGCAGCATCACGCCGAGTCGCCCCCATGCCTTGCTACCGGGAAGAGCGACGATGCGCTCCACCACTTCCTTTTGCAGCATCAGATGCATATCCTCGATCGAAGGCAGCGATGCCAGCAGTTTGAAGATGAGCGGGGTGGAGATGTTATAGGGGAGGTTGCCGACGATGCGTAGCGGTGGCGGGGAGACGGCGGTGAAATCGAAATCGAGGGCATCGGCTTGGGTAACGAACAATCGCCGCTCGGGGGGCGCTGCGCTTCGTCTTGCGGCGCTCGATTCGAATGCGTAGGCCGCGCCCGCACTGCCGATTCGCCTTTCCAAGTCGTCGGCGAGATCCCGATCGATCTCGATCGCATGCAAGGTGCAGCCGGATGCGAGGAGGGGGCGGGTGAGGGCGCCGCGTCCGGGGCCGATTTCGACGATGCAATCATCCGCTTGCGGGTCGATTTCGTCGATGATGCGCCCGATCACCGCCTGATCGCGCAAAAAATGCTGCCCGAAGCGTTTACGCGCCCGGGGCATCCCTCCTCGACGATCCTCGCCGGTGCTTGTTGCCATTTCGCCAAGGGATCGATGAGGGGATCGAGAAGGACGGGTCCGTCAATGAGCGATTTTTATCGACGGCCCGTCAATGCGGAGCCATCCGACGAGCCATCTCCAAGGCCCGGATGAGGCTCGAGGGATCCGCTTTCCCGCTGCCGGCGAGATCGAAGGCGGTGCCGTGATCCACCGAAGTGCGTACGAAGCCGAGCCCCAAGGTGATATTGACGGTCTCGCCGAATCCGCCGTGTTTGAGCACCGGAAGACCCTGGTCATGAAACATCGCCAATACGGCATCGGCCCCGACGAGCCTTGCGGGGGTGAAAGCGGTATCGGCGGGTATCGGTCCTTCGACCGAAAGACCTTCCATCACCATTCGATCGATCGCAGGCTGGATCGATTCGATGTCCTCCCTCCCCAAATGCCCGCCCTCGCCCGCATGCGGATTCAATCCGCATACCAAGATGCGGGGCGCCTCGATCCCGAAGCGCTTTCGCAGGTCGCCTTCGAGCACCCGCAGGATCTCGACCAGCATCGCCTCGTCGATGGCATCGGGCACCGCTCGCAGCGGCAGATGAGTGGTGGCCAGCGCCACCCGTAGCCGGTCGTTGCACAGCATCATCACCGGTCGGGCGACGCCGTCCAGTCGGGCGATCCACTCGGTATGCCCGCTGAATGCGATCCCGGCATCGTTGATGATTCCTTTATGCACCGGAGCGGTGACGAGCGCCCCGGCATGTCCTCGATGACAGGCCCGCACCGCCTTGTCGATGCATTCGAGCACATAGGGGCTATTGGCCGCATCCGGGATGCCGAGTTTCGGGAGGCGAGCGATGGGTATGGGCACCACCGGCAGCTCTTTGGGGGTGATATCGTCGCTGCAAGGAAGCGCATCTTCGTCGATGGGGCGAAGGGTGATGTCGATCCCGAGGATCTTCGCCCGCTCGCCAAGCATCTCCAGGTCGGCGAAGGCGACGAAGGGGATCCCCTTCGAAGCCGCCGCAAGAGCGATATCCGGACCGATACCGGCGGGTTCCCCCAAGGTCAGAACCGGCGGACGCATCAGCGATCGAGCCGATATTCGACATAAGCCTCGTCCCGAAGCCTACGCAGCCAAAGATCCAGCGCTTCCTCGAATTTCCTCCGCCGGATATTGCGCTGCGCCTCGGCTCGCAGCGCAGCCTCGGTATCGTCATGTTCTCGGCGGTCGAGCACTTGGACGATATGCCATCCGAAGCGCGATTGGAAAGGTGCGCTGATCTCGTCTTTTTCCAAAGACAGCATCATCTGCTCGAATTCCGGCTCGGTCTCCCCGGGGTTGATCCAGCCCAGATCCCCGCCTTTGGAAGAGGAACTGACATCGTCCGAGCGGGCGCGGGCGATGTCCGCGAAATCCGCTCCGGAGAGGATCTGCTCGCGCAGCACCGTGAGTTGTTGCCGGGCGCTCGCATCGTCGGTGATCTCGTCGGGGACGACCAGAATATGGCGGGCCTTCGTTTGCTCGACGATATGGAGCCTGTCGCTGCGCTTGTCGACCAAGGTGACGATATGAAAACCACTGGGGCTGCGGATGATATCCGAGATATCCCCGACCTCCAGCGAGGGCACGATATCGCTGATCAATGCCGGTAGATCGACGGCCTTGCGCCAGCCGAGATCCCCACCTTGTAGGGCTTGTTGTCCGTCGGAATGGCTCGCCGCCATCTCCGAAAAACTCGCCCCCCCTCGAATATTCTCGATGATATCTTGCAGGCGCATTCGGGCCTTTTCGACTTCTTCGCCGGCGGCGTCCTCGGAGATCGCGATCAGCAGATGACGAATCCGGTAAATCTCGTTTTCCGGTTTGCGATTGCGTACGCTCGAAAGATAAAGTTCGATGTCGCGTCCGGAGACTTGGACTTGCGGATCCACCTCGCGCCGCCGGATCTCGGAGATCAAGATATCTTGGCGCAGATTTTCGCGAAATTCGGAAAAACTCAAGCCCTCTTTCCGCAGTCGGTCCCGCAAATCGCGCAGACTCATGCGATTTTGTTCCGCGATTCGCATCACCGCGCGATTGAGTTGCTCGTCATCGACGCTGATATCGACGCTCCGGGCGAGTTGCAGCTGCAGCCGGGTGAGGATCATCCGATCCAGAACCTGTCGGATCAGATTGGAGTCGGGCGGGAGAAAGTTTCCGCTTTGTCGCATCTCCCGGCGAACCCTATCGAGTTGTCGATCGAGTTCGCTGAGCAAGATGACCTCGTCATTGACGACGGCGACGATGCGGTTGAGTTTTTCCAAGGGCTCGGCATTTGTCGCCTCCTCATCCGGATCCCCCAACGGCTCTTTGACAATCCTCGGGCCTTCGCCTTGCTCTCGGGCCGTCTCGGCGGTAGCCGCTTGCGTCCCTTGGGCGAGAACCGAGACCGGGGCGCTTGCAAGGGCGATGCATGCGAGCAAGACCGGTAGTGTGACGATGGGGATCGCGCCCTTGCAATGAGGGCGATGGCCGATCGTCGAGCGCCCCGTTTTCGGTGGAATCCGCCATATCGGAAGCATCGATGGTTCGTACATAAGGGGAAGGCGCATCAACGAGGGTCCTCGTAACCGGGGATATTGCGTTCGAAGAAGTCGTCGGCGCCACGACCTGCACCGCCGAGGCCTTTGAGCTCGAGCTGGAAAAAGATACCGGTGGAGTGATCGTCCGCATCGCCGTTCAAGAAACGACGCGCCACCGTGCGAAAAGCGAGACAGCAGCTTGCGTACTCCAATCCGCCGAAGGTCTCGATCTCGGTGCGGTGGTCGAGCGAATAGTTCCAACGCCCCATCGCCCGCCATTTCCCGTCGATGGGCCAAGCGAATGAGAGATCGATTTGCTCGTGTTGGTCGCGTGCGAAATGCCAGGCGGCATTGGCGATCCGCCGCCGATCCGGGCGATAGTGCGCCGCCAAGGAGCTGCGGGCGGTGCGATCTCGATGCGGATCGTAGCGAACCCCGGCTCTTAGCTGCCAATTCGATGGGGTTTGGGCGATCACCTCTGCGATCAGATCGGATCTGCGGTCGATCGATGATTCCGATTCATTGGGCAGGTGTACCAACCGATCCCGGAAATAACGGATTTGGCCGGCGCTCAGGCGCAGATTTTCCTGCCCGTCGGGGGCCAAAAGGCGCGAGGTGATCGCAAGGGTCAGTCGGTCGGCATCCCCGATCCGATCCCTTCCGGAAAACCGATTCTCTCTAAAAAGTCGGGAGAATCGAAAATCCGCAAGGGCGGTATCGAAAACGGGCAGATCGTCCTGGTCTTTGTAGGGCACGCGCAGATAATGCAATCTCGGCTCGATGGTATGGATCATCCCCGCCCCACCGATGACCATCTCACGCTCGAAGAAAAGCCCGCTATCGAGGCTGAAAGCCGGAATCGTCCGTGATGGATTGCTTTGTTTTCCTTCCCTCGAATCGAGATCCGACTCGAGATCCAATTCGTAGCGGGTGAGATGCAAGGTGGCTTTGGGCACCAAGAATCCCCAAGCATTCCTGAACGGCCAAGAAAGGGTCGGTTGTAAATCGGTGCGACTGCCGGTGATTCCCGTCGATCGCTCGAAGCGGACGAATTCGGCTTGTGCTTGGATATTGATTCTTCGATTGCGTTCGAAACCTCGGGTTTGCAGCAGCACTTGTGGCAGACGAGCGAAAGGGTGGTCTTCGGGGGCGAGGTTTTCCAAAATCCGGTAGTCCTGCACTCGGGCGCGAGCGGACCATGAATCCCCCCGATAGCGAAGATCGAAATGGCGCTCGATGGCTCCTCGAGCGCTATGCGAGCGTTCGCTTCCCAGATCCTCGAAATAATCGTTATCGGTGACATCGGCGAAGCGAAGATCGCTGGACCAGCGCTCTTTCCATCGGTGGCGGTGCTCGAGATCGATCAACCCCCGATCGTCATCGTATTTGCGATCCTTCGGCAGATAATTGGCGCTGATCCGCCCGGTGCCGAAACCTTGGGTAAGAAAGCGGAACTCTCCTTGGGCTTGTACGCCTCGACGACTCATCGTTCGGATCGCCAAGGTGGCATCGTAGTTCGCAGCCAGGTTCAAGTAATAGGGGATGCGGATATCGAGTCCGCCGCCGCTGCTCGTACCGATATCGGGGGTCAGGAATCCGGAGCGGCGTCGATCGCCCAACGGAAATTCCAAATAGGGCAGGTAGAGCACCGGGATATCGAATAGATCGAGTCGAACCCCGCGGGCGGTGCCGGTTTCATCCTTTCGATCGAGTTCGACCCGATTCGCTCTCATGCGCCATTCGGGATTCGAGGGATCGCAAGTGGTGTAATCCACTTCCTTCGCTTCGAGTCGTTCATCGCCTTCGATCGCGATCTCGGCGGCGTGACCCTGGCCTTGTATCGCTTGCAGCGCGAAGTCGGCGTTCTCGAAGCCGGCGCGATCGATATCGAAGCGGGCGTTGGCCCTCTCCCCGGTGATGAAAAGACCCTCGTTTTTGAATCTGACATTGCCCGTGGCATCGAGTCGATCGTCGGATTGTCCATAGCGCAGACGGTCGGCTTCCAAGCGTTTGGCACCCTTGATCGCCGTGGCTCGGCCGCTCAAAGTGGAAATACCGTCGGCATTTTCGGCGTTATCGGCTTCGAGGTATAAAGTATCCGGATCGAGATCCTTGTCCGCCGCCGTCGATTCCAAGGGGGGCGGGAAGTGCAATCCCCCGCCGCAAAGACCGGCGAATCCCGTGGTATCCAAGGCGGCATTTTGGGCGAATGCCGGATGCGACAGGAACGATCCCCCGGACCCGATCGCCAAGATCAAGGTCGATGAGGCGAGTGCCTTCGATGGACGGGATCCGATGATGCAAGAAAGTGCTCGAACCACGATAAGAGGAAGATCGGACATTGCCGGGGATTCTCGAAAACGATCGCTCTACGTGACTATCGATGTGACTATCGATGCGTCTATCAATTTGTCTATCAGGGGGCTATTTTGACAGAAAAACGAGCGATAACGCCGGAAAAAAGCGCGTAATGAATGCATCAAGCGAGTCAAAACGACTCGATCGTCGGGATTTTCGGGCGGCGCAGGGCGCAAAGGGTGTTGAAAAGAGTATTTTACAAGGTGATTCGGTCGAATCGAGGCGGGTTGGCTTCGATATGCACAACCTTGATGTGCACAGTCTCGATGTGCACGGTCTCGATGTGCGCAAAGGATGCAGGATCAGCTTTTCGCCCCGAGCGTGCGGGCGCGATCAAGGCTTGCGGCAAGCGCTTGAGGGTCGCTTCGGCTAGTGGCGAGCCAGTCGGGGATCGCAGATTCGACCAGTTGCCCCAAGGCCTCGATATGGATCCCGTCCGCATTGAGAGCGGGGATGTAGCGCAGCTCGCCCCCGCCGTGGGATAGGAAGGCGTCGCGTTCGCGCAATGCGATTTCTTCCAAGGTTTCGAGGCAATCGGCGGCGAAACCGGGGCAGATCACATCGACGCGATCGATGCCCTTTTCGCCCCAGCGCCTTAGGACTTCGTCGGTCCAAGGGCGAAGCCATTCCCCTCGTCCGACGCGGGATTGGAAGGCGACCTGCCAAGTGTCGGATTCAAGCCCGAGCCGCTCGGCGACCAATCGCGCCGTTTTATGGCATTCGCAGTGGTAGGGATCCCCGGCGTCGAGATAGCGTTTGGGAAGACCGTGGAAGGAGAACAGCAGACGATCCGGCGGCTTTCCTTCGAGCCGGGATTTGCGGATCGATTCGGCGATGGCCTCGATCCATAAAGGGTGATCGTGGTAGTGATCGACGAAGCGAAAGGCGGGCACTCGCCGCCAGCGACGCAGGACTTGCGTGATCCGATCGAAAGTCGAGCCGACGGTCGCTCCGCTATAGTGAGGATAAAGCGGCAGCGCCAAGATGCGCTCGCCCGCGCCGAGGCGGCGCAGTTCGTGCAGGGCATCGGCGATCGAGGGGCGGCCGTAGCGCATCCCCAAAGCCACCGCCACCCGATTCGGATGGCGCTCTTGCCAGCGTCGTTCGAGCCCCCGGGCGATGGCATTGGAGTGGATCAGCAGCGGAGAGCCTTCGGGGGTCCAAACTTCGGTGTAGGCGCGGGCGGATCGAGAGGGGCGAGTTCGTAAGATGACGCCGTGAAGGATGATGCGCCATATCCAGCGCGGAAGTTCGATCACCCGGGGGTCGGCGAGGAATTCGGCCAGATAACGCCGGGTGGCAGCCGTGGTCGGGGCATCCGGGGTCCCTAGATTGGTAATCAGCACTCCGATGCGTTCCGGCTTTGCATGATCGTGGGGGAGTTCGGCGGAGAACGAGGGCATCGCTTGCTTGGTATCCTTGGTCGTTTCTTGGCCGTTGTCTTGGCCGTTTCTAAGAGCGTTGAAGCCGGCATCGATCCGATTCGAGCGTATACTATCAAGGCTCGCTCGGGGCGGATTTCGCCGACGATTCCCTTCGATCTCGCCTTGGGCGATTGCCCCTGAAAGAGGCGATTTTGGGTACTCTATATGGATATGCCGATCGCGTTGATCGTCATGTCGATCGATGAAGGCTACGTAGCTCAGCTGGTGAGAGCGCACGACTCATAATCGTGAGGTCGGTGGTTCGATCCCACCCGTAGCCACCATATCCATTCCTGATCGATCTTGGCTGATCGATCTTGGCTCTTTGGTTCCCTTGGATCGGTTTTTACGCTCTTTTTTATCAGGTTTATCAGGGCTTTTCGCTTGCCCGCTGCAGCGCTCGCCACCGATCTTCGAACGATCCTCGAAAGCTCTTCCAGAGAGCCTCGGGGTTTTTCCTAGGATGGCTTTGGGCGCACAGGGCGGCTCGCATCGATGGATCCGTATCGAGGCAAGGGCGATCGAGGATCGGATCTAGAGTTGTCCGTCATCGTCGCCGTGCGCGAATCGTTGCCGATAAGCGGGATCATCGAAGCGAGCGGGATGAAAGGCCTTTGCCCAAGGCGGCATCGGATCGCCGGTGATCCAGTTCGCGGCGAGTTCCCCGCCGGCGCAGCCCCCCATGATCCCGAAACCGGACCAAGCGGCATTCACCCATGCCCCCGCCACCGGCAGCGGCCCGATCAAAGGGCGATTCTCCGGCGTTCTGACGTAATAGCCGCCGTCCACGATGGTCTTGGGCAGCCGTTCGAAATATTCGCAAAGCGCAGGGATCATCTTCGACCAACCCCGCAATGCGATCTCCGGCAGCGAATCGCAAACCGGAAGCGGAAAGATCGGCGGCACCGGTTGCGCATCGAAAGTCCATAGGATGAGTAGCCAGTGCTCGCCCGGTCGACCCTCGGGGCGACCATGGACCCCGGCGGGAAAGGGATCCAAAAGCCATCCATTTTCCGGCGATGCCTCGAGCTCGGCGCGCTCTTCTTTCGTCCAAGGCAAGGTGACGGGATCGGTCCAGACCATCAAAGGCGCATCCCCCGGTATCGCCGAGCGATGGTCCCGAAAGGCCACTTTCAGATGTCGCTCGCAGACCACCGGCAGCTCGATCCCCAGCAGGTCGCGAGCGCTCGCTGCGAGATGGGGCCCGGTCGAGAGGATCAATCGCTCGCTGTCGATACGGATATCCTCGCCGCCGGCGCTTGCGATGCGTACCGAGCGTACCCGCCCTCCGCTGAGATCGACCTGCCGCACCATCCCTCGGATCACTTCGACCCCATGCCTGCGCGCCTCTTCCAGCAGGTACATGCCCAGTTGCTGGGCGCTCAGCCAGCCGCAGCGGCGAGCATGGAGGCAGGCGACGATATCCGGTGTCAGCCAAGGAAAGCGGGTGCGGATCAGATCGGGATCGAGCACCAGATCCGCTCCCTCGGGGACGCCGGCGAAGCCTTGGGCCGGTGAGGGGATCCAATCGGATCCGGATGAGCCCTTTTCGTGCACTCGCAAGGGTCCGGCGCCTTGGGCTTTTGCTCTTCGGCCGTTGGCGAGGAGGGTGTCGATGCGATCGGGGTCGGCGGTGGCATAGAGATAGCCGCGGCGGTTGAGCCTTGTCCGCCCCCCGCTTTCACGCTCGACGGTCTCGAGCAGATCGATGCTGCGGTTCATCAGACGGAGCATCGCATCGTCGGGTCCGGGCCACCAGTTTCGATAGCACTCGGTCGATTTGTCGCTGGTCAACGAGAGCGGATCCCCGGCTTCGACCAGGACGATATCCCGAAGGCCTTTGCGCACCGCCAGCTCGAAGGCGCTCGAGATGCCGGCGATCCCCGCCCCGACGATGACCACTTCGGCCGCGCGCTTCATCCGACGGCCCTTCTTGGCGCATCGCCCGCATCATTGCCATCGTCCCCGACGGGTTGGCGCTTTCGATTCTTCGAAGGATTGGATGGGGGGTGTTCGTCGTCGATCGTTCGCATGAGTTCGTGGATCGAGGGAGCGACCTCGACCGGGATCCGATGGCTTTCGTGCAATGCCAAAAGGCGCTCGGGCAAGGTGCGATAGCCATCGAGGCCGCGACGCCGGATCTTGTCGAGCGGCGTCGGCGGAGCGAGCCGCCGTCCTTTGCGCATCACCGGCTCCAACAAAGCCTCACCCTCGATGGGATCGCTTTCGAGTCCGACGATATCCATAGTGATCTCTCCTCGATCGTCGAAGCGCCTCCAGACCTGCTTGCGTCCGGGCAGGGTCGTTTTATTCGGCGAGCGCTTGCGGCTCGGACGACCGGCATATTCCTGCAATTTATAGACGCAATCGATGGAAGGGGCGTCTTGGGAGACATTCAGCCGGGTGCCGACCCCGAAGCCGTCGACCGGACAGTGCTTGTCAAGCAAGGAGTCGATCACGTATTCGTCGAGCGAGCCGCTGAGAAAGATCTTCACATCCTTGCATCCTCGATCGTCGAGGATGCGGCGGGCGGTGCGGGCCGCGGATTCGAGATCGCCGCTGTCGATGCGGATGGCGGTGACCATCACCCCTCGCTCGCGCAACGCTCGCGCGGCGTCGGCGGCTTCGATGACCCCGGCCTCGATCTCGTAGGTATCGACGAGAAGGGTGATTCGATCCGGTCGCACCCGTGCGAAATCGAGAAAGGCATCGATCTCGCGCGGGTAGATCTGTATGAAGGAATGGGCCATGGTGCCGTAAAGGGGGATGCCCGATCGCTTGCCCGCTTCGACCGTTGCGCTTCCATCGAAGCCTGCGATATAGGAGGCGCGGGCCGCGAGCACCCCGGCCTCGGCCCCGTGGGCCCGCCGGAAGCCGAAGTCGACCAGGGTTTTACCTTCGGCGCGGTTGACGATGCGCGCCGCTTTCGAAGCGATCAATGTTTGGATATGAAAGAGGTTGATCAGGCGGCTTTCGACCAACTGCGCTTCGGGCAGGGGGGCGGTGATGCGGATGACCGGCTCGTTTTCGAAAAAGGGCGTTCCCTCGGGCATTGCATGGACATCACCGGTGAAGCGCAAATCGGAAAGACGATGCGCGAAATCATCGCCGAAATGCCCGCATTGTCGGATCCAGTCGATCTCGTCGGCGGAGAATGCGAATCCCTCGAGATAATCGAGGATCGGATCGAGCCCGGCGCAGATCAGATAGTTGCGGTTTTCCGGCAGGCGTCTTACGAAGAGCTCGAAGACCGCGCTGTCCTCGTGCCTGCGGGCGTAATACACCTCGCTCATGGTCAGCTGATAAAGATCGGTCAGCAGGGCTTGCCCGCTCGATGGCCAAGGCGAAGCCGATATCCTCTCCTCGGACGCAAAGGGCGGATCGCTCTTGGAGCGGATGGGCGAAGAAGGGTTCGGGTGGTTCATGATGCGGTGTTATTCTTCAAAGCCTTGTCGGAGGGGTCGCTCGTATCGAGATTCGGTCGGAGACGATGATCGATAATTTTCGATCGGTAATTTTCGCATGCCGACGATCTTCGCGCGCTCAAGGATCCTTCGCCGCTCCCGGTCGAGACCTCGATATCGATTTTGGCGGGCCCGCTTCGAAGCGGCGAGAATACCCGGATGCGCTTTTCGTTTCTTTCGTGTTTTTTCGAGAATTCCATTCTTATGACCATCTATCTCGTGCGCCACGGCGAAACGATTTTCAATGCCCGCCGCATCCTTCAATTCCCCGACACCCCCTTGAGCGAACGCGGAGTCGAGCAGGCCGAGCGGGTCGCAAGGCGTCTGGCCGATGCCGGGATCGTGCATATTCTAAGCAGCGATCACTTGCGGGCGCTGACCACGGCGCAGGCGATACGAAAGGCGATCATCGACTCTTTGGATGAGCGGATATCATCGAGCGCCGCCCGAGGATCGCAAGCCGATGCATCGGTCCGCTTGCGAAGGGTCCCGCTGGAGGTCGATCGCATTCTTCGAGAACGCGATTTCGGAGCCTATCGGGGGGTCGCCTACGACGATCTCGAAGAGGATGTTTTCGCCCCCGACCATCTTCCTCCCGATGGCGAAAGCGCGGCCGCCTTCGAAGCCCGGATCGCCGTGGCGTGGGAGAGGGTGCTCGCCGAGGCGAGATCCGTCGAGGCCGATGGCAACGATGAGGGTGATGAATCGGCTCCGGCGTTGGCGGTGGTCTCCCACGGGTTGGTCTGCGATGTTCTTTTGCGCAATCACCTGCATCTTCCGCCGGAGATCGACCCCGCCGAGGTCAAGTGGCTCAACACTTGCGTCACCGAGATCGAGCGCGACATCGAGGGTCGATGGCAGGTGACCCGCCTTGCGTGCACCGCTCATCTCGAGGGGATGGACTCGTTGCCGCCTTCGAGCCTGGGGCATGTCTGAGATCGCGATCGCGGCCTTCGATCCGATCGAGACTCGCCCTCGGATCGCCGAAGTTTTGGGCGCCGCCCTCCCTTTTCGAATATCCCTTTGACCGGAGTCGATGATGATGTCCGCGGTGGATTTCACTTCTTCGAAGGCGCCCGATTCGGCGCCGTCCAACTTCATTCGTCAGGAAATCGATGCCGATATCGCGGCGGGAAAATTGCCGCAAGGGGCGGTGATCACCCGCTTTCCGCCGGAGCCGAACGGTTATTTGCATATCGGTCATGCAAAGTCCATCTGCCTCAATTTCGGCATCGCCCGCGATTATCCCAATGCCCGTTGCCACTTGCGTTTCGACGATACCAATCCGAGTCGGGAGCGGGCCCACTTCATGGAGCGGATCAAGGAGGACGTGCGTTGGCTGGGTTTCGATTGGGGGGATCGGCTGCGCCATGCCTCGGATTATTTCGACGATCTCTATGGATATGCCAAGCGCCTGATCGAATCCGGCCACGCCTATGTTTGCAGCCTCTCGCAGGAGGAGATTCGCTCGTCGCGCGGGACCTTGACCGAGGCCGGGCGAGATAGCCCGTGGCGCGATCGCCCCCCCGAGCAAAGCCTCGATCTCTTTCGCCGGATGTGCGCCGGGGAATTCGAGGAAGGAGCGCACGTTCTGCGGGCCAAGATCGATATGGCGTCGCCCAATATCAACCTGCGCGATCCCGTGATCTATCGCATCATGCACGCCCCCCATCCGCTGACCGGTCGGAAGTGGAGCGTCTATCCGATGTATGACTTCGCGCAGGCGCTTTCGGATGCCATCGAGCGGGTCACGCACTCCCTTTGCACATTGGAGTTCGAGGATCATCGCCCGTTGTATGACTGGTTTTTGCGCACCCTCGAGATACCGTCGCCGCCGCGTCAGATCGAATTCAGCCGTTTGAATCTGACCCATAGCGTCATGAGCAAACGCCTCCTCACGCACTTGGTGGAGCAAGGGCATGTATCGGGTTGGACGGATCCGCGGATGCCGACGATTGCGGGAATGCGGCGGCGAGGATTCCCCCCCGAGGCGCTGCGCGATTTTTGCGCCCGGATCGGCATGACTAAAAAAGACAATATCGTCGAACTCGAGCTGCTCGAGAATTGCGTGCGCGAGGCTTGCGAGCCCATCGCCCCCCGGGCGATGGCGGTGCTGCGACCGTTGAGGCTCGTCATCGAGAACTTTCCGCCGGATCGAAGGGAGGATCTGGTGGCCCCGAATCATCCCAACGATCCATCTCTGGGCACGCGCGAGTTGCCCTTCACGCGCGAGGTTTTCATCGAGAGAGATGATTTCATGGAGGATCCGCCGGCCAAATTCCATCGTTTTGCGCCGGGAAAGGAGGTGCGGCTTCGCTATGCTTGGCTGGTGACCTGCACCGATGTGGTGCGGGATCCGAAGACGGGAGAGGTCGTCGAGATTCGCGGGATCCACGATCCGGACTCTCGCGGCGGCAACTCCCCCGACGGACGCAAGGTGCGCGGAACCGTGCATTGGGTCTCGGCCCGCTTCGGAGTGCCCGCAAGGGTGCGGCTTTATGACCGGCTCTTTCACGAAGCGGCGCCGAGCCCCGATCCGCAAGCGCTCGGTGGGCAGATCAACCCCGCCTCGTTGGAGGAGATCGATGATTGCATATTGGAACCCTCGCTGGCCCGGGTTCCCCCGGGAGCTTTGTTCCAATTCGAACGCTCGGGTTATTTCGTGGCCGATAGCGAGGATCATGCCCCGGATTCACCGGTATTCAACCGCACGGTGAGCCTGCGCGATACTTGGGGCCGAAAGCGCGGCCGATAGACGAGTCGGGATATCGAAAAAAGAAGGGGGCGATCGATTCGCCGAGGGATTCGTCGAGCGATCCCTTTATCCGATATCGAAAATGACGTTCGCCTTGCCCCTCGCCTCGAAGATCGGATCACCGAGCTTTCGCGTTGTCGCATCGTCCGGCCTTGCCGATATCTCGGATAAACCGCGATGCTCGGCGCTGCGAACGATCCCTATCTCGCTTGTCAATCCAGCCCGCTTGTCAATCCAGATCCTGGCTATCGATCGATTCCGGGCTTACATGGCGTACATCCTTCCCCTTGGCGAGGAAGATGACATATTCGGCGATATTCTTGGAGTGATCGCCGATCCTCTCCAAGGACTTGATGATGAAGGTGGCGTTGATGGCGTGCCCGACGTTGCGAGAGTCTTCCATGATGTAGGTGGAAAGGCGACGCAATGCGGATTGGAATTCGCTGTCGAGTTCGGCATCGCAGCAAGCGACCTCGATGGCCTTGTCCACATCCAACCGGGCCAGGGCATCGAGGACATCGTGCAGCATTCTGGTGGCGAGATTGGACATCCGATAGGCATCTTTGAGCAAACGCGGGCTCGGTGGCGCCGAGGAGGTGCTATGGATATCGATGGCCATCCGAGCGATTCGCTCCGCCTCGTCCCCGATTCGCTCCAGATCGGTCACGGTTTTGCCCAACGACAGGATCATGCGCAGATCCTTCCCCATCGGTTGGCGAAGGGCGAGCAGGTTCATGATCTGCTCGTCGGCTTGGACATCGAGAAAATTCACCACGTGATCGCGGGCGACGATGCTGCGAGCGCCTTCGATATCCGCATCTCGCAATGATATCATCGCCTTGGCGATCTGATCCTCGACCATCCCTCCCATCCTCATCACCGTGCCGTTGAGGGCTGCGAGCTCCTGATCGAAGCGCTTGAAGGTATGTTTTTCTTGGTTCATTGCATGACCATGGTGATAAGGTGAGTCCGAGGGGTGGTCTTTCGGCTTGCCGACGAAGCATCCTTGCCGATCAGCCCGATCAGCCGAAGCGTCCCGTGATGTAATCCTCGGTGAGCTTGTGGCGGGGGTTGGTGAAGATCTGATTCGTTTCCCCGACCTCGATGAGCTTGCCGAGGTGAAAATAGGCGGTGCGTTGAGAGACCCTTGCCGCTTGCTGCATGGAGTGGGTGACGATGACGATGGTGTAGTTCTCCCGCAGCTCGTCGATCAACTCCTCGATACGGGTGGTGGCGATGGGATCGAGGGCCGAGCAGGGCTCGTCCATCAAGATCACCTCGGGGCTGATCGATATCGCCCGGGCGATGCAAAGGCGCTGTTGTTGTCCGCCGGAAAGCCCGGTCCCGGGCTGATTCAGGCGATCCCGCACCTCGTTCCACAGCCCCGCCTTTTCCAGACTGCGTTGCACGATCTCGTCGGTTTCGTGGCGATTGCCGACCAAGCCGTGAATCTTAGGTCCGTAGGCGACGTTATCGTAGATCGACTTGGGAAAGGGATTGGGCTTTTGAAAGACCATCCCCACCCGGGCTCGCAGCTGGACGACATCGAGGCTCGGATCGTGGATATCTCGCCCGTCGAGCTCGATACTGCCCTCGACCCGACAGATATCCACGGTATCGTTCATTCGATTGAGGCAGCGCAAGAAAGTGGATTTGCCGCAGCCCGAGGGCCCGATCATCGCCAGCACTTGGTCGGCTCCGATATCGAGGCTGACCCTCGATATCCCCATCTTATCCCCGTAGTAAACGCTCACATCCCGAGTGGTCATGCGCGGGTTGTCGACGGTGGCTTCCCCGATGGTCTCGCAATCCTCCGGTAGGGGCCTTGGAAGATGGATGGAGGGTGGCTCGACAGTCATCGGCGGTTCCTCTTCCATTGCGATTTTTTCGAAAGACAGGGCTGTCGTCATCGTGATCTCCAAAGCATCGATGGGTTGCTAAGATCCGGTGGATGGCGCCGGCGGCGGGGTCGATGGTCGTCGCTCGCATCGCAAAGCCGAAGGCGACTCGTTCCTATCCGGATTCGGCGGTTTTTCTACCAGCGCTTTTCGAAGCGTTGCCGCAGCACGATGGCCAGAGCGTTCATCGCGATCAAGAAGGCGAGAAGGACCATGATCGCCGCCGAGGTGCGCTCCAAGAAGGCGCGCTCGGGGCTGTCGGCCCATAGAAAAATCTGTACCGGCAAGGCGGTGGAGGGATCGAAAAACCCGCCCGGAACATCGACGATGAATGCGACCATTCCGATCATCAGCAGCGGAGCGGATTCACCCAAGGCTTGGGCCATCCCGATGACCGCCCCCGTCAGCATCCCGGGCAACGCCAACGGCAATACATGGTGGGTGACGGTTTGCATCTTCGAAGCCCCCATCCCCAAGGCGGCCTCCCGGATCGAGGGCGGGACCGATTTCAAAGCCGCGCGACCGGCGATGATGATCGTGGGCAGGGTCATCAAAGTCAGTACCAAACCGCCGACCAAGGGGGCCGAGCGCGGGAGGGAGAAGAAGTTGATGAATACCGCCAAGCCGAGCAGCCCGAAGATGATCGATGGAACGGCGGCGAGGTTGTTGATGTTGACCTCGATCAGATCGGTCAGTTTGTTGGTGGGGGCGAATTCCTCCAAATAAACCGCGGTGGCGACACCGATGGGAAAGGAAAGCAGCAAGGTAACCAGCAAGGTCAGGAGGGAGCCGGTCGCCGCGCTCCGGATCCCCGCCAACTCCGGCTCGCGCGAATCCCCGGCGATGAAGAAGGTGGTGTTGAAGAAGGTATCGATCCTTTCGGCTTCCTCCAAGTATTCGATCCATGCGATTTGTCGATCCCCGAGCCGTCGTTCCGTTTCCGGAGCGTTGCGATCGATATAGCCTTTGATCAGCATGTCGACATCGTCATCGGCCGTCAGCCAAACCCGCCGGGTTTGACCGATCAGGCTCGGATCTTCCAGTAGTTGCGCGCGCAATTCGAATTCCGCCCCCGAGCTGACGATGCGAAGGAGATCGCGTCGCTCGCGCCTTTCGCGAACATCGGGGAAGAGCGCTTGCATGGATTTGCGGATCAAGGCGCGGTAGTCGGCCACCGCAAGGTCTTGGGCGTTCGCTTCCTCGCCGATCCCCAAAATCTCGGCATCGTAGGTGATATCGAGGGCGATTCGGGTTTGCACGAAGGCGGTGTAGCCGCGGCTGGTGATGCTGATGAAAAGCGACAGCAGGGCGATCAGCGCGATCGCGATCGCTGCGATGCCAAAGGCGCGAAAGCGCCGATCCGCGGCATGGCGCCTCGCTAAGCGGAGTTTCATCGCTTGGCTGGTATGGACATCGACCCGCCTCGGTCCGTCGGGGGAGGGCTTGGGGTTCGAAGAAGCGTTCATTGCATCGGTTTTTCGCGTAGTCGGTGATTTTTTTGCCGGGCTTTCGAGCCGATATCGGCGCGTATCGAGGTCGAAGACGAGAAACTACTCGTATTGCTCGCGGTATTTGCGCACGATATAAAGCGCAATCACGTTCAGGCACAAGGTGATCGTGAACAAGGCGAGCCCCAAGGCGAAGGCGGCGAGGGTTTTGGGGCTATCGAATTCCTGATCGCCTACCAGCAAGGTGACGATCTGCACCGTTACCGTGGTCACCGCTTGCAGGGGGTTGGCGGTGATGTTGGCGGCCAGCCCTGCGGCCATGACCACGATCATCGTCTCGCCGATGGCGCGCGAGATGGCGAGGAGAAATCCGCCGACGATCCCCGGCAGGGCCGCCGGCAAAATGACCTGCCGGATCGTCTCCGAGCGGGTTGCGCCCATCGCGTAGGAACCATCCCGCAATGATTGCGGTACGGCGTTGATGACATCGTCGGAGAGGGAGGAGACGAAGGGGATGATCATCAACCCCATCACCAATCCGGCGGCCAAGGCGCTCTCGCTGGCCACATCCAATCCGATGATCGTCCCCGTATCGCGCAGAAGCGGAGCGATCACCAGGGCTGCGAAAAAACCGTAGACGACGGTCGGGATCCCGGCGAGGATTTCCAGCACCGGCTTGGCCACCGATCGGAAAAGGGGATTTGCGTATTCGGCGAGATAGATGGCGGAGAAGAGTCCGATCGGGGCCGCCACCATCATCGCGATGAAAGAGATCAGCAAGGTACCGGCAAATAGAGGAATGGCCCCGAAACTTCCCGAAGATCCGACCTGATCGTCTCGGATGGCGGTTTGCGGACTCCACTCGAGCCCGAAGAGGAAATCCGTCGCCGGGATATGCCCGAAAAAGCGAATGGTCTCGAAGAGCACCGACAAGACGATGCCGATGGTGGTGAAGATGGCGATGGTCGAGCAAGCGATCAGGGCGATCTTGACGATGCGCTCGATATGGTTGCGCGCGCGTAGTTGCGGTCGCACCCGGCTCCAAGCCAGCCAGATTCCGCCCAATGCCAATACCAATACCGTCATGCCCAAGGCGGTGTTTCCGATGCCCCTGAGATCCCGGTAGTGATCGGCGGCTCGGCGCATGACGAGGTCGACTTCGCCGGCAACGATATTGCCTTGGGCGAGGTTTTTGATGTTATTGAAAACGAGATCCAAACGTTCTTCGGGAAGTGCTCGGATCTCTTCCGGCAAGGACTTGATCACCAAACCATCGACGATGCTTCCTTCGAAAGCGATCCAAAGCACCATGACGATCAGGGCCGGGAGCGCGCACCATAGCGCGCCAAGGCTCCCGTAATGAACCGGCAGGGAATGTAAATCGTTCTTGGTCGTGCCGTTTTTTCCGCGCTGGGAAAGATCGAGCGCGCGCTTGCGTCCCAAATGGAAGGCGCAGGCGGTGAGCGCAAGCAAAATGAGAATCATAAGACCGACGCTCATGATTCATCTCCCCTTAGGTATCGGCGGTGCGGCAACGAGCCTTGCATTCCAATGTCCGTTCGCCGGTATGCAGGCTCTAATCCGGCGTGATCGTTCTTGCAACGAGGATCGTCGAGCGAGTCGATCCCATCGATATCGATCCGATCGATCGAGTGGCCGGTGGTCAGAGCATCAAGTCCGAGAGATTTTTTACATCCTGCGCGAATTGCTTGCGATCGGCATCGATCAGCGGGATCAGCCCTTTGTCGGCGAGATAACCATCCGGACCCCATGCCCGGTCGCGGGTGAATTCGGCCAGGAATTCCTTCAATCCCGGGATCGTGCCGACATGCGCTTTCTTGACGTAGAAATAAAGGGCGCGAGAGACGGGGTAGGATTGATCGGAGATATTCTCGAATTCGGGGGTGGTGCCATCGATCAGCGATCCTTGGACGAGATTGGCATTTTGCTCCAAGAAGCTATAGCCGAAGATACCGAAAGCATCGGGGTTGGCATCGAGTTTTTGCACGATCAGATTGTCGTTTTCGCCGGCCTCGATATAGGCACCGTCCTCGCGCACCCCGTGGCAGATCGCCTTGTAGCGCTTGCCCTTCGATTGCTTCATCTTTTCGATGAAGTCGAAGCTTTTGCAGCCCCCCTCCATGGCCAGCTCGACGAAGGCGTCTCTGGTTCCCGACGTCGGGGGCGGACCCATCACCTCGATCTCGATATCCGGCAAGGAGGGATCCACATCGCTCCATTTTTTATAGGGATTGGGCACGAGCTTGTCGCCGCCCTTCGGATCCGGCACCTGCTTGGCCAAGGCGAGAAATACTTGCCTCAAAGAGAGGTTCGCTCGGGGCGCTTTGCGGGAGTTGGCGAGAACGATGCCGTCGAAGCCTACCTTGACCTCGACGATCTCCTCGACTCCGTTTTTGGCGCATCGTTCGACTTCGCTCGATTTGATGCGTCTCGAGGCGTTGGTGATATCGGGATGTTTGATTCCCACACCGGCGCAAAAGAGCTTCAAGCCCCCGCCGGATCCGGTGGATTCGATGGTCGGGGTCTTGAAGGGGGTGGTTTTCCCGAACTGCTCGGCGACGACGGTGGCGAAGGGGTAGACCGTCGAGGAGCCGACGATACTGATCTGATCCCGAGCCAAGGCTTGGGTGCAGAACAAAGCCCCCGAGAGCGCAGCGAGAGCGAGCGCGCGTTTCATGCGTGATTTCTCCGTTGAGATGGGCAACGAACCGATTCGTCAAGGACGAGGTTTCCGATCGGATTCCTTTCGAATTCCTTGGATTTCTTCTGCTTGGAAGATCGAAGGGCCATGTCCTGTCCCTTCTTGGCGGGGCGCACTATCGCTCGACGACGTGACAATGATCGGTCATATTCATGACATAAATATGACAGTGCCGATCGTCGAAGGGCGCAAGTAGGCCAAGCGGCCAAGCGAATGGGGGTGGATCGAGGCCGGGAAAAAATGGTTGCCCGATGTTGACAACGAGGGATCGAGAAAAAGGCGAGAAAGCGAAGAGGGGACGGGGGATGATTGGCTCGAGAAGAACCATCACTGCTTAGGGGAATTCTCTCAAGTAAAGGAAGGCGGCTTTCAGGAAACCCTCATCGGGGAAAGGCCGGTGAGCCGATCCCCCGATGGGTCGATCATGCAAAGGGGCGCTTCGCTTTCATTTTGCCGAATCGCCGCGCTTGTCTTTATTGCGCTAAATTCGAGCTCGCGCTGTTGTTGACGAGTCCGCCACCGCCACCGGTACGCGTCAGCACTTGCGCGGTGAACTGATTGGAAGAGTGGAACTCGCAGCTCAAAGCCAAGCCTTTCCAGCGGTATCCGATCAGACTTGCGAGCTCTTCCGTTTGTATATGCCGGGTGGCCAACGGCTCGATGGCTCCCACAGATCCGCTGTATTTCTTGCCGGAGTCGTCGTAGCAGTTGACATGGGTATTGATGCACGCTTGGATAGGGGAGGTGCACCTTAGACGGATATTCGACTCCTCGGGGGAATCGGGAGAGGGGATCGATTCGATATCCGCTTGGAATAGCCCCGGGGCTATGAGGGTGCTACGCACGGCGGCGCTGTTGTTGACCAAAACCCCGTTCCCCGATCGAGTCCAGATTTGGGAGCTGATATTCCCGGTGCTGAGCAAGGAGCAGCCCAGCCGACCCTTTCCCGACCACGAGAATCCCCCGGTATAGCGCTCGATATCCACCATATCGAGCGATCGCGTTTCCCACGGGGCTATCGGCTCGGGTAGTTCGCCTCTAAAGACGGTTCCGTCTTGCGTGGAGCAATCGAGGCTGACGGGGCAGGGGGAATCCTGCTTGCATTGCACCCGCAGTGTCGCCGAGTCTCTCGAAGCGGACGAGGGCAGAGCGAGGGATTGGGATCTGACCTCGGAATAGGGAGGGGGATCGTTATCGATCACCACCACCGACAGTCTTTTTCTCGGAGCGGTGATCCCCCCGGAGGCGGTCATGAAGACGGAGCCGTATTCGGTTTTCGGATCGGAATTCTCTTTCGCCCCGATGGCGATGGCTTGAGGCTGTCTCCAATTCGAGGTGTCGAAGGTCATCCTGTCCGCAGACAGCGTCAATATCGGGTTGTCGCTCGAAACATCGACGGTCACATCCGCATTCGGTCGATCGCTCAAGCTGATGAAAACCACTCCCGATTTTCCCTCGTCGATGGGCAGAGGCTCGTCCGGCGAAATAACGATATCCCCCCAAACCTGAGTGCTCGCGGTAGGGTGGTTATCCTTCACGAGGATCGATATCTTTTCTCTTGAAATCGCCCCGCCCCCGTGGCTATTGAGGAAGATGGACGAGCGATCGTCGTTCGAATCGGAATCCACCTTTGCCGAGACCGAGACCGATTGAGGGACACTCCAAATCGAGGGATAAATGATCAACGATCTCGGGGAGATCGTCACATCGAGGTTGTCGCTCGAAAGGTTGACCCTGACCTCCGAGGTCGGCAGATCATCGAGCTGGACGGAAAAACTTTTCGAATCACCCTCCTCGATGGTCATGGATCTGTCGGAGAGGATGAGGCGCATCCGCTGCAAGGGATCGTCGCGCTCGTCGTCGATCACGTCCAGCGATATCGTTTCATCGGGGGCGATGATCGATGGCGCGGGCATCTCGAGATTCCAGTCATCGGGATTGGAGTGGTTGGAATACAGGAACTGATCGCCGATCTCTCTTACGCCGAGGGTGATCGTGGAGCGTTCGCTTTCGGCATCGGCATCGTGATCCACGAAGACTTGGACGGTCTGCGGCTCGCTCCAAAGATTCCAAGGCGGGATCCTGTTCCACCACTCGTCGGCCTCCCGAATGCCGGGATGGAAATACAATCTTCGCGGTTCCAAACGCACATACGGGTTATCGCTCATGATATCCACGGCGGCATAATGGGCCTTGTTAGCCGGGGCCTTCGAGAGTTTGACCTCGAAGCTCGTCGAGCCCCCTTCGTCGACTCTAAGGGAGGTCGTCGAGGGTACGATAGTGGTTTCGCTGGGAGGATTTTGGATGTTGATCAGTAGCCAAGACGCTTTTTGCACGCCATCTATCCGGAACAAAATCGTGTAGAAGTGTTCGAGTTTGGTGTTGATACCGCGTTCGGGGGTCAAAGGTGCGGTGACCATGATTTTTTGAGGAATATTCCAATTATCGGGCGTAAAGACCATCGATTTCGGAGAAAAACTCGGTACGAGAGTATCGAAAAAAGTGAAAGTCGGAATTCTCTCTCGGTTGACCACATTGCGAATGGTCTCGTAATCGTATAGGTAGGACCAGTCCCATATCTCGATATTGACCGGCTCGCTCGGTTTTTCGGCGAGGCTTACCTCGGCGTATGCCGTCTTCCCCGTGAACATCGTCAACACTCTCGGGGAGACGATCACTCCGTGCTCGGTGCGTGGAAATTGATCCCAAAAACCCCGATGAGCATCCTTCAACCGATCTTCGAGGCTGGTTTCCTGCGCGATCGCCGATAACGAGCATAGGAAGATGATCGGAAAAAGAAATCGCTTCATTGGCCGACTCCGTTTTCTATCCATAACCGTGACCGGCTTTTAAAAAAGAACGAGGATGGCAAGAGGGGGATGCCTCTTTATTTCTCTTTCGACCCCTTCGCAGGCGATATCGGAGGAGCGATAAACGATGCGAGACACTTTAACATACCTTGCCCGAAATTGGAATGTCAAGGCCGACCGGCGCAAGATGAAGAGCGAGGCGATGCCGAGTCGGCCGACGAAGGCGAAGGGGCTGCCGGTATTCGCCGAAAAGCCCGCAAGAGGGTCTAGATCTACGCTCGCTCTCGATTGAATGTGGGACGGGTGCCGCTGCCGTAGAGCGACAAGGCGCCTTCTTTCCCCCCGGCATTGGGGCGCTGAAAAATCCAGTTTTGCCAGGCGCTCAGCCGCCCGAAGATGCGCGATTCCATCGTTTCTTGCCCGGGGCAGCGCAAAGTCGACTCCATACCGGTCAGGGCATCGGGGGAAAAGCCCGCTCGCTCTTCCAGCGCCAAGCGAATTTCATCCTCCCAGTCGATATCGTCGGGGATGAAACTGACCAAGCGATGCGCCTCGGATCCTTTGGCCCCCATCGGGGTCCCGATCATTCGCCGGATATCGGCGATCGCCTCCGGGTCATCCAGATAACGGGCCTCGATTCGAGACAGTCCGTTCGCCATCGGGAAGGCTCCGAAATTCGTTTCTCCCAAGCAAAGAAGAGCGCAGGCCTCCGCTTCGCCCTCGGTTGTTCGCTTAGGTGATTCATCGCAAAGCATGTAGCTGCGATCCGAGGCGAGCACCGTCTCGAGGAGGAATCCGGCGAAACAACTCCCGGGCTCGACGAGGGCGATCAGGCTGCGGGAGCTCGATTCGAGTCGTTTGAGCACTCGTTTCCAAAGGGCTTGCACTTCCCGAACGAACCAGTTCGATTCGGATTGTCGGGCAAGCAGGGTATCGTAGGCGAGGACGCGTTCCAATGAGCCGCAAGAGCGCAAGGCCAGGGTTCCGATCCCCGTTTCGTTATGGCGAAGGTGCAAGATCAGATCGTCGATCTCTCGAGCGATCGAAAGCGGCCAGAAGGCATCCCCTTGGCGGATCGTCTCCTCGGCCCCGGCCGGGGGATCTCGCTCCGGCCCCTTGATCGTCAGATGCGCGATACGGTCATCGCGTTCGATCCTCGCCTCCACGGAGCGATAGCGCAGGAGATCGGCTCCTTCGAATTCGCGTTCGATCGGATGCAGGCGGATTCCGATCGGGGTCGGGCTCTTGCAAGAGGCGCCTGCCAAGGCCTTCGCTCGCTCCTTGACGGCTTCGGAAAAACGAGAGGCGGGGGCGATTTCATCGACCAACCTCCAATCGAGCGCGCGTTGTCCGCGGATACCCTCTTCCATCGTGCAAAAAATATCCGCCCGATCCCGTCGCACCCTTCGTTTGTCGAGCAGACGGATCAGGCCGCCGGTTGCCGGCAATACCCCGAGCAAAGGCACTTCGGGCAGCGAAACCGTGCTCGCCCCGTCATCGATCAGTACGATCCAATCTGCGGCCAGTGCCAGCTCGTAGCCGCCCCCGGCGGCCGTTCCGTTGAGGGCGGCGAGGTAGGATTGTCCGGATATCGCGCCGGCATCTTCGATGGCGCAGCGAGTCTCGTTGGTGAATTTGCAGAAATTGACCTTATCTTCATGGGAGCTCGCAGCGAGCATGCGAATATTGGCCCCGGCGGAGAAGATCCGCTCTTTATTCGAGGTGATGATCACCGCCGCCACCTCCGGGTGCTCGAAACGCAATCGCTGCACGGCATCGGCGAGTTCGATATCGACCCCCAGATCGTAGGAATTTCGCTTGAGGGCGTGGCCGGGGACGATGCCGCCGCCCTCGTCGACATCGAGGGTCAAGGTGGCGATCCTTCCTTGTCGATCGAGTCGCCAGTGGCGATATCGATCGGGAGAGGTGCGAACATCGATCGGTGAGCGTTCCATGATTCGATCTCTTCGATTCCATCTCTTTTCGGGCGCTAAGAACGAGATTCATGAAAAAGCGATCTCGCAAAGGGAAGGTCGATTGTAGCGATTCGAATACCACGTTCGGATCCGAAGCCGCGGCGGAAGATGCAAGGGCGCATTGTGCTATCGTGCCGAGGCTTTGATCCATGCCCGAAGACGGCGATTTCTCCAAGACTTCCCAAGAATAAGCGACAAGGAAATATCCCTTTGAAATCTCGACCGAGACTGGTTGTCGGCATCTCCGGAGCCTCGGGGGTGATCTACGGTATTCGACTGCTGGAAATTCTGCGCAAGCAGCCGATCGAAACCCACTTGGTGATGACGAAGGCGGCGGAAATGACCATCGCCCTCGAGAGCGATTACAAACCCGCCCAAGTTCGGTCGCTGGCATCGGTTTCCTACCCCGTCGCCGATGTGGGAGCGGCATTGAGCGGGGGATCGTTTCGCACTTTGGGGATGATCGTCGCTCCGTGTTCGGTGCGCACGATGTCGGAGATCGCCACCGGGGCGACCTCGAATCTTCTCACTCGGGCGGCGGATGTGGTGCTCAAAGAGCGTCGGCGCTTGGTATTGCTGCTGCGCGAGACTCCGCTCCACAGCGGACATCTGCGCAGCATGTTGGCGCTATCCGATGCCGGCGGCATCATCATGCCACCGGTGCCCGCTTTTTATACCCGTCCGCAAAGCGTCGAGGAGATCGTGGATCAAACCCTGGGCCGGGCTCTCGATCTTTTCGATATCGATCCCGGCATCACCCGGCGTTGGGGAGAGGATATCGGGTTTCGCAAGGGCTGAAAAAGCAAGGGACTTCCATCCGCCTCCGTCTTTTTTCGATGCCTCCCCCGAGGCGACGAGTCGGAGGGTTTTTCGAAGGGGGAATTTGCCCATGCCCCGGTGGGCTCTTACAATAGCGCTCGATAGTACGCTCGATAGCATAAGAGCGACATCGAGGGAATGGGGTCGATCGAGCCCCCGCTCTCCATCGAGAACTTGAATGCCGGCTTAGCTCAGTTGGTAGAGCAGTTGCCTTGTAAGCATCAGGTCGTCAGTTCGAGTCTGACAGCCGGCACCATTTGTGGATCCCGATCCCTTACGTATCGAATCCTTTCATGAATCCTTCCATGATTTCATCAACTCGGAGATTGCGATGATGGCGAGTCAACATTCAACACGAGCGGCGAGCATCGCTTTGATCGTCGGACTCGTTTTCGGGGCTTGCGGCGCTTCGGCGCAAGAGCGAGTGGCCGGGGATGATGAGGCGGAGAAAGTGATGGAAATGCGCAGCCAGACGATGAAAGGGCTCGGAAGGTCGATGCGCACTCTCAGGGACTTTGCCCGAGGTCGAAAAGACGCCGAGGAGGCGGTGATGGCCGCCTCCGATATCGAGAAAGCATCGACCGAGATCCCCTCTCTTTTTCCCATCGGAACCGGGCTCGACGAATTTTTGGATTCCGAGGCGAAAGAAGTGATCTGGGAGGAGTGGGATGCGTTCACGGCCGCCTCGCAACAGTTGACCGAAAAGGCGGCGGCGATGGTGGCGGCGATCGAGTCTGCGGACCAAGGCCGAATCAGGGAGGCCTTCGGCGATCTCGGAAGAAACGGCTGCGGTGGTTGCCACAATCGATTCCGGGAAGAGCGGGATTGAAAAAATCCGGTCTCGAATCTTTGTCGATCAAGCCAAGCGCATCGATCGAAGGGCGGTGATGCGGCCGACGGTGTTCGGTATAGGGTCTTTCGCTTCGAAGGAAACCTCGCTTCAAAGGAAACGTTCAGCCAAAGCGAATCCGCCGAAGAGCGAGACGGCGACGAGGATCAGCAATACCAAGGCGCGAAGCTCGGAGGCGAAACGCAACGAGGGGATGGGATCACCGTTCTTTATCCCGCCAACGGCGGAGCGCTCGATGGCGGTGCGCCCCGTCAACATCGCGGGAATGAGATTTTCTCGTTTGTAGAGGAGGTGGAAGAGGATCGCCGCAAGATGCAAGGCGACCAGCACCAGCAGCGCATTGGCCGTTTCCTCGTGCCACTTCGCAATTTGTTGTGCCTTTTCGTAATCGATGAGAAAGGCGAGCGGCCCGGAGGCGTATCCGTCGACGTTTTCGGCAAAGATCCCCAGTGCGCAATGCACCATGAGGAGGAGCAGCATCGCCGCCACCGCAAGCCCTCCCAGAGGGTTATGACCGATCGCCCGATCCGGTTGCGATCGGAAAAACATCGTCGATAGATAGGCGACGATCTCTTGCGGCGGTCGCAGGAAATTGCGAAAGAGGGCGGAGTCGCTGCCGAGAAATCCCCAAAGGATGCGGGTCAGGACAAGGACCGTCAAGGCCTGTCCGGCCAGAAGATGGATATCGAAGTGGCCCCGATCCCCGCTGATGTAGCACAGCACGAAAAGAAAAGCCAAAAGCCAATGGAAAATGCGGGTCGGGCGATCCCACACGCGAAAGGAAGCGGGTTTGTCGGCGCCTTCGAGCGGCGAGCGGGTTTCGTCATCGGGTCTTCTGTTCTCGCTCGATGCGGGTCGATCGGCTTTCGCTTTCATGGCTTGTCGGGCGGCGTGCCTATCGGATGGCGTGAAAGGGAAGTGTCTGCGGAGGCAAATCGGCGATGCCGGAGTTGTTTCGCTCGATATCTCTCTTGATATCGTTCTCGATTCGATTCTCGATTCGATTCTCGATTCGATCTTAGGGCTTTCGAGTCTATCGATCGGTAAAGGCATCGCTGGGTGATGGCAAGCCTCACTCATCGCTCATCGAGGTTTTTGGCTAGCCGAGCATGCTTCGAACATCGCTCAGTCGACCGTTGACGGCGGCGGCGGCGGCCATCTCCGGGCTGACCAAGTGGGTGCGGGCGCCGCGGCCTTGTCGGCCCTCGAAATTGCGATTGGAGGTGGAGGCGCACCGCTTTCCGGCTCCGACCCGATCCGGATTCATCCCCAGACACATCGAGCAGCCGGATTCTCGCCATTGAAAACCCGCCTCGATGAAGATCCGATCCAATCCCTCGTGCTCCGCCTGCTTTTTGATGAGGCTCGATCCGGGGGATACCATCGCCTCGACTCGATCCGCCACCTTCCGACCCTTGATAACGGCGGCGGCGGCTCGCAGATCCTCGATGCGGCTGTTGGTACACGAGCCGATGAAGACATTATCGACAGGGATGTCGCACATCCTCGTTCCCGGGACGAGCCCCATGTATTCAAGGGCTCTTCGCATCGAGGTGCGACGCGCCTCGTCGGGGGCGGTTGCCGGATCCGGAACCGTGCCGGTGATCGGCACCACATCCTCGGGGCTCGTGCCCCACGTTACTTGCGGAGCGATCTCGTCGGCATCGATTCGCACTTCCCGATCGTAATGAGCCCCTTCGTCGGAAACGAGTGTTTGCCACATCGCAAGGGCTTGCGTCCATCGCTCGCCCTTGGGGGCCAAGGGTCGGCCTTCGAGGTAAGCGAAGGTTTTTTCATCGGGGGCGATCAGCCCCGCCCGGGCTCCGGCTTCGATGGTCATGTTGCTGATCGTCATCCGGCCTTCGATGGAAAGATCGGAGATGGCGCTGCCGGTATATTCGATGACGTGCCCCGTCCCCCCGGCGGTGCCGATGCGACCGATGATCGCAAGGATCAGATCCTTGGCGGTGCAGCCGAAGGGCAAGGAGCCTGTCACCTCCACCCGCATATTTTTCGGGCGAGCACAGCGCAGCGTTTGGGTTGCCAGGACGTGCTCGCCTTCGGAAGTGCCGATGCCGAAAGCCAGAGCCCCGAAGGCTCCGTGGGTTGCGGTATGGCTGTCGCAGCAGACCACGGTGGTCCCAGGCAAGGTGAAACCCTGCTCCGGACCGATGACATGGACGATCCCCTGACGAGGGTCGTCCATATCGAAGACATCGACGCCGAACTCCCGGCAGTTTCGGATCAGGGTTTCGACTTGGAGGCGGGATTCGGGATCGGCGATGCCCAGACTGCGGTCGGTGGTGGGGACATTATGGTCCGCCACCGCCAAGGTGGCATCGGGCCGTCGCACTCCTCTCTTGGCCAGTCGCAATCCCTCGAAGGCCTGAGGGGAAAGGACTTCGTGCAGAAGGTGGCGGTCGATGTAGAGGATATGGATACCGTCGTCTTGGCGTTCGACGATATGGCGATCCCAGATTTTATCGAAGAGGGTGCGCAAGGCGGGCATGGATTGCATCCTCGAAAAAACGCAGGCCTTGGATGTGAAGCCAACCAAGGAAAGAGGGGAATTTCAAGTCCGATGGTCGGTTTTTTCAGCGATAGAGCCAAGGTTGCTCTTTGCGCTGCGCCGCTTCGAAGGCCTCGATTCGATCCATTTTCTGCATCGTCAGACCAATATCGTCAAGCCCCTTGAGGAGGCAGTCTCGCCGGAAGGCATCGATGGTGAAGCGAAGCGTCGCCCCGTTCGGGCGTTGGATCTCTTGGGTTTCCAAGTCGATCCCGAGCACCGGATTCTCGGGATCCTTGGCATCCATCATCAAGGCGTCGAGCGCTTCCTTGGCAACGGTAATCGGCAAGATACCGTTCTTGAAGCAGTTGTTGTAGAAGATATCGGCGAAGCTGGTCGAGATGATGCAGCGAATGCCGAAATCGAGCAGGGCCCAGGGCGCATGCTCGCGCGATGAACCGCAGCCGAAATTATCCCCCGCCACCAGAATTTGCGCATCGCGCCAAGGCTTTTGGTTAAGGACGAACTCGGGCTTTTCGCTGCCGTCGGGCTCGAAGCGGAGTTCGTCGAAAAGCACCTTGCCAAGGCCGGTGCGCTCGATGGTGCGAAGATGGAGCTTGGGGATGATCTGATCGGTATCGACGTTGATGGCATCGATGGCGGCGGCGATGCCGCGAAGACGGATGAATTGTTCCATGGTTGGAATGTTCCGAAGCGGTGGGCGGGGAAAAAGGCATATCTGAAAAAGAAGGGATCGATCCCGACAAGGATTTCGGCAAGGAGGCTCGATTCGCTCCTCAATGCCCCGGCCTCGTCTCGCCCCCCGATGAAGCGGGATCGAAGCGATCGACTCGAGGAAATCGACTATCGGAATTCGATTTCCAAGGACTTGATTCGAAAGCCGGATCGAAGTCCCGATCGAAATCCGGAGGTCGAAGCGCCGACTCCCAAGGGTCGAGCCATTCTCACTTCGAGGGATTGGGCATCATTTCCCGGACATCGCTCAGCCGGCCGTTGATGGCGGCGGCGGCGGCCATCGCCGGGCTGACCAAGTGGGTGCGCCCGTCTCGACCTTGCCGCCCGACGAAGTTACGATTGGTGGTCGAGGCGCAGCGCTCGCCGGGTTCGAGCCGATCGTTGTTCATCGCAAGGCACATCGAGCATCCGGGCTCTCGCCACTCGAAGCCCGCATCGATCAGGATATCGGCGATCCCCTCGCTTTCCGCTTGCTGTTTGACGAGCCCCGACCCGGGAACGACCATCGCCCGCACTCCGTGGGCGACCTTGCGCCCTCGGGCGACGGCGGCCACCTCGCGTAGATCCTCGATGCGGCCATTGGTGCACGATCCGATGAATATCCGATCGACGGCGATATCGCTCATCCTCGTCCCCGGGACGAGCCCCATATAGTCGAGGGAGCGCTGCATGCCGATTCGTTTTTCATCGCTGTCGGCCTCGTCGGGATCCGGTACCGTGCCGGTGATCGGCACCACATCCTCGGGGCTGGTCCCCCAAGTGGTCAGGGGCACGATATTGGAGACATCGAGGGTGATTTCCTTGGCGTAGCGTGCCCCCGGATCCGAGGGTAGGGTGCGCCAATAGGCGAGGGCTCGCTCCCACTGCTCGCCCTTCGGAGACATCGGGCGCCCCTTTAGATAAGCGAAGGTCTTTTCGTCGGGGGCGATCAACCCGGCCTTCGCTCCCGCTTCGATCGACATATTGCTGACCGTCATCCGGCCCTCCATCGACAGCGATTCGATCGCAGGTCCGGCGTACTCGATGACATGCCCGGTGCCGCCGCCGGTGCCGATACGAGCGATGATGGCCATGATCAGATCTTTGGAGGTGCAGCCGAAGGGAAGATCGCCGTTGACCTCGATGCGCATCGCACGCGCCGGCGGTTGGATCAGGGTTTGGGTGGCGAGCACATGCTCGACCTCGGAGGTACCGATGCCGAAAGCCAGCGCCCCGAAGGCCCCGTGGGTAGCGGTATGGCTATCGCCGCAGACGATGGTGGTGCCGGGCAGGGTGAACCCTTGTTCGGGGCCGATGATATGAACGATCCCGTTGCGTGGATCGTTGAAATGGAAGAGTTCGATCCCGAACTCCTCGCAGTTGCGAATCAGAGTGTCGATCTGGAGTTTCGAATCGTCCTCGATCCCTTCGGCCTGATCGCCGGCCTTTCGATCGGTGGCGATATTGTGATCGATGACCGCGATGGTGGCGTCGGGGCGGCGCACCCGACGATTCGCCTGTCGCAGGCCCTCGTAAGGCTGGGGGGTCGTTACTTCGTGAGTCAGATGACGGTCGATATAGAGCAAACAGGTGCCGTCATCCTCGACCGAGACGATATGGGAATCCCGGATCTTCTCGAAAAGCGTGCGTGGTTTGCTCATACCCGATGCGATCGATCCGATATATCTTCGCCGATGATGAAAGCCTGCCTTCTCGCCCGCCTTCCCGGGCGGAAAACGGCAAGCATCAGAAGGTCAAGAGAGGGGAGCGCTCAAAGCGCATCGTTGCCCATCTCTCCGGTGCGTACGCGGATCACATTATCAAGGGGGGTAACGAAGATCTTTCCATCCCCGATCTTGCCGGTACGAGCGACGGTGGTGATGGCTTCCACCACCTCATCGAGACGCTCGCTTTCGACCGCGATCTCGATCTTGACTTTGGGCAGGAAGTCGACGACGTATTCCGCGCCTCGATAGAGCTCGGTATGCCCTTTTTGGCGACCGAAACCCTTGACCTCGGTCACCGTCATGCCCTGAATCCCGATATCGGCCAGCGAGGCTCGTACATCGTCAAGATTGAAGGGCTTGAGGATTGCGATAACAAGATGCATCGAGCACTCCTTGAAAACGGCTTTCGGAACAACGCTTGGAGAACGACGATTCTTCCAAATAGATCATAAAACGAAAAAACGGCAGGGGAATGTTTTTTTCGATCTTGTTTCGTATCTTTCGAAGGCTTGATTGAAGAAGTTTTGAAGATCACATCCGACCATCGGCTCGTCGAGTCGAGGGATGCTCGAATACATCCCTCGACTCGAACGAACTTATCCGACGATCACTGAACCGGGGAGTCCCAGTTGACATCGGTGTTGTTGGTCAGAATCCCGCCCGATCTCACCAGCATTTGCAGGGTTATCCTCGAGTTCTCGCGGACGAAAACCTCGCATGCAAGACGCCCGTTGTATTCCCCGCCCCAGTGCGATTGGGGATCGAAGCCGGAGGGTTCGAGGATACTGGCAATATCCTGACCGTTGAGCACCGTCGTGCCGTGATAGGGAATGGGATCTTGTACATGTCCGAACCAGCTCTCATCCCCGCTTTGGTTCGAGCATTCCAAAGAGATCCGGCACGTGTTGGTGGTATCCGGAAATTCGCAACGAATCCGGATGAAGGATCCATCGGCGGCGCTAAGAGGCGGGATGGCGTATGCCAACGCTTGGGCGCTGCCGCTGCGCTGATGGCCGATGATGACCGTGCGAGAGATCGGAGAGGAAGCGATATCGGTGAAATCGGGGTGCAGGAAGTCGAGACCGGCACTCAAAGTCCAAGTATCGGCGAACTGCAGGTTGACCCCGCTTTTCGGGATGAAGAAGAACTCCCATTTGCCGCTTGCCAACACGGTTTGCGAGAGCTCTCTCGAAAAGACTCCACCACCGGGCATCCTCACGATCGGAGCGCCTTGGGTGATCATGTTGCGCATGACCAAGAATCCCTTGTTCTCCGATGGTTCGGGTGAAACCGCGATATTGATGGCATCGCCTCTGCGGAAGCCCATGATCTCGCCCCGAATGCCGATCGGCTCCACCCGGGGCTCGACCCGTTCGTTCGGCAGGCAGATATTGCCATTTTCCAAGGTGACGGGGTTGTTGATCGGATCGGCGAATTTATATTCGTAGTCGACCTCTCCGACCCGAAGGGCGGTGATGACTTGGCTGGTCGAGGCGCCGACCAATCCACCCGGAACCGTGATGTCCACCACCGGCCCGCCACCGACGAGTCGGTCGGGATTGTCGGGATCGATGGCACCGCTCAAGTTTTCCTGACCGCCGCCGTTGTTGGTCGGCCCCAAAGACAGGCTGGCCACCGACATCGAGCGAGCGTAGATGCAGGGCTTGCCGCCGGAATGCCGATCGCTTAGACACTTGGATACGCTGCCCGATCCACCGGGGAAGTTGCCGGTGACGGCGATGACCGAGGCATCGATGGTGACGGTATCGTTGTCATTCAACAAACTGACCCCGGAAAGAGGCGGCAAGGTGAACTCCAAAAAGTCTCCCTTTGCCATCTTCACGTCATCGCCGTCGTTGATCTCGATGCCGTAGACCACGAAATCGCTTCCCGGGTTACCGCCCCTTTCCAAGCTGATATCGATGCCTTCGTTGACCGTTCCATCGAGCTTTTTGACTTTGGCATGATCCAATGTCATCGGAGCATTGAAAGTCCCGCCGTTGAGATTCAGGCTGACCTCACCACGGCTCAGCCCGGTGAAGGTGAGGCGGCTCGTGAGAACGAATCTCGGCATATCGTGCGGCGGCGGAATGATGACCCGGTCGCTCCCGTCGGTTCGGAAGATCTCGCGGGCATAGACGGTGCGGTTGACGACACGCTGATCGAAGTTCGGACTCCCGTTATCGTCGCTGCAAAGGGCCGCTTGTTCGCCGGTAGCGAAATCGAACACTCTCAAGGTGAACTCGATTCTCACCACCCCTTCGCCTTCCTCGGGGTGATCCGAGCCTCCCACCTCGTTGTCGTCGGCGACCGACGATCCTTCGTTGACAAAGCTGAACTCATCGTTGCTTTGTCGTTGATTGTCGTTGCCGGATGTGTTGGGATCGTTGCTGTCCAAACTCCACGTAGCGCCGTAGACCGGGGGTCGAGTCATGGCGTCGTCGTCCGTGCAGCTGACGCTGGCCTCGTTGTCATCGACGCAGGAGGTTTGATCGTCCTTGTAGACGAGGATGACCGTATGAGTTCCCACTTGGTTGGCGGTGAAAGCAGAGGAGGTCAAGGTCACCGACCCATCGTTTCCGACCGTATGGTCGAGGGAGAGGGAGTCTTGGGTGGACCCTTTTTCCGTCGACAGGCTGAAAAACGCACCGTTTTGCCCCGAAAGATCGGCGGCCAAGGGGTTGAGCGTATAGCGGTAGTCGCTCTTTTCGAAGGCGATCTGCGACTGATCTCCGGCCGGCAGGGAGAAACGAAATGGATTGATATCGAAGGCGAAATACTCCGAGATATCATCGGGGGAGGCATCGGTGAGCGACCCGCTACCGCATTGGAAGTAGATGGAAGTTTTCGTGCTGTATGAATGATCATCTTCCAAGCGGATGAGGAGCTCGGTGCCGGTCGTATTCATCCCCCAAACCGGATCGCTCGTATTCCGGTCACTCGATACCGGAATGAAACGGTTGCTGTTTCCGGTCATGGCGTTATCCCGGATATAGAGCACTCCGCGCTTCACCGTTCCGCTGTTGCGAGCGTTGGCGAGGTAGAAATGCTTGATTCCGCTCGTGCCACCGGAGATGATGTCGCAGAATTGATGCCTCGGAAAGCTCGTCGCCCCGGCGTTGGCAGGGTTGTAGCTGACGCTTTTCAGATAGATGCTGTTGCCCACCAAGCTACCGTCCCCGGTGCCCAGACGGGTCGAAGGGATGGTAAGGGTGATGGTTTTCGTGATGACGGCATCCCTGACGGCAGGAGTGTCGTTAAGGTCCTGGCCGCTCGCATCGGTGGCGGAAACGGCATCAACGGATGCGGTGTCGTTGCTATGCGAGTAGTTGGGATGGCGGTTATTGGAGCTGACGGTCGCACCGATAACGGCATTTTCCCACTGTTTGAGGGCGACATTGATGGTGAGATTTTCGTCGGTGAGTCCACCGGGGCACTGACCGATCAGGACATTGTTATCCACCGAGAGATTCAATACCGCATCATCACCGCAATCCGTCAGCTGATCGAGCCCGGAAAAGGTCGTTTCGCTGCGAAGCCCGTTGACGTCGATGTATTGAGAAAAATCGTGATGGACGGACCCTTTGAGGGTCAATGCCGGGATTTCCTCCACCGTCAGATCGCGCACGGTGATATTGAACTCCACCGATATCCGATCTTCCCCGTAATCACTCGAATCGAAGCACCAGATTTTGATCTTATCCCCGTTGCGGAAGGTATGGTCATCGTCGAGGCGAAAGATCAGATCGGTATTGTTACCCGATGCATGCCTCGCAATAGTGCCGGATTGCGAGTTGGGGTTGGCGGTAATCGTGAACTGCCCTCCCGCTTCCATGCCGGAAGCGACCTGCTGGACGAAGTACGAGCCCCGCCGGTGTTGGCCGCCGCTTTGCCGATCGTCGGCCATGAAGAAGCCTTTGATATCCCGATGCTTGAATCCCGGTCCTCGCACCGAACACCTTTGGATATTCAGGTGGTTGTTGTCGGGATCGACCGCATTCGATCGCCTCGTGTAGGTGCCATCGCTTGCGTAGACCCCTTCCTCGTATTGGATGTTATCGACGTAGATGCTCTTCTTGGTGGCGTTGACCAAGGCACCTTCGACACGGGCGACCTTGACCGCTTGTTGTTGCAGCTGAAGCCACTTCGTTGGGGGATTATTGGCCGTATCTACGATATTCGTATCGGTTCTATCACCCGGGGCCTTGCGAAATTCCGGGTTGTGGTTGGAGGGGTGCATATCGATCGTCACCAGACTATAAAAGGTCGAGTGTTCGATGATCGGATGATCCGATTCACCGACCTTGACCCCGGAGTTGGTGACGGTGAGGGCTCCGCTGCCGGCGACGTTGGTGATGATGAAGGTGGTCGCTCCGGTTACCGCCCCTTGGTTGTGATCGTGGAAAGCGTTGTAGACGGAATAAAGACCGGGAGGGCTTTTTCGGTAGTACGTGACCACGGCTTTCGCTACCGAGTTCGTATTATCGATGCTGAAACCGTTGAGCCCTTTGATATAGCGGGTACTTTGATGTTGGTCTCCGGCGGCCACGATCCTCCATTGGCCGTCGCCGATACCGACGCCTCTTTGATCGTCTGTCGGGTAAGTGACATCCACGGCCTTTGTGAAGTTGTTCGCCGAATCGTTATGGGAGAAAACGACCTCGTGGGCGGAAGAGGCTTCGAGCCGCTCACCGACTTGCACCATGATGGCCAAGACCCAGCTCGAGGGCTGATCGAGGTAGCAACGAAGCACGAGCTTGTCGTCTTCTTGCCAGTCATGCCCATCATCCAAGCGGAATGCCAAATCCATCTCGCTGGTATTGCTGAATGCGAACAGCCCCTCGAATTGACCGTTGCCTCCGCCGGCGGCATTCCAGTCGAAACGCGCTCCTATGTCGGGATCGCTGCTATTGGGACGGGGACCCGAGATATAAAAGCGAGAGACTTTGCTTGCCTTGTTATTCCCCGCCGTCGTCGCGCTATCCCAAACGCAACTGGAAAAGGACTTGGCTTCGTTGAAGCCCGTCGGAGGGTTAGCGCTGGGGCGATCCGATGAGGTGGATAGACTGACGACGCCATCTTTGACGTAGATGCCGTCCAGACCGCTGCCATCCCAGTGATTTTTTATGATGGTGCCCGTCGCCCGAACGCCCCAACCCCAGCCCCTATTTTGGACTGCGGGGTTGGGTGCTCGATCATCCGCCGTGGGAAAGGCATCGGCGAAGCCATAAGGCTGGCTTTTAGTGGAATCCGCACTATCATGATGATCGGTGACAGTGGAAGCCGAATGCGCGAAGGCCCCTTGCATGGCCAAGCAGCCCGCCGCCAGAATCGCCGAGTATCCGGAGATTCGAAGCCATCTCGTCGGCGTGCCGGATTGCCTCGAAGCGGGGGTGGATCGGACCTCGTTGTCTTGCGCAGATTGCGCATGCCAGGTTGCAGGCAGGCTCGGTGCAACGATGCCTCGTGCGAGCCCGGGGATTCTCATGCGGGAGATCCGGCGCAAGAACGAAAGAGGGAGCGAGATCAGGCTGGCCATGGTCACTTCCTTGTCAGTATGGTACTAGCGGCCCGAGGGCCCGGCGGGTACGAGACGATGCGAATCAAGCGGGAGGCTTGCAAGGGATCATGACAGCTCTGCCAAAGCCGTGATCGCTCCTTCCCTTAGGGGAGATTCGCTCGGAGGATCTCCTCCGACGCCTCCTGTCAATCGGGTTATTCTAAACCAGAACCGGTCGATTTTACACTGTCAATCGCATCCGGGTTTTCGCTCGTTTTTCATTGATCGAGGGTCTCGATCGTCGGTATTTTCATTTTTCCTTCGCTTTTTCTTCGATGATTCTTATCGAGCGGGATCATCTCGAAAGTGTCCGTTCGGCGCTATTTCGGTCGCCATCGCCTCCGCTTTTCGGATAGCGATCGAGCGATAAAGCCCGATCGACTTCGAAAACGCCTCGATTTTGTACCCCTAAATCGTATCCGATATCGTTTCGGATGGCCGAATCTTCAGGTCACCTCAAGCATCGAAGACGCATTGCGTCGGCATCGGCGGGTCGGTCCAAGCATTAATTATGATTTTTTTCGAGTCTCTTGCAGGTGTCAAAAATTTGATGGGCATCGCCTCGGGTATCGTTTTTCTTGACCGGCAGATGTGCGTTTTCGATTCCGGCGATGTATCGCAAGGCCGATGTGTCAATGACAAAGTCAGTGACAGTGTCAAACGAACAATATGGCGGCGAAGCCCGAGGGCATCGATGCTCGCTTGGCAAGTTCGAAAACCGATGGAATACGAGTTCGTTTTTTACCACAAGCGACATCGTGGCGGAAGGCAAGGCTTTCTCTCGATGGATTCTCCCGATAGCCGAGTTGTCCACCGCTTGTGCGGTTTTTGCCCGAGATCGGTTTTTATCCCTATCGGCTTTTTTTCGTCGGGATTTTTTTGAAAAGACCCATCGACCCCGGTCGTTTTCTTAAAAAGGGGGGGGGGGAGTGGGTGAGGGGATGGGGGCGCGCCCGAAACGACCGAAGCCATCGCCGCCTAGCGGTGCTTGCGGGTTTTTGAAATCGCAAAGGGGGCGGAAAAGAGCCCGATAGCCGACAATTCGACGATCGAAAAAACCGCGTTGATTCGAGGTCGATATCGGGCGCACCGGGAGTCGAAGGCACTATTCGAAAGTGATATTCGAAGGTGATATCGTTGGAAACTATGCGGTATTCAGTTGTCTTGCGTGGCAGGAGATGGGGGGCGAGCCTCATCGTTGCCCGCTCGCTCTTCTTCCAATGCGCGGGCGTAAAGCGCTTCGAAGTTGACCGGATTCAAAGCGGGAGGCGGAAATCCTCCTTTGACGGCGATGGAGTCGATCGCTTCTCGGGCGTAAGGGAAGAGGGTTGCGGGGCAGACCACGGCCAGCACGCGTTGTCGGGTCGGGGCATCCATCCCTCGGATATGAAAAAGACCGGCCTGCTGGACTTCAACGATCATCAACTCCCCTTCGTTGTCGGTGGTCGCCTTGAGGGTCAAGGTCAGCACGACCTCGAATCGATCCGCCCCTTGCATCTGCCCCGAGACCGGCTCTGTAAGACGGGCGCGGGTTTGTACGTCGAGCTTGATTTCGGGGGGGCGACCTTGAAGGGAGAAAACATCCGGGGCGCGAGGGGATTCGAAAGAGAGATCGCGTATGAAGATCCGCTCGATCGCGAAATGCGGGCCGGCTGCGGGCTCGCTTCGGGCGGTTCCGGATGTCGAGTTCTCGTTCGAAGAATCCGGCAGTTGATCGGGTGCCGAGCGGGGGGGGTGCCCTTCGGCGGTGGATCCTTCGGACTCGGTGCCATTGCCTGCGGATTTCGCCATCGGCGGGTTCTCCTTCGGGAGCGAAGATCGATTCGCTCGCTCACTCACATTGAATCGATGATCGAATCATCGCTCGAACCCGATCGGTGTGAAACGATGGAACGATGGAACGTCGATCGAACACTATCGATCGAACGATAAAAGTCGATCGGATGATAATAAAAAGACCCTCCCCCCGCATCGGGAGGAGGGTCGAAGCCATCGCTTTCGACCCCATCGAAAAAAGCGGGGTCGACAAGCCGAGAGCGATTACTTGAACTTCACCCGCATACCGACGGCGAAGGTCCTCGTCTTCTGGTTGTTCATCGCTTCGTCGGGGTCGACGATGTGATAGCCGGCATGCACCTCGGCCGCTCCGCCCGCCAGCTTGTGCTGGAAGCCGAAGACGAGAGCGTTCGGGTCGCCCATCATATCGTCGTTCATGTCGGTGCGACGATACATCACGGCAACGCCGTTATCGCCCCAGTCGTGACCGACCTTGATGCCGAAGTTGGAGAAGTCGTTCATATCTCCCGCCTTGTCGACATCACCCCAAAGGACGCTGACGCTGGTACCGGAGCCCATCTTGTAGCCCGCACCCATCGTCAGGCGAGTTTCGTCATGATAGACGTCATCGTCCATCATTTCGGTGCCCATATCGTCATCAAGGGTGCTGTTGTCGGCGTAGTAGATACCGGCCGAATACGTGCCATTGCCCAGATTCCCCGATGCTTTGAAGTTGGCATCCCACAGATCTTTGGCCAAAGCCATGCTGAACGAGCCGACACCGGCGATGGAGGGGGAGTCATAACGCAAGGTGCCGGTACGACCCTCGGTCATGGTCGCGCAGGCCATGCCCTTGTTTTCCGCATGACCGCAGCCGAAGGAAACCGCAAGGCCGGAGTTGCTGACGTCATGGGTGGTGCCGTTGGTGGCGGTGGCGGTATGCCCCATGGTCAACATACCGAAGTTGCCGCCCAACGAGACCGCGGCATGACGGTTGCTGGTATCACCGGCACCGGCGAACTCCAAGTTGACACCGACGCTCATATCACCGGCGATGTCCTCGGTGCCCGTGAAGCGGAAACGAGAGCCGGAGACGCCGCTGTCGTCATGGTTCCAGCCTTCGTCCATGGAGGGACCATCGATGTGGCGAATGACCCGGTTGACATGACCGGAGGCGGAAATCTCGACTGCTTGGGCGCTCATCGGAACTGCCAGAGCGCTTGCCACCGCGGCGGCAATTAGCTTCTTGTCCATGATTGATCGGATCCTCTTATTGATCAGGATGTGCGATTGGAAAAACGATCCTTCGAAAGTCACTCGCTTTCGAGGGAGTTTCAACGAAGCCTCCGGTTGGACATCAAGCAAGCCGATGTCGGAAGCGGGGCGAACATTACCAAAGTCAAGGGGGATGGGCAAAATATTTTTGCCATGAATGCCACAAAAGTGATTTTTTGTTGTTTTTATGCAACAAATTGGGAAACAAACCCTCGTCGCACCCGCTTTCCTCGTCATTTCCTTGATCATCCCCTTACATCCCCTTGATGATTTCTTCCACCATTTTGCGGGCGTCGGAGAAGAGCATCATCGTGTTGTCGCGGAAGAAGAGTTCGTTTTCGATCCCCGCATAGCCGGATCCCATCCCGCGTTTGACGAAGAGAACGGTCTTTGCGCGCTCCACATCGAGTACCGGCATGCCATAGATCGGGCTTTGAGGGTTGCTATGCGCCGCCGGATTGGTGACATCGTTGGCCCCGATCACGAAGGCGACATCGGTCTGGGCGAACTGGCTGTTGATATCGTCGAGCTCGAAGACCTCATCGTAAGGGACGTTCGCCTCCGCCAACAGGACATTCATGTGGCCGGGCATTCTTCCGGCGACGGGGTGGATGGCATAGCTCACCTTGACCCCCTCGGCCTTGAGCCGATCGACCATCTCGCGCAGGGCGTGCTGCGCTTGGGCCACGGCCATGCCATAGCCGGGCACGATGATCACCGAACCTGCGTTTTTCATGATGAAGGCCGCATCCCCGGCGCTGCCTTGTTTGATCGGGCGTTGCTCGACGGGGCGTTGGCTCGCATGATCCGTTTCGCCGCCGAAGCCGCCCAAGATCACGCTGATGAACGAGCGATTCATCCCCTTGCACATGATGTAGGAAAGGATCGCCCCCGAAGATCCGACCAAGGCCCCGGTGATGATCAGTGCGGTATTTTCGAGGGTGAAGCCGATCCCCGCCGCCGCCCACCCCGAGTAGGAGTTGAGCATCGAGACCACCACCGGCATATCCGCCCCTCCGATGGGGATGATGATCAAGACCCCCAAGGCGAAGGAAAGGGCGATGATCAGCCAAAAAGCGAGATGGGATTCGCTGCCGCAGAACCATACGGTCAATCCCACGAGCAGCAGGCCCAGCAGGCCGTTGAGCGGATGCTGACCGGCGAAGGTTATGGGCCTGCCGGAGACCAGACCGTGCAATTTGGTGAAAGCCACCACCGAGCCGGTGAAGGTGATGGCTCCGATGGCGGCGCCGATCGACATCTCCACCAAACTGCCGATCCGAATGGAGCCGGGGTTGCCGATGCCGTAGGCCGAGGGAGTCTCGAGGGCCGCAGCGGCGACCAGCACCGCCGCCAATCCCACGAGGCTATGAAAAGCGGCGACCAGCTGGGGCATCGCGGTCATCGGGATGCGCCGGGCGATCAGGGCGCCGATGGCGGCTCCGATCCCCACGCCGAGGACGATCAACCCCCACGTCAGCCCGTCGCCGATCCCGGCGACGGCCAAGGTGGTGAAAACGGCAAGGGTCATTCCGACCATGCCGAAGAGATTTCCCCGCCGCGCCGTCTCCGGCGAGGAGAGCCCTCGCAGCGCGAGAATGAACAGAACCCCGGCGACGAGGTAGGCGAGAGCGGCGATATTGGCGGACATGCGAAGACTCTCCCTCGAATCAGTTGCCGGTGGATTTCTTGCGGTACATGGCGAGCATCCTTTGGGTTACCAAGAAGCCGCCGAAGATATTGATCGATGCCAAAATCACCGCGACGAATCCGAATGCGCGGGAAAGCCAATTGGCATCGCCGGACTCGACGGCCAACGCCAGCAGCGCCCCGACCACGATGACCGAGGAGATCGCGTTGGTTACCGACATCAGCGGGGTGTGCAAGGCGGGGGTGACGCTCCAGACCACGTAGTAGCCCACGAAGATCGCGAGCACGAAAATCGCGAGGCGAAAGATCGAGGGATCGATTTGCGCGGCTTCGGCCATGATGGAAATCCTCGTTCGACGGGTTTTACCCAAAGGATGGATGGTTCGCTGCTTGGAATCGCTTGCGGGGGTTCATGGTTTTTCGAAAGATCGCTCGCCGTGATCGCAGGCAATGATCACTTGCCATGATCGTTCTTCATCGATTCGTGCATGCCAAGGTGCCGGCCGAGGTCCGATGCCGGTTCAAGATCCGGATTCGGATTCATCTCGAAAGAGCGGATGGACGATCTTGCCCTTTCGGGTGAGGGCGGTACCGATGACGAGCTCGTCCTCTTCGTCGAATCGCACGATTCCCTTTTCCCCGTCGACGAAGGGGGAGATGAAGTTGAAGAGGTTGCGAGCGTAGAGGGCGGAGGCATCGACGGGCAGGCGGCCTGGCATGTTGACCTGACCCGATATCCGCACTCCTTGGTGATCGACGATTTCGCCCGGGCGAGAGAGCGGGCAGTTGCCGCCTTGCTCGACCGCCAAATCCACGATGATGCTTCCCGGGGCCATGCTTCGAACCATCTCTTGGCTGATGAGGGTCGGAGCGGGACGGCCGGGGATCAAGGCGGTGGTGATGACGATATCCTGCTTTTTCAGATGCTCCGCCACCAGATCGGCTTGTCGACGGCGGTAATCCTCGCTCATTTCCTTGGCGTAGCCGCCGGCGGTCTCCGCGCTGCCGGATTCGTCGTCGTCGACCATCACGAAGGAGGCGCCCAGACTTTCGACCTGTTCTTTGACCGTCGGCCGCACGTCGGTGGCGCTGACGATCGCTCCCAAGCGGCGGGCGGTGGCGATGGCTTGCAGTCCGGCCACCCCGGCCCCGAGAACGAAGATGCGCGCTGCGGGCACCGTCCCCGCCGCGGTCATCATCATCGGGATGGCGCGGTGGAAAAGAGCGACGGCATCGATCACCGCTTTGTAGCCCGCCAAATTCGATTGCGAAGAGAGGGCGTCCATCGACTGCGCGCGGCTGATCCGAGGCATCAACTCCATCGCGAAAGCGTCGATCCCCGCCGCCGCCCAAGCCTGCATCGCCTCTCGGTGATCGTGGGGGGAGAGCATGCCGATCAGGCTCGCACCTCGTTTGATGGACTCGCAGCGCTTCGCATCGGGCGCCCTTACCGCAAGGACGATATCCGCTTTTCGAAGGAGGGCGTCGCCATCGGCCTCGATGCGGGCGCCGGCTTTTTCCAGCGCCGGATCGAAAAAGCCCGATTGTTCGCCCGCTGCGCTTTGTACCGCGACCTCGAGGCCGAGGGCGCGAAAACGGGCGACGGTGTCGGGGGATATCGCGATCCGGCTTTCTTCCGGATGCGATTCGCGGACAACGGCAATTAACATGGCGGCTCTCTTTGGCTATCCGATTGGCTATCCGATGCGGGATCGATGGAGGTCAGGGCCTTTGCAGGGCAGGGCTTGCAAGGGGGGCTTTCGTCGATGGTTCGGGTTCGATCCCGGATAAAAGTCGATCGATGACGAATCTATCGAAGCGGTGCGCTATCCCAAGTGCGGCATCCGACAGGGATCGTCAAGGCACGGACTCCTTCGAATTCGAATTCGAATTCGAACCCCCCTCTCGCGGCGGATAGGTATTTTCCACATATTCGTCCACGATCCGGTGAAAATCGCGGGCGATGGTTCGGCCTCGAAGGGTCACCGTTTTCTTGCCGTCCACGAAAACCGGGGCCGCAGGAGCCTCGCCGGTGCCCGGCAGACTGATGCCGATATTCGCATGACGGCTTTCGCCGGGTCCGTTGACCACGCAACCCATCACCGCCACCCGCATATCCTCGACCCCCGCGAAACGCTCGCGCCACTTGGGCATTCGCTCTTGCAGATGGGATTGGATCTGACCTGCGAGCTCACGGAAAAATACGCTGGTGGTGCGGCCGCAGCCGGGGCAGGCGGCAACTTGGGGGGTGAACGAGCGAATCCCCATGGTTTGCAGAATTTCCTGGGCGACGAGCACCTCTTGGCGACGATCCCCGCCGGGCTCCGGGGTCAACGATACGCGGATGGTATCCCCGATCCCCTGCCAGAGCAGGGTTCCGATCCCGGCGGTGGAGGCGACGATTCCCTTCGAGCCCATACCGGCCTCGGTCAGCCCCAAATGCAAGGCGTGATCGCTGCGCGAGGCGAGATCGCCATAGACCGCGATCAGATCCGCCACCGCGCTCACCTTGCACGAAAGGATGATGCGATCTCGGGCAAGTCCGATCCTTTCCGCTTCCAAGGCGCTGTCCAGCGCGGATCGGATCAGCGCTTCGCGCATCACCGAGCGATCGTCGAGCGGTTGGGGGCGGGCGGCGTTCTCGTCCATCAATCGTGCCAGCAGGCTCTGATCGAGGCTGCCCCAGTTGACCCCGATGCGTATCGGACGATCGTATTCCAGCGCTCTTTCGATCATCGAAGCGAACTGCGTATCGCGTTTGGCGCCGAAGCCGACATTGCCGGGGTTGATGCGATATTTGGCCAGCGCTTGGGCGCATTCGCCCACCTCGGCGAGCAATCGATGGCCGTTGTAGTGGAAATCCCCGATCAGAGGTACGGTGCACCGGCGAGCTTCGAGCCGCTCGCGGATGGCGGGCACCGCCCGCGCCGCCTCCAGGGTGTTGACGGTGATACGCACGAGCTCGGAGCCCGCTCGGGCGAGGGCTTCGACTTGATCCGCGGTGCTCTTTATATCGGCGGTATCGGTATCGGTCATCGACTGCACGACCACCGGGGCATCGCCGCCCAAGGCGATATCTCCGATACGAACGGCGACGCTCGGGCGTCGATGGGCGATCCGGAAGGAGGGGAGGGAAGTGGACATGGGCCGAGGAAGGAAAGGAATCGAAGGGCTCGATGGGTGGAATGATCGACTCGATCGAGGCTTTGTCGAGAAGGAGCGTCGATCGCTTGGAGTCTTGGGTGTTGCGGTTATCGGGCGAGCTCGGCGATGGCCGTCAAGGCATGCTCGATCTCATCCGCTTCGGTGAAATAGCCGGGCGAGATACGCACCGCCCCGCGTATTTTTGCGGTACCCAGATGCTCGTGCACCAGCGGAGCGCAATGCAGGCCTGCGCGAACGCATAGATGGTAATCGGCATCGAGCATTTCTCCCGCTTGGTCGGCGGGGATCGATCCGATATTGAAAGCCAGGGTCGCAAGTTGCGGGCGATTGCCCCGAGGCCCGTAGACGATGACGCCGTCGATCGCTTCGAGCCCCTCCCGCAAGCGACGAATATGCTCGACTTCCACGGCTTCGATCCGCGCCAAGGCCCGGCGGCAAGCCAAGGCATGATCGAGCGTCTCGGCATCGCTTTCGCCGTCTTTGGCCTCGCTATCGGCCGTGCATTCAACCGAGCGACCGAGGGCGGCGAACCATTTCTGGGCGGCATTGAGCCCGGCGATCCCCGGCAAGGGTCCGGTACCCGCTTCGAGACGATGGGGCCAAGTGTCGGGCTGGAAGGCGGAGATCGAATCGACCCCGGTGCCCCCGACCCGACCGTGGCGAATGTCGACCCCTTCGGCAACGATCATTCCCCCGACCCCCATCGGTCCGAAGAGCCCCTTGTGACCGGTAAAGCACAGGACGCCGATCCCCAGATCGTCCATGTCGATCGGCAAAACCCCTGCGCTTTGGGCACTGTCGACGATCAATATCGCTTGCGCTTTTCGGGCGATGGCCGAGATGGCCTCCAGATTTTGTACCGAGCCCAATACATTCGAGCCGTGATTGATCACCACCGCTTTCGTGGCCGGTCGCAAAGCGGCTCGGATCGCATCCAAGTCCACGAAGCCCTCATCGTCGGCCCCGATCCGGCTCACCCGAACGCCCCGATCCCGCTCCAAGTGATAGAGCGGCCGCAAAACGGAATTGTGCTCCATGCATGTGGTGATCACGTGATCGCCGGCATCGAGCAGGCCGAAAAGAGCGAGATTCAGCGAATCGGTGACGTTCTGGGTGAAGACCACCCGCATCGGATCGCCGGCGAAGCCGAAGAATTGCGCCAGCAGTCGCCGGGTCTCGAAGATCATCCGCTCGGATTCGACGGCGAGGGAGTGCCCGGAGCGTCCCGGATTGACCCCGTAGCTGCGAAAGAATTCATCCATGAAGCGGTAGACCGGCTCGGGTTTCGGCCAGCTGGTCGAGGCGTTGTCAAAGTAGTAGTGTTCTTTCATGTTCGTCTTTTGATCGTGATCGGTTCGTTTTTTCGGTATTCGTCGATCGACGGGATTTTCAGGTGCCGGCGGCGACGGCGGGTTCCAAGGCGGAGTTTTTTTCCTCGCCGATGCGCAGCAGGCTCGGCAGCAAGATCAAGGTGAAGACGGTGCCGAAGCATATCCCCCCGACGATCGCCATCGCAAGACCTCGGTAGAGCTCGGTTCCCGCTCCCGGAAAGATCAGCAGCGGCAGCATTCCGAAAACGCTGGTCAAGGTGCTCATGAAGATCGGTCGCAAGCGCCCCGAAATGGCGTTGGAAACCGCATCGCGACGAGCGAGCCCTTCGCGCTCGAGGGTCCGGGTTCTAAGCACCAGCAAGATGGCATTGTTGACCACCAAGCCCAGCAGGATGATAAAGCCGATCATCGTCAGCAGATCGACCGATTGCCTCGTACCGAACAAGGTATTGATCCCCAAGATTGCGATCAACCCTCCGGCGGTGGCCAAAGGCAGGGCCAAAAGAACATAGAAGCTGTCCAAAAACGAGCGGAAGAGGGCGGCCATCAGTAGAAACAAGATGGTGACCGCCAGCAAGAAACCGCTGCTTAGACTGCCAAGCGAATTCTCGAGTTTGGAAGCGGTATCGCCATAGAGCACATCTCCGCTAGCGGGCAATTCCAACCTGATATAGGGTTCCGCCCGGGTGCGAATGGTTTCGATGACCTCTTCGATATTCATGTCATCCGGCGGGCGCACGCTCAAAGAGACCGTGCGCCGAGAGTCAAGGCGCTTGATCTGCGCCGGGCCGGTGGTGCGCTCGATTCGCACCAGATCGCCGATCGGAACCACCTCGCCTGCGGGCGTTGCAAGAGGGATCGCTCCCAATTCATCGAGCGTTTTCCAAGCCGGTATTCGGGCGTAGATCGGAATGCTGTCCTCGCCATCGAAATAATCCCCGATGCGTTCTCCATCCCCCAGCAATCCGGTCAGTCGGATCATGGACTGGCTGCTCAACCCCACCTCGATCAAGCGTTGTTTGTCGGGGGTCATGCGCAATTCCGGATCGAAAGCGTTCAGATTCGAGGAGAGGCGTACATCGGCGTCGGGCAGAATCTCCTCGATCAAATCCACACCGCGCTGGGCGGCCGCGGCCGCTTTTTCGATATCCCGACTTTGAATATCGACGGTGATGCTTTTGCTTCCGGTACTTCCTCCCAACAAAGAGCCTCGGTAGACGAAAGCGTTGGTGCCGGGGATCCCTCGTAAGGCTTGGTTGATGGTCGAGATCAATCGGTTCATATCCACCCCCTTCCCCGGTCGCACCCCCATGGTGATATTGCCGGAGAAGGCAAACATGTGGTAGTTGTCGATCCGCGGCTCTTTTTCGCCCGTCACGTAGGGCTGCAAGCGCGAAACGACGATCGATATCACTTCCTTTTCCAAGTGTTCGGCATTGATCCCCGACGGAGGGGTGATGCTGACGAAGACATATTCACGCTTGCCCGAGGGCAGGTAGCCGGCCCGCAGGGCGAAGGGGGATTCGGGCACGATCGCCGCCAAGCGCTGTATCGTGGGGATGCTTTCCAAGAAGGGTCTCGGGATGAGCAATGCCCCGATGACGATGGGAGTGGCGATGAGCGAGACGATCCACCCGAAGCGCCCGATGGGGTTATCGGTCGCTCGCATGATCACCCTCGTCATCCACTGCCACCAGTGTCGATGGGCATCACGAAGGTTCTCCTCGCTCAGCCAGCGGGAGGCGGCGGCCGGAATCATCGTCAGCGCGATCAATGTCGAGGCCGCGACCGCCACCGAGATGGCCAAGGCCAATTCCCCGAAGAGTTGCCCGGTCTCGTCGGAGAGGAAGATGACGGGAAGGAAGATGGCGATGGTGGTCAAGGCCGAGGCGACCAGCGCTCCTTGAACCTCCACGGGTCCCGAGGCGACCGCCTCGGAGATGCCCATGCCGCGCTCTCGCAAGCGCACGATATTTTCCAAGACCACGATCGAGGCATCGAGCGTCAATCCCACCGCGAACGCCATTCCCGCCAGTGAAATGATGTTGAGGGAGCGTCCTGCGATATCCAGTCCCGAGAAAGTGGCCAGCAGGGAGATCGGGATGGCGGCCGCCACCACCATCGTCGCCGAGAATTTGCGCAAGAACCACCATAAGGCCGCGATGGAAAGCAATATCCCCAAACCGAGGTTGTTGCGCAGCATATCGATCGAGCGATAGATATAGGTCGTCTCGTCGAAGGTTTGTTTCAGGCGAATTCCTTGTTGGGCGAGGGAGTGCCCGAGGTCGGCGACGGTATCCTTGACACCGCTCATCATCTTGAGAACGTTGGCTCCGCTTTCACGGTAGACGTTGATCCCCATCGCCCTCGTCCCGTTGTTGAGCGCGAAGCTGCGCTTTTCGGAGGTGCCGATCTCGATATCGGCGACGTCGCGCAGTCGCACCGATCGGCCATCGCGCCACTCGATGACCGTATCGCCCAACTCATCGAGATCGAAGGAGTCGCTGAAACGCAATACATAACTGCGTTTTCCGATATCGACATTCCCGCCCGAGGCCCCCCGATTGATTGACACCGAGTCGATCGCCTGCAAAAGACCGATCTTGGACATGGCCGTTTTATAGGGGTCGAAGGTGATTCGTACCTCGCGAAAATCTCCACCGATGGATCGGGCCTTGGACACTCCCGGGACGCGTTCGAGGCGGGATAGGACGATATCTTCGACATAGTTCAGATAACTGGCGATCGGTCGATCGTTTCCCGGCTCGGGGGTGACCATGAACCAAGCGGCCGCCCGATCTCCGCTCCGGCTCGTGGAAATCCTCGGATCGCCGGCATCGTCCGGTAGCCTGATGCCGTTGAGGCGGGTGATGACGTCCAACAACCCACGCTTGAGATCGTGATCCGCCGAGAATTCCAGCGATAAACTGGCGGTACCGTTATAGGCCGTGCCCACGAGTTTGGTCATGCCCGGCAGTCCGCTCAAGGCTTTTTCCTGCCTTTCGACGATATTCGATTCGACCTCCTCCGCAGCTGCCTTCGACCAGCTGGTGCCGATGCGGATGGAGGGTCTTTCGACGATGGGGGAGAGTTGTATCGGCAGGCGCAAAAGGCTCAAAGATCCGAAAAGCACGACCAGCAGCACCGCGACCAAAGTCGCGGTGCGATTGGAAAGCGCAAGGCCGGTCAGGTTCATGCCGGAGGTCTTTTCCTGTCGCCAAGTTCGATCGCTTCCACTGTCTGACCGGGCTTGAGTCGTTCGCCGCCTCGGATGACCACCCGATCCCCGGCCGCCACTCCATCGACCTCGATCAGATCGCCCTCGGCGATCCCGGTTGTTACCATCACCCGCTCCGCCGCATTGTCCTCGCCGATGCGAAAAACCGAGATCCCCTCGCGACGCACGATCAAGGCGTCTTGCGGAACGGCCACCACCTCGCGGGCGATCGAAGTGGGAAGGGCCACCCGCACGCTTTGTCCGATATCGAGTCGTCCGATATCGAGATCGGGGGGCTCGATCGAAAGGCGAATCTCGTAGATACCCGAGCGATCCTCTCTGGCGACGGGCACGATGGCGCGCACCCGGGAGGGAATGTCGAGCGAGGATGCCTTGACTTGGAGCCTATCGTTCTTGCGCACGAAGTCGAGGGCGGAAAGCGGAGCATGCGTTCGCACTTCCAACGATTCGGTATCGACGATGTGCATCATCGCCTGGCCGCTTAGTGCCCACTCCCCGCGATGCTGCAAGCGTTCGGTGATCGTTCCGGCAAAGGGGGCCCGAATGCGATGGCGAGCCAGGTGTTCGAGGGTCGTATCGAGACGAGCCCTGGCCGCTCGCAGGTCGCTGCGACCGATCTCTCGATCCGATATCGCCTTGTCGAGCCGGCTGCGGGTTTCGATATTGTCGGCAAGGAGTCTTTCCAAGCGCCGAACCTCGGCATCCAGATAATTCACCCGCGCTTGTTCTCGGGCGATCGCCGTTTCCTCCTCGATCAGCTGTTTTCGCAACAAGGTATCGTCGATTCGCGCCACCTCTTCTTCCGGCTCGACCACGGTACCGACATCGACGATATGCTCGATCCTCCCCGTCGCTTCGGCCGAAATCTGCGCTTGATTGCGAGAGATCACCGTGGCCGGATACCAGGCCACGGGAGCGAGTACCCGTCGCTCGGCGACGGCCAAGACCACCGGTATCGAACGGGAGCCTTGGGCCTCGCTCGTCGAGGGTGTCAGCGCGCACAAGAACGAGAGGGCGATTGAAAAAACGAGCGCTGCCCGATTCGGGTGGATATGTTCGCTTGGCGGAAGGGGCATCGCTAAGGGCTCACGGTTGCGATAAGACGGGATACGACAGGGAACGATGATATCAGGGTCTTCCGATTGATATATCTTGTATCTTTCGATGGTCGATATCCTTGATACGGATAACCGGGATACGGATAGCCGGCGGTATCTCGACGAGAAGACAAAAGCGACGATAAATCGAGTGTCGATCAAAATCTCGATCGGAATCTCGATCGGTAGGATATACGGTTTTTTCGCAAAATGAAGCAAAATGGACTCGACATTATATCGAAAGGCGCCTCTTCGTCCCTACCCTCGCATCGCATCGAATCGCATCGATGCGAGATCGAATCGCCGATCATCTCGAAGCCGTATCGGTGCCGGGCGAACTCGCCGGCGCGCAAGAACGAGCAAGAACGAGAAAAGGAATGAGCGATCATGGATATCGAATCATCAAAGATCGAGCCGCCGGATGCCGCCGCAAGAAGGGCGGTTCGGCCGGTCATTGTCTACCCTCTTGACAACCTGTCGCAGCCGGACCTGCGTCGATATCGAAGGGCGAGGGAAGGGGCGCACAAGACGGATGAGATCGTGATCGAACCCCGTCAGGCCGCATGTTTCGAGGTCGAGGCCGGGCGATTTTTTCGCATCACCTGTATCGAGGGTCCGCAGGTCGGGGATCTGAATCTTTGGAATGCGCATGATATCGGCGAGCGATTCTATTCGTCCAAGACCCGGGCGTTGCACGGTACCCATATCACGGTCGGGGATCGAATGTGGTCGAATCTACCCTTTATGCGCCCGATGGCGACCATCGTCGAGGATAGTCTGGCGTGGTACGGCAAGGATGAATACGGGGCTTCGGTGCATGATGCGATCGGATCGCGCTGCGATCCCTACACCGGGAATCTCCTGCGGGGTACGACCTACCATCATTGCTGTCATTCGAATCTCACGAGAGCCTTGGCTCGTCGAAAGGATTGTTCGCTTGACGAGGCGGAGTTGCATGTACACGATGTGCTCAATGTTTTCATGTGTACGGGGTTTACGCTCGATACCGGGCGATATTTCATGAAGGCGAGCCCGGTTCGCCCCGGCGATTATTTGGAATTCTTTGCCGAGATCGATCTGCTCGGGGCTCTGTCGGCTTGCCCGGGAGGCGATTGCTCCTTCGATCACTCATCCGACGCCGCCCGGTGCCATCCCTTGCAGGTCGAAGTCTTCGCCCCGAAAGAGGGTGCCTTGGCGGATTGGAGCCCTCCTTCGATCAACGATTACGATCGCTCTCATGGGTGCGAAATAGCCAAGTGATGCGCCGAAGCCCCGCGCCCCCGAGCGACGCTATCGGATCGAGTGCAAAAACCGGATGCCGGATTCCATGGTGTATGAGATCGAGCATGCGCTCGAGGCTTGCATTCTCAAGGCCCCGGCGTGCATCTCGATGCTTCGGATACCGTCGACGCCCCTCGCTTATCGACCAAGGAGAAGATCATGACCATCGCGATTGCGGTGCGCAAGAACGCGAAAATCGCACTGGCATCGGACAGTCAGACCAGCGTGGGAGAGATGCGGGTGCCGGCGGCGGATAATTCATCGCCGAAGTTCATCCCGATCGGCAAGGCCTATATAGCCGATGCCGGCATCGCGCTCTATTCGAATATTTTGCCGGAGGTCATCGCCCGCCACCGCAAGATACCGTCCCTTGATAGCGAAGCGAATGTCTTCAAGTTTTTCAGCGGATTTTGGAAAGAGTTGCAAAATTATCACTATATCAAGCCCCAGCCCGATGGCCATAACTCACCGTTTGCGAATCTATACAACGATTTTCTGGTGGTCTCTCCCCAAGGGATCTTCCGGGTGGCACCGGATCTCACGGTGCTTCGCTACGAGCGATATTGCGCGATCGGATCCGGAGAGCATTTGGCTTTGGGGGCGGCCCATATCCTCTATGAATCGCAAGCCGATGCCGAGGAGATCGCTCGGCGTGCCGTCGAGGCCGCCATTGAGCACGATACCGGATGCGGGGCTCCGATTCACGAAGTCGAGATACGCCAAGACTCACCATCCGGCGAGAAGGCCGCTCGATCGGTCAAGCGCCGACCGGCACTTAAGCGAAGCGAGAAAAGCCGGATCGAGAAAGGCCCGATCGAGAAAGGCGATACCGAGAAAAAGACGGGCGCGAAATCTCGCCCCGGAAAATCCTCGTCCCAAATCAAGGGATGACAAAGAGCGATCTTTTCGCCCTCGAAAATTCGATGAGTGCGATCCCGGATATCGATGATCGAATATCCATGATCGAAGGAATCGTTCGAGGACTATTGACCGAAAGAGGGGCCGCCATCGTCGAGGAAGTGAATTTCCTCGGGGGTGGACGGGCGTTCGAGCACCCGATTGCGGTGCGGGAAGCGCCCGAATCTCTCGATGATATCGAAATGGATACGAGCGGACTCGGTGCTTTTTTCGAGGAGAAATCCCAAGGAATCGTCGGCTTCGCTTTCAAGAAGGGTGTAGCGCTCGACGGATAGTTTTTGTATCTCGATATCCTCGGCATGCTGCATGGGCATATAAAGGAAAACGCGCTCGATCGGATGCAGGGCGCGATCTTGCGCGCTTTCGATCGCGGCCCGACAATGGGCGAGGGCTTGGGCATCGTGCATGAACGCCGCCTTCGATGCACGGTGGACATTGCGCGGTATCTGATCGAGCAGGATCACCAACGCCAGCCGACCGCGGGGGGTGGCGCCCCACGCCTCGAGTCGAAGGTCGGCCGCATCTTCGAGCGCAGGTCCGAGCCGATCGGCGCATAGCCGGTCGAAATCGGGTCCGCCGCCGAACCATACCTGGCCTCGTTTTTCCAAACGTTCGATATTCGAGGTGGTATCTTCGAACCAGAAGGACAAGACTTGCTCGGCATCGATATCGCTTTTTCTCACATCCTTGTCTCCGGTTGCGATCCTCTTATGGAGAATCGATCTCTTCCAAGGCTTCGCGTTTTTTCCTAAATGGAAATCTTTTTGGCAAGCGATCAAGGGAATCGGATGCGAAACCTTCGGGGATCGACAGTGGACGAATATCTATCGAGAGCGGTGGCGAAATGGCCGGATGTACCGGCGGTTCATGGATGGCTCGCGCTGGATCGTCGCGGTCGATGGCTTTTGCGCGGATCGAGGGTGCTCAACCCCGCCCTTATCGATTATATCTCTCGCAACTATCGCTCGGATTCGCAAGGACGATGGTTTTTCCAAAATGGCCCGCAGCGAGTCTATGTCGATCTCGATTGCACTCCTTTCGTTCACTCGTTGGATGGCAATGGCCGGCTGATCACCCATACGGGTCGGCCGGTGAGCTGCGTGTGCAACGCTTGGATGGACGAAACCGGCTCGCTCATCTTGGAAGCCGAGCCCGGCCCGGGCCTTGTGAACGATCGCGATCTCGCAGTCCTTTGCGAATCCCTCGTCGATGAAAAGGATCGGCCGGTCGATGACGAGGCCTTCCTTCGATGGATGGCGGATGCGGATACACCGCTCGATGCGCATCTGCCTAAGATTCGGCTGGCTATTCAAGGGGCGAGGATCGATATCGCTCGCATTCACTCGAGCCGAATTGCGGACCGTCTCGGCTTCGATCCGAGTCCTCGTCCATGAAGAGCGGACAAAGCGACAATTCGATCGGGCGAGGTTTCGATGGCCGAACATCGAGTTCTTGCATCCTTTTTTCTTGACCGAGGGTGGATCTTTCCCGCTGCCGATATGTCGATGCTTTGCGGTCGATGCAAGGCGGTGATCTTTTGCTCCGGATGAAAAGCAAAGAAGATCAATCGGGAGATGCTTTTCGAGCCGATTCCTTCGAAGCGGGCCGACCGGAATCTCGGTCTTGACTTCGTTTTCGCCGGAAAAGATAATGCACCGGTGTTCGATTGAAAGTGTTCGATTGAAAGTGTTCGACCGAAGGTGTTCGACTGAAAGAATCTGCTACGATATTGGATCGATCGTGATGATTCCGGTCGGTATCGACAAGCGGCCTCGAGCGAGCCGCTCGGACATCCATAGACCTAATAGACTACATTATCGGGCGTTGTTGACCTCTCCCTCGTCTTTCAGGTATTTATACTCGAAGCAAGAGGGAGTCGATCGCATTTTGCGACCCGGCGTATATCGTGCTCATTCGCCAGACACTTTCCTCCGTCGCCTCGCTTCTGCTCTCATACGGGCTGTTGCTGGTAGCCAATGGCCTGCTCGGAACCCTGTTCGGCTTGCGCACCAAGCTCGAGGGTTTTCCGACGTTGGTGGTCGGGCTGATCGTCAGCGCCTATTTCGTCGGAATGTTCGCCGGTGGGATCTGGGCGGTCTATGTAATTGCAAGGGGCGGGCATATTCGGGCCTTCGCCGCCTTTGCCTCGTTGATGTCGGTGACCGCGATCGGGATCGTTCTCGTGATCGATCCTTGGATCTGGACGGTGCTGCGTTTTATCGGCGGCTTTTGCATGGCCGGCATGATCATGGTGACCGAAAGCTGGCTCAACGAGCGTACCGTCAACGCCTCTCGCGGTCAGGTGCTGTCCTTTTATATGATCACCAACTATCTCGGTGTGACTTTGGGACAGTTCATTCTCCCGTTGGGAGATCCGGCGCATTTCGAGCTTTTTTGCGTAGCATCGATCATCTATTCTCTCGCTTTGTTGCCGGTGTTGCTGACCCAAGCGGATGCGCCGACCCCCACGCCTCGAGAGCGCCCGAGCATCCCCGAGCTGTGGAGGGTCTCGCCGCTCGCCCTCTTGGGAGTGATGGCCGCCGGAGCGGTCAACGCCGGATTCCATGGATTGGGTCCGGTATTCGCCCACGATACGAATCTGAGCGTGACCCAAACGGCGATCTTCATGGCCGCCGGGGTCTCGGGCGGGCTCTTGCTGCAATGGCCCGTGGGTCGGATGTCCGATCGCATGGATCGGCGCAGCCTACTGATAGCGGTCGTCTTGGCGTCCACCGCGATCTCTTTGGGAGTTGCGTTCACCAGCGCTATCGGAAACTTCGTTTCGATGATCGCATTGACCGTCGTCTATGGCGGGCTTTCCTTTGCGATCTATTCGATTTGTCTCGCTCACGCCAACGATTTCGTCCCCGCGAAAAAACTCGTTCGGGTATCGAGCGGAATGTTGATGGCCTACGGTATCGGCGCCTCCTTCGGTCCTTTGCTCTCGTCCACGCTGATGAGCGGTTTCGGAGCCCAGATGCTCTTCGTGGTCAGTGCCGGGGTGCACGGCGCTTTGGGGCTCTTTGCGCTTTATCGCATGCGTCGTCGCAGTGTTCCGAGTCGAATGTGAAGGGCGACGAGCGAGGGGCGAAAGCCAGGGGCGACGTCGTCATACCGGATGTCGTCATATCATTCGTATCGTCTTGGTAGTGCAAGACTCGCTCGCAAGCACCGATCCCCCGGTACATATCGCCGTTCAGGCGTCTTTGTGAAGGGAAGGGGAGAATCGACCATCGGCAACGGACAAGGCCGCAGGTGTCGAGACGCATGGCAGATGACGATCTTCTAGGGGAATGATTTTTCGATGACGACGCGCTTGGTTGTCTACGAACGCATGGGATGCCATCTATGCGAGGATATGGTCGCTACCCTCGCCGAGTGGCGTAAGGAGCTCGATATCGATATCGAGCGGGTGGATGTGGATCGATCGGCGGAATTGGCGGCCCGTTACGGTTTGCGAGTCCCGGTGCTCGTTTGCGGCGATGCCGAGGTCTGCCACTTTTTCCTCGATCTCGAGGCCTTGCGAGAGGCGGTGAGCGAAGGCGAGAGCCGAAAAAGATGAGCGCCGCACGGGATCGAGGATGTGGTAGCCCGATACACGCTTGCCGGGGTGCATCGCGGATATCGGCTTGCCCCCGACCTTCTGGTATCGCTGCCCATAAGGTGGATCGCGGATCGTCTCTTGGATCCAAGCATGGTTCCAAGAGACGATCGTCGGCCCCCGAGGGCAGGTACGAGCGCATCTATGCGATCGTGTGCCAGATTCCGCCGGGGAGGGTGGCTACCTACGGGCAGGTGGCGGCGATCGAAGGAAATATCACCGCGCGCATTGTCGGCTACGCCTTGGCCTCGCTCGATCATGCAAGGCAAGAGGTTCCGTGGCAGCGGGTGATCAATCGTTCGGGGGAGATTAGCGAGCGTCGAGGGGGCGGCGGCACCGATCGGCAGCGCTCGCTATTGGAAAGCGAGGGAGTCGTTTTCGATGCCCGCGGGCGATTGGATTTCGATATCTGCGGCTGGGATGGCCCGGATATCGATTGGCTTCACGCCAATGAATGCCATTTCTCTCCCCGAAGATCCTAGGAAGGGAAAACCATAGGGACAGCCGGGCTCGGATGATCCGCTTGTCGTTCGGCCCGAGATCCTTGGTCTTTGCCAAGCGTCGATCGCTTTCTCTCGGATCGGATCCTCGGGTTTTCGATGTCCTTGCGCTTTGCGAACGGGCAAGCCCTTGGCTTCCAAGACCCGAGGGCGAGTTTCGAAAGCGAGGGTTGATCGAAAAGGCGCAAGGGCTACCGCCTCTGCTCGATCATCGATGGAAAAAAGCCTTGGATAACCAGCATCTCGGATAACAAGCATGAGTATTCATTGCATCACCTTCGATCTCGACGAGACTTTGTGGGAGACGGGTCCGGCATTGGAACGGGCCGAGCAAGCGCTCCATCGATGGATCGTGCGTACCCTTCCCGATAGCGAACCTCGCGCTCTGGCCGATCTGCAGGCGCATCGGCAGCATTTTTATACCACTATCCCCGAGATCGTCCACGATCTGACGCAAGCCCGCATCTCGTGGCTTGTCGCCTTGTTGACCGAGGCGGGCTACCACCCGCAAGAAGCGAAGATGCTGGCGAGCAAGGGCTTCGAAGTCTTCGCCGAATGGCGCAGCCGCCTCGTTCCCTTCGACGGAGTGCAAGAAACGCTTGCGGCTCTCAAAGAACGCTATCGGGTGGGAGCGATTACCAACGGCAATGCCGATGTGCGACGAGTCGGCATCGATCATCTGCTCGATTTCGTGATCACCCCGGTCGAGGCCGGGGCGGCCAAGCCCGATGCTGCGATCTTCCGTTGCGCACTCGACACGGTGCAGGTGCGAGCGCAGGAGGCGGTTCATGTCGGGGACGATCCGGTCTGCGATATCGCCGGTGCCGCCGCTCTGGGCATGAAGACGATCTGGATGAATCCCGCAGGCCTTCCATGGCCCGATGGTTCGGGCACCAAGAAGCATTCACCGACCGCCCCCGATGCCGAAATCCGCACCCTTTCGTCCATCATCGAGCGAATCGAGCGCTGGTAACACACCTTATTAAGATAAAAGCCCGATCAAGGGGCTTGTCGGTTCCATCAAGGGCAGGTCGAACGACCCTGCGATCATCTCGAAGAACCGGAAATCTCGATATCCCCCCTCGCTTACACGCCATCGATCGGTAGCCCCCGGGCCGAGGGTCGTCATCGAAAGAATCGCCGCTCCCATCGGTAGCCCTTTGGGTACGCTCGGGGACCGGCCACTTCCCATACGTTTTTCTCTCGCCGCACCTTTCATCGCAAGAATCCTTGTGGGAAGAGTGTAATGGGCTTGTAGTAGGCCTTTACTCTTCCGCTCGACTCATCAGGTCTCTTCATACACCAGCGATATCCGAAGACTGTGGGGAAAAGGCCCCTCGATATCGCCCCTTTTTCTCGCTCGACAAGGCGTCGAGGGACGATTCTCCTTCCGATTCGATGCAGTGAAAGTGGCAAAATGCTGATGGGTATCGGGAACTTTGGACGGTGATCTTGCATGAAGGCTCGGATAGCGTTTTTATCGTGACCGCAAAGATTGGCAGCGGCTCGCACCCCATCCACCCAACACGGGAGAATTTCTATGGTTACGGAACTTGGCAGGTCGGCATGGAAGGGCTTGGCGTGCGCTATCGTCATGGCCTTGGCAACCTTGGTTCATGCACAGGACACCGTCGATATCAACACGGCGAGCGCCGAAGAACTGGCGCAGACCATCACCGGCGTGGGAATCAAGAAAGCGCAGGCCATCGTCGAATGGCGCGAGCAAAACGGCCCTTTTTCCTCGATCGACGAACTCGTTCAGGTCAAAGGCATCGGCAGCAAGACCTTGGATAAAAACCGGGACCGCCTGCGAGCGGGCACGACTTCCGAGGGCGACATGAAAGCCGATACCGCCTCCGACAGCGCCAATTGACTTTGCCGATCTCACGGGTCGGGGCGAGAGCGCTCCGACCCGTTTTTTTCCCACAGGTCATCCCGAGAAAACCCTCTCAAGCGATAGAATCTCGAGAAAATCACTCACAAGGTGAATGACGATCCAAAGACGATCCGAGACGGACCCCTAAACAAGCACCGAGGAAGAGGCTATCGGGGTGCAAAAATCGGGGGTTGGCCGCAAGACCAGCGCAGCCTCGCCCCGGAATCGATCGGTCGGACGACCCATAGGAGGATTAGCCGGATGACCATCATGCTCCGAAAATCGATGCAACGGACATGGCAACCCGATTTCTTTGCATGGGATAACGAACCGCCTTGCCCCTACTCGGATGACGATTACGATCTCCATAACGCCGATTGCATGGAGATTTATGCGGATATGGACGATCAGAGCGTCGATATGATGCTGACCGACCCGCCCTATGGAACGACCCGTAACGGATGGGATACGAAAAAATTCCAAGAGATGCTGGATCAAACATGGATGCACTGGACAAGAATCGTCAGACCCCATGGAGCGATCGTGGTCATGGCCGCCTCCCCCTTCGATAAAATAATGGCGGTATCCAATTTGGAACTCTATCGCTATGAATGGATATGGAACAAAAACAAGGCGACGGGCCATCTGAACAGCAAGCGCTTGCCGATGAAGGCGCACGAAAACATCTTGGTTTTCTACCGAAAACCACCGACCTACAATCCGCAGCGGACATTGGGCCATGCCCCGAGCAATGCGGTCAATCCCGCACTGGTACCGGAGCCCGAAGAACTTCGCAATTACGGACACCACCACTGCCTTGGAAACCCGGGCGGAGATACACAAAGACATCCGCGCACCATCATCAACATCCCGGTAGTCAATAACGATAGCGACGAGAAATAGCATCCGACGCAAAAGCCGGTCAAGCTGATGGAGTTTCTCATCAGAACATATACCAACCCCGGACAGTTGGTTTTCGATCCCTACATGGGAAGCGGCTCCACCGGAATCGCGGCACTGAGATGCGGAAGGCGTTTCGTCGGGGTTGAACAGGACGATGAATATTTTCACCAAACGGTTTTGCGTTTCGAGCCCCAAGTGTTGATGGTATAAACGCCCCGCCGAAAAATCCTTATTCCAAGCCATCGAGGCTGGTGCGAAACAGCTGCTCGATGGATTTGATCATAGATATGATAGGTATCGTCTGGTCGGAATTTTATCCGAGCGATATCACCCATCTTGATATGTGGTTACATCTGCAGTTTTGATTGTCGAGCGCCCGGTCGATGATCTTTCACCTCGACGATCGATCGCTTCATTTTCAAGCCATCAGAGGTTAATGTCTGTTTCTCTCTTACCGAGCAGACCAAGAAATCACCTTTGGAAAAAGCGATCTCGTTGTTTGCGATTCGATCCAAAAAGGCATTGTCCTCGATCGTCACGCTGAAAGATAGATCACCGTCGGTAACCCGCCATTGATTATCCTCCTTGAAACTCAAATTGATGATTTGGAGATTGATATCTCTTATCGTATCCGAAACATCATCCTCTCCCTCTTCGAATTCAAAATATTCGATATCTTCTTTGCGGATATTGATATCTTTTGAATCGGGCCTTCTCACCCGAATATTCTCGATGCCTTCTTTGGAAAGCGAAGAAACGAATTTCCTTGCTTGCTTTCTAACGCTTCGGCTTTTCGCCAATTCCAAAGTTTGCGGATCGGTGGTTATATAGTTATCCCCGATATGAATGTGGACATTTCCTTCTTTATATTCGATCCTATCGGGTTTTCTACCTCTTAGCCAAATGATCAATATGATCAATCCGGCAACGGTGCCGCCTGCGATCTCTTTGAGTTTGAATAAAAAATCGAGAATCTCGTTTGCCGTTGCGATCTTGCTCTCGTTATTCGATATCCAATCATACAAACCCTTTGCCTGTTCGATAATCGACTGTATCGAAATGAGATCGACTTCGAACGAGCCTTCGGAAACGGCACGCATCTTGATCGATATTTTCGCCCGATCGCCGTTTATCTCGTGGTTCGCAGCCTGTATCAACTCGCCCAAAGACAAAATGGCCGGCGCCAGATCCTGCACATCGATCGCCCCGTTCTCGACGGCGGATCCCTCGAAAACCAAGGTCATTTTCGGCTCGCTCATCCCGTATCTCCTGAAATTAGCCGGATAGGATGCTTGCAGTATAACCGATATGGGTAGCGGAGTTCGATGATTGATTCATGCTATATATTTCGTGTTATAAATAATATAGAAATATCATAGAATCAAGCGTTCAGTCAAGGCACACTTCCCTCGCACCAGTGTTATTTGAGACGTCGATCAAGGCCTGATCCAAAATCTGATTTTATGGGATAACGGAGGTGTCTCGTGGTAAATCGTAGGAGAGGTCAGCAGCCAAAAAAAGGGGGGACTCCTCGGAAACCGAGAATGACGGTGGCGTGCAAGATTCCCCCGCCCTAGGGTTATTTGGGACACTATTTAAGACCTGATCCTAACCCTGATTTTATGGGACAACGGAGGTGTTCCATGACCATTCAGAAGGATGAGAAAACGGGTTCGACTCGCAGAAAGCGCATGACGGCCAAGCGCAAGCAAGAGGCCGTCAAACGAGTTGACCGGGGTGAGTCCATCGAGCTGGTGGCTCGAAACTTCGATGTGACCGCGGCTGATACGAGTCGTTCTTCAAAGGGTCTGAGTGTGCTTTCGAAAAGAGAAAAAGTCGGATCCCTTTAACCAAGAAGATCGGCAGACTGAAATCCTTGCCTGATTCGGCCACCATGGACAATGAGTTGCTGCGCGAGAAGATCGAAAAGATGGAAGCGGCTCGCCCTTTTGTGCAGTGGAGGTCGAGGCTAATGAGTGCCGTCATCTCTTTCCTTCGCGAAGAAAGATTACGGCCTGTTGCGGGTGCGCCCGGTTTGGAAGACCAACCGCTCCGGTGGGTATTGTCAGGCGTGTATCGTCATCTGAATGCGGCCAAGGCCGGTCGTCCTCGCCAAAATCTGGGGCCACACGGCGAGATGCCCGGTGCACAAATGACCGAAGCCATTTGAAATGGCGGTATCGCCCCAAGCAATGCTCTTGACTCCGATCTTGGGGTTCAAAGACCGCAGTCACCAACTGGATGGCGTTTGAATCGAAAGCCTCGATGCCGGAGGGTGGCCCACAAAGGCGGCAAGCAAACTCGGGATTTGGGACCTGCGATCTTTACCAAGCGATGAAGCCTTGTTCCATCGAGGAAATCTTGGCGATATCGGAGCCGTTTTTCCGATAGTTTTTCAGAAGACAGCGCTTCTCGACCCCGATGCGATCTCCCGCCGCACCTTGCGATCGATCGCCGCCAAGCGTTCGGGGGTGCCGATGTCGGCCCATTCACCTCGATAGTGCTCTGCATGGACCGTTCCCTTCCGGATGGCATCGCGCAAGACCATCGATAAAGGAAATATCTCTTCCTGCTTGGGAGCGAAGAGCCGGGGCGAGTAGCGGCCGATCCCGCTGAAAGTCAAGCGCTCATCCTCGCCCATCTCGACCACCCTCCCGTGCACGATCCTGTCTGCTTTTTGCCCCTCGGCCCGTTGCCCGTCTTCTCCTTCCGATACCGGCGCGGTCGGCACCGACTTGCCCGAGGCAGACATGGCATCGGGCAAGAAACCGAAATCCCCGTGCGGATGATGAGAAGGGTTATCGACCAAGACGATAAAGGCATCGCCTTTACCCGCATCTGAACGCAAACGCTCGAAGGGATAGTCGGTCCAGACATCGGCGTTGATCACCACGAAATCCCCATCCCCGAGTAGCGCCAACGCTCGACGGATCCCCCCGCCGGTATCGAGCGCCCCCTCGGGTTCGAAGGAATAGTCGATCTTCACCCCCAAACCGGAGCCATCCCCCAAGCATTCCACGATCTGATCCCCAAGCCAAGCAAGATTGACCACGATATCGTGAAAACCCGCTCGCTTCAGGCGCCGAATTTGATGCTCGATCAACGAAACCCCCGCCACCTCCAACAAGGGCTTGGGCCTTTCCAAGGTCAAATCCCCCATCCGCTCCCCCCGCCCGGCGGCAAGGATCATCGCTTTCATCGAATCGTTTTCGAACATGGCCAACACCCAAGTTGTCCTGCCTTCGCTTCGGTCAAGGATGATAACGATCAAGGATGATAATGGTCAAGAAAGCGCTTTGATGGAAGAGGAGATTCGATAGGGGAGGGCTATACTGCTTTCAAGTTCATAAATCATCTTATGGTAATTCGCTTTGAAGCGATCGAATTTCCCGATAGATCGACCGCTTTGGAGTCGATCTGCAATACTTCGTGATGATCACCCGATAGAATCATGAATAGCGGATATCGCCCTTTGAATCGGATCGACCATGTATTTTCGGGGAAGCGAATCGCATTCGTCTCGCCGATACAGGTTCGGATTTCATCTGGCTTTGATCATGCTCGATAAAAAATGAAATCTGCAAATCATTTCTAGTAGAGGTCGCTACACCGGTCATTTGAAGATCTTCTTAATGCTTTTCGATAGTTCATCGCTGATTGCATCTGTAACATCTTTCGTGATGGATGGCATTTCCTTGGCAATAGCCGCCTTCCGGAGTCGATCTCCGGTGAATGCGGTATTGCATCCTTGACAGATATGACGATCTGATTTTTCGTCAGACATGAATTGAGAATGTCCACATTTCGGACAAAAGACCGTGACACTCCGGTTTGCTGCTTTTTCGATTCTTCTGGCGTCCATGAAATAGCCCTCTTTTTTCGATCTTTCCCGATTCCCCCAGCGGATGAGAAATAGATATGAAGCGAAAAAAATCTCTTCATGTTCAAAGGAGTATTCTAATACGCCGGGGGTAGTCCGTCGATGATTTTGGCGCTCTCGATGCTCAGATAGGTGATGCGTTGGATGTGGCGGATTAGCCATTGGGGGTCGCCTTGTTCGGCGATCCAGTCGTTGGGGTCGTTTTGGATGCCGCTGGCTTTGTCGGTTTTGATTTGGTAGCGCTCGATCAGCCATTTGAGGGCGGGGCGGCCGGCGACTTGGTAGCGTAGGGCGGCTTCGGGGATTCCGGCGATGGTGATGCGCTCGTTGTAGACGATGCGGGTGCGGTCTTCCTTGCCATCCTGCTTGCCCCAAGCCATTTTGATCACGCGGCGGCTTGTCTCTTCGGGGACGCCGGGGAGGGCGGGGGCGCCGTCGATCAGGATATTCAGGGGATATTCGGGGCCGGTTTCGAAATTCAGGTGCAATTCGGCCAGCCGATGGCCTGCGTCTCGGAAGGCTTCGAAGTGGGTGGCGTCTTTGGGCATCGGGATGCGGGGTAGGGATTTTTTCAGGTCGATGGCGAAATCGCGCTGGTAATCCGGGGCGTGGAGGATGCCGTAGACGTAGTCGAAGATGTCGTCTCCGGTCAGGGAGTCATCGCCGCAGAGGGTGCGGAATTCGCGGACGGCGGTCTCGGTGATGTTGTCTTGACGTTGGCCGTCTTTGCTCCATACGTAGCGGGGGAAGCACTGGCTTTTTTCTATGAAATCAAGGTTCGGTACGCGGTTGACAATTAGTGGAGACCAGACTTCTCGAGAGCCGATACCGGGCACTATGATTGCGCGGTTTTCGATATCGGGTTTCGGGAAGTAGCTAGGTTGGCGGTAAACGCTGTTGTTGAAATGACGATCAAAGTATAAATAGCGTAGGCAGAATGGTCTATAGGAAGAGAGACATATTGCACTAGAATCAAATATTCCGTATTTACCTTTCGCAAGATCTTTTTTTAGATTTCCGTCCCAACTGATTTTTGATGGATCATTATCAATGAATGTATCAGGTGTAATCCTTGGATTATCTTGAGTGGCTACAGCGAAAGATTTAACCTGCTCATTATAAAAAGTGATTGTCCGCTCCATATTATCTATCAATTTGCTACGACTGAAGTTGTAAGCCCAGAAATCACGATTGGTAGCAATTCCAAGGCTATAGCTACTAAAAATAGTATCAGGTTGGGCCATCTTGCCAGATTTTACTTGTTTATTTCCCAAAGATTTAAAATATTGGAAACGTGGATCATGCTGATTGATCCAATCGTAGTCGGTGTTAGGAATGATGTGTCGCCAGATTAATCCGCCAATATGTCTGGCCTTTACGATGCGGTCGATTTTATGCTCGCGCTTTAAATCGTTGCCAATGTCATGATAGTAAATCTGACAGACACTCGATTTCTTGCGGCGGATCAGGATTGAGATTGAGCATCCACTCATGCTGGCATTTTCAAAGATATTTTCGCCCTCGTGTGCAGTACCCTTGGAGAGCATGTCCTTACGGATATCGCCGCGTAGGTCAAAAAGATATATACGATCAAATTCTTCCGCTAATATTTGTCGCATCCCATCGGCGAAATTTCTGTCGATCCAAGCCGATGGAGAGACGAAAGCAATTATCCCTTCATCGCCCAATCGATCGCTTGCCCAGCGAAATGCGCGGATATAGCTATCATACAGGATATTCTTGTTATTCGCTTTTGAATGCGCTGCATAACTAGCGCGGATACTGTCATCAAGCTTCGGATAAATCATATTTTTAGCGTTATCGTTTTCCGATTTCTGCTGCCTTGACCACGGTGGATTGCCGACAATCACCCGTATAGGAGCCTTGCGTTGGCGGGCCAGACGCTGATCATTTTCCGGGAACATTTCACCTGTCCCTGTAGTATCGCGTTCAAAGAGGTTGAAAGTATCTGTGAGAACGATTCCGGGAAATGGTCGATAATCCCCACCCGCTCTGTCATGGAAGGCTTCTTCGATGTTCACCGATGCGATGTAATAGATCAGCAGTAGTATCTCGTTGGCATGTAGTTCGTGGTTGAATTTACGTTCAAGGTCTTTGTCTTTGATCAGATCCGAGTTTTGGATCAAACGATTGATAAAGCTACCAGTTCCGGTAAATGGATCAATGATATGCACTCCTTCATCGCTCAATGACCTCCCGAACTCGGATCGTAGAGCATAATCCGCACTCGCCAGCACGAAGTCCACTATCTTGATGGGAGTATAGGCAATTCCAAAACTGCGAGCGACTCGGGGAAAAGCGATTTCGAAAAAATTCTCGAAAAGATCGATGATGACTTCCTGGCGACCGATTGCATTATCGATTCCCGCGGCGCGGCTGCGTACCGAATCGTAAAATCGTTCCAAGTCATCTAAATCGGATTTTAGAATACTATCGTTGAATCGATCGATAACGTTATTTATTGATCTGGAGACGGGGTTGCTGTTTGCGAATTCGTAATCAGCGAATAAGGCATCGAAAACAGGTCGCGTGATTAGGTGCTGTGCGAGCATAGATGTCGCATCTTCTTTTGTTAGATTATCGTTGATATTGCGGCAGATATCCGCTAGAAAATCGTGGTAGACCATTTTGAAATCGGAATTGTTTGTGCGTAGTGTCTCAATTCGTTCTACCAGAGTTGTATGAATATTGGCGACATCCTTTGCCCAACTAACCCAATATCCCCTCTCGCCACATTTATCGACGATCTTGGCGTAGATTGCCTGTTCCCATAGTGCGAGTTGGGCGGCTCTTTTCGTCTCGGTGACCGTTGCTTCCGCTACGGCATCGGCGAATGTTTCATCCTCTTGACCGAACCCGATGCCGATATGCCGGATATTTTCCGGTTTGGCTTTGTTGAGTTCGATTTTGTTGATGATCGATTGGAAGCGGTCATCGTGGGCTCTAAGGGCGTTGAGTACTTGCCATACCGCCTTATAGTTGGAGCCTTCCAAAGCCTTTGCGGGATCTTCGTTCGGGTTGACTACAACGGGCACGACCACGTAGCCGTAGTCTTTTCCCGGTGCCGTTCGCATCACTCGACCAACGGCTTGGACAATATCTATTTCAGACTTGCGAGGCTGCATGAAGAGCACGGCGTCGAGGCTGGGAACGTCGACGCCTTCGCCCAGGCATTTGGCGTTGAAGAGGAGTTTGCAGACCGGCTCGCCTCGTTCGTTGCTCGAGGGTTCTTCTCGTAGCCAGTCGAGGGCTTTGTTGCGCTTCGGCGCCGACATCCCGCCGTCGACGTGTTGGGTTTCGCACGCCAGAAAATCGATTTCCGAAGGGAGGGGGTTCTCGCCGACTTTTGCAATGATTTCTTGAAACAGACTCGATAGTTTTTGCGAGTCGCTTATTCGGTTTGCGAAAGCGACGGCACGGCGCATAGGAACGCTTTCAGACCATCGAGGCTGAAATTTTCTGGGGGGGGGGTAGTGGCTGCCTGATGAGCGTAGAAAGGCTCTAC
>JFBG01000020.1 GCA_000583135.1 Thioalkalivibrio sp. HK1
CCATCGGTGAATCCATCGATGGATTTCATGATCGAGACCCTATCCGAAATGCAATCCGCAACCCCCGCCTCGGAGCGCTGCGCTCCCTCGCCCGATACCCCGCCCGATAGCTCGACCTCGCAAGACAAGACAATCCTTCGCCTAAGCGATCTCTCGGTGAGGCTGACCGCGGCATCGGGTTCGGTGGACGTTCTGCGGAGTATCGATCTCGAATTGTCCGCAGGAGAGACGGTCAGCATCGTCGGTCCCTCCGGAGCGGGCAAGACCACCTTGTTGATGGTGATCGGGGGCTTGGAGCGACCCTCGAAGGGTCGCATCACGGTTGCGGGCATCGACCTCGCAAGCCTCGACGAGGACGGCCTCGCCGACTATCGGGCGCGGCATGTCGGAATCGTTTTTCAGTCCTTTCATTTGATCCCCACGATGACCGCGCTCGAGAACGTAGCGACCCCTTGCGAGCTGGCGGGAAGGACGGATGCCATCGATCGGGCGCGCGAAGAGCTCGAGTCGGTCGGTTTGGGTCATCGTATCGGGCATTATCCCGGTGAGCTCTCCGGCGGCGAGCAGCAGCGGGTGGCCATCGCTCGCGCCCTGATCAACCGCCCCTCCTTGCTGCTGGCGGACGAGCCGACGGGAAACCTCGATATCGATACCGGTCGTCAGATCGTGCACCATCTTTTCGCCCGCAGCACTGATCGCGGTGCGACCTTGGTCCTGATCACCCACGAGCCGAATTTGGCGGATCTCTGCTCCCGCACGCTGCGTATGGTCGATGGATGCGTGGTCGATGATCGCGCTTCGATCGACGAGAGCCTTGGTTGATCCGCCGAGGCGCCCCTTCGTTTTCGCGCATTGCAGCGAACGATCCCGCGCATGATTTTCCTTCGAGCCCCGGTGTCGGGGAGGGCCACGATATGACGACCGTACCCGCAATGGCTTGGCGGATCGCCCGGCGCGATTTGCGACCCGGGCTGCGCGGATTGAAGGGATTTCGGGTTTTCGTGGGTTGTCTTGCCCTCGGCGTGGCGTCCATCACCGGGGTGCAGTCGACCATGAGCGCGATCTTGGGCGGCTTGCGCGATGACGGACGCACGATCTTGGGCGGGGATATCGTGCTGCGCTCGGTTTATCGGGACCTCGCCGTCGAGGATCGGGCATTCATCGAGACCGAGGCCGCGCGCATCACCCACTTCGTGGAACTACGCACGATGGCGCGTCGTTCGGATCGGGTCGAGTCATCCGATACCGGCACCCTCGATCCGGCGGCGGATGCCTCCAACGAGAATTCCCCGGCGGTTCTCGTCGAACTCAAGGCCGTCGACGATCTCTATCCTCTTTTCGGCACCCTCGAAGCCGTGGATGGCCAAGGACGGGCCTTGTCTTTGGACGACGCCCTTGCGAATACCGGGCGTGGCTGGGGGGCATTGGTGGATCCGGCGCTGGCGAATCGTCTTGCGCTCGGCGCCGGCGATCGGCTGGTCTTGGGCGATATGACCTTCGAGGTGCGCGGCACGATCGTGCGAGAGCCCGATCGGGCGTCATCCGGCGGCCCCTTCGGATTCTGGCCGCGGGTGCTCACGAGCGCGCAGGCCATCGAGGATTCGCAGCTGGTGCGAGAAGGCAGTCTCATCTATCACCAATACGCCCTGCGACTGGATCCGGAGGGAGCGGCGGAGCCCGGGGATGCATCCGGCAGGCTCGACGATTCTCGCGAGCGGATCATCGAGCGCTTGCGCGACGAGGGGTGGGGGGTGCGCAGCTACGAGAATGCCGCTCCCGGTATCGAGCGGGCGACGACGCGCTTGGGTACGTTTTTGAGTCTGGTGGGGTTGACCGCTTTGTTGGTCGGAGGGGTGGGGGTCGGCAATGCGGTGCGGGCGTGGTTGGATAACCGCATCGAGACCATTGCGGTTCTCAAATGCCTCGGGGCCTCGCGCTCGGTGATTTTCCTCGCTTTGTTTTTTCAGCTGATGGTGATTGCCGCGATCGGCATTCTCGCCGGACTCGCCCTCGGAGTCATGGCCTCGGTCATGGCGGCGAAGATCGTCGGGGGAATGCTGCCGGTGCCGCTTAAAGTCGGTCTTTATCCCGAGGCGCTGATGCTCAGCGCGGCATTCGGGTTGTTGACCGCGATCGCGTTCACCCTCTGGCCTCTTTCGCGGGCGCAACAGACCCCGGCGACGACGCTTTTTCGCGGCGGGGGGCTCGCCGCCACCCGTGGAGGTCGTCCCCTTCACTTGCTGATGGCCCTGGCGATGGGCGCCGGATTGGCCGGGTTGGCGGCGGTGAGCGCTCAAAATCAGGCGTTTGCGCTGTGGTTCATCGCCGGAGCGGTGCTGCTGTTGATCCTCCTGCGCGCGATGGGATGGGTGACGGTGATCGTCGCCTCGGCTTGGAGTCGTTCGAAGCTATCCAGAACCGGCCGCATCGGAGCGCGATGGCGCATGGCCGTCGCCAACCTCCATCGTCCGGCGAACGCGACTTCGGATACCGTATTGTCGGTAGGCCTCGGGCTCAGCGTGTTGGTGGCGGTGGCATTGGTGGAGGGAAATCTGCGGCGCGGGATCGTCGATTCCCTGCCCGATGACGCCCCGGCCTTTTTCTTCGTCGGCGTGGAGTCGAGCAGGGTCGACGCCCTTGAATCCGCCCTCGAATCGGTGGATGGGGCGAGGGATTTCCTGGCCCTGCCCTTCTTGCGCGGACGCATCGTGCGGGTCAATGGACTCGACCCCCAGCAAGCCCTCGTCGATGACGAGCACGGTTGGCTGATCCGTGGCGATCGCGGCCTTAGCTATTCGGCGCAGGCCCCGGATGCCAAAGTCGTCGCCGGGCAGTGGTGGCCCGAGGACTATGCCGGCCCTCCCCTCCTCTCGGTGGATGTCGATGTCATCGACGCCTTCGACCTCGGGCTGGGGGATACGATCACATTGAGCGTCTTGGGGCGCGAGATCACCGCCGAAGTCCGGCATGTGCGGGAAGTCGAATGGGAGGGGATGCGCGTCGATTTCGCGCTCCTTCTCTCCCCGGAGCCGATGCGTCGCGCTCCCCATAGCGCGGTGGCCACGATCCGCGCCGACGAGGAGGCCGAAGCCCGGATCGAGCGGTTGCTGGCCGAGGAATTCCCCGAAGTGACCGCAGTGCGGACCCGCGAGGCGATGGCCAGGATCGGCGATCTGATGGGCAGTATCGCGACCGCGGCGCGCTCCGTGGGGGGGCTGACCCTGCTCGTCGGGGCGCTGGTCTTGGCGGGAGCGGTGGCCGCAGGTCATCGTCGACGCACCTTCGAAAGCGTGGTGCTCAAGGTGCTCGGGACCAAAAGGCGCGATGTGGCATTGATCCACGGTACGGAGTTCGCCTTGCTCGGTGCGATCACCGGCATATTGGCGGCGCTTGCGGGCACGCTGGGGGCGTGGGCCATGGTGACTCGGGTGCTGGATCAGGATTGGATTTTTCTGCCCGGCACGGTCGCGCTGACCATCGCTTTTTGCATGGCGCTGACCTTGGCCCTGGGCCTGTGGGGGACATGGCGGGCGCTGGGCGAATCGCCCTCCAACTACCTGCGCAATGAATGAGGGACGGACTTTTCTCGACCTTTCGATCCCAAGCCTCGGCGCGCGCTCCTTCGAAGCCCTTCGATCGCCTTGACAGGGCTTTCTCTTTTTCTCAGGCGATATTCGAAGGGATGCGAGAGAGGGGGTCTTGTCGGTAATAGGCCATCAGCTGATCGTGGACTGCGGGGTAGCATCCTTTGAGGATGGCCGGGCATTCGAAGAAATATTCGCTGACGACGGCGAAGAACTCATCCGGACTCTCGGCGGCGTAAGGGTCGATCTGGGTTTCGAGGCCGGCGTCGGTGCGGGCGCAAAAATCCTCGAAGGCGGCGCTGAAATCCCGATACCAGGATCCCCCGTCCATCCCGGGGTGTAGAAGGGGGAATCCATTGACATCCCCGCTTCTCATATCCAGTTTGTGGGCGATCTCGTGGATCACGACGTTGTAGCCGCTCTCGAGTTGTCCCGAGGCGAGGATATCGTCCCATGAGAGCACGATCGGCCCTCGTTCCCAGGATTCCCCGCTGCATCGCTCTTCCCATTGCGATTCGACGCCGGCCTCGTCCACCGCGATCCCCCGGGAGATGAACTCGCCGGGATAGACGATCACCGAACGCCATCCGTCGCAGGCCTCGATGCCGAGATTGAGCACCGGTAGACAGGCCATCGCGGCCACGATCAGGCGGGCTTCGTCGTCGAGCTCGAGGTTGCCTGCGCCCTCGATGGATTTTCGGCGCAGGAAGGATCCGGCGAGTCGGCGGAGTTCGAGCGTTTGCGGCTCCGGCAGGGTTGCGATGATCGGAAAATCATCCCGTAGTTTTTGCCATGCGCCATCGTCGATCGAATCCGGGAGCGCTTTTTCGCGTCGATGATGATCGGGCAGCAGTCTTTCGAATATGCGCATGGCGCCACGGGGAAACATCGAAAATCCTCCAGGAATCGAAAGATCGAACGCTTGGCCTTTAAGCCCGAGAATATCGCTCGCAATACCATCGGATGGTCATGAAAGGAGCGGGCGGCGGATGATTCGAATCGGCGTTCCCGAGATGATCGATCGATGGTGCCGGACTTTCGAACCGGGACTCGAAGATGGCATCGTCGATGGATCCGGTGCCGACGGGGCTTGGGCGAGGATCGTATGATCCCGATCATCTCATCGAAGGATCATACGAAGCCTTTTTCCTTTCGCACCCGTAGCCTAAGCCCAAGGGTGCGAAATCGCGCGGCTATCGCGATCGATCGAGCGCACGCTCGCAGCTCGGCTTTTTTCGTCGAACCCGACTCGTTCGATCATCCGATGATCGTCGAAGGGCGAAGATCCTTCGAATCCGAGCCGATATCGATCATCGCCGAGCGGCAACTCGACCACCGCAGGAGGGTTTGAATCATGCACAACGATACCCGTTTTTCACTCGATAAAGCGCAGGCGGGAGTGGGGATCGAGGATGCTCCTGCACTTTTTCGTTTGCGACAACGCTTCTTGCGACCGGTGGAGGATATCGAGGTTGCGGTTGCGCGCGAGATCGCCCCTTTTCTCGAGGGGGTTCGAAAGGGGCAGCGCATAGCGATCACCGGCTCGAGTCGGGGGATCGTCGATCTGCGTCGGATATTGCGCGCCTGCGTCGATGCTCTGCGCACAGTCGGGGCCGAGCCCTTCGTGGTTCCGGCGATGGGCAGTCATGGCGGGGCCACGGCCGCCGGTCAGCTACGGGTGCTCGAAGAGACCCACGGCATCGACGAGCGGAGCGTGGGATGTCCGATCGAATCGGATATGGAGGTGGTGCAGATCGGTACCACATCCACCGGATTCCCGGTGTTTCAAGACCGGCTTTCGTACGAGGCGGATGGGGTGCTCGTCGTCAATCGCATCAAACCCCATACCGGATTTACCGGTCGGGTGGAAAGCGGTATCTGCAAGATGCTGGTGATCGGGCTCGGCAAGCAGGCCGGGGCCTCGAGGATTCACCAGCAGGCTTTGCGCGAGGATATGGGTCGCTTGGTGCTCGAATCCACCCGCATCATCGTCGAATCGAAGCGTCCCCGCCTGATAGGGGCGATCGCTTTGTTGGAGAACGCTTTCAAGGAAACCGCCTCGGTGCGGGGCATCCCGGTGCACGATTTCGATGCTCTGGTCCAAGCCGAGAGCGAATTGTTGGATCAGGCCCGATCGCTTCTTCCGCGCCTGCCTTTCGAATCCATCGACGCCTTGATCGTCGACGAGATCGGAAAGAATATCAGCGGGTCGGGGATGGATACCAATATCATCGGCAAGAAGCAAGGGATGGATAGCCCTCGAATCGGGGCGATCTATGTCAGAGGATTGAGCGAGGCCACCCACGGAAATGCGACCGGGATCGGCAATGCCGATTTGATCCCGCGCGCCTTGTGGCCCGAGATCGATCTCTCATCGACCTATATGAACGCCTTCACCGCCAAGCGATTGATGATCGCGCGCATCCCGATGATGGTCGAAAACGAACTCCAAGCCTTGCAAGTGCTGCTCAACTTTCGCGCTCGACAAGCCCCCGATTCCTTGCGCTTGCTCTGGATTCGAAACACCTCCGCCTTGGACGAGATGTGGGCCTCGGAATCGTTGCTCGACGAGGCGCAGGCGGATTCCCGGATCGAGGTTTTGAGCCCCCCCGAACCCCTTGGCTTCGACGATAGCCTGGACTTCGTATTGCCGCCCCGGCCTTGAATCGACGGAAATCGCTCGGGTCTTTCGGTATTTCAAAAAATCATCGAAATTCGAAACCGTCGATGCCTTATCGTTCGGCAAGGCCGGCGCCGATGCGCCCCCGACGGGGGATAGGGTTATCATTGCAAGAATGAGACCTTGTGGCGAAGCGACGAGGTCGGTGATTTTCTCGCATGCGGGACCGGCGTTTTTTTGCCGATCCCCGCCTCATTTTCGAAGACCGCCTCGTTTTTTCGATCGAAGAGCCAAAAATTATGACCAGCGACAATCCCCTTTCCTCCCAAGGCAGTGCGATCACCATCGGTGGCGACGGCACGCTTTCGGTCCCCGATCGCCCGATCATTCCCTATATCAGCGGGGACGGCATCGGAGTCGATATCACGCCGGTGATGAAAACGGTCGTCGATGCCGCGGTGGAGCGGGCCTATCGAGGAAGTCGCCGGATCGAGTGGATGGAGGTTTTTGCCGGGGAGAAAGCCAATTCGTTGACGGGATCCTGGCTTCCGGATGAGACCGTCGAAGCCATGAGGAAATACTTGGTCTCGATCAAAGGCCCGCTGACCACTCCGGTCGGTGGAGGCATCCGCTCTCTCAATGTGGCGGTGCGCCAGATCATGGATCTCTATGTCTGTCTGCGACCGGTGCGCTGGTTCGAGGGAGTGCCCTCGCCGGTGCGCCACCCCGAGAAGATGAATATGGTGATCTTTCGGGAGAATACCGAGGATATCTATGCCGGTATCGAATTCGAGTCCGGTAGTGCCCAATGCGCGAAATTCCTGGAATCGTTCGAGCGGAATTTCCCCGAATCCTTCGCAAAAATTCGCTTTCCCGGCAGTTCCGGCATCGGCATCAAGCCGGTATCCCAAGAGGGCTCGGCGCGATTGGCGCGGGCCGCGATTCGCTATGCCATCGACAACGGCCGCAAGAGCGTCACCTTCGTCCACAAGGGCAATATCATGAAGTTCACCGAGGGCGCTTTTCGCAATTGGGGTTATGAAGTGGCCGACCGGGAATTCCACGATCGAACCTATACATGGGCGAAGTGGCAGCGGAGCGTGGATCGAAACGGGCAGGAGGCCGCGGATAAAGAGCAGGAAGAGGCTCTCGCCGCCGGCAAGATCCTATGCAAGGATGCGATAGCGGATATCACTTTGCAGCAGGTACTGTCTCGGCCCGGCACCTTCGACGTGATCGCCACCACCAATCTCAACGGGGATTATCTTTCCGACGCCTTGGCGGCCCAGGTCGGGGGTATCGGCATCGCTCCGGGGGGCAATATCAACTACGAAACCGGGCATGCGGTATTCGAAGCCACCCACGGCACGGCGCCTTCTTATGCGGGCCGCGATATGGTCAACCCCGGATCGCTCGTGCTTTCGGCGGAGATGATGCTGCGTTATATGGGTTGGAAGGAGGCGGCGGATCGGATCGTCGAGGCCATGGACGCAGCGATCGCCTCCAAGCAGGTCACTTATGATTTCCATCGATTGATGAAGGATGCGCGCAAGGTATCGTGCTCGGAATTCGGGGGCATCATGGTCGAGAGTATGCGCGCAAGCGATTGATCGCCTCGAATCCCTCGCTCGTTGGCAAGATGGATCGCCGCCATGACAAAGAGCACCGAGGGCGATGATTCGAATCACTTCCTACCGGAGCTTCGGATGATCGATCCCTCGCCGAAATCCGATCTTCAAGGCGTCCCTTAAGTATCCCGCAGACGGGCGCGAGTGCGAGCGGCGCGCCCGAACTCCTCGAAAAGCCGACGCGAGAGGGTATGCTCTTCCGGCTTCCACTCCGCATGCCATTGCACGCCGACGGTGAAACTGCGATCATCGCGCAGGCGCACCCCCTCGATCACCCCGTCGTGGCTGGTGGCCTCGACCTCGAGATCGTCGGCCAGTCGATCGATGCCCTGACCGTGCAGGGAGTTCACCATCACTTCCTCTTTTCCCGCAAGGCGCTCGAAGAGTCCGCCGGGAGTCAAGCGCACCGGATGGCGAAGTCGGAAGATCTCCTCTCGGCTGACATCCTCGCGCTGGGGCATCCGATGATCGTCGGTATCCTCCAACAGATGCAATCGGTAGTGCAGCGATCCCCCCAAAGCGACATTCATCTCCTGGATGCCGCGGCAGATCCCTAAAACCGGCACCTCGGCCGCGATGCATGCCCGCACCATCGTCAATACCACCGAATCCCGCTCGGGGTCGACGATCTCGTCCTCGGGAAAAGCCTCTCCTTGATAATGATGGGGTTCGATATTCGCCCGCCCCCCGGTGAGAAGTAGCCCATCGATACGGTCGACGAGATCGTCTTTCGCATCCGAATCGAGTCGCGCTCCCGAAGCCGGCAGGAGGAGGGCCAAGCATCCGGTGAAGCGCTCCACGCAATCGATATTGAGCGATCCGGTTGCGTGGATCGGATAATTCCCCCTTGCGGAGAGCATCGTGCTGGTCGAGATGCAAACGAGGGGTTTGGTGAATCGCTTGCGCGTCATTCCGATGTCTCCATGCGCGGATAAAAAAGAACGAGGATGCCCGAAGTGGATTCGATCTTCGATGAGATGGATAAGTGGATGTCTTATAAGATCGTAAGATCGTATGCAGGAAGATCGCAGGTGGTGGAGGGGTATTTTAGACGGCTTGTGAGTCGATGATCTCGGCTTTTCGAAGCGCGGCGTCGATTTCGAAGGGGCTTGCTTCGTCGATCTTAAGACTTATGCGATGATCGCCCTTGTCGCCCGCGGCGTAAAGGCGTCGATCCATTCGAACGATCCGGAGGCGAGATGGGAGGTTTTTACCGCAAGGATCGAGCATCGAAGCCTTGCCTCGAAGAGGGGCGAGGCGCGATCTTCGCCGATCCGAATTCCGATAACGAGGATATCGGGCGGGGCGGTGCGGACAATCACGATCCCGGCGAGTACGAATCATCGGCCTCGTCGAGATCGGGTCCGTCGAGGATCGAGGCGGTGATCGCCGGATGCGGCGATCTGGGGACCGCGCTGGGGTTGATATTGGCGGCCCGAGGAGCCCAAGTCACCGGTATTCGGCGATCGACGATCTCTCTCCCGGCCCCCTTGCGCACCCTTTCTTTGGATCTCGCCGATCTCGATATGTCGAAGGGTCGGCAGGTGCCGTCGCTGATGACCGCCGATATCGTGGTTTATGCGGTCGCCGCCGGTCGCCGGGACGAGGATGCCTATCGAAGAGCCTATATCGAAGGGGTCGATGCGCTGTCGAGGGTGCTGGAGATGCGCGATACCCCCCCCAAGCGGTTTTTTTTCGTCTCCAGTACCTCGGTCTATGGTGAATGCGCCGGTCGTCCGGTGGATGAGGATACCCCGCCGCAGCCGCAGGGTTTCCCCGGGGAGTCGCTTTTGGCGGGGGAGCGGCGAGTGTTGGAGAGCCCGCTTCCGGCCACGGTCGTGCGCTTGGGGGGTATTTACGGCCCCGGTCGCACTTGGTTGATCGATCGCGTTCGACAAGGCGGGCGATGCCTTTTCGATCCGCCCAAGTTCACCAATCGCATCCACCGGGACGATGCGGCCCAGGCCATCGCCCACCTTGCCGATCTTGCGCAGTCTCGGCCGATCGCCGACACCTATATCGCGGTGGATCACGAGCCGGCTGCCGAATGCGAGGTGATGGAATGGCTCGCAAAGCGGATCGGCGCTCCGCCGGTGGAGCGGGCTCGAGGATCGAAGTCCCTCGATTCGACGCCCGGGGCGGGCGGCGGGAAGCGATGTCGCAATGGGCGGCTTCTTTCCGAGGGCTATGTCTTTCGCTATCCGAGTTATCGGGAGGGTTATCGAGCCGTGCTCGAGGGAAAAGGAGTACGCTATCGCCCGGCGAAGGGCGGTCGAGGCGCGATCGTCGAGCCCGTGGAATCCGGCCCTTCATCCTCATGATCGAAGCGAGAGATCTTTTCAATGACGCTTTTTCGCGACGCCCTCGAGCGTTTCGGGGATCGATACCGCCGGGCGGCCGACTGCTCTTTGAACGAGCCGAGTGCGATGACCCTTTCCACGGTCGATGCCGACGGATGTCCGTCGGCCAGGGTGGTGCTGCTCAAGGGTTTCGATGAAAGGGGGTTCGTCTTCTATACCAATACCTTGAGCCGCAAGGGACGGGCTTTATCCGCCGACCCCCGCGCGGCATTGTGTTTTTTCTGGGATCCCTTGATGGAGCAGGTGCGCATCGAGGGTACCGTCGATACCGTATCCGATGCGACCGCCGATGCTTATTGGCAAAGCCGACACCCCGACAGTCGAATAGGCGCTTGGGCATCGAAGCAATCCGAGCCCTTGGAGAGCCGCCGAGCCTTGGAAGACAGGATCGAAGCCTTCGCCACCCGCTTCGAAGAGGAGGGAGATATCCCTCGTCCTGCGCATTGGTCGGGTTATCGCTTGCTCCCGGATCGCATCGAGTTTTGGCGATCGCTGCCGAATCGTTTGCACGAGCGAGTCCTCTATCGAAGGGATGCGACCGCACCCGGCGGATGGAGCATGGGCTTGCTCAATCCGTAGATGTGGTCGATCGGATCCGGTCGCTCGGATTCGCTCGGCCAGTCGAGGGGCGATATCGAGTCTTGGATGCGTTATCCAAGGGATGGATCGAATGGGGATCCAAAGAGGATCGAGAGCCTTTTTTTCCGATGATCGCCTTCGATCTTCTCGATGCACCGGTCAATGCACCGGTCCGACGGGTCGGCCGCCCTCCAAGAGCATTTCGATGATCCGCCGGATTTCGTTCAAACGCTTCAAGGGATCCTCGATTTCGAGAAAATGCTGTTTCCGGACCAAGGGAATCGGCAGCAGCTCGCTCATCCGATAGCCGAGCCAACTGGCATCGTCGAAGCGAGGTGCCGTCGAATGCCCCGAAGGATGCAGATGGGTGTGGATATGGCGCAGTAGATCGGCCATGGGACGATATTCATCGGGGACGATGCAAGCGGGCTCCTCGGGCAGCATCCGGGCCGAGATCGCCACCCGAAGATCATCCGCTCGGATCGTGAAATCGCCGATGCGCACTCTTCGGCCGCCCAAGGCGGTGATGCCGAGCAGCCCGTCTTCGAGCTGTCCCCAATCGACGATGCGGGCGAGGGTGCCGATGCGATGGGTGATCGACCGGCCCGTCTTTTCCTCCCCGTCATCGATTCCAAGGCGATTGCCTTTATCTCCATCGCTCTCGTCGATCGCCTCGCCCTCGCTCCGGTCAATCGCTTCGTTTGTGCGAGTCAAGGCGACGATGAAGGGGGCGTCTTTTTGCAAGCGCTCGCCGACCATATTCACATAGCGAGGCTCGAATATCCTAAGAGGCAAAGAACCCTCGGGATAGAGCACGGTATCGAGCGCGAAGATCGGCACTTCATCCAACACTCGATTCCGATCCGATGCTTGCGAGTCGATCGAGGGCGAATCGCTCGAGGATGCGCCGAGGGTTTTCAATGTCCCGGGCATGGTTTTCTCCCTTGTGCGGGATCGGCTTGGCGATCGCGTCGGTCAATGAGGCCATCGTCTTCGATCTCGGTTTGGCATCATGAACGGCTTTGCAAACGAGCGACGAGGCGCTCTTGAATGCCGGCGAATCCGGCATTGCTCATGACGAGAATCGCATCCCCTTGACGGGCGGCGGCGCCGCATTCGTCGACGATGGTCTTTATATCATCGCATATCCGAAAGTCGTTTCGCGATCGCTCGGCCAAGTTCGAGAGTCGGCTCATTTCATCGGGGGACGAGGATCTCGTCGGTGCGAGGATGCGCACCATATCCGCTCGTGCCAAGCAAATCGGGAGTCGATCATCGTGCGCTCCCGCCCGCATGCTGTTGGATGCGAGCTCGAGCACCGCGATCACCTTTGAAAATCCCATCGATCGAAGGGTGCGGATCGAGGCTTCGATCGCCGTCGGGTGGTGGGCGAAGTCATCGAAGAGGGCAACGCCCTCGATCGTCGCCCGATGCTCCAAGCGTCTTTTCACCCCCGGGAATCCGGCGATGGCGCGGGCCGCGGATTCGGCATCGATGCCGACGTGACTTGCGGCTGCGATGGCCGCAACGGCGTTGGAGATATTGTGCTCCCCGCGCAGATCCCATGCGATTTCGGCGATTGGGCGACCTCGCCTTCGCAGCTCGAAACGGCGACCGTCGAGGGTCATCGACCGTGCGCTCCATTCGACCCTTTGCCCTTGCGGATCCCTCGCCTTGCATCCCTCATCGTGTATGCCGAATCGTTCCACGCTCGTCCAGCATCCCATCTTCAGCACCTCGTCGAGGGCGGCGTCCTCGGCCTTGGCGATGATTTTGCCGGGCAAGGGCGCTTCATCGCTTGCTTGGCTCGTCGGCATGGCCCCTTCGCCTTGCGGGCCGGGCACGATGCGTATCAGGTGATGGAATTGACGCTTGATCGCCGCCAAGTCATCGAAGATATCGGCATGGTCGAACTCGAGATTGTTCAATACGAGGGTGCGGGGGCGGTAGTGGATGAATTTGGAACGTTTGTCGAAAAAGGCGGTGTCGTATTCATCGGCCTCGATAACGAAAACTCGATGCGGACCCCCGCTTCCCAATCGGGCGCCGGCCTTGGATCGGGCCGGGAGGCCCCCGATCAAAAAACCCGGATCGAGCCCCGCTCGGCCTAGGATATGGGCGATCATCGCGCTGGTGGTGGTTTTGCCGTGGGTTCCGGCGACCGCGATGACATGGCGCCCCGGCAATACCCGATCGTGTAGCCATGCGGGGCCGGAGGTATGCCGAAGATCCCGCTCCAAGATGGCTTCGACGCAAGGATTGCCGCGCCCCAGAGCATTGCCGACGATCACCAGATCCGGAGCGGGACGGAGCTGGGCCGGATCGTAGCCATCGATGGGTACGATGCCCTCAGCGTCGAGCAAATCGCTCATCGGAGGGTAGATATTGCGGTCGGCGCCGCTGACTCGATGCCCCATCTCCTTGGCCAGCAGCGCCAGCCCGGCCATGAAGGTGCCGCAGATGCCCAGGAAATGAATATGCATGAGGCAAAGTGGATCTGTGAGCGCTCGACGATTCGGCCCGATGATTCGGCTCGGCGATCCCTATTCCTCGAAGCCATCTTCCGCCGGCGGCGAGCGATCCGGCGGGGCTTGGGATAGCGGCGGCTCGATCCCCGAGGGCATCGCGGCGGGCCCGTCGTCGAGTCCTCCTCGGCTCCGATAGGCGCGCCCTTCGCGGCGATCGCGTCGGAAATGACGATCGTTTCGCTTGGCGCGCCGGGCCGCGGCCCGCTCGCGCCTTGCATCCTCGCTCGTTCGCCGCTCGATACTGTCTTGGGTCTCTTGATATAGCCGCTGGGCCAAAGGGGCGGATCGGCGTCGTTCGTATAATCCGATGACCACGATCTCCCACTCCTGCATCCCGCGCCGCACCCTCACCGATTCCCCGCGTCGCAGCTTCCGCGAGGGCTTGATACGCTGATCCGATATGCGCACATGCCCGCCGGAAATGGCTTGCGTCGCCGCCGAGCGGGTCTTGAAAAAGCGTGCGGCCCAGAGCCATTTATCGATCCGCAACGCATCGAGGGAGGCATCGTCCGCGGGCTCGTCGCGATCGCCTTTTTCGATTCGATCCGGGTTCGGCTCGGGTGCGCGTCGGTGCACCGCCAAGCGAGTCATGTCGGCCCCCGAAGAGAGGCGAGCTGGCGTACGGTCGGCTCGGCGCAGCAGTACCAAGGCTCGGAATGGGCGGGGATGGGAGATCCGATATCCGAGGGCAAGATCGGCGGATCCTCTCCCATGGCCTCGGCGGTGGCGCCAAGGATGCGTTCGAAGGTGGTGCGGCGGGGCTCGTCTCGATCGGCGGCGTCCTGGGCGATGGCCTCCACCCTTTTTTGCAGGGCATCGACGGCCGGATTTCGATGCTGCCAAGGATGGCCGAGGAGTCTTTCGTCGAAATCCCCGACGATATCTTCGAAACCCTCGATTTCGAATAGGAGCGATCCGCCGGGAACCAATAGCCGGATCGCCAGCTGCACCGCAGGCACGCTTTCGACCAAGCGCAGATCGATCAGCCGTTGCAGCAGCTGCATATACCCCGCAAGGCTCGTCCATGGCGTGAAGGGGACGAAGGTCGGGGAAAGAGCGATGCCCGCCTTTCGCACCAGTTCGACCGCCTGCTCGAAGTCGCTTGCCCGATGCCCCTTGGCGAGCCGCTCGAGGATCGCATCGTCGATCGATTCGACCGCGGATATAAGGAAGAGGCAGCCGGTATCGGCGAGTGTCGGCAGGATCTCCCGGTGGCGGACGATGTGTTCGATCTTGATCGTCGCATCGTAGGTGATCGAGGGAAAGCGCCGATTCAAGGCCTCGACGATGCGCAGGGCATGGGTCGGGCCGTTGAGGAAATCGGGGTCTCCGAAGGAGATATGTTCGGCCCCGGCCTGCACTTGATCGGCGATATCGTCGATGACGATATCCACGGGGACGATCCGGAAACGTCCCCGATAGACGGGGGTCACCGGGCAATGGCGACAAAGATGCTTGCATCCGCGCGAGCCCTCGGCGAAACCGAGGGTGCGCGAGTGGCCGTCGGGCATATTCAAAGCCGCATAGCGATCGAGGGCGGGCAGGGAAGCGCGCAAGGGAGGGCGAAAATCGATGCGAGCGGTATCGCCGACGATCCCGAGATCGGGGTCGGTGGATCCTTTTCGTATGCGTTCGGCAAGGGCGAGCAGGTGCGGCTCGTACTCCCCGCCGATGATCGTGCCCACCCCGAGGGCTTGCAAGCGACGAGCGTTGGCCGGAGCGTAGAGGCCATAGGCGCAAAGGACGGCATCCGGAGCGCCCTTTCGAATATCGGCGAGCAGTTCGAAGGCCATCGAAGTGGCGGTATGCATCGGCAGGTGAAGGGCGATCATCGATGCATCGGCAAGCCCTCGGGCGGGCAGCGGATCGACCGCCAAGTCGATGGTTCGAGTATCGAATCCGGCATCGTCGAGCCATCTTGCAGGCTCGGCCAAGCCGAAGGGCTGGCGCCCGAGTTCGTAGAAATTGATCAAAACGACGCGCATCGTCCGATCGCCCGAGAAAGGCCTTGGCGGCGGGATCCGGCGGTGATTTGGCGCTCCCTAGGGGAATCGAACCCCTGTCCCCACCGTGAGAGGGTGGTATCCTGAACCGCTAGACGAAGGGAGCGTTTTCGAAAATATCGCTTGCGGCGAGTGCGACAAGGCGGATAAGAAGAAACGATCATTCGAAAGGAGGCGATGATCGGCGAGCATCCCTTCGAATCCGAAGAAAAAGAACGATGCACCGAAATCCCTGGTTGGTAGAGTATCATATCCAAAATCGACAATCCTCGAAGTTGCGCTCGATCAAGGTTCCAAGCGGATTTTTTACCGTCCAATCTCGGTCGAGACTCGAAAAAAGCCGACGATCGGCAAAGGGCTATCAAGCCAAGGGACGGGGATTTTATCGCCCGATCCCACCGCATCGTCCAATATCGTTTTTCAAAGTGCTTTTTCAAGGATTATTTTCGGGGCCGATTCGGGCCCCTTCCATCGGAGATGAAAGAATCTCGAAACCCGATATCGTCCCCTTGGCGGAGCATGGCATCCGCGAAGGGGATATAAGCCAAGCCTCTTCGGACGTCCTGCGCACTTTGATCGATGCCGGCCACGAGTCCTATCTCGTCGGTGGCAGCGTGCGTGATTTGCTGTTGGGGGTCAAGCCCAAAGACTTCGATGTCGCCACCGATGCCACGCCGGAGTCGGTGCGCGCGCTCTTTCGTCGCTGCCATCTCATCGGTCGTCGCTTTCGTTTGGCCCATGTCCGCATGGGGCGCGAGGTGGTGGAAGTCGCCACCTTCCGCGCCAATCCCGATGCCGACGATGGTAGCGTCGGTGATGACGATCCCCGCTATCGTCGCGTCGATGGCCGCATCGTTCGCGATAATGTCTACGGCAGCCTCGAAGAGGATGCTTGGCGGCGGGATTTCACCGTCAACTGCCTTTATTACGACCCCCGCGATCGGAGCATCGTCGATTTCACGGGGGGGTATGAGGATCTTCGAGAGGGTCGGCTGCGGCTGATCGGCGATCCCGTCGATCGTTATCGCGAAGATCCGGTGCGAATGCTAAGAGCGGCGCGTTTTGCGGGCAAGCTCGGATTCGAGATCGAAGCCGATACCGGCAGGGCCATCGGCGAAATGGTGGGCTTGCTCGAAGATATCCCCGAGGCTCGTCTTTATGAGGAGACGGTCAAATTCCTGATGAGCGGCTCGGCGGTGGCGATTCACGATCGGCTGCGGCATCACGGGCTCTTGCGCTTTCTTTTCCCCGAGCATGCCTTGCATATCGAGAAAAACCCCGATGGTCCGGCGGATCGCTTGGTACGCAGGGCCCTTGCCAACACCGACGAACGCTTGCGCGAGGGCAAGCCCGCCACGCCGGCATTTCTCTTCGCCGCCTTGTTGTGGGAGCAGGTACGCTCGGGTAGCCAAGCCCGCTTGGCCCGAGGGATGTCCCCCGTTCCCGCCTGCGAAGCCGCCGGGGCCGAGGTCATCGCCCGCCAAAGCATCTCCATCCCCAAGCGCATATCCTCGATGATGAACGAGATTTGGGGGATGCAAGCGAGGCTGGCCCATCGTCGGGGGCGTTCGGTGCGTAAACTGACCATCCATCCGCGTTTCAGGGCCGCTTGCGATTTTCTCTTTTTGCGTCATGAAGCGGGAGAGAGCGATCTTGGCGATCTCGTGCAGCGATGGTTTCGTCATTATCAGTCGAGCGAAGGGCAATCCGGCGAAGGCGCCGTCAAAGCGCAAGGGGATGTCGAAGGAAGGGAGCGCACCCCGGCGGCGGCCCGCAAACGCCGCCCGAGGCGGGGGCGGCGCTATTCTCGCCTCGGGCGAGGCGATTCATCGGCCGAGCCCCTCGCCCTTTGATCCTATCGGGAGGGCGCAAGGGCGGGATCGAAAAGGATGGGATCCATCGACGAGATCGAAAAAGGGGGTCGGTGGATGGCATCGACGAGCGCCTGCTTTGCCTGTGATATGCCCTGCGCCCTTATTACCCGACCGCCCCGACGAGGATATAAGGGGATAAAGAGGCGAGAGGCTCTTATCGTCTTGTCGTCGCTCTTCGATCATTGCCCCCGAGGTCATCGCTGACCATGCGCTCGTCATGCGCCTTTATCGGTGTCGGATCGAATCTCGGCGAGTCCTTGATGCGGATTCAAGTCGCTTTGGAGCATCTCGATCGCGCATCGAATATCCGCTTGCGGATGCGCTCTCGCATCTATCGCAATCCCCCGATGGGACCTGTCGACCAGCCCGATTATTTCAACGCCGTCGTTGCCGTCGAGACCGCGCTTGCCCCGGAAAATCTATTGGCCGAACTATGGCGTATCGAAGCCCTCGGAGGGCGCAGGCGGGAAATGGAGAGGGTGCGTTGGGGCCCCAGATCGTTGGATCTCGATCTGCTTCTCTATGACGACGAAGTGATCCGCAGCGATATTTTATCGGTGCCCCATCCGGGGTTGATGAAGCGGATCTTCGTGGTGCGCCCCTTGCTCGAGATCTGCCCGGATGTCTTTATCCCGGGTCACGGCCTCTTACGCTCGATGCCCTTGCCCTCGGGCGCCGAGACCTTGGTGGCGGTGGATGAGGCGGAGACGGACGAGGATATGAAGATGGGTCTTGGATGATATCTCGATGTCCGCTCGATGTCCCGAGGTCGCTCGATGCCCCCGAAGTCGGATGAGCCGGCTAAGCATCGAGTTCGAAGAACGATGAAGAAGGTGGCGATAAGGAAGATATCGAAAGGGGATATTCGATTCGATTCGCTCCCTCGCCGCCGATTGTCCGCAGGCGTTGCCAGGAGCGATAGGAGAGTAAAGTGGTGCCGGGAGCGAGACTCGAACTCGCACACTGTTACCAGTACCGGATTTTGAGTCCGGCGCGTCTACCAATTCCGCCATCCCGGCTCTTTCGCTCGTCCCTCGTATCCGCCCTTTTCATTCCTCTTATATTCCTTCGAATCCCATCGATGGTGCTTGCATTCAAGGCTTCGAATCGAAGCGTCCTCGGATGCGATAACGAGGGGATCGAAATATCCGATAAGGTGATTGCGAGGAATCGAATGCGAATTATAAGGCAAAGCGAGGCATCGAGCCATGAATTTCATGATCGGGCGATCATCGAGGATGAGGATCGAGGCCTCGAACGTCGCGCAAAGATTGCGAGATCGGTGCGATATCTCGGCACCGAGAGCATCTGCTCGGTGATGTTCGCGCGGGATTTGCTACTATCTCGATTTCTTCTTTCGTTTTTTCGCGTTTTTTCGTCGACATGATATTCGCCCCGACTCGGGCCGTGCACCTTTCCGATTTCACTTTCGATCTCCCCGCAGAGTCGATCGCGCAGGAGCCGCCTTTGCGGCGGCGCGACAGTCGCTTGATGGTGCTCGACGATCCGGCTCGCTCGGCATCCCCGATGCACCATCGTTTCCCGGCGCTGCTCGATTATCTTTCCCCCGGCGATTTGGTGGTGTTCAACGATACCCGGGTGATTCAAGGGCGTTGCTTCGCCACCAAGCCCAGTGGCGGCCGGGTCGAAATCATGGCCGAGCGCATCACCGGTCCGAAGCGCCTGCGGGCGTGGTTGCGATCGCGGCGCGCTCCGGCACCGGGGACGGTACTCCTTCCTCGAGATCGGCTCGATCAGGGTGTCGATGAGGCCATCGTCGATGAGGCTATCGTCGAATCGCAAAAAGAATCGCAAAAAACGCCGATGCCCGCTTGTCGTTTCGTGGTCGAAGGTCGCAAAGGCGAGCTTTTCGATCTGGAATTCGAGGGACCGGGGACGGTGAGGGATTTTTTACAAGCATGCGGATCCATTCCCCTGCCGCCCTATATTCGCCGCAAGGCCGATTCTTTGGATAAAGAGCGCTATCAAACCGTCTACGCCCGGCACCCCGGGGCGGTGGCCGCTCCCACCGCCGGCTTGCATTTCGACGAGGAGATGCTCGAGGGGATCGCGCAGCGCGGGGTGGAGGTGGGATTTTTGACCTTGCATGTCGGGGCCGGAACCTTCGCCCCCTTGCGGGGGGAGGATATCGAAAAGCGGACCTTGCATAGCGAGTGGATGGAGGTTTCGCCCGAGCTAAGCGCTGCGATCGCGCGTACCAAGGCGCGTGGAAGGCGGGTGGTCGCCATCGGCACCACCACCTTGCGGGCCTTGGAGAGCGCCTCTTCTTCGGGTCAGACGAAAGCGATGCAATCGGAGAGCGATCTATTCATCCTTCCGGGCTATCGCTTTCGCTGCGTGGATATGCTGCTCACCAATTTTCATCTCCCTCGCTCTTCCTTGTTGTTGCTGGTCTGCGCTTTTTCCGGCACCCGGCGGATCCTCGATGCCTATCGAGAGGCGATCTCCTCGGGCTATCGCTTTTACAGCTACGGCGATGCGATGCTGCTCTTTCGTTCGGCGACGGACGATCCCTCATTCGCCGCCGACCCCCCGATATCGAGGGATGCACCGAGCGACCCCGACAATCCTTACCCAAACGATCCCGATCGCTGATCGCGGCCAAGCGATCTCCAATCCACAATCCGACGATCATCGACCGATGAGCCCTCAGTCCTTCAATACTCACCCCCCCGCCGCCGGTTCTTTTTTCTTTTCCCTCGTCGCAAGCGACGGCGATGCGCGGCGCGGGCGGATGCATTTCCCCAAGGGTCTCGTCGAGACCCCGGCATTCATGCCGGTGGGCACCCGAGCCACGGTCAAATCGATCACCCCCGAGGAGATCGAATCATCGGGGGCCCAGATCATCGTCGCCAATACATTCCATCTGATGCTTCGACCCGGAGCGCAAACCATCGAGACCCTCGGCGGTCTGCATCGCTTCATGCACTTCGAGCGACCGATCCTGACCGATTCGGGTGGCTTTCAGGTCTTCAGTTTGGGGGCGTTGCGGCGGATATCCGAAGCCGGGGTCGAGTTTCGATCCCCCATCGACGGGTCTAGGGTCTTTTTGGATGCGGAGCGCTCGATGGCGGTACAACGCTCGCTGGGATCGGATGTGGTCATGGCTTTCGACGACTGTACCGAGCATCCTGCGGATGAGCGTCGGGTGCGCGAGTCGATGGAACTCTCCTTGCGCTGGGCGGCGCGCTCTCGCCTTGCCCACCGAGGCAATCCGAATGCGCAGTTCGGGATCGTCCAAGGCGGAATGGACCAAGGACTGCGCGAGCGCTCCGCCAAGGCCCTGCAGGATATCGGTTTCGATGGCTATGCGATCGGCGGTTTGGCGGTCGGCGAAGCCTTCGAGATGCGTCTGCGGGTGCTCGATGGAGTCCTGCCGCATCTGCCGCAGGATCGGGTCCGTTATCTGATGGGGGTGGGGACTCCCGAGGATTTGGTCGAGGCGGTGATGCGCGGGGTCGATCTCTTCGACTGCGTATTGCCCACCCGCAATGCGCGCAACGGCTATCTCTTCGTTCCTTGGGGGACGGTGAAGATTCGCAATCGGCGCTATCGCACCGACGAGCGGGCGATCGATCCCGCTTGCGATTGTCCCGCTTGCCTTCATTATTCGAGGGCTTATCTACATCACCTCGATCGCTGCAACGAGATGCTCGGTGCGAGGCTCCAATCCCTGCACAATCTGCACTATTACCAGCGCTTGATGCGCGAAATGCGTAAGGCCATCGTCGAACGGCGCTTCGCCGCTTGGAGGGATGATTTCATCGAGCGTCGATCACCCAAGGAAAACGACGATGGCGGATGATCTGCGAAAGTGAGATGCGAAAGAGGAATCGGCGGCGAAAAGGCGCTTTTTTCCGCAGCGCTTCGTCCTTCGATGATCGTCGGCTGAAAAAAAGCGCGCAAAAGCCCATCCATCGACGGATATCATGCGATAATAGCCCGATAGAGAAAAAGGGATTCGAAGGCGCAAAAGATCGAGATCGAGAAGGCGAAAGGGATCATCGCCCCTGTCGGGCGATGATGCGACGAAAGCGAGCGAAAACGGGGCTTCGGCGTTCACCGGCCAAGCACCTTTTCAATCGTTTTTTTTCGCCTCTTTCAGACCATCGAATCCCGAGGCATCGATATCTTCCATCTCGAAGGCCCGAGCAAGGCGAGGGTCGATGATCGAGATATCGATCATGCCGAGCGCGCTTCTTGCGGTTCGGGAAATCGCGAAACCATTCATCCGAGCGGAATTCATCATGGAATTTTTCATCGCCGACGCTCTTGCCCAAGGCGGCGGGCAGCAAGGGGGAGGCATGGCCACCATCGTCATGATGATCGCCATCTTCGCCATTTTCTACTTCGTCTTCATTCGCCCCCAAGCCAAGCGTCAAAAGGAGCATCGGGCGATGATCGCCGCCCTCGGCAAGGGAGACGAGGTCGTCACCAATGGCGGAATGCTCGGGAAGATCACCCGCCTCGACGACGCCTTCGTCACCTTGGAGGTCGATGGCAAGGGGACGAGGGTCATGGTGCAGCGCCCCTCGGTGGCGGTCGTGATGCCCAAGGGAACGATCAAATCGGCATCGGGAGGACAGCAGGGCAAGTCGAATTCGAAGGATGCCGAGGAAGAAGCGACCGAGGAGGGCTCCACCTGAGCCTTTACGACGATGCGGATTCGCCCTCGACAAGGCAGGTCCCTTCGGCACCCTCGCTTTCAACCTTGAAAGGGTATTCGATGAGCGGGAAAAGTCGGATGAGTGTCATGGGAGTGTCCTGCTCGTCGAACGAGTCCTTAAATCTTGTATCCATGAATGTTGTCTTTCGCCGACGATTTCGAAATCGATCCTGTCGAACGACATGACGCTTCGAGACTCTCGTCGCTTTTGAATCTCCCCGAGGTGTCGATCGCCCTCGACGAAGATCCCTCGTCTCGACTCTTTTCCTGCAAGGCCTGTCCATGATCAACCACTATCCCCTATGGAAATATGCCCTGATCCTCATCGTCTTGGGGGTGGGGACGCTCTACGCTTTGCCCAATCTATTCGGTGAAGATCCCGCGGTTCAAGTGTCGGCGTCTCGCGCGAGCATCAACGACAATCTGCGTGACAGAATGGTCGGCGAGCTCGCCAACGAGGAGATCGAGATCAAGGAGTCCGAGGTCAGCGATCGATTGCTGATTCGCCTGCATTCGGAAGAGGATCAGCTCAAAGCCCTCGAAGTGATCGAGAACGCTTTGGATCGGCAATATGTCACCGCCCTCAATCTCGCCCCCGCGACCCCTGAATGGTTGACATTCATCAGAGCCCTACCGATGTACTTGGGGCTCGATCTGCGCGGAGGCGTGCACTTTTTGATGGAAGTGGATTTGGCCGGAGCCGTTCGGCAAGCGGAGCAGAGCTACGCCGGGGATCTGCGCACCCTATTGCGCGAGAATAAAATCCGTCAACGATCGATCCTCTCGCGTTCGAGCGGAGGATTCGTCATTCGTTTCCAAGATGCCGACAATCGGGATCGAGCCTACGAGCTCATCCGCGCTCGCAACCCCGAACTCGAAGTCACCTCGACCGATGCCGCCGAGGAGCCGGTGCTCGAGGTTCTTTTGGGCGAGGATGCCAGACGCGAGATCGAGAGTTTCGCGGTGCAGCAGAACATCACCACCTTGCGCAATCGAGTGAACGAACTCGGGGTGGCGGAGCCCGTTATCCAGCGTCAAGGCGGCGATCGGATCGTGGTGCAGCTACCGGGGGTTCAAGATACGGTGCGGGCCAAGGAGATCCTCGGGGCGACGGCGACCCTCGAGTTCCGCATGGTGCACGAGGAATCCGCAGGCTCGCTGGCCAGCGGGGAGCTCCCCGGAACCGGAAAGCGTTATGAGGATCGATCGGGGGTGCCGATCATCTTGCAGCGCAATGTGATGCTGACCGGCGAGTACATCACCGATGCCGCCTCGGGGATCGAACAGCAGACCGGTTCCCCCGCCGTTTTCATCACCTTGGATGGCAAGGGCGCGCGCCTTTTCTCGGAGCGGACCCGCGATCGCATCGGGCAAACGATGGCCGTCGTCTATATCGAGCATAAATCCTTTACCGAGATCGTCGACGGGGAGCGGGTGCGCCAAAAGGAAATCGTCGAGGAGGTGATCAACACCGCGGTGATTCGCGATCAGCTCGGCAAACGCTTCCAAATCACCGGTCTTGGCAATACCGAGGAGGCGCGGGATCTCGCGCTGCTGCTGCGGGCCGGAGCCTTGGCGGCCCCGATCGATATCATCGAGGAGCGAACCGTCGGGCCCAGCCTCGGACAGGCGAATATCGATCAAGGCTTTCGTTCGGTGGTGATCGGATTTCTCCTCGTGCTGGTGCTGATGGCCATCCGCTACCGCGTTTTCGGGATGGTCGCCAACCTCGCCTTGACCTTCAATCTCGTATTGGTGATCGCATTGCTTTCGCTGTTGCAGGCGACCCTCACCTTGCCGGGGATTGCCGGTATCGTGTTGACGGTGGGGATGGCCGTGGATGCCAATGTATTGATCTTCGAGCGCATTCGAGAGGAGATCCGTAACGGGAACACCCCCCAAGCGAGTATCCACTCCGGCTACGAGAAAGCCTTTTCGACGATTGCCGATGCCAATATCACGACCCTGATCGCGGCGGTGCTCCTTTTCGGGTTCGGCACCGGCCCGATCAAGGGCTTTGCCATCACCCTGTCTTTGGGGATCATCACATCGATGTTCACCGCGATCATGTTCACGCGGGCGCTGATCAACTTGATCTATGGCGGACGTCGTTTGAAGACCCTTTCGATCGGAGGGCAGCAAGGGCGCATCGACGGCCGCCCGGCCTGAAAAGCCCTCTAGGATCGATGGTCGCAATCTCATATTCACGGACGAGGTAACGATGTTCGAATCAAGATTGAAAGGGGAGATCGACTTCCTCAAATGGCGTCGAGCCACCGGCTTGATATCGACCGTGCTGCTGGTGGTCTCGATCGCCTCGCTGGCGGTACGGGGCTTGGTTTTCGGCATCGATTTCACCGGTGGAACCCTCGTCGAAGTCGGTTATTCGCAGGCCGTCGATCTCGAACCGGTGAGGGCTTCGCTGGACGAGGCGGGATTCGAAGGCGCGGTGGTGCAGCATTTCGGTACCGCCAAGGATGTCTTGGTGCGCATCGCCCCCAAGGAGGATGTGGAGCAATCCCAACTCAGCGATCGCATTCTCGACGCCCTTCGCGCCGGCGATCTCGAAGTCGAGATGCGTCGGGTCGAGTTCGTGGGACCCCAAGTCGGCGAGGAGCTCACCGAGCAAGGCGGGCTTGCGATGCTGATCGCTCTGGCGGCGATCTTCATCTACGTGATGTTCCGTTTCGAATGGAAATTCTCGGCCGGGGCGGTGGCGGCGCTCTTTCACGATGTCATCATCACCTTGGGCTTTTTCTCCCTGCTGGGTTTGGAATTCGATCTCACGGTCCTCGCCGCCGTCCTTGCGGTGATCGGGTATTCGCTCAACGATACCATCGTGGTTTTCGATCGCATCCGCGAGAATTTCCGCCGGATGCGGCGCGGCACATCCCGAACCATCATCAACACCTCGTTGAATCAGACCCTCGCCCGCACCCTGATGACCTCGCTCACTACCTTGCTGGTATTGATCGCCTTGTTTTTTCTCGGGGGCGAGTTGATCCATGGTTTCGCGACCGCTCTGATCGTCGGGGTCCTGATCGGTACCTATTCATCGATTTATGTGGCGAGCATGATCGCCTTGCGTCTTGGCGTACAGAAAGCGGATTTGATGCCGGTGGCCAAGGAAGGGGCGAATGCCGATGTCGATACCCTTCGAGATAGCGGCTTTTGATGCAAGACACGACAGTGCCCCGGGCTCGGGACGAAAAAGGGGAGTTCCGGTCTCGATCCGAGCGAGCGAAGAACGACGATGCGATCAATTGAAAACCACCATCGCCCATCCTTGCGCCGGCGAGGGCCGAAGCCGTGGATTCGTATGATATCGATGCTGCTGCTGTTGGGGGCGATCGGGGGAGCGAATCGAGTGGCGGCCGATATCGGACATCCGGCGGCGCAGCTGGTCAAGGAAACCACCCTCGATGTTCGAAGGGCGCTGACTTCCTGCGACGAGCAGGGGCGATCCGATTGCCATCGATCGGTCGTCAGCGAATACATCGCCCCGATATTCGATACCGAGGGGATGGCGGGGAGGCTTCTCGGAAAACAGTGGAAGACCTTCCCCGATGATCCCAAGGGGCGTTTTCTCGTCAACTTCCAAAGCCTGTTGGTCTGTGCCTATGCCTCGGTCATCGAGCGTTTTCGCAATCAGGAGGTGATCGTTCGAGGTATCGAATCCGCAGCGGATGAAAACGGGGTTCGCATTTCCACGACGATCGAATCTTTGGATGAAAGCGCCCCCGTCGATGTCATGTACAGCATGCGAGATACGGGGCAGGAGTGGTTGGTCGACGATGTTCTCGTTTCCGGAGTGAGCATCGTATTGGCCTATCGCTCGTCCTTTAGGTCGGAGATCCGAAAAACCGGTATCGACGGGCTCAATCAGCGGATCGAAAAGGAAATCATGGCCCGATCCTGCGGCGCTTGAGCCCGATTCGTATCGGTGTTTTTTTCGATGCTCATCGATCCCGACCGCAACTTGGGCGGGGAGATGCGCTTTTCATTTCGGATTCGATGGATGAGGAGTCGGACGTGGAACCCCATGAGATCGAGGAGTTGATTCGACAGGGGCTTGATTGCATCCATGTCAAGGTCAGCGGTGACGGCCGTCATTTCGATGCGGTGGTCGTCAGTGCCGCCTTCGAGGGCAAGCCGATGGTGCGCCGACATCGAATGGTCTATCGGACATTGGGAAGCCGCTTCGATGACGAGCGCTTGCATGCCCTTGCACTGCGCACCCTGACCCCCGATAAGTGGCGCGACCTCGGCTCCGGCGACGGTGCCTGAGTCGTCGTTCGAAAAGAAGATCGGCGAATGGATAAGCTGAGCATCACCGGCGGCATCCCCCTCGAGGGGGAAGTGCATATATCCGGGGCCAAGAATGCCGCCTTGCCGATACTGGCCGCCACCTTGCTTGCCGATAGCCCGGCGAGGGTCGGGAATATTCCCCACTTGAACGATATCACCACGACCATGGAGCTGCTCGGGCGCATGGGCGTGGAGCTGATGGTCGACGAGCATATGAATATCGAGGTGGACTGCTCGAATATTCGCCATCTATTCGCCCCTTACGAGCTCGTCAAATCGATGCGAGCCTCCATCCTGGTCCTCGGTCCGATGCTCGCCCGATACGGCGAGGCCGTGGTATCCCTCCCCGGGGGATGCGCGATCGGCTCTCGTCCGGTCAATCTGCATATCGAGGGGCTGAGCAAGATGGGGGCGGATATCCATATCGAGGGCGGCTATATCCGCGCCAAGGCGAAGCGCCTGAAAGGGGCGCATTTGGTCATGGATCTGGTGACGGTGACCGGCACCGAGAATCTGATGATGGCCGCAACGCTCGCCGATGGGCAGACCCGTATCGAGAACGCCGCCCGGGAGCCGGAGGTCGTCGATCTGGCGAATTGCCTGAATTCGATGGGAGCGAAGATCGAGGGAGCGGGCAGCGATACGATCACCATCGAAGGGGTCGATGCCCTTGCGGGAACCCGCTATGACGTTTTGCCGGATCGCATCGAGAGCGGGACTTATCTGGTGGCGGCGGCGATCACCGGAGGGCGGGTATGCATCCGATCCACCCGCCCCGAGACCTTGGATGCGGTGATCGAGAAGCTGCGCGAAGCCGGGGCGGAGATCGAGATCGGCGACGATTGGATCGACCTGGATATGCATGGCCACCGTCCTCGCGCCATCAATATCCGGACCTCCCCCTATCCCGCTTTCCCCACCGACATGCAAGCCCAGTTCACGGTGCTCAATGCGGTTGCCGAAGGCACGGCGACGATCTCGGAAACGGTTTTCGAAAACCGCTTCATGCATGTGCAAGAACTCCAAAGATTGGGCGCCGATATTCAGTTGGAGGGCAATACGGTGGTGACCCGGGGGGTGGAGCGACTGGCGGCGGCCCCGGTGATGGCTACCGATTTGCGGGCATCGGCCAGTTTGGTCTTGGCCGGTCTGGTCGCCAAGGGGGAGACGGTGGTCGATCGCATCTACCATATCGATCGCGGCTACGAGAGTATCGAGGAAAAACTCGCCAAGCTCGGAGCCTGTATCCGGCGTTTCCCCGATTGAGGCGCTCCTGGGGTGTTCGAGGTTCGTATTTTCAAGGCACTGACCGACCGAGGGGCGCTCTTTCGAATATGCTGACCATCGCCCTATCCAAAGGCCGAATTTGCAAAGAGGCGGTCTCTTTGCTGGCCCGCGCCGATATCCATCTCCTCGAGGATCCGGAGCGAAGCCGTCGCCTCTCGATCGCCACCTCGCACCCCGGGGTGCGAATATTGGTCTTGCGCGCCCAAGATGTGCCGACCTTCGTCGAGCATGGAGCGGCGGATCTCGGAGTTACCGGAAAGGATGTCCTCTTGGAGCGCGACGGGGCCGGTTATTACGAGCCCGTGGATCTCGAGATCGCCCGTTGTCGATTGGTCTTCGCCGAGCCCATCGAGGCCGTCTCGTCCTTCTCCCGATCCCGATTGGCGATGCCTCGGGTGGCGACGAAATATATCCGGACCACCCGCCGCTTCTTCGCCGAACGCGGAGTGCAAGCGGAGATCATTCGCCTTTACGGATCGATGGAGATCGCCCCGGCGGCGGGTCTTGCCGACGGCATCGTCGATCTCGTGGAAAGCGGCAAGACCCTGGCCGCCAACGGCCTCGAGGTGCGCGAGGTCATCGCCTCGATCACCTCGCGTTTGATCGTCAACAAGGCGGCGATGAAATTCCGCCGGCGGCAGGTGGAGGATATCGTCGAGGGAATTGCCCGGGCCGTGGCGGTGCCTGCTGCGAACGACGATGCTCTCGAATACCGATCCCCCATCGAACAAGCATCGCCATGAAAACCATGCCATCGCGTCTTCGTTCTTGCGATGCCGATTTCCTCGGCGCCTTCGAGGCTTTGTTGGCGAGGGAGTCGGCCGTCGATGCGCAAACCGAGAGCGCGGTGCGCGAGATCATCGAGGCCGTTCGCCGCCGGGGCGACGCCGCGGTGCTCGAATTCACCCGCCGCTTCGACGGAATCGAGGCCGAGCGCCTCTCTGATCTTCGTATCCCCGCGCAGGCCATCGAATCGGCGTGGGCCGCGATCGATGACGAGCAGCGCATGGCGTTGTCGACGGCGGCCGAGCGTATCGAGCGCTACCACGCTCGTCAGAATCAGGAGTCTTGGCGCTACGAGGATGAAAACGGAACGATCCTCGGCCAGAAGATCACCCCCTTGGATCGGGTGGGGATCTACGTGCCCGGAGGAAAGGCGAGCTATCCATCGTCGGTATTGATGAATGCGATACCGGCCAAGGTGGCCGGGGTAGGGGAGATCGTGATGACGGTTCCCGCTCCCGCCAAGGAGGTCAATCCCTTGGTGCTCGCCGCCGCCCGCGTTGCCGGGGTGGAGGAGATCCTCACCATCGGTGGAGCCCAGGCGATCGCGGCCCTCGCTTTCGGCACCGAGAGTCTGGCGGCGGTGGACAAAATCACGGGCCCTGGCAATCGATTCGTGGCCACGGCCAAGCGCTTGGTTTTCGGCGCCACGGGGATCGACATGATCGCCGGTCCCTCGGAGATCGTCATCGTCAGCGACGGGGGCGTACCGGCGCATTGGATCGCGATGGATCTTCTATCCCAAGCGGAGCATGACGAGGAGGCAAGGGCGATTTTGATCTCCCCGGATCGTCCTTTTCTCGATCGGGTACAAGATGCGATCGAGGAGATCCTGCCCACCCTCGAGCGGGCGGAGATCGCTCGTCGGGCATTGGCGGAAAATGGAGCCCTGATCGAGGTTCGAGATATCGACGAGGCCATCACCCTCGTCAATCGTTTGGCTCCCGAGCATCTGGAGTTGGCGGTGGCCGATGCCGACGATCGATTGGAATCGGTGCGTCATGCGGGGGCGATCTTCCTCGGCTCCCATACCCCCGAGGCCTTCGGGGATTATTGCGCCGGTCCCAACCATGTTCTCCCGACGGCTCGCACCGCTCGCTTCTCCTCGCCCTTGGGTACCCGGGATTTCCAAAAATGCAGCAGCATCATCCGCTGCTCTCCTGCCGCTGCCCGGTCCCTTTCCGAGATCGCTTCGATATTGGCCAGGGGCGAGGGGTTGACGGCCCATGCCCTATCCGCCGAGCTTCGAAACGGGAACCATTCGCCGGATCTTCCATCCTCGCCGAAGGCGGCATCGGGTTCGATGCTCGGGTGAATACCGGGCGCACCTAGGATATCGGTCCTTTGCGACAAGGCGGGATGCAGGCCAAGATTCCAAGCGAAATATCGAGTCGAATTATCGAAATAAAGACGGACTCGCATCGCCCAAGGATGCGTGGATATTCGCCCTTTTCGGGTATCGGGGCGATGGTGGTACTTGAAGACTCCCCCCGTCGAGATTCGCCTTATCGAGTCTTTGTATCGGTGGATTTCGCTCGCCCGGGACCACCTTGCGCGTTCGAACCTATCCGAAGACGGTGTCGATCTTCGTCGCTCATGCTTCGATCTGCGTTTTCGTTCACTGTGATAGGCCGATCTCCTTCGGATCCAGCCAGAGCGTGCCATTTTGCCCATAGCATTTTCCGTCGAGCGCTCCCTCGATCGGCGGGGCGAGGAGCTCTATCAGGGTATCCGGCACGGGATCGACATAAGCGATCTTGGTTTCCGGATGCGGGTAGTACACGAGCCCTTGCACGCTTGTCTCGCCGATCTCGATCAGGGCTTTGGCGAAGGAGAAATGCTCCGCAGGCATCGAGGGATGCCACTTGATATCACGCAAGGTAAGAAAAGGATGGTGGATTGAAAATCGCTTGGGGGAAATATCCGCATTCAGCGTACCGTTGAAGTACCCCCCGAGATCCAGCCCTCGTTCTAAAAAAAAGGGCTTTTGGCGCGCGATCGACCCCCCGAATTCCTGATATTCCCGCCTTCCCGAAGCCGCACCTCGCCCTGAAACCAAAACAAAGCGCAGACGGTGAAATCCATCCGGGGCGGACGGAGCGGGCCCTTCGAAAGGGGCATGGTCCTTTTCGCGCTCATGCCGAGCGCTTCGATGGTTGTCGCTCATCGATCCTTGCCGAGAATCGGTGGAAAAAAGGGACGGCCGGCAAAATATGCCCAAGACATGGTATGCGACATTGGCCTTGCTCGCCGAGCCTTGAAATTCGATATCTCTTTCGAGTTCTTCGCTCGATATCTTCGAAGTGTTGAAGGAAATATCCCTTGCCGGCACCGATCATGCCCGATGGCTTCGGGCGTCGATCCCATGCCATGATATCGCTCGGTGCATCGCTCGCACTCGGGTTCGATAGCGATTTCACGAGATCCCATCGCAAGCCTCTTGCGGTGCTCGGCCCCCATCATCGATATCGATATCGGCGCCGGAGTCGCCCTTCGATTCATGAAATCGGCATGACGTTGTATAATCCCCCATCGGTGATGAAAATGGTATTCGATCCTTATGATTTGCGAACGATTGACGCTTCGCAAATGACGCAGGTGATCAATCGATGAGCAATGCAACGGATAATCCGAGGCGGCGTTTTCTGACCGGCGCGGCGACCGTGGTCGGAGGGGTCGGTGCGGCCTTCGCCATCTGGCCCTTCGCCTCCGCTTGGCAGCCGAGCGAACGAGCCAAGGCGATAGGCGCTCCGGTGGATGTCGATATCGCGAAACTCGAGCCCGGGGCGCGTATCACCGTTCAATGGCGCGGCAAGCCGGTATGGATCGTCCGGCGCACCCAAGAGACGATCGACACGCTGGCGGCCCTCGATGGACAAATGCGGGATCCGGATTCCATCGTGCCCCAGCAGCCTGATTATGCCCGCAACCGTTATCGCTCCATCAAGCCGGAAATTCTCGTATTGATCGGTCTTTGCACTCATCTCGGCTGTGCTCCGTCGCATGTGAAGCAAGGCGAGGGGGCCTTGGGTGCGGATTGGAAAGGTGGATTTTTCTGCCCCTGTCATGGATCGAGATTCGATTATGCCGGCCGGGTCTATCAAGGGGTGCCGGCCCCCACGAACCTCGAAGTTCCTCCGCATCGCTATATCGACGATACCCGCATCGTCATCGGTCAGGGTCAGGAGACGGCGTGATGAGAGCCATGTTGAACGGTCTTCTTGCATGGACCGATGCCCGCTTCCCGCTCAGCAAGCTGTGGAACGAGCATCTGGCTCGCTATTATGCGCCGAAGAATTTCAATTTCTGGTATTACTTCGGTGGCTTGGCGCTGCTGGTTCTCGTCATGCAGCTAGCGACCGGGCTTTGGCTGGCGATGTTCTATAAACCGGATGCGGCACTGGCCTTCGGCTCCGTCGAATATATCATGCGGGATGTGCAGTGGGGATGGTTGATCCGCTATATGCATTCCACCGGAGCCTCGGCATTCTTCATCATCATCTACTTGCATATGTTTCGGGCATTGATGTATGGCTCATACAAGGCTCCGAGAGAGCTGCTGTGGGTCATCGGCATGCTCATCTACCTTTGTCTGATGGCCGAAGCCTTTTTCGGTTATCTATTGCCGTGGGGTCAGATGTCCTATTGGGGAGCCCAAGTCATCATCTCCCTTTTCGGGGCCTTGCCCTTCGGTATCGGTGAAGCCTTGGCCCTATGGATTCGAGGCGATTATGTCGTTTCCGATGCGACCTTGAGCCGTTTTTATTCCCTCCACGTCGTCGGGATTCCGCTGCTGCTTCTCGGTCTGGTGGCGGTGCATCTGATGGCGTTGCACGAAGTCGGATCGAATAATCCCGATGGAGTGGAAATCAAGAAGAACAAGGATGCAGCGGGAGTCCCGGCCGATGGAGTGCGCTTCCATCCTTACTATACGGTCAAGGATCTATGGGGCGTGGGGGTTTTTCTGACCCTGTTCATGTTGGTGGTGTTCTATGCCCCGGAATTCGGAGGATGGTTCTTGGAAAGCGCGAATTTCGTGCCCGCCAATCCTCTGCAAACCCCGGAACATATCCTGCCGGTTTGGTATTTCACCCCTTATTACGCGATTTTGCGGGCCATCCCCGACAAGCTCACCGGGGTGATCGCGATGTTCGCCGCGACATTGATCTTCTTCGTTCTGCCGTGGCTGGATCGTCATCCGGTCAAATCGATTCGCTATCGATCCCTTCTTTTCAAGGGGGCGTTGATGCTCTTCGCCGTGACCTTCATCCTTTTGGGTTGGCTCGGCACCGAGCCCCCGACCCCGTTCAAATCCGAACTGGGACTGCGCTTGGGCGAACTTTATTTTCTTTTCTTCTTCGTGCTTTGGTTTTATTCGAAGGAGCGCAGTGTCCGCTTTGGTTATGCGATCTTCGGCATAGTGATGGTGTTGATGGTGATCGCCGATGTGATCCGCTTCGATGCCTCCAAGCAGATGTTGATCCTGACAAGCGCGTTGATCCCCGTTGCATATTCGGCGATATTCCTTTTGTTGCCGATGCATACGCGCTTGAACGAATCCCGGGCGGTACCGGAAAGGGTGAATTGATGAAGCGTTTCCTTGCCGTTTTGATATGCCTTGGCTGGTCTTCCATCGTTTTGGGGGCCGCAGGCGGGGTGGCACCGCTCGAAGCCAGGATCGATATCGAGGATAGCCCATCCTTGCAGCGAGGAGCGCAGCTTTATGTGAACTACTGCCTCGGTTGTCATTCTCTTTCTTATATGCGTTACGATCGAGTGGGAAGGGATCTGGGACTCGATGCAAAGCAGACCGAAGAGAATCTTCTTTTCGCATCGGATCGCATCACCGAGCCGATGAATATCTCGATGCCCCCGGAAAAAGCGGCCAAATGGTTCGGGGTCGCTCCCCCGGATCTTTCCTTGATCGCCCGCTCTCGGGGTGCGGATTGGCTTTATTCCTATTTGGTGACATTCTATTCGGATCCCGATCCATCCCGACCCTTCAAAGTCAATAATGTGATGTTCGGCGATGTCGGGATGCCCCATGTCCTCCAAGGGCTACAGGGGGTGCAAGAATATATCCCCGGGGATATTCCGAACGAAGCCACGAATATCCAACCGGTCGGCTTGGAAATCAGAGCCGACGATATCCTCGTACGCAAAAGCGCGACGATGCCCGATGGAAGCCATGTCGAAATCCTCGATACCTTGAAGGTCGTGCAGGCCGGAGAGATGGACCCTTCTATTTATCGTAGCGCCATGCGGGATTTGGTCAATTTCCTGGTTTATGTCGGCGAGCCCGCTCGTTTGGAACGCCAAGCACTCGGCTTTTGGGTTGTCCTTTTCCTGGTCTTCTTTACCGTGCTGCTCAGAGCGCTCTACAAGGAATATTGGCGTGATGTGCACTGATTCCCTTGGCCTGCTGCCGATGAAGCGCCGATGAAGAGCAGACAGCGCGGCGATCATACGAGTGATACGAGATGGATCCGGCTTCTCGTTGCCGGCGCTTCCTTGTCGGTGTCGACCGACATAAAAGAACGATGTCGAGAGTGAGTTGATGAAAGATATCGATTCAGGACTGCTTTCTAGCCGACGCTCCGTGATGTCTCTTTATTCGCATCCGACGGATCCGGCGAGTCATGCGGTGCGATTGGTGATCGCCGAAAAAGCCATCGGTGCGAATATCCACTTGATCAACGAAGGCAATCGACCCGAGGATCTGCTGCATCTCAATCCCTATGGAGATATCCTCACTTTGGTGGATCAAGATCTGGTGATCTTCGAACCGCAGATCATCATGGAATATCTCGACGATCGTTATCCGCATCCTTCCTTGGTGGTCAACGATCCGGTATCGCGGGCGAGAAATCGCCTCTTTCGTTATCGCTTGGAGCGCGATATCTATCCCTTGGTCAGGCGATTGTTGGGGGAGGGCAGAGCCAAGAGTGCGGCGAAGAACGCCGCCCGCCAGGCGTTATACGATCACATAATGGTCATCTCGAGGATGTTGGAAGAGCAAGTCAATGATTATGTGATCTCGGAGGAGTTTTCTTTGGCGGATTGTTTCTTGGCCCCGGTCATTTTGCGCCTCGGGCGCTGCGGTATCACCATCCCCGGGGAAGCGAGGATTATGTGGAGATATTGCCGCGGGATTTTACAGCGCGAGGCCTTTCCCCAGAGCATGACCGATTTGGAGCACGAGATTTATGTCGGTGCAGGCTAGTTTTCGCATTGGAATCCTTGGTAACACCCGGCAAGGATACCGATCGCTTCGCCGAGTCCTTTATCGATCCCCCTTATCGTCGTCGATTCGTGATTCGAAGTATCGACTTTTCTCGGTGAAGATATCTTCTTGCCGAAAGTCTTCCATGTAGAAAAGGCATCTCGTATTGCCGGAACGAGGCATGAAAACAATCCCGACATCGACCATGACCTCGAGTCGCCCCTACCTCGTGCGCGCGATTCGCGAATGGATCATCGACAATCACCTGACTCCCCTCATCATCGTCGATGCCAAGCGAGAGGGGGTGAAGGCCCCCTCCCTCGCCGAGCGGGACGGCAATATCGTCTTCAATATTTCCGATAGCGCGGTCCACCGGTTGATGATCGACAATGAAAGGGTGGAGTTCAGCGCTCGTTTCGGGGGGCGACCATCGGATATCTCGATCCCGCACCATGCCATCATGGCCATCGTGGCTCGAGAAAACGGAGTCGGTATGAGTTTCCCGCTCGACGACGAAGCCAAAGACCTTCATTCCAAAGCGGAAAAAACCCGAGGTCCGGTGCTGGTCGATAATGGGGCTTTCGGAAGTAACGGAGAATCCGCCGACGTGGACGATGCGAATTCCGATGCCCTCGATCCAGAAGATGCGAGCGATGCGCCACCATCGCCGCCGAACGAGCAATCCGAATCCCCGCCGAAACCGAGCCCCGGCTCACCCCCCGATCTGAGGGTGATCAAATAGCCGATACCCGAGATCTGAGAGTTCCCATCGAAAAACCCTTTGCTATCGAAAGTGCATACTCGTCATTTTGACAAAACGAGGGCTTCGAAGACGATAGATAACCCTCGATGATATCGATACTATCGATGATAGATTCGATAAAGACGATATGACATCTGCCATATCGTCTTGTTGACGATCGACTATCGATGACAGGCTATCGAAAATGCGCCCGGTTTGGATATCCCTTATGCGTCTTCGTCCTCGGGCTGGATATATTCGAAGATTTCGACGACGCGTCGAACCCCGCTTTGCTGTCGCGCAACCTCCCGAGCTTTTTCCGCCTCTTCCCGGGTCAGCAGTCCCATCAGATAGATCACCCCGCGTTCGCTGATCACCTTGACTTGAGTGGGTTTGATGGTGTCGTCGCCGGAGACGTTTTCTTTGAACAAGGCGGTCTTGACTTTGGTTGTCAGCCAAGCGTCTTTGGATCGAGAGCCGAATCCGCTTAGATCATCGACCACGATTTCGTTATGCACCCCTCGCACCCGATTGACCCCGCGCGCAAAGTCCTCGATCCGATCGCGCGATTCGGGGTCCAAGACCTCGCCCGTCAGCAGTACGATGCCGTTGAAGCCGGCAACCCCGATGTGGGTGCGCTCGCGCAATCGTTCGCTGTCGTTGATGAAGGTCAGGATTTTATGCTCGATCAAGTTATCGTCGATGATGGTGCCCGCGGTTCGACGATCTTGGGAAATCATGGCGCCGGCGCCGACCGCAATCACGGGGGCGGCGCAGCCCTGCAATAGAAAAGGGATATAAAGAACGAGTATCGGGGCCAGAAATCTCACGGCTCGTGGGCACTTCATGGGGGGCTCCTTGTTGTCGGATGTCGACCATCGGGGGTTATTTGCCAAGCGATCGTCTTCGTGGGCGTCGCATGACGAAGATCGGCGCTTTACTTTTCAGAATTCGAATGCATCCTTGATCCACTCGACTCGCACTTCATGCTCCGGGCCGTCGATGGCGAGGATATCGAAGCGACACGCGATATCCGTTCCCACCTCATGGCTCGTCAGATAGTGCTCGGCGGTGGCCGTCAGCCTCTTTTGTTTGTGATGGTCGACGCTCTCCGCCCCGCCGCCGAAGAATTCATTGCTTCTTCTTCTGACCTCGACGAAGACCAGGCTTTCTTCGTCGCGCATGACGAGATCGATCTCCCCTCGGCGGCATCGATAGTTGCGGGCGATTGGAACGAGACCTTTTCCTGTCAGCCAGCGTTCCGCGAAATCCTCCGTCGCCCGACCGATCCGATGGGCAAGGATCGTCTTCATGATTCGGCGGGGGCAAGCGCCGGGATCGGCTCCGGGGGTGGGGTCTCGTCCGCGCTCGCAGGCAAATCCATCGTCTCACCGGATAGCGAATCGGGATCGATTTCCGGCCACTGTATCGGAACCCCGTCTTGGAAGCGGGCCCATGACAGCGATCGCCGGATCCGGCGATCGCTTCCCAAAGAGAGTTCGCCGGTATGACCTCGAAAGGAAGCGCCCTCGCTGCCGGCGATCCGGCGTAGACGAACCGCCAATCGATAGGCATCGGCGCCGAAAGCGTAGAGTCGATTCAACTGGACTTTGCGATTTTCGATCGAGAGGTCGAGGGTTTGCCTTAGTTCCCGATCTTTTTGCATGGGGGCGATCAGCCAAGGCATATCGGCGAAGACGATGCCTTCCAGATCGATATCCTTGCTCGGATCGTGGGCTCCGCCGTAGACATGCGAGGTGGAATAGACCGGCAGATCCCTCGCATGGTGGAAGGAGATCTGGGGTTTCGTCTGGCGCGCTCCGACAGGAAAATCGGCCATGAAGATGAAGTCGATATCCTTGCGGCGGCGCGGCTCGTGGCCGAGCTCCTCCGTTGCGAGTATTTTGCGCATATCCAGCGCCCGCTTTTCGCTTTTCCGGATCTGCAGGCTTTCGGCAACGGTTTCCCCGACCAAGGTGGCATCGGCGGGCAAGGCGCGCCGGTCGACGACGATGCCCCCGACCGCTTCCCAAGCATCGATGAATCCGCGAGCGACGCGCTTCCCCCATTCCCCGTCTCGCACGAGCACCGCCGCTTTTTCGAATCCCTCCCGATAGGCTCTTTCGGCCACTTGACGGGCTTCGGCTCCCGGTGCGAGATCGAAGTGGTAGAGCCTTAGATCTTCCGCGTCTCGAGGGCATTCGGGGGAGGGATCCGCTCCGTCTTCATCCTCGGGGGCGCGCCGTGCTTCGCTTTCGTTGAGGGCCAAGGTGGTGACCGGCAAGGGGGATTCGCAGAGCAAGGATGCGACTTTCATCCTTTCCAAAGGGCCGACCACGAAGTCCGCTCCGTTCTCGACCGCGCGGTGATAAACCGCGGCGATATCTTGCGACGATGAATCGTGAATTTCGACGCTCGCCCGCTCTCGATTCGGATCATCGGCATACCAAGCGGCGAGGAATCCGTCTCGGACGGCGCCGCCGGCCTCGGCGAAATCCCCGAGCAGCGGCAGCAGCAGGGCGATATGCGTCGGGCGATTGATCGGGGTGAGGATCGAGCCCAGCATCATTCCCACGATTTCGTTCTTGGCGGGATGGGTGGGGAAATCGCGGAGCCAAGCGGTGAGTTCTCGACGCAAGGCGTTCGGGGCATGGCGGTGCGATGCCCAAGCGTCGGCCAAGCGGATCCAACCGTCGAGGGAGGGGCTGGCCCCGGCTCGGGCTTTCTTGCGATCCGCAGGCGGAAGTTCGAAGAGCAGATCCCAAAGCGCGGAGCGATTGGCCTCCCGACGCGTCGGATCGTCGATCAGGAAATCCAATACATCGCGCTCGCGGGCCGCCGCCAGCCATTGTCCGATATCCTCGAAGGCCCGCGCCCGAAGCAAGCGATAGCTTCTGCGGGCATGCTCGTTGCTGCCGTCATCGGGGAGTTCGGGGGGGACGGCGAGGATATCGAGCACCCGCTCGGGCTCTGCGCGCCACAGGGCGATCCGAGCCGCCAGCAGCGAATAGCCCGGTGGCGATTCTTCCGGTTCGTCGATTCGGAATCGATCGAGGAGTTCGGCGGCCCGATCCGGTTGTCCATTCTCGAAAAGGATGGTGATCGCCTCGAGCTGCCACCTCTTGGCCAGATTTCTTTCCGCTTCTTGCGCCCGCTCGAGATATTCATCCGCTTTGAGTCGGATTTCGCGTTCGAGATCGGGGTCGATGGGATATTCGCTCGGCACCAAGGTCGGATCGACGGGATCGACCTCAACGACGGGATCGGCTCGATCGACGGCTTTTGAAACCCCGGCGAGATCGACGGGGGCCATGGGATCGACGGTATCGACGCTCTCGGGTTTTGGGGGTTTGAAAGTGATGATGGGAGGGTGCGGCGAGCGACTTCTTTCGCTGATCGAAGTGGCGATTCGGACTTCGGCTTCGGTTTCGACCTCGATGCCCGCTTCCATCTCCGCTTCCGTCTCCGCCTCGGGTGAGGGCATGACCGGCGAAGGAAAGGGGAAGGGCGGATGGGAGGTGAAAGGATAGGCCGGAGGCATGAAGGCCGAGGCTTTCTCCTCTTCTCGATCGTCGCTCATCGAGCGAGGGGGCGATGGGAAAGGAAAGGAAAAAGATTGATTCGTCGTCGGTGCCCTTTGAAAGCCGGGGCTTTCCAAGAGCGATTGATCGATGCCGGACTCCTCGGCCAGTGTTTCTTCGACCCTCGATCCCTCGATGATCGGGCTATCGACTTCGGGTTCATCGACGATCGATTCTTCCGATACGATCGGGCTTTCCTCGATGCCGACCGGGTTTTCGAGCGGCGCATCGGGTGCCGAAGTCAGCGAATCATCGGGCTTGGGATCCGGGGACGAGCCGCAGCCGGCAAGAACGAGGCCGGCAAGGGTGGCGGATAGGATAGTTCTCATCGAGGCGGATCCGGTGGAGGATGGGTTGAGGAGCGGGGTATGGGAGCCACAGGAGCGAGGTGAGGGGGAATTGTGCGTCAAGATTCCCATCGAAGCAAAAAGACGATCGTTTTTCGGGCGTCGAAGGCCAAAGAAGAGGGATCGTCATCGCAGATCATCGGCCGATTCTTTCGTCGGTGATTCGATGATGAAATTCGACATCCGGATATTTTTCGCATATCCATCTTCCATTTTCCAATCACCGGGTGGTTTTTGCGCATGAACGATGAGCCGGATCCGAGCCCGGGGGCTCTTTTCGTGGTCGCCACTCCGATCGGCAATCTTTCCGATCTATCCCCCAGGGCTCGTTCCACCCTTGCCGAGGTGGATACCATCCTCGCCGAGGATACCCGCCGGACCGGGATCTTGTTGGCGCATTGCGGGATCTCGACCCCCTTGCGGTCTTTTCATGATCATAACGAGGATCGGGAAATTCCTCGCATTCTTTCGCGCATCGCCGCCGGAGAGAAGTTCGCCTTGGTCAGCGATGCCGGGACCCCCTTGATCAGCGATCCCGGTTATACCCTGTTGAGGCAAGCTAGAAAGAGCGACCTTCGCGTTTACTGCGTTCCCGGACCGTGCGCCCTCGTCGCCGCTTTGAGCGTATCCGGCCTGCCGGTGGATCGCTTCGTCTTCGCCGGATTTCTTCCGCCCCGCCCCTCCTTGCGTCGGCGCGAGCTGCGCCTTTTCGCACGCGAGACCAAGACCATGGTTTTTTACGAGGCGCCTCATCGGTTGGCGAGCGCATTGTCGGATATGGGCGAGATCCTGGGCGAGGATCGCGAAGCGGCGATCGCCAGGGAGCTGACCAAGCGCTTCGAGTCGGTCCATTGCGCGACCTTGGGCAGCCTCTTGTCTCGGGTGCGCAGCGAGAGCATCGTCGCCCGGGGGGAGATTGTATTGGTGGTGCGAGGCGCCCTCGAATCGAGCGAGCAAGCGGGGGATGATGGTGCAGTCACCTCGCTCTTGTCGGCGATGCTCGCCGAGGGGATATCGGTGCGGCAGGCGGCGGCGGTCGCCGCCCGATTGGATAAAGGCCCTCGCAATGCGCTGTATCGCCAAGCGCTTTCGCTGGCCAAAAAAGAGGAATAAAGCGACGAGATGGCGGGCGCTTGCGCTCAATCTCTTTGCATCTTGCATCTTGCATTTCGGTTTTTCGGCTCATCGGGTGCGCGATCGTCTTGGCATCTTCGAAGCCGGGGCTTGCAAGAAAATGCGAATCTGCCAGACTTCAGCTCGGCGGGAGTCGGACAGGCAGTCGCTGCCTCGGATCCATCGAGGCAGAGGAAAGTCCGGGCTCCAAAGGGCAGGGTGCCAGGTAATGCCTGGGGGGCGCAAGCCTACGGAAAGTGCCACAGAAAACAAACCGCCTTGTATCGGCGATCCGATATCCAAGGTAAGGGTGAAAAGGTGCGGTAAGAGCGCACCGCGCCGACGGTAACGTCGGTGGCAGGGTAAACCCCACCCGGAGCAAGACCAAATAGGGGAGCTGTCCGTGAAAACGGCAAGGTGTGGCCCGCATCGCTCCCGGGTAGGTCGCTAGAGGCGTATGGTGACATGCGTCGCAGATGAATGGCTGCCCTCGACAGAACCCGGCTTATCGGCCGACTCCCGCCCTTTTTGTCGATGAGCGTTGCGCTAAGGATCCGATCGGCGATATCGTCGGGATATCCGAAGATCCGCAGGCCGCGCCCGAGCATTCCCTCCGAGCATTTCCTTTGCAAGTCCCAAGACCTCGATATCCTGGATGGTCGAGCCGCCCGCCCTCGGCATCGCTGTCGACCCGGTGCCCATCCCATCCCAAGTCGAGGTGCGATCGAATCGTTCGATATCCTTTGAAGACCATGGCGCAATGCCGGTCGGTCCTTCGAAGATGAATGCCCGTCGAACGCCGATCGACGGTCGCTCGATGCGAGATCCCCGCTCGCAAGCAGGTCGAATCCGAGAGAGTCGACGGCGACTTCTATCTTCATCCAAAGGAGATTTCTTCGAATTCTTCGAATTCTTCGAATTCTTCGAATTCTTCGAATTCTTCGAATCTCTCGGACAAGCCCTATCTATTTTTTGCCTTTCGGGTCTATCCGGCGGGATTTTTGCCGCTTTCGAATCCATGGATGGTAGGGAAGGGTGTCGGAACCCCCTCGTTTTGTTGTTTTGCGTTTTCAATTGACACTTCTTTGCCCTAAAATCGGAGGCGATATCGTTTTTTGTATTCATTAGATGTATTGATAAAGATATAAAAGTGGAGTATTATGGAGGGAAGTGGGGGAAAGTGGAAATCGAGGAGATCGATTAGCGATGTTTCGTGGCCAATATCCACTGACGATGGACGCCAAGGGTCGAATTGCGATCCCGGCTCGCTATCGCGCGCAGCTCGATGCCGCCGGCGGGCAGGTCATCACCACGGTGGATCTATACCAACGATGCATCGCGGTCTATCCCTTCGCTATTTGGGAGCCGATCGAGGGGAGTTTGAACAATGTCCCCATCGGTGATCTGGTTGGTCAAAAACTCAGGCGGCGTTTGGTGGGACGGGCTGTCGATTGCGAGTTGGATGCCCAAGGGCGCATCTTGCTCGCCGCGGAGCTGCGCCAATACGCAGGGTTGGAAAAACGGGTGCAGATGGTCGGTCTGGGCAAGAAATTCGAGTTATGGGACGAGGAGAATCTTCATCGATACCGCCGGGACGAACAAGAAGATCCCGAGCAGGCGGGCAATCTGCGCCAAGAGGAGTTGAGCGCGCATTCGCTGCTCGGCACGCTTCCTCTTTGAAACCCGGGGCGCGCCTGCCAAATGGAAGGATCGAGCATTTCACCGGAACGATAACCAAGGATGACAACGATGGCTTCGACGAATCATCGAACTTGGATGTCCAGCGTCTCGATCAAAGGCCCCGTATATCTTGTCGGCGCGATGCCTTCGTCACTCGTCGAAATCCGGGCTCGCCGTCTTGCGCGAAATCGCCGCGCCCTTCGTCCTTGAAAGTCTTGCGAGCGGCGGGGAATGAACGGTGATGCCTTGTCTTTCTCGCATCGTTCGGTCATGTCGAGGGAATTGGTCGAGGCCCTCGCTCCGCGCGCCGGAGGGATTTATGTGGATTGCACCTTCGGCCGCGGCGGCCATGCAAGAGCCATCCTCGAGCGGATCGGCGCCGATGGTCGATTGCTGGCCATCGATCGGGATCCGCAAGCGGTGGAATGCGCCCGAGCCATCGCCCGCAGCGACCCGCGTTTGCGAGCCATCCAAGCCCCTTTCGGATCCATCGCCCGGGTCGTGGCCGAGGCGGGTTTTTTACCCGAGATTGACGGCATCGTGATGGACTTGGGCGTCTCCTCTCCTCAGCTGGACGATCCCGAAAGGGGTTTCGGCTTCTCGCATGATGGCCCGCTGGATATGCGTATGAACCCCGCCGCCGGTTTTTCCGCGGCCGAGTGGCTTGCCGAGGCCGGGGATAAGGAGATCGCGCAGGTGCTGCATGAATTCGGCGAGGAGCGAGCGGCCAAGCGCATCGCTCGCACCATCGTCGCTAAGCGCAAGACCGAAGGGGAATTGCGGACCACGTCTCAACTGGCATCGTTGGTGTCTCGGATCGCGCCGATGAAGCCCTCTTCTCCAAGAAGGACCCCGGCGATGCGCAAGCATCCCGCTACCCGCACCTTCCAAGCCATCAGGATGCATGTCAACGACGAGATCGGTGAGCTCGAACGGGCCCTCGCCGCGATACCGGATCTTCTGGTCCGGGGCGGCCGGTTGGTGGTCATCACATTTCATTCTTTGGAAGATCGCTTGGTCAAGCGGGCCATGCGAGGTCCGCTCGACCGAGGTTTTCCCAGGCGCTTGCCATTGTCGGACCAGGCGCTTTCGGCGGATCGAGGGCGTGCAGCGCTTTCGTCGATCGCTCCGCTTCGTCGCCCGGACCCCCAAGAGATCGCGAATAACCATCGCGCCCGCAGCGCGAAGCTGCGAGTTGCGGAGCGCCGCCGGTGATGGTTCGGGCGTCGGTCTTGGGCATCGCCCTGTTGGCGGTGGTCGCCAGTGCGGTGGCGGTGGTGCATACCCATCATCAGCGGCGAACTCTGGTGGTGGCCTTGGAGAGGATGGAGGAGCGCCGCGATCACCTTCGGATCGAATGGGCCATGCTCCATTTGGAACACAGCACGTGGGCCGCCGGGGAACGCATCGAGAAGATCGCCGCCGATTCGCTGGGTCTTTATCGCCCCCCGACAGGGGTGGTGAGGCAGGTGACGATCGAGCGTCGAGAGATCGCCCCGGAAGCCTTGCCGGCGATCGATATCCCCAAGGCCGGTCATTTGCGCACCGGATATGACTCGGGCGCGACCGCCATGCCGAAGGAAAGCGTGCGATGAGCGGGCATCCTTCTTCCGGCTTCGGGGCCCGGCGCTGGTTTTTGATCCTGATGACGCTCGCCTGCGCCGGAGGGCTGATCGGGCGGGCGGTGGATCTGCAGGTCAACCGTCATGAATTCCTCAAAGGGGAGGGGAACGCTCGCCATCTGCGAGTGGCGACGATTCCCGTTCGCCGCGGCATGCTCTTGGATCGCAACGGCGAGCCCCTTGCCGCCACCGCCCCGGTGCAATCGGTGTGGATCAACCCCCAGGAGCTGGATGAAAGAGGCGAAACCCCGGGGTGGACAGCGATCGAAAAGATGCTCTCGTTGAGCAAGGGAACGATTCACGATATCGCCTTGGAGCGAGGCGATCGTCAATTCGTCTACCTCAGGCGTCATGTCGAGCCCTCCCTTGCCCAAGAGATCGATGCCCTGGGCGTTTTGGGGGTTCACTTGCAACGCGAGGATCGGCGCTATTACCCGATGGGCGAAGCCGCGGCTCATGTCGTCGGTTTTACCGATATCGACAATCGAGGGCAGGAGGGAATCGAGCTCGCCTTCGACAAGGTATTGAGCGGGGAGAGCGGAAAAAAACGCGTGATTCGGGATCGACTCGGGCGCAATGTCGAGGATGTGGAGAGCATCCATCCCGCTTGGCCGGGCCGAGATCTGACATTGAGCATCGATCGCCGTATCCAAGCGGTCGCCCATCGTTCCTTGCTCGAAGCGGTGCGTCGACACGATGCCAAGGCGGGCTCCGCGGTGGTGTTGAACGTGCACAGCGGCGAGGTGCTGGCCGTCGTCAACCAACCCTCCTACAACCCCAATAAACGCGGCGATCGCTCCAACCACAAGCTGCGCAATCGGGCGATCACGGATCTTTTCGAGCCCGGTTCCACCGTCAAACCCTTCACGGTCGCCGCCGCCCTCGCCTCCGGCTCGGTACAACCGGATACCGAGGTGAATACCAGCCCCGGATTCATGCGGGTCGGGGGCTATGTCATTCGCGATATTCGTGATTTCGGGGTGCTCGACGTTACCGGGATCATTCGCAAGTCGAGCAATGTGGGGGCGGCGAAACTGGGGCTTTCCCTCGCCCCGCGCGATCTTTGGCGCGGGCTCGATCGGATGGGATTGGCGACCTCCACCGGCAGCGGCTTCCCCGGCGAAGCCTACGGAACGCTACCGGATTTCTCCACGTGGGGCGAGGCGCGACAGGTCACCTTGTCTTATGGCTACGGGCTTTCCGTCACCCTATTGCAGTTGGCACGGGCCTACGCCATTTTCGGCAACGGCGGATTGCTGCCCGATTTGCGCTTTCTCAAAACGCAAGGAGTGCCCCCGGCGCCCAGGGTCATGGATGCCGCGATCGCCGATGCCATCTGCCGAATGCTCGAGGAGGTGGTGCAGCCCGGGGGGACCGCGGTATTGGCGCAGGTCGAGGGTTATCGCATCGGGGGCAAGACGGGAACGATTCGCAAATTGGAAGATGGCGGCTACGTCGATAGCCATGTCGCCCTTTTCGCAGGTCTGGCCCCCATGAGCGCGCCGCTGCTATCGGTGGCGGTGGTCATCGACGAGCCGAGCGATGGGATCTATTACGGCGGTCGGGTCGCGGCCCCGGTTTTTTCCGAGATCGTCGCCGAGAGCCTGCGTTTTTTGAAGATCCCGCCCGATGTCCCGGATCCCGCCTCGCCCAAGTCGCCCTCGGGGACGATGGCGGGGATCGAAGCCGCCTTCGATCCCCTCGTGGTCGGAAGCGGCTATCCGAATAACGAGAACGCCTCGCGATGAATGCCATCGGATCCGAATCCGCCGGGGCATTTGCGCCTCGCCCTCCCGCCGATCGGACTGCAAGGACGGCCCCGATGACCTTTTCGGCGGTCGGAAGGGGGATATCGCAAGAGGCGGCCACGCCCGGTTCGGCGGCCGAGCCCGCTCCTTCCGATCTTCCCCGCCTTGCGTATTTGCTCGAAGGCCATGCCTTGATTCCTCCGGCTTTCGATCGAGGAATCAGCCAAGTTTGCGACGATAGTCGCGAAGTGATCCCCGGTGCCTTGTTCTTCGCCCGTCGAGGGGGAAGGGTCGATGCCCGGCGCTTTGTCGCCGACGCCATCGGAAGCGGAGCCAAGGCGGTGGTCATCGAGGGCGATCAGGCCAATCCCTGCTGGGATCGGGGGGCGGTCGTGGTGGGGGTGGCCGATATCGTCGGCGCCATCGGCCATGCCGCGGATCGTTTTCACGACCATCCATCCCGCCATTTGAAAGTGGCGGCGATCACCGGTACCAATGGCAAGACCAGCGTCGCCTATCTGGCGGCCTTGGGCGGCGGGGAGCGCTGGGCCTTTCTCGGTACCTTGGGTTCGGGAACCCCGGATCGCATCGAGGACAGTCCGCTGACCACTCCGGGGACCATCGAAATCCAAAAGCGATTGGCGCGCTTTCGGGATCGAGGTTTTGCCCACGTGGCCCTCGAAGCCTCCTCCCATGCCTTGGAGCAACGCCGCTTGGAAGGGGTGTCGATCCGCACCGCGGCATTCACCAACCTGAGCCGGGATCACCTCGACTATCACCGCACGATGGAGGATTATGCGCGCGCCAAATCATCGCTCTTCGACATCATGGATCTCGAATATGCGGTGATCAATCGAGATGATCCCCACGGCTCGAAGTTATTGGAAACCCTCGCACCGAGGATGGATTGCGTGGCGATCACCTTGGACGATTCCCGCTCCTTGGATCCGAAGAGCCGGCTCGTGCGAGGGCGAATATCGAGCCCGCGGCAAGACGATCCCTTGCGATCCCCCGCCACCGAGTCCGCGCTGCCCGGTCTGTCCCTCGAGATCGATTCTCCTTTCGGACGAGGAAGGCTCGATACCCGACTGATCGGGGCCTTCAATGCCTATAACTTGCTGATCGCGATCACCATCGCCTGCCTCCACGGACACCCCTTCGAGGATGTGATCCGCCGGTTGACCGGTGCCGGTGCGGTGAGCGGAAGGATGCAGGCCCTGGGGGGCGGTTCCAAGCCCTTGGCGGTGATCGATTACGCCCACACTCCCGAGGCCTTGCTATTCGCTCTCAAGGCCTTGCGATCGACGGTGCCGGGGACCCTGTGGTGCATTTTCGGTTGCGGGGGAGAGCGCGATCGGGGCAAGCGAGCGCAGATGGCGCGGGCGGCCCAAGCGGTGGCGGATCGGGTGATCGTCAGCGATGACAACCCTCGAGGCGAGGACGCCGATGCCATCGTCGCCGATATCTTGGGGGGGTTCGAAGCCCCCGAGGCGGTGATTGTCGAGCGGGATCGGGCGTTGGCCATCCGCCATGCCATCGAGAGCGCTCACGCCGGGGATGCGGTGCTGATCGCCGGCAAGGGTCATGAGAATTGGCAGGAGATAGGCGGACATCGCCGACCCTTCTCCGATCTCGAACAGGCGCATCGGGCGCTGGATGCCAAAAGATGATCCGGATGTCCCTTTCCGATGCGGCCGCTTCGCTCCGATCGGCAGGAGTCGGAAGCGGCGGGAATATCCCCTTGGATGGGGAATTTCTCGGGATCAGCATCGATTCGCGTACCACCTTGCCGCAGTCCCTGTTCGTGGCCTTGGCCGGTGCGCGTTTCGACGCCCATGATTTCATCGACCAGGCCGCGGATCGTCGAGCGGCGGCGGCCTTGGTCGAGCGCGATCTCCCGGGGGCTCGACTCCCCCTGCTGCGGGTGGACGACACCTTGCAGGCCTTGGGAGTTCTGGCTTCGGCTTGGCGCGAGCGCTTTCGCGATATCAAGATGGTGGCGATCACCGGCAGCAACGGCAAGACCACCGTCAAGGAGATGGTGGCGGCGATCTTTCGGGAAGTGGGTCCGGTGTGTTCCACCCGCGGCAACTTCAACAACGAGATCGGGGTCCCTCTCACCCTATGCTCTTTGAGCGAGGGGCAGCGGATGGCGGTGTTGGAGCTCGGCGCGAATCATCCGGGCGAAATCGCAAGCCTTGCGCGCTTGGTCCGTCCCACGGTCGGCGTCATCACCCAATGCGCTCCGGCGCATTTGGAGGGTTTCGGCAGCCTCGATGCCGTCGCCCAAGCCAAGGGCGAGCTGATCGAGGGATTGGCCGATGACGCCATCGCGGTGATCAATGCCGATGACGCCTACGCTCCTGCCTCTCCTTCGGCACCGGCAAAGACGCCGATATCAGGGTGCAGCAGGCCGAATCCGGAGCCATT
>JFBG01000021.1 GCA_000583135.1 Thioalkalivibrio sp. HK1
GCTCGCTTTGGCTCGGTTTTTCATCCTGAGACCTTGTCGCCAAGCGCGCAAGGTGGTATCGGTGAGCGACCCTCGAATCCTCCTCGGCCAATGAAATGGTTCCTCGCCGAGCGGATACCCGGCGGGTGGCAGGCGGTATGATGCCTGTAATCCGGGAATCGGTACCCTCTCGTATCAATCCCGGTCGATCGATCCGAAGAAGGGGGTAAGGTGGGCATGCGAGATAGCCGTGGACTTGAAATCACCGCCGCCGACGACGAGGCGGTACGAGGCCTCGATAGGGTGATGGAACGCTATACCCATTTCGCCCCCGATACCGGGGAGTGTTTGAAAGGGGTATTCGCCGCCGATTCGAAGATGGCTCTGGCCCATTGCATCAAGGGTTTTTTCCTGATGCTATTTTGTGTGCCGGCATTGGTCGGCAAGGCCGCTTCGAGTTCGAAAAAAGCCCGTCAATCGGTCGAGGAGCGAGGAGCCACCGAGCGCGAAAAAAGCCATATCGAGGCCTTGGATGCCTGGATTCGAGGCGATCTCCGACAGGCCATCTCGCATTGGGAGGCGATCTTGGCCCGCCATCCCCATGATCTTCTGGCCCTCAAACTTGCGCACTACATGCATTTTTATGTCAATGGTCCCAAGGATATGCAAGATTCGATCCAACGGGTGCTGCCGGCATGGGATGAAGGGGTGGAGGGCTATGCTCAGGTGGTGGGGATGCATGCCTTCGCCCTTGAGGAATGCGGGGATTATGCCGAGGCGGAACGCGCCGGGCGGTGGGCGGCGGCGCTGGATCCGGCCGATCTATGGGCGGTGCATGCGGTGGCCCATGTCATGGAGAGCGAGGATCGGCGGCGCGAGGGGATCGACTGGATCTCGGCCCATGAATCGCAGATCGAGCGGGCCAATAATTTCTCCTACCATCTTTGGTGGCATCAGGCGCTTTTTTATCTGGGACTCGAGGATTACGAGGCAGTCCTTTCGCTTTACGATCGAAGGATTCGTGCGGATCGAAGCGATGAGTACCTCGATCTATGCAACGCCGCCTCGCTGCTATGGCGACTCGAGGAGGGCGGGGTGGGAGTCGGGGATCGTTGGGACGAACTGGCGGATCGCTGCGAGGGCCGGATCGGGGAGCACTTGCTGATCTTTGCCGATACCCATTACATGCTGGCGCTGGCGGCGCGCGGGCGTAGTGTCGCCGAGACGATGATCGAGAGCATGGAGCGTTTTGCGCAAGAAAAAGTCACCGAAGGCGAGGTGGCGGGGGAAGTGGGGGCTGCGCTTTGTCGCGCTTGGCAGTATTGGTATTGCGGGCAGCGGGCGAAGACGGTGGATATTCTCTTGCCGATCCGCGAGAGGATCTCTTTGATCGGGGGATCGCATGCGCAAAGAGATCTTTTCCATCAGCTGCTGATTCGGGCCTCCATCGAAGCCGGTCGATACGATATCGCCCGCGATTTGCTGGCTCGCCGGGTCATCGAAAAACCCCGTAATCTTTGGTCTTGGAGGAAATACGCCCAAGTCCTCGGGGAGGTCGACGAAGGGGTCGAGGCCGAGAGCGCAAGGCGCAAGGTCGAAGCGCTCTCGGCCACCGCATCCGGTGGAATCGGGTGATCTTCGATCGCACCGAGCCATGCCGCTTTCATCTTCATCGAGCCCGCCGACACTTGGTCCGCCGACATCGAGCGAGGCGCGAGGCGCAAAAAGCGAGGAGGAGCGGGTGCAATATCGAAAGGCGGGCCTTTCGGTGCGAATCTTGGTCGCTTGCGTGAAAGCCTACCGATGGCTGATATCGCCTCTGTTCCCTCCTTGCTGTCGCTATTTGCCGACTTGCTCGGAGTATGCGATCGAGGCCCTGCGGCATCATGGTCCGTTCAAGGGTTCGATCCTCTCGCTGCGTCGCTTGCTGCGCTGCCACCCCTTCGGTAACGGCGGTTTCGATCCGGTTCCGCCGCCCTTGACATCGGATGCTTTGAAGCCCGCTCCGGTGCCTGATGCGAAGGTCGGCGCCGAAGACCGCTGCGAATATCGAACGAAGGAATGAAAAGGAGATTGCGTTGCCTGCCATCGATGTCGATCCCAAACTGTTGGAGATTTTGGTCTGCCCGCTGACCACGGTATCGGTGCGGGCTTTGGACGAGACAAGGCTCTTGCGTCTCAACCAAGCGATTTCCCGCAAGGAAATTCGCTATCACGACGGTTCGACGGTGGAGGTTCCGCTCGAGGAGGCGTTGACGACCGGGGACGGGCGTATCGTCTATCGGGTCGATGACGGGATTCCGATCATGCTGATCGAACGAGCGATCCCCACCGAGCATCTGGAGAATTGGTGGTGATTGGCCGCTCGGCTGAAGCCCGTCGACGACCCTCGTCGGTCAATACTCGTCGGCCAATAAGAGATAAGGCGGGTTTGCGATAAGGGCGGTATTTCGCCCAAGGATTCGAAGCGGGGTGATAAAGAACCCCGCCGGATGCCCGCTGTCGGGTATTTCGAAAGTCGCCCGGGCTTTTTCAAAAAACGAGGCGATGTCGATCGATGTCGAGCGACCTTGGGTTCAAGCCGATCCCCGACGCCTTCGAATGACCGCTTCCGACAGATCCTCGAGCACCTTCGTCGTATCCTCCCAGCCGAGGCAGGCGTCGGTGATGCTCTGGCCGTAGACAAGCGCTTGCCCTTCGACATTATCTTGGCGACCGGCGACGAGATTGCTCTCGATCATCACCCCCATCACCGCCTGCTGACCATCGGCGATTTGCCCCGCCACATCCCGACCCACCAAGACCTGACGCTGGTATTGCTTGGCGCTGTTGGCGTGACTGAAATCGATCATCAGGCGCGGCGGATGCCCGCTTTTTTTCAACTGCTCGGCGGCTTCGCCGACATGCCCGGCCTCGTAGTTGGGTGATTTTCCCCCGCGCAGGATGATATGGGCATCGTCGTTGCCCGTGGTCTTGAAGATGGCGGCGCGTCCTTCTTTGGTGAAGGAGAGGAAGGCATGGGGATGCCGCGAGGCGCCCACCGCATCCACGGCGATCTTGATATTGCCGTCGGTGCCGTTCTTGAAGCCCACGGGGCACGAGAGCCCCGAAGCCATTTCGCGGTGCACTTGGCTTTCGGTGGTGCGCGCCCCGATCGCCCCCCAGCTGATCAGATCGGCTACGTATTGAGGGGTGATCAGATCGAGGAATTCCACTCCCGCGGGCATGCCGGAATCGTTGAGATCGCGCAACAACCGCCGCGCGATGCGCAGCCCCTTGTCGATATTGAAGTTGCCGTCGAGATCGGGGTCGTTGATCAATCCCTTCCAGCCGATGGTGGTGCGGGGTTTTTCGAAATAGACCCGCATCACGATCAGCAGCTGATCCGCGAGGCGGTGGCGATATTCGAGCAGCCGATTCGCATAATCGCGGGCGGCATCCGGATCGTGGATCGAACAAGGGCCGACGATCGCAAGAAGACGGTCGTCCTCGCCGTGAAGGATCCGGTGGATATCCTCCCGGGTCGAGGAGATATGCATCGAGGTCGATCCGGTGAGCGGGAATTCGTCGAGTATCGTCTTCGGGGTGGCGACATCGTCGATCGACGAGATCCGTAGATCGTCGGTTTCATATCGTGTTTTCATCATCAATCGGCTCTTTGAATGCTTTTGCAAAAGGGGCGCTTCGTTTTCGAAGACCCGATCTTCGGGTCTTTGGATGATACGAGGGATGATGCGAGCGGCATCTTGGCAAATCGAATCCGGTATGTTGCAGCGCAGCGATCCGGCATCGCCCGATGAGGGTCGATAAAGATCGATGATATCGATGCGCCCGCCCAAGCGCTCGCTCGGACACCGAAAAAAGCGCGCGCGATCGGGCGATTGTATACAGATCCCGGGTCCCGAGTGCCGGCGATTCATCGAGGATCGGATGCGATCCCATATCCCCGCAGGATGTCCCTTGCGGATAAAACCGGTCTTTTTTCGAGATCGACGCGCTATTTCAATGCGCTATTTCAAGGCCGAGAATGCCTCCTCGGAGGCGCGCAGGGTGGCTTCCAACTCCTCCTCGTTGTGCGCTGCACAAACGAACCCGGCCTCGAATGCCGAAGGTGCAAGGTAGACCCCGTGATCCAGCATGGCGTGGAAGAATCGAGCGAAGCGTGCGCTATCGCAAGCCATGACATCGGCAAAGCCCCGCACGCTTTCGGCCTCGGTGAAAAAGATCCCGAACATGCCACATACGGCATTCGTCGTCATCGGAATACCGGCGGCGGCGGCGCGTTCGCGAAGACCCAAGACCAAACGCTCGGTCATCGCCTGCAATCGATCGTAAAAACCCTCCTCGCCGATCAGATCGAGGGTCGTCAGCCCGGCGTTCATCGCGATCGGGTTGCCCGAGAGGGTGCCCGCTTGGTAAACCGGGCCCTCGGGGGCGAGGCGATCCATGATATCGGCTCGGCCTCCGAAAGCCCCCACCGGCAATCCTCCCCCGATGATCTTGCCCAGGGCGGTCAGATCCGGGCGGATGCCGTAGAGCGCTTGCGCCCCCCCGGGAGCCACTCGAAAGCCGGTCATCACTTCGTCGAAGATCAGCAGCGTTTCGTATTCGTCGCAGCAGCGGCGAAGGGTCTGTAAAAACCCCGAAGCGGGAGGAATGCAGTTCATATTGCCCGCCACCGGCTCGACGATGACCGCCGCCAGCCGTTCGCCATGCTCGGCGAAGGCTCGGCGTACTCCCTGATCGTCGTTGAAATCGAGGACCAAGGTCTGTTCGGCGAAGGACTCGGGCACCCCGGGCGAGGTGGGGGTGCCGAAGGTCAGGGCACCGGAGCCCGCTTTGACCAGCAGACAGTCCCCGTGTCCGTGGTAGCAGCCCTCGAATTTGACGATGGCGTCGCGGCCGGTGAAGCCGCGGGCAAGGCGGATCGCGCTCATCGTCGCCTCGGTTCCGGAATTGACCATCCGCACTTTTTCGATCGAGGGAACAAGGGTGCGGATGCGAGCGGCCATCTCCGATTCCACCACGGTCGGAGCCCCGAAGCCGAGCCCCCGCTTGGCCGCTTCTCGCACCGCTTCGATGACCTTGGGATGAGCGTGTCCCAAGATCGCCGGCCCCCAAGAGCCGACATAGTCGATATAGGAGCGGCCATCGATATCGAAGAGTCTGGCCCCTTCGGCGCGTTCGAAAAAGATCGGGCTTCCCCCGACGGATCGAAAGGCTCGTACCGGGGAGTTGACTCCACCGGGAATCATGCTGCGGGCATGCTCGAATTCCTGTTCGGAACGAATCATCGATCGGATTGCCTCTTTTGATATCCAAGTTTCAAGGGTTTGCAAAAATCATCCCGGGGTTCGCCGCTAGGAACGATCTGCGCCGATGTGCGCCCGATCCCCCGCCGGCGGAAAGAGTCGGGCATAGCCGCGCGCGGCACGCTCTATATCTCGAAGACCGGGATTTGCAAGGATACCCCTTTCTTCGTCGCCATCGTTTTCGCTCGATCGGTTTGCGAAAACTCCGGTGATCGCCGCGATCAAAGAGGCCCCGGCGGCGATCAGATCGGGCGCCCGCTCTGCGGTGATGCCGCCGATGGCGACGATCGGCAAATCGATTCGCTCTTTCGCGCGGGCAAGGATCGAAATATCGGGCCTTACCGCCCGGGTCTTGATCGAGGAGGGAAAGAAACTTCCGAAGGCGACATAGTCCGCCCCTTTATCCGCCGCTCCAATTGCGAGATCGAGCCGGTCGTAGCAAGACACGCCGACGATGCGATCCTCCCCCACCACCCGTCGGGCATCCTCGAGGCTGCCGTCATCGATGCCGATATGAACCCCGTCGGCTCCGACCTCGAGCGCCAACGAGGGATCGTCGTTGATGATCAAGGGGATCCCCCGCTCTTGGCAAAGATGCGCAAGACGAGAGGCGGTGCGGCGTCTTCGATCTCGACCATCCGCCGATCTCTCCAAGCCCCCCGGTCGATCTTTGTCGCGATATTGGATCATCGCCGCTCCGCCTTTGATGGCCGCATCCACTTGTTCGGCGATGAGGTCGGGATCGTCTCCGACTCCCGGCGAGGGGGCGGTGATCGCATAGAGGCCGCAAGCGGGTAGCAAGGTCATGGTTCGGATTCGATGGATGGAGGGAGCGAGCGAGGAAATGCACGGTTTCGGGGGCGGATCTTTCCAAGCCCCCGGCGGTTCGGGATGGATTGGCCGGAGCCGATGCGATATCCTCGGGCGATCGCCTCGTGGGCGAAACCCTGTGCGCACTCGACGGCCTGCAAGGGCGTTTGTCCCATCGCCAAATAGGTTGCCACGGCGGTGGCGAGGGTGCATCCGCTGCCGTGAAAGACACCCTCGATGCGCTCCCATCCAAAGGATAGCGGTTCTTTGTCCCCGGTATGGAAGCGGTTGATCACTTGCGGGGTATCCTCGTCCGCACCGGTGATCAAAATGGATTTGCAGCCGCGCTGCAAAAGGGCTTTCGCCCCCTCCCTTTCGTGCGGATGATTCGGAGCCAAGCGATGCAACTCCAAGCGATTCGGGGTCAGGACCGTGGTGTGGGGTAAGAGATCCTCGACCAAGGCCTCGGTCAGTGCATCGTCGACGAGATCCTTTCCTCCCCCGGCTCGGCAAACGGGATCGAGAACCACCGGTATCCCCCGATGCTCGACGAGGATATCGTGCACGATCCCGATCGTTTCAAGCCCCCCGAGCAGGCCGATCTTGATCCCGTCGATGGCGATATCGGCAAGCAAGGGCCGCACTTGGGCGAGCACATCCTCGGCGGGGATGGGGATGAGTGCCTTGACGTCGTTGGTGTCTTGGGCGGTCAAGGCGGTCGCCACCGGCAGGGCATGCCCGCCCAAAGCGGCGACGGTCTCGATATCCGCTTGCAGACCCGCACCGCCGGTCGGATCCAATCCGGCAAGACATAATATGACGCAAGGGTCGGTGCTCTCGTTCTTCATCGCTTATCGACACCGGCAAAAGGGGCGTTATCCTCGGCAAGGGGCAAGGATCGAGTGCCTCATTTTAATCCTAAGGGGAAGGGCGCTCGTCGGCGAGCCGCAAGATTCATGGTCGCCCTCCCCAAAGGGAATCATGCGATAATCCCTTTGCATGGCACGATATCGCCCTCCATAGAACCGTCGGTGCGGAGAAATAAAAGCGGATGAAATCCTATATGTGCGTTATCTGCGGGTTCGTCTATGACGAGGCCGAGGGATTGCCGGAGGAGGGGATCGCCCCCGGAACGAAGTGGGATGATGTGCCGATGAATTGGGTATGCCCCGATTGCGGGGCGCGCAAAGAAGATTTCGAGATGATCGAGGTCTGAAAAACCGACCATCGTCGCTTGCGTCGTCGAGGGTCGAAGAATATCGGATCGGGAGAGATCGATGGAATATCGCACCGCTTTGAGCGCCGACGAGATCGGTATCAGCCCCGAAGCCTGTGAGCAATTTCGCACGTTGTTGACACAGGTGGAGGATGATGCCATCGAGGCCATTCGTATCTATGTCGCCGGGGGCGGTTGTTCCGGCATGACCTATGGCATGACCTTTACCGACCGTTGCGGCGAATACGATAGGGTCTTCGACGGCGACGGCTATCGCATTTATATCGATGCCGTGGCCATCGGTTATCTCAAAGGAGTCGAGATCGACTTCACCACCGGCGAAACCGGTTCGAGATTCGTTTTCAGCAATGTCTTCCAAACGACCGGCGGTTCGGGGGCCTGTGGCGGCTGCGGGATGGCCGGCGGACACTGAGGGTCCTGTCGATCCTGATCCTTCGATCCTGATATCGGGGGATTCCCCGGGGCGACACGAATCGGAATGCGAACCCCGCATTCGAAATCTTGGGCGAGCGCTGCTGATCGCCCCTTCCGGTAGTTATCGCTTGTCGGCGTGGATGCGCGCCGCCGCCGGGCTCGATCTCGATATCCTCGTCGCCGCCGAGGGCGAACACTCTCTTATGCCGATCGGGCTCATGCCGATCGAGTCGATGCCGCTCGAAGCCGATGGGCGACTCGGACTCGCTCCGAGAGCGAGCGGCTTGCGCATCGATTTCGATGATCCGCAAGGAGCGGTGGATCGGATCTTGGCCGAGCATCGCAAGCAGGCGATCGCCGTCGTCATCGGCACCGACGATATCACCTTGGAACTAGCCGGTCTCACGGCTCGGGCCTTGGGTCTTGCCCATAACGATCCCGAATCCGCTCGTATTTCCCGCCGCAAGGATATGGCTCGCACTGCGATGGCCGAGGCCGGTCTTCCGATCCCCTCGTTTCGGCGCTTGGATCTTCGCTTTGACCTCGGCAGCGGGATCGATGCTCTGTGGGATAGGCGTCCTGCGGACTCCCTCGCCTTGCCCTTCGATTTTCCTTGCGTGGTCAAACCCTTGGCGATGTCCGCCAGTCGCGGGGTCATCCGCGCCGACGATCTCGGGCAGCTGCACGATGCCTGTCGTCGTACGGCGGCGATCGTCGAGTCCGCCAAGCCCTCGATCGATGAGGAGGAGGCTGGCTGCTTGCTGATCGAATCCTTCATTCCGGGGCCGGAGATCGCATTGGAGGGGTTGCTGCGGCAAGGGGAGTTGCAGACCATCTCCATCTTCGACAAACCGGATCCCCTCGACGGCCCTTTTTTCGAAGAGACGCTCTATATCACTCCCTCGCGCCTGCCCGAAGCAATTCAGCGGACGGCCCGTCGACGGGTGCAAGAGGGTTGCGCGGCTTGCGGCCTACGAGAGGGCCCGGTGCACGCCGAGCTGCGCATCCATGACCGAGATGCGTGGATCATCGAAATAGCGGCTCGCACCATCGGCGGGGATTGCGCCCGTCTTTTTCGCTTCGGGGCCGCCGACAAGAGCCTCGAGACGGTCATCTTGCAGCACGCCTTGCGGGCCTCGCCGGATCTTTCGATGCCCGAAGGACGAGCCGCCGGGGTATCGATGATTCCGACTCCGGCTGCGGGGGTGCTGCGGCGGGTGGAGGGGGTTCTCGAAGCGAGTCGGATCCCGGGTATCCAAGAGGTGTCGATCGCCGTGCGGGAGGGCTATCCTTTGCTCCCCTTGCCCGAGGGCGGCGAATACCTCGGATTCGTTTTTGCCGAAGGAGACGATCCCGAAGAAGTGGAAGCGGCGCTTCGCCGGGCGAACGACGAACTGCGGGTGATCATCGCCCCGTCGATCCCCCTCGATATCGCAGGCTGAACGAAGCGCCTCGACCCGCGTCGCTCGGGTTTTCCTCGAGTTAGATAGGGGTAAATGCCCGCTATTTCTTGCCTCGTCCGGTGCGAAATCCGGCGGGAAGTCCTCCGAGATCGCCTTCTTCGAAGAGAAAGCCGAGCATGTGGCGCTCGATCAAGGCGATGCTTTCCGGATCCGCAGTGCTCAGTTGGTTTTCATTGACGATCATCTGCAAGCGCTGCAACCAATCGTTCCAAGCCTCGGCCGAGATATTTTCGTAGATCCGCTGCCCCAGCTCCCCCGGCCACGGCGCTTCATCGAGCCCCTCGGCTTCACGGCCGAGCACTTTGCATTGGACGGTTCGGGTCATCGAAGGGATCCATTGACGGTTTGACCGTGACCAAAATGACCGCCGCCACCAAAATCAGGGCGGGGATCTCGTTGATCAGGCGATAGAAGGAAGATCGGTGTCGATTGCGACCGGCGGCGAAGTCGGCGATGATTTTAGCGCACCATAGGTGATAGAGCACGAGAGCGACGACCAAACCGAGTTTGAGTCGGAACCAGCCGCTCGCTCCCCAAGCGGCCCAAGCATGATCGACGGTCAACCACAGTCCGAAAGCGATGGCCCCGATGGCCCCGATGCTCATGATCGAGAACAGCCTGCGTTCCATCACCTGAAATCTCAGATCGCCGGGTCGATCCCTGGTCGAGGCGTGGTAGACGAAAAGACGGGGCAGGTAGAGGAGCCCGGCGAACCAGGCCACCACGAAGATGATATGAAAGGCTTTGACCCAGAGCATGATCGAGATCCCATCGCCTTATCAATAGACGAGGGTGCGAAGGCGGTCGGCGAGGGCTCGGGTATCGAGCGCCCCGAGATGACGAAAAGCGATCCGACCATCGGGGAGGATGAAAAAATGGGTCGGCGTCGCTTCGATGCCGCCGAAGCGCTTTTCGATCGCTCCGTCGGGATCCAGGACCACCGGCCAAGGAAAGGCGCGTTTTTTGGAGAGGATCACGACGGCATCGGGGAGATCCCAGCTGGCGGCCACCGCGATCACTTCGAAACCGGCGGGGGCGAATTCCCGATAGAGGGCTTCGATCTCGGGGATTTCTTGCAGGCAGACACGGCAGCTCGTGGCCCAGAATTTGATAAGAAGCGGACGACCGGCGAGGGATTCGGGATCGAGGGTGCGACCGTCGATGGTGTTGAAAGAGATGTCGGGCAATGCCTTCGGACCCCGGGGGCTGAGGATCCCCGACAGGATCCAAATGATCGAAGCCCCGAGCAGCAAAAGGCCGACCACCGCCGCCACTTTGATGGAGCGACGGCTCTTCGCTTTATCCTCGGCCAAAGAACGCATGACGCTGGTCTTCTCGCTTTCGAATACCCAAAGGCCGCGCGGGGTGGGTGATACCCTTGCCTTCGACCCAGTGCTCAAGCAAAGTGCTCGATATTCGTATCATCGTCCGGTATCGGATCCGATATCTTTTCCGCGAAAAAAGGGCGGCGCCGATAAAAGCCCGTCGATGCCGCGATCGCCCGATGATACAGCCGAGCCCTTTGCGGATTTTGAAAGCGGGCTTCGAGGGTTGAATGCGAAGCCGAAGATCGCAGTTGCGTGATCTCGTCCCTCCAAGCCTATCCATGGCATCGGTCTTGGCCTTCGCTTCGCCGGGGGGTGCGAAAGAAGAATCGGGCATCGTTCGAGTCGAAAAAATATGGGTCTTGATCATCGGGATTCGATCCACGGACAAACCCTCGAGCTTTGGCATCGCCGAGGGACGGTTGATTTACCGCCTTCGAGGATTTATCTTATGAAGGGTGTTCGAGCGCTATCCCCTATCGGCCTCTTGGGCCAAGACGGCACAATCTGAGGATGCATTCATGTCGATTTCGGATTTCAACGGATCATTGACCTTCTCCGAAAAGGCGGCCCGCAAAGCGGCGGAGCTGATCCTAAGGCAAGGTCGGGTCGATCCGCTCCTTCGGGTTTATATCGAAGGAGGCGGTTGTTCGGGTTTTCAGTATGGCTTCAACTTCGAAGATGCGGTGGCCGAGGATGATGTCGTCATCGAGCGGGAGGGGTCGAAGCTGTTGATCGATCCGATGAGCTTCCAATACCTGATGGGTTCGGAAATCGACTACAAAGAAGATCTTCAGGGATCCCGTTTCGTGATCAACAATCCGAATGCGACCACCACCTGCGGTTGCGGGATGTCCTTTTCCGTATGATGAGATCGCTTTTCCAATCCAGCAGAAATCGTTTTCGATCGCATCGCTTTTCGGCCAGGGCAACAAGAGGATTCGGGCTCGCCTTTTCAACAGGCGGGCACGAGGCTCCTCGGTTGCTTCGATCTTTGGCTTCGATAGACGGGTTCGATAGCGATCAGGCTCGATAGATCCCGCCCAATATCCTTTCCCCCTTGGCCCCGGTCATGTCGGGAGCGTTGCCGCTCTTGCCGGCGAGGGTGCGCATCGCAAGCCAAGCAAAGGCAACCGCCTCCACCCATTCGGGATGGATTCCGAGTCGCTCGGTGGTTTCGATGCGAAGCCGAGGCAGGCGCTTTGCCAAGCCCTCGGTGAGCAAGGGATTTTGCGCTCCCCCACCACAAAGATAGACCTCCTCGATGTGCGGGGCGAATCGCTCGATGGCCTTGGCTACGCTCTCCACGGTCAGTTCGCACAGTGTTCGCAGGATATCTCGGCTTCGTTGCGCCATATCCCCTCGATTCCCGATCCGATGCGAAAGCCAAGTCGAGTTGAAATATTCCCGCCCGGTGCTTTTCGGCGGGGGTCGATCGAAATAGGCATCGAGTAGCAGGGCATCGAGCAACGAGGTGATGGTATTGCCGGTGCGGGCCAGTTCGGCATCCCGATCCATGGGTCTGCCGAAATGCTCTCGAACGAAAGCATCGAGCAGGGTGTTGCCGGGGCCGGTATCGAAACCGAGCGGCGGGGATTTCGATCCCACCACCGAGAGGTTGGCGATGCCCCCGAGGTTGAGGATCCCCCTTTCTATCGATTCTTCGAAAAAGGCCGCTCGATGAAAGGCGGGGGCCAAGGGAGCGCCTTCGCCCCCGGCGGCGATATCCCGGCGTCGAAAATCGCAGACGGTGGTGATGCCGGTGCGCTCGGCGATGATATTGGCATCGCCGATCTGCACCGTGAACGGATAGGGCTCGCAAGGGGCATGCCAGACGGTTTGTCCATGGCTGCCGATGGCCGAGATATCTTGCGCTTCGACCCCGGCGCTTGCGATCAGGGCTTGGACGGCATCGGCGAAGAGCCCCCCGATCTGCACATCCGCCTTCCAAAAGCGATGAGCCGGGAGATCGGGGCTTTGAGCCAAGGCATGGAGCTCGTGCCGCAGCGAGTCGGGGATCGGGGTGGATGAGGTCGAAACGAGACGGATCCTTTCCTCGTCGAAGTCGACGAGGGCGGCATCGACCGCATCCACGCTCGTTCCCGATATCAGGCCGATGAATAGCATCCGATTCTCGTACCCAAAAGATCGTTTTTCGGATCGTGATAAAGGGCGAGCCCCGGCATTATCCGATGGGCGGCGCTTTCTCGGGATTGGCCGATGCTCTCTTCAAAGCCCCGAGGCTTCGATGCTTTCGATTTCGAAGTCCGACGAGATCGGTGGCACGGCTCGATATTCAAAGGCCGCAGCGATAAGCCCGCGGGTTTAGTTGGACGAGGCGACGGAGGGGCGGCTGACGATATCGAGTTGGGTCAAGATGGCCCCGGTCTTTGCGCGGAAATCCTTTCGATACTTTTTCGGGACCGGGGCATCCGACGGGAGTCGGATGGTGAGAGGATCCTGATGCACGCCGTTGATGCGAAATTCATAGTGCAGATGCGGACCGGTGGAGAGCCCGGTGCTCCCGATGAATCCGATCGGCTGCCCTTGGCTCACCCTCGCTCCGGCGTGAATGCCCTTGGCGTATCTCGATAGATGGGCGTAAAGGGTGGAATATCCCGAATGATGCTTCAAAATGATGGTCTTTCCGTAATTACCCTTGTTGCCGACGAATTGAACGTTTCCGTCGCCGACGGCCATGACCCTCGTTCCCCGAGGAGCGGCATAGTCCACCCCCTTATGCGGCCGGATGGTGTGCAAGATGGGGTGTCGGCGAGCGTGGCTGAAGCGGGAGCTGATGCGGGCGGTGGCGACGGGGGAGCGTAAAAACGCTTTTTGCATGCCACTCCCGTCGGGGGTGAAATATCCGCTGAAGCCTTGAGGATCGACATAGCGCACCGCTCTGATCGCCTTCCCGCGATTGATGAATTCCACCGCGAGGATGGGGCCGAAGCCGCCTCGAATCATCTTCCCGTCTTTCATCTTTTTCTCGTAGATCAACGAGAAGGTATCCCCCGGTCGAAGATCGCGAGAAAAGTCCATATCCCACTTGAGGATATCCTCGACCTGATCGGTGGCCCCGGGCGGTAGCCCGGCTCGGAGCCTTGCGGCATCGAAGGAGGATTGGATACGCCCGCTGGCCGAGGCTCGCACGATATCCGGGGTCTCTTCCACCTCCTCGAAGTCGAATCCATCGCCCTTGCGCTTGATATCCAGGAAATGGATGGGATCGGTGCGGTACACCATCCGTTGGAGGCGGGACTCGTCGTCGATATGCAAGATGATGTTCTGGCCGGGTCGAATGCGTTTGAATCTCTTTTTGAGGCTATCGTGCTCGGTGATCAAGGCCAGATCTTTATCGGAGATTCCGAAGCGTTTGAATATCAAGAACAGGCTATCGCCCTCGCGAATGGTTACCTCGTGGGCTTGCGGGAGATGATCCCCGCTCTCGATCTCTCGAGACGCCGACGATTCAGGCAATTCGAGCGATGCGGAGGGATCTGAGTTTTTCGAAAACTCGACGGGGGAAGACTCGACGGGATTATCCGAGGCGATACCGAGGGCCTTGATCGCCATCGATATCGGATTGCCGACGGATTCTTCGTCCTCGACCTCGATCTCTCGAGATACCGACGATTCGGCCGATTCGCGCAAGGCGGGAGACCCTGAGTTTTTCGAAGGCTCGACGGGGGAAGACTCGACGGGATTATCCGAAGCGATATCCGGGGCCTTGATCGCCATCGATATCGGATCGGCGGCGGATTTGAGCGGGCGATCGCCGCCGGCGGTCCAGTGCGGATCCGTCAATCCGGCGATTTCCGGATCGTCGTGTGCAAGTCGCACCACGGATGGACCGACGTCGATGGAATCGATGGTGGGGGAGGGTAGGGCCGAGGGATCCTCTTGCAAGAAGACGGCGGCCAAGGCAAGGAACGGTATGGTCAGCACCGACACCCAAGCGGACCGTCTCGATCGGCCTTGATTCGGCGTTCGGCGGAATAAAGTAAAGGTATAAGAAGAGCGCGGTGTCGCTCCGCGCGGCTTCCTTCCAAGGCGTGATAGGAGGGTCATCGTTTCTTTGTCTCGCCGCCTCGCAATCTTGGAGAAAATGGCCCTTGGCCGGGGCGGTGCTTTCGCTTCGAATTCAAGCGCTGCGCCGAACGCGCTCAGCCGGCGGAGATTGTACCCGAAATCGAAGGGACGCTTCGAGATTCAAGCCCCGTCGACGAGCGATCATCGGGCGGCGGCGATGGGTGTATTCGAATCCTCGGATGCGTATCGAGCGGCTTTATGCGCACTTCGGATCATCGGTCGATGTCGAGGGTTCGAATCCCTCGATCCGCTCCACGAGGCAGATCACCATCGGCAGCATCCTCTCGACGATGACCATCACGCCCTTGCGGTTGGGGTGGAGGTCGGGATTGCCGTCCACCATCAAGTTGAGTTCGGGGATGGCGGCCACTCCTTCGAGCAAGAAGGGATAGAGCAGGGCGTCGTATCGTTCGGCCAGATCCGGATAGATGGCGTCGAAACGTTGCGTATATCCGAGCCCGAGGTTGCGAGGGGCTTTCATCCCGGCGAGGAGCACGGGTAGTTCGCGCTTTTCGAGTTCGGCTAAGATGCGATCCAGGTGCGAGCGGGAGGTCCCGGGGTCGATCGCCCGCAAGGCATCGTTGGCCCCCAAGGCCACGATCACCGCATCGGGCCGATCCGCCAAGACCCATTCGAGTCGGGCAAGGCCTTGGGCGATGGTATCGCCCGAGACTCCGGCGTTGATCACTCGAATGCCAAGATAGCGCTCGCTTAGAGCATCCTCGAGTCGGGCGGGCAGGGCATCGGCGGCGGGAAGTCCGTAGCCGGCGGTGAGGCTATCCCCGAGCATCAAGATGATCGGGGGCTCGGCGGCGCGAGCGGCGTTCCATTCCATCCATCCCCTTGGTATTTCGGTGCTCGATGCGAGAGCGAGGCCGAGAACGAGCGCGGCGAAGAATCGGCGGGGATATCCCTTTCGCATGATGATCGCTCCTTGGCGGCGCGTGGGGTCGAGGACGTTTTTTTCATCCATCGATCGAGTCTTGCGAGGGGTGCCGGATCGTATCGACATCGAGGTCGACGAGCGCCCTCGAGTCCGAAGAGCGATCGATGGGATATTCCGAGGACGATCCTCGTTGTTCTCTCGGCGCTTTTCCTCGATCATTAGCGACGGATCGTTTTTTCGATCGGGATCGTCGATGATATCCCTTACCATTATCCGATAGGTGGCCGCTCGAGGGGCGGTATCGAGAGGCGTTATCGAGCGAAGGCCGGTGCTCGCCGTCTTTTTTTCGTCGATCGACTCGAAAGGTGCGATCTCGGCGGCTCCTCTCTTGGCGGCCACGAGTCCGTCCTTCGACGAATCCGCCATCGACCGACCTGCCATCGGTGAATCCATCGATGGA
>JFBG01000022.1 GCA_000583135.1 Thioalkalivibrio sp. HK1
CCCACCCCCGCCTGCATATCCCCGGTATTGGCGGTCGAGCCCGCCGCCGACCTCCAAGGCAATCCGATATGGCGGGCCAACTGACCCGAGGCGATGCTCATTTGGATGTGGGTGGGGGTTCCGAATGTCGGCGAACCGCTGCGCATATCCACATTGGTGCCGAAGGCTCCGTACATCACCGGAGCCCCGGGCTTGGTGATCTGCGCCAGCGCGATCCCCGCCAGAGCCTCGGCATGCTGCAAGCTCAAGGCGCCGGCCACGGTGATCGGGGCCATCGCTCCCGCCAAACAAAAAGGGGTGATGATCGCCAGCTGTCCGGCGCGCGCGAAATCGATGATCCCCTGGGCCATCGGAATATCGAGCAAGCGCGGGGAATTGACATTGATGACGGTGGAAACCCACGGATCGGCGGCGAATTCGGCATCGCCGATACCCAAAGCGATTTGAACCATCTCGAAGCTTTGCATGACCTGCGCCCGACCTCGAGCGTAGACCGAAAGGGGCTTGTCGCTCTCCTCGAGCTGGGCTCGCATCATCGCATAGTGCCGAAGGTGGGGCGGCACATCCTGCGGCTCCGGGGTCGGCGTCAGTTTATGGATGACATCGAAACTCTGGTGGAGCCTCAACGCCTCGTGCAGGCTGGCGAGGTCGCCGGGGCGACGTCCCCTGATGCGATCGACGACGTTGGGGCAACCGCCGGCGGGGGCGAAAAGCTGACGACCGATATGGAACGCTTGCGCCCTTAGAGGGTTGGGGGCCATCATCCGATAGCGAGCGGGGGCCTTGGAGATCGCCTCTTGCACCATCTCAGGCGGCAGAAAAACCATCTGGTGATCGGTGCCCTTGCCTTGGCTCGCCCCGGCTCGAAGGAGAATCTCTCTGGCCTCGGGCAAAAGGATCTTGATACCGAGTTCTTGCAGCACTCGAAGGGCGTTTTCGTGGATTCGGTTGACCTGATCCGCCGAAAGAACTTCCTGGGGTGCAAGGCAGTGATCGAGCCGACGATAATCCGCAGCCGATTGACCGGCCCTTTCTCGCCTGGGATTTCGCTTGCGTTTGACCACCGATCACTCCTCGTCGATGCAATCAATCGCTTCGGCGCCGCTTCGATGGCAATGGCAATGGCTGTTCGATGCTTGGATTGTTCGGTTTTTCGGATCGAAAACGGAGATCGCGGCCAAGTTTCGGGATGAAACGATCTTTAAGAGCCGTTGCGCCGCAAAAGCCGGTCGATACCGATTCCGATGACAATCCTATAAGGAAATCCCATCGATGATCGAGCGGCGCTCATCGAGAAGGCTCGATACCGGCGTTTGGATGCCGGCGAAGGAAGTGGCCGCCGATAGCGGATATGAAGGGATATCCGATGATAAGGGATATGGCGTCCCCAACGGGATTCGAACCCGTGTCGCCACCTTGAAAGGGTGGTGTCCTAGGCCTGACTAGACGATGGGGACTGTATGAAAATGCCGTTGGAATTTCGATACTCTCGTTATCCGGTGCTTCGATGTCTTCGTATCGCAAAAAAAACCGAGCCTTCGAGCGATGCTTTCGTCTCGCCCGGAAAGACGATTTGCGCTCTTCGATGAGAGACGGTTCGATCGACGACGACCCGATGAATACCATCCGATGAACATGGATGCGATGAAAGGCGATGCCATGCATCGAGCCGCTAAAAGGCACCGCTTCGATCGCTTCCGGATTCATTCGATTTGGTGGAGCCAGGCGGGATCGAACCGCCGACCTCTACAATGCCATTGTAGCGCTCTCCCAGCTGAGCTATGGCCCCATCACGGGGGAAGTTTAATCGACCGACCGATCATCTGTCAACATCGATCACATTGATCGGTCGAGCAAGACGGCTTTTTCGAAAGAGTATCGGCCGCTCGAACCCCCGCTCGAAATCACCCTTTCGACTCGACCGCTTGGTTGCCTCGAAGTGAGAGCCACAAACACCGCCCTTGGCTTTTCTCGTCGATATGCCGGATCTGCTCCTCATGCCTTTCTCGTTCTTCGAGGCTCGCCCGGATCACTTTGAAGGGCCCTCTTTTTTTCACTCGGGAACCCTTTTTCGCCGATATCGAGGTCGAGGCTCGAAGGTTGTCGATCCCCAGATCGCCCTGCCCTCCGGTCATCGCCAGATAGACCTCGGCGAGAATTTCCGCATCCAGCAATGCCCCGTGGTGCTTGCGAGCGGAATTGTCGATATCGTAGCGTTTGCAAAGGGCATCGAGGCTGCTGCGCTGCCCCGGGTGCATCCGTCTGGCCAATTCGAGGCTATCGGTGATCTTCGAACAATGATCCTTGACTCTCGAAACGGGGCTTTCTTCGAGCCGTCCGAGCTCGTGATCGAAAAACGAAATATCGAAGTCGGCGTTATGGATGATCAGTTCGGCGCCCTCGATGAAATCCAAGAACTCCTTGTATACATCGGCGAAGCGAGGCTTGTCCTCCAAGAATTCCCGGGTGATCCCGTGGACTTCCAATGCCCCCTCGTCGATGGCTCGATCCGGATTCAAATAACGATGGAGCTGCCGACCGCTCAATTGACGACCGATCAGCTCGACCGCCCCGATCTCGATGATCCGATGCCCTTGCTGCGGCTCGAGTCCGGTGGTCTCGGTATCGAGAACGATTTGTCTCATGATTGACCTCCCGATGGTTTCGACGAGGGAGCGCTCGGCCGAGGAGACTGCACCCTTTCGACAATCGCCTTTCGGGCCAGCGCATCGGCTCTTTCATTCCCCTCATGCCCCGCATGCCCTTTGACCCAAACCCACTCGATCTCGTGCCCCGATGCGACCCGCTCCAGCCATTGCCATAGGTCGACGTTCTTGACTTCCTTGCGATCCGAGGTTTTCCAGTTCCTTCGCTTCCAATCGGCGATCCACTGCGTGATGCCGTTCTTGAGGTAGGAAGAATCGGTGCTGATCCGTACCCGACTCGGACGCCGCAGAGCCTCCAAAGCCTTGATGGCCGCCATCATTTCCATCCGATTGTTGGTGGTGGCGGATTCCGCCCCCGATATCTCCTTTTCGTGCGCTTTATAACGCAGCACCGCTCCCCAGCCTCCGGGGCCGGGATTTCCGCGGCAGGCGCCGTCGGTGAAGATTTCGACTCGATCGGATGCTTGGCACATGGTCGGCGATTCGCAAGGAGGTGAGCGAAAGATCAAGAAGCGAGGAGAGAACCAGCGGGGATCAGGCTCGGGGTCGGGGCAAGGATGGGGCGCGTCGCTAGGAGCCCTTGCGACCGGCGGCGGATGTGCCCCCGAGTCCGACCTCGACCAAGGAGCGAAGGGGTTTCCAGCGAGGGCGCATCGGCAACATCGCCCCGATGCGCTTGCGAGCGACGATCAAGCGGGCGCTGGCAAGGGCCGGCAAGAACCATTCGGAGGCCGTCCTCGAGCCGGTATCGATGCTCTCCTGCGCCGCCATGCGCGCGGCGAAACAGGGGCGTTGATCGAGGATATCCAAACCCAAAAGACCCAACCAATCGCGCAGCTGCCGCGATCCCAAATAGATGCCGCACCACGGGGCCTTGCGGGAGCCGGCCCGAAGGATTCGCTGCACCCCCATCGAACTGATGGGGTTGAAGACCAAGAGCAGCAGATGGCCTTCGGGAACCAGCACCCGCGCCACCTCGCGCAGAGCCACCGGCGGTCGGGGCTCGAATTCCAGAACATGGGGCAAGATGGCGACATCGACCGCATCGGCTTCGATCGGCAGGGACATCGCCGAGCCGCTGACCACCGGATAGGGGGAATCCCTGTCGGCGCTGCCGTCGATATCGACGAGACAGCGATTGATGATGCGACTGGCATGCATCAAATCGGCCCCCGCAAGATCACCGATCTGCAGGCAGTGGTAACCGAAGAGATTGGCCAGCGCGCGGTGGATGCTCTCGACTTCGCTTGCCAGCAAATGCGATGCCTTGCTGCTTCGAAGCCATGTCCCGAGACCCGCCCGCCAAGGGGTGGCGACCGGTTGGGCATTCAAAGAGACCGCGCTTTCGACGATCGAGCGCTCGGGATCCGAAGGATCGCCGGATCCGGATCCGCTTTTGTGGGGAAGATCGATCGTCGGGGCCGTGGTTTTCGCAGGGTCGCTCGAAGGATCCCTCGAGGACTCGCTCGAAGGATCGGTATCTCGATCTCGTGGTTTCGGTGCCGGATTCATGGCCATCGGAATGTCATTCGAAAGCCGAGGATCATCGATGAAAAAAGGCGAGCGGGGTCATCGTTTCTACCCGATGATCCTCGCAGGCATATCCCATCCCTTGACCGAGGGCTTGGAAAAACCATGATCGTCCTTGAGGTTCCATCGCGAAAAAGGGAAACGTGGCAAAGGGGAAAGGATAGCGACAACCCTAATGATCCTATCTTCGATACGAGAGGAATGCACCCGATTCTTTGCGATTTCTCTCGATGAGGGATCGCTCACACCGCCTCGCCTTGTCTTCGTTGACGCAAGGCTTCGAAAAAACAAATCCCGGCGACGACCGAAACATTCAGGCTCTCCATCGAATCATCGAGCGGGATCGAGACCATCCGGTGGCATTTCTCGCGCGTGAGGCGGCGTAGCCCCCTTTCCTCCCCGCCGAGAACGAAAGCCGCAGGGACGCGCAGGTCGATATCGTAAAGGCTCCGG
>JFBG01000023.1 GCA_000583135.1 Thioalkalivibrio sp. HK1
GGGGGGGGTACCTTGGATTATGTCGCCGCTTGGTTCATCAAGGCCGGGGAATATAGACAGCAAAGCGATGCCCGGATCGGATTCGTCGCCACCAATTCGATCACGCAAGGCGAGCAGGTGGCGCAGCTGTGGCCGATTCTTTTCGAGCGCCATCGGTTGGAGATCGCCTTTGCCCACCGCACCTTCGCTTGGGGCTCGGATGCCAAAGGCTCAGCTCAGGTCCATGTCGTGATTTTGGGTTTGGATCGTCGAGATCGGGCGCCACACACCAAAGGATCGAAGGAAAAACGCCTCTTCGATTATCCCGATATCAAGGGGCAGCCCCAAGAGAGTCGTCCCAAGGCGATATCGCCTTATCTATTCGATGCCGATGGGTTATCCGATCCATCGATGACGGTACGAGAGGAAAGCAAGCCGATCAATGATTTGAAGCCTCTTCGTTTCGGAAATCAGCCGATCGACGGAGGGCACTATATTTTCGATGAGAAAGAGCGCGATGATTTTTTGAAGGCCGAGCCGGAAGCCGAAGCCTTTTTGCGTCCCTATATCGGCGCTCGGGAATTCTTGCAAGGCGGGCGTCGATGGATTTTGGCTTTGCACGATGCTCCGCCGGAACGATTGGCACGATTGCCGAATGTGAAAAAGAGAATCGCATCGGTGCGATCTTATCGTGAGGCAAGTCGTCGATCGCTAACCCGAGAGTTAGCTTTGTCGCCCACTCGATTTGCATTCCCCACCATCCCCGATAATCCCTATCTATTTATCCCGGGAGTGAGTTCCGAGCGACGAGAATATCTTCCGATCGGTTGGCTCGAACCCCCCATCATCCCGAGCAATGCGGCTCTCGTCTTGGAGGATGCCACCCTCATCGACTTCGCCATGTTGACCTCCGCGATGCATAATACGTGGTTGCGCGGCATCGGTGGGCGATTGGAGAGTCGATATCGCTATTCGGCGGGTTCGGTCTACAACACCTTTCCGATGCCGCCCGAGGATGCCGGGCTCGAAGGGCTGGAGCCTCATGCCCGAGCGATCCTCGATGCGCGGGCCGCCCATCCGGATGCAACCCTGGCCGATCTTTACGATCCCCAAGCGATGCCTTTGGATTTGCGCAAAGCCCATCGGGACTTGGATCGGGCGGTCGATCGGCTTTATCGTCGCCCGGGATTTACCTCTTCTTTTGATCGCCTTCGGCATCTATTCATGCTCTATGACAAGATGCGTTCTCCCTTGGCGGCGAGGATGAAGAGCGCCGGCCGCCGCCGTTGAGCATAATGTGCTCGAAGGCGGGTACCGGATTCGCTATTCGCTGAGAAGTTCCTCCAATCGGGGGAAGCATTGTCAATGCCGGAGGCTTCGATGAATGCGACGATCGCCAACCATCCGACGGTGATTGCCGGTCGCTATGCGGTGATGGGCAATCCGATCGCCCATAGCCGATCGCCCTTTATCCATCGCCTCTTTGCGGCCCAATCGGGATGCGATATCGACTATCGAGCCTTATCGGTGGAACCCGATGGATTGGCGGCCGCCATCGAGACTTTCATATCCGCAGGCGGGCGGGGGCTCAATATCACCCTGCCTTTCAAGGAAGAGGCCTTCGCCCTGTCCTCCAAGCGCACGTCGAGGGCCGAGCGAGCGGGGGCGGTCAACACCCTTTCTTTCGAGGAGGGGGATATCCACGGCGACAATACCGACGGTATCGGCTTGGTGCGAGACCTCGTCGATCGGATCGGTGTAAAGATCGAGGGGGCATCGGTGCTCTTGCTCGGAGCGGGAGGGGCGGCGAGGGGGGCGGTCGGCCCTATTTTGGATCGAAACCCGATACGGTTGACGATCGCCAATCGCAGCGTTGATCGCGCCGTGGCTCTGGCCGATCGCTTCGCAGGTCAATCTTTCGCAAATCAGGGTTCGCCGGTGGATGCGCTTTCGCTCGAGGACCTGTCTCGTCGTTTCGGATCGGGGCCGGGGCGAAAGGAGGGTTTCGATTTGGTGATCAACGCCACCGCGGCAAGCCTCGGCGGTGATTTACCCGCTTTGCCCGATGGCATCATGGGCAAGAATGCGGTGGCCTACGATATGGCCTATTCCTCGAAGCCGACTCCCTTCGTCGAGTGGGGGCAAAGGCAAGGGGCGGCGATCGCCATCGACGGTCTGGGGATGTTGGTGGAGCAGGCTGCGGAATCCTATCGGATATGGCTCGGGATCTCACCGAGAACGAGCGAGGTGATCGAAGAATTGCGGCACCTGCTCGCCGATTGACGCTTTTTCGCCCGCATCGAGGGTACGATCCCCGCCATCTTTTGCCGATGCCCCTTTGGAGGGCATTGCCGATAGTCGATGATCGATCGATGAGATCCTCGTCTGCATCCATTCATTCATCCGACCATCCGACTTCGGTGGATGCGCATTTCGCCCAAGCCTCGCAAAGCGCGGTTTCGGAACCCCGACAAGGCAAAAGAGCCGTCGATATGTCGAGATAATGGAAAAGTCGAGATAATGAACCGGCTTTCGATCGCCGAATTGGAATCGGCGCAGATTCAAAGGCTTGGAAAAAAATCTATGCACATTTTTCATGACGAAAATCAGGCGATCCGGCAGGGATCATCGAAAGGCGGGTCGGCTTGTTCCAGATCTGCGATCGATGCGAGTTTTATTTTCCAAGTCATTGAAATAAAAGAATAAAAAATTCATATCGGAGAATAGGGTTTCAATCGAAGTATCGGGCTTGTCATTCATGGGATAAGGCTTGTTTCTAGCGATGATAGCGATGACGGGATGAATATGCACATGGTTATCCACAGATTGCGTGAGTCGTTCGATGGTCCATGATCTGCCGGTTTTGTCTTGATATCCGCCCTGAAAGGGCGTTCGATCGGCGAATTTCACCCGATCCGATTCAAAATACCGATGGCGAAGGAGAACATCCTTGCCGGTTGCCGAAGGATCGAGATGTGGAAAAGCCGATCCCCTCTTTCGAGAGCGAAAGCCCGATGACAATCGCTCGGTTCGCTCGCTTTTCCCTTGCCCTCGATGCAGCCTCGATGCGGAGGATTCGATGACCCTTTCCGGTGCCGATGCGTTCGATGTCTCGAGACTCGGGATGCGATCCCTTCTCGACAGCGAGATATGGCGCGCTTTGGGCGAGCATCATGCGCTTGTACGCTCCCTTGACTTGCGCACCCTCTTTGCGAATGAATCGGATCGCTTCGATCGCCATTCCCTCGAGGCCTGCGGCATCTTGCTCGATTACTCGAAGAATCGGGTGACATGCGAAACGATGGGCTTGCTTTTTGCGCTCGCCGATGAAAGAGGGGTGCCGGAGCAAGCGCGGGCGATGTTCCAAGGCTCGGCCATCAATCGCAGCGAAGGGCAGGCCGCCTTGCACCCGCTGCTGCGCGATTCGCGCGAGGATCCCTTATGCGAGGTGGATGTATCCATGCGCGCTTGCGTCGAGGGCTCCTTGCAGGCGATGGAGGATTTCTCGCAGGCGGTGCGATCCGGGGCATGGCGGGGTTATCGCGGGGATCCGATCGAGGATATCGTCCATATCGGCATCGGCGGATCGGAGCTCGGTCCGAAAATGGTGTGCCGGGCTTTGGCCCCCCTCGCCGATGGACCCCGGGTACATTTCGTATCCAATATCGACGGGTGGGCGCTGCTTTCGACCTTGGGCCATCTCTCCCCCGCCCGCACCGTCTTCGTGGTCGCATCGAAAACCTTCACCACCCAAGAGACGATGGTCAATGCGCATTCGGCCCGGCGCTGGATCGAGGACTCCTTGGGAAGCGAGGCGGTGGCGCGGCATTTCGTGGCGATAACCGGCGCGCGCCGAAAGGCGCTGGAATTCGGGGTCGATCCGCAAGGAATTTTCGATATCCCCGAATGGGTGGGCGGGCGCTTTTCCCTTTGGTCGAGCGTGGGCTTGCCCGTCGCATTGGCCGTGGGAATGCCTGTTTTCAGAAAATTGCTGGCCGGGGCGCATGCGATGGATCGGCATTTCCTGAGCGCCCCCGGTGATCGGAATATGCCGATCATCCTGGCCCTGATCGGTATTTGGTATATCCACTTCTTCGGATCGCAGACCCATGCCGTGGTGGCCTACGATGAGCGCTTGGATCGATTCGCCGCCCACCTCCAGCAGCTCGATATGGAAAGCAACGGTAAGCGCGTGCGCCAAGATGGAACGAGGGTGGAGCATCCGACGGGGCCGATCGTCTGGGGAGAGCCGGGTACCGGAGGACAGCATGCTTTTTTCCAGCTTCTGCATCAAGGAACGCCCTTGGTTCCGGTGGATTTCATCGTCGCCGCCGCTTGCGATCACTCCTTGTTCGAGCACCATCGCTTGCTGATCGCCAACTGCCTGGCTCAAAGCCAAGCCCTGATGACCGGACGATGCGAGAAAGAATTGCGGGCCGATCTCCTCTCATCGGGCGCCGATCTCGATCGGACAGAAGCCCTCGTCCCCCATCGAGTCACCGAGGGAAATCGCCCTTCGAATACCTTGATGCTCGAACGACTCGATCCCTTTACCTTGGGGGCCCTGATCGCCCTTTACGAGCATAAGGTCTTCGTTCAAGGGGCGATCTGGGGCGTGAATTCCTTCGATCAGTGGGGAGTCGAGCTCGGAAAGAAAGTGGCTGGATCCGTTGCAAACGAGTTGCATTTAGATGTTTCCTCCGAAAAAGCGAAAGCGATTTTCCAAGATCGCGATCGAGCCGATGCCGATCGAGATGCCTCCACCGCAGGCCTGATCCGCGCTTGGAAGGAGCGAGCGGGACGGGCGCGGGGAGATCCTTGAACCCTTGAAATAAAGCATGGGCCGATGGATATCGCCTCCTTGACGGCGATGCCCAAGAACTCGGGTCATCGTCGAATATCGACGCCTCGACGCTCGATGAGGATCACCGAACCCTCGAGGCGATGGATTCTTTTTTTTGCTCTTGGGGTATGGAAAAAAGCGATAAATGATGGTATGGTGCTACATTGTTGCTTTCGTTGATGCAACTGTCCAAGAGTCTTCGATCGCAACAAGATGCCGGCGGCTCGATCTTCGAACGAAGATCTTCGAAGTTCGAATCGTCGATCAAACCCAACACAATCCAACACCGATACCGGGGGAGGGACTTATGGCGAAAACACCGGCACTCAAAGTGCCCCTTACCAAGACTCAGTTGGTTTCCGAAATCGCAACGAATACCGAACTGACCAAGCAGCAGGTAGCCGGCGTAATCGACGAGCTCGGCAATCAGATCAAGCGGCATGTCGAAAAGAAGGGACCTGGGACCTTCACCATGCCGGGCTTGTTGAAGATCAAGACCGTCCGCAAACCGGCGACGAAGGCTCGAAAGGGAGTCAATCCCTTCAACGGAGAACCGATGGAATTCAAAGCCAAGCCGGCGCATACGACGGTCAAGATTCAGCCACTCAAGGGTTTGAAGGAGATGGCCGAACCCCCGAAGTCTTAGTAGAAGCCTCTTGGTATTCGACGATCATCCAAATGATCGTTTATAGGTTCGATACAAGCCCCGCATCAGCGGGGCTTTGTTTTTGGGGATTTCATGGGGAGGGGGGGCTTCAGGACCCAATCTGCCGTTCGATGCCTTCGAAGCGCTGCGCAGATCCCGATAGCACGGCCTGCGGATTTTGGACAAGAGATTTCAGCTCTTTCGTCCAACCTCGTCCAAGCGGATGATTGAGAAGAAAAGGCTATCGGGAATCGGAGCGCAACGATACCGACGGATTTTTATACGGATCCTTGCAAGGATCGATGATCCTTATCCCCGGATGGTCCCTTCGCATAAGGGGCGTAAGCATAAGCACCGGGAAACGCTCCCGGGTGCCTTCCGAGGGCGAGGACGGGTAAGGGGCTCAGGCCTCGCCCTTTGCGCCCGATATCGCCGTCATCGGGATCGAGGGCTTCGTCTTCGTATCTCGTCTGGACGCATCGTCTGGGCGTCTCGTACGTAGGAGCGTTTGGCCCTAGATCATTCTCAACAACTCGTTGATCCCCACCTTCGAGCGGGTGCGCTCGTCGACCCTTTTCACGATCACCGCGCAATAAAGGCTGTGGCTGCCGTCTTTCGCCGGGAGATTGCCGGAGACCACCACCGAGCCTGCCGGGATCCGCCCGAAGGAAACGGTGCCGCTTTCGCGGTCGTAGATGCGGGTGCTTTGACCGATATAGACCCCCATCGAAATCACCGATCCCCGCTCGACGATCACTCCCTCGACGATTTCCGAGCGGGCCCCGATGAAGCACTCGTCCTCGATGATCGTCGGACTCGCCTGCAAGGGTTCGAGCACCCCGCCGATCCCGACGCCGCCCGAGAGGTGAACATTCTTTCCGATCTGAGCGCAGCTCCCGACGGTGGCCCAAGTATCGACCATGGTACCGCTATCGACGAAGGCCCCGATATTGACATAGCTCGGCATCAGCACCGTTCCGGGGGCGATCCATGCGCCGTATCGCGCCACCGCCGGAGGAACCACGCGGACTTGACCCTCCTTGAATTTCTCCTCGGATGCAAGCGCGTATTTGGCGGGAACCTTGTCGAAGTAGCGAGTGAAGCCTCCTTCCATCACATAGCTATCCTCCAGGCGAAAGGAGAGCAGTACCGCTTTTTTCAACCACTCGTTGACGATCCAGCCCTCGGCGGTGGGCTCGGCGACCCTCTCCTTGCCGGCATCGAGACGGGCGATGGCCTCGGCGACGGCGGCCTTGACTTCGGGTTGCACGGAATCGGGCGAGATGCTCTCTCGCTCCTCGAAAGCCTTTTCGATGACTGTCCTGATACCGTTCATTGGATGGGTGGCTCCCTTCGATGGATAAGTCGATCAGTCAGGTGGAAGAAGATGGTCGGCAAAGAAAACGGTGCGTCTTGCCTTGCCGAGGCGATGCGTTTCGTCGATGATCGGATCCGGAATGCTGCCGATGAATCCTCATGCCTGCGGATGGACCGCATGGCGGCCAAGCGCCCAAACGATATGTTCTCGAACCATCGCCGACGGATGATCGAGGCGAGATTCGAGGGCCTTGACAATCCGATCCGATGTGCCGGCGTTGCCCAAGGCCACGGCGATATTGCGTAGCCAACGCTCGTATCCGATCCGGCGCAGAGCCATGCCTTCGGTGCGCCGCTCGTATTCCTTTTCCGACCATGCGAAGAGATCCACAAGACTCGATGCATCCAGCCCGTGGCGGGGTGAAAAGGCATCGATATCTTGGGTGCGGGCGAAGCGATTCCAAGGGCAGACCAACTGGCAGTCGTCGCAGCCGAAGATGCGATTGCCGATCAGCGGCCGCAGATCCGGCGGGATCGATCCCTTGAGCTCGATGGTCAGGTAGGAAATGCATCGGCGCGCATCCAACCTGTAAGGGGCGACGATCGCCCCCGTGGGGCAGGCATCGATACAAGCCCGACAGCGACCGCAATGATCGCTCGCCCTCGTATCGGCCTCCAGCGGAAGATCGGTATAGAGCTCGCCCAAGAAAAACCATGATCCGGCATCGCGGTTGATGAGATTGGTATGCTTGCCGATCCAGCCGAGCCCGGCGTTGCGCGCCAAGGGCTTTTCCATCACCGGAGCGCTATCGGCAAAAGCCCGATAACCGAAGGGACCGACCTCCCCCTCGATATGATCGGCGAGGCGTTGCAAACGCCGCCGGATGAGCTTGTGGTAATCGCGTCCCAAGGCATAGCGGGAGACATAGCCGAGATCCGATCGAGCCAATACCTCTTCGGGGCTTTCGCCTTGCGGGTGCCGATAATCCATGCGTACGCTGATGATGCGACAGGTTCCGGGCACGAGCGCCTCGGGGCGGCTGCGACGCAAGCCGTGCGAGGACATGTATTCGAGTTCGCCGTGGTAGCCCGCGCGAAGCCAAGCGAGCAGCGAGGCTTCGTCATCGGCGAGGTCGCAATCGCTGATCCCGACCTGAGCGAAACCCAGCTCCTTGGCTTTTTGCCGGATCGAGTCTTTGATCGCAGCGGAGTCGATATCGGATCGAGGTGATGGCGGTGCGGCCACGGCGTTATCCAAGCGATATCGCTCGCTCGAAGGGGGTTGCAAGGAGAAGACGGCCCGGCCCTCGGGCGGGTTGCGATCAAGACCAATTGCGATATTGTAAACTCGCAATCGCTTGGACGGCTCGGCTCGTCGATATCGGCCTCGCTCCCTCGTCTTTCCCGATGATTCATAACAAGGTATTTTTTCGATGACAAGCAGGATTTTGCTCCTTCCCGGAGACGGGATCGGACCGGAAATCATCGCCCAGGCTCGCAAGGTGCTTGATGCCTTGTGTTCCCAAGGAGCGCTCGATGCCCGGATCGACGAGGCCTCGATCGGCGGCGATGCGACCGATCGCTTCGGCACCCCCTTGCCCGATGAGACATTGGAATCGGCGAAAGCGGCGGATGCCATCTTGCTCGGTGCGGTCGGGGGGCCGCAATGGGATGGGGTGGAGCGTTCCCTTCGGCCCGAACGAGGCCTTCTAAGGCTACGCTCGGAACTCGGGGTATTCGCCAACCTACGACCGGCGATCGCCTATCCGCAGTTGGTCGGAAGTTCGACCTTGAAGCCGGAGGTGATCCGAGGGCTCGATCTTTTGATCGTGCGCGAGCTGACCGGCGGTATCTATTTCGGCGATCCGCGCGGGATTCGCACCTTGGATGACGGTCGCCGCCAAGGTTTCAATACCCTCGTCTATGCCGAGGACGAGATCGAGCGGGTTTGCCGTGTCGCCTTCGAATCCGCCCGCCGACGCTCGAAGCGGCTGTGCTCGGTCGACAAGGCTAATGTGCTCGAAGTGAGCGAACTGTGGCGCGATGTCGCCGAGACGGTGGCCAAGGACTATCCGGATGTCTTCCTCTCCCACCTCTATGTCGACAATGCCGCGATGCAGTTGGTGCGCGATCCGAAGCAATTCGACGTTATCGTCACCACCAATATGTTCGGTGATATCCTTTCGGACTTGGCATCGATGCTGACCGGCTCCATCGGCATGCTGCCCTCGGCCTCCCTCGATGCCAAGGCCAAGGGGCTTTACGAGCCGATCCACGGCACCGCTCCCGATATCGCAGGCCAAGGGGTTGCCAATCCGCTGGCCACCATTCTCTCGGCGGCGATGATGTTGCGCCACTCGCTGGGATTGCCCGATCTCTCGGATCGGATCGAAGCCGCGGTCGGTCGCGCCCTCGATCGCGGCTTTCGTACCCCCGACATCCACTCGCCCGAGACCACCTTGGTCGATACCGTGCAGATGGGGGATGCGGTGGTCGATGCGCTCACTTCGAACTAGGGCCCCCAGAGAAGGATGGTATGTTTCAAGAGATTGGGGGGATGCGGATAAAAACGCGAGTGAAAATGCGAGAGCATCGAGCGCCCGTAATGGTTTTTCGGGCAGATTTTTTCATGAAACATCAAGGAATCGATGGATGAACGGTTTATTCGATGTGGCGGTGGTCGGGGCGACCGGAGCGGTGGGCAAGGAGATGATCTCGATCCTCCAAGAGCGCGATTTTCCGGTAAGGGATATCTATCCGTTGGCCAGCCCTCGCTCGGCCGGGAGCGAAATCGAGTTTCGGGGAAAGACTCGTACCGTGACTCGTTTGGATGAGTTCGACTTTTCGAAAACGCAGATCGCCCTTTTTTCCGCCGGCGGCAGCGTCTCCGCCGAATATGCCCCGAAGGCCGGCAAAGCCGGATGCGTGGTGATCGATAACAGCTCGCATTTCCGCTACGAGCCCGATATCCCCCTCGTGGTGCCCGAGGTCAATGCCTATACCCTCGATCTGCATACGAAGCGCAACATCATCGCCAATCCGAACTGTTCCACCATTCAGATGGTGGTCGCGCTTTATCCCTTGCATGTCGCTGCCGGGATCGAGCGCATCAATGTCGCCACCTATCAGTCGGTGTCGGGGACCGGTGGCAAGGCGATCGATGCCTTGGAGCGTCAGACCGCGGATTTGATGAACGGCCGGCCCGTCGAGCCCTCGGTCTATCCGAAGCAAATCGCCTTCAACGCCTTGCCCCATATCGATGTCTTCATGGATAACGGATATACCAAGGAAGAGATGAAGATGGTGTGGGAGACTCGCAAGATCATGGGCGACGATTCGATCTTGGTGAACCCCACCGCCGTTCGCATCCCGGTTTTCTACGGTCACTCCGAGGCGGTTCATATCGAAACCGCAAAAAAACTGGGGGTGGACGAGGCCCGCGAAATCCTTCGGGCCGCGCCGGGAGTCGTGGTCATGGACGAGCGGGAAGACGGAGGCTATCCGACGGCGGCGATCGAGTCGGCCGGCAGCGACGAGGTTTTCGTGGGTCGCATCCGCGAGGATATCACCCACCCCAAAGGATTGAATCTGTGGATCGTCTCCGACAATCTGCGCAAAGGGGCGGCCTTGAACAGCGTCCAGATCGCCGAAATTCTGGCCAAGACCCATCTATCCGCAGCGGCATGATCGCTTCGCTTGTTCGTATCGGCTGAGTGATCCGAGGATTTTGCGCCTGCCTGCGAGATCGTCGCCTTTCGATACCTCCTTCGTCGGGTCGTGCAAGCAAGGTTCGAGACGGACCTTGCTTGCATCGATCTCGATCTTTGTCCCTTGGATATCCGGTGGGCTCCGAGCGCTCTGCCGCTCCCTCCGAAATGGCATCGATATCCCTCAAAGAGGGTGCACCTATCGCCGACGATCTCGCTATCGGATGCTCTTGGCCATCGCCCTTTGAAAATCTTCGATGGTCTTCGGATCGTCGAATTCTTTCGTTGGATATCGGCCGATCTCGATCTCATCGAGTCGGCGAAATTATCGAGTCGGTCGATCAAACGATGGGATCTACCAAAAGAACTCGGCGAGATCGCAAGAGATGAGAATCGCCTTGGGTCTTGAATACGACGGCGGTCGCTTTCACGGCTTCGAGCGTCAGGTGGGTCCGCGCACGGTACAAGAGGAGTTGGAAAGGGCGATCGGCAAAGTCGCCGCCACCGAAAATGTACGGGTGATCTGCGCCGGTCGCACCGATGCCGGGGTACACGCCGCTTGGCAAGTGGTGCATTTCGACAGCGATGCCCGGCGCCCGCTCAAGGCTTGGGTCCAAGGCGTCAATCGTTACCTGGCCGACGATGCCGCCGTGCTCTGGGCGCAGCCCGTCAGCGATCGTTTCCACGCCCGTTTTTCCGCCACCGGTCGTCGCTATCGCTACCGCATCCTCAACCGCCCGATTCGCCCCGCCATCGAAGCCGGACGGGTCGCTTGGGAATACCGCCCCTTGGATGCCCGAAGCATGCATCGGGCGGCTCAATCCCTCGTCGGAGAGCACGATTTCACCTCCTTTCGCGCCGCCGGCTGCCAAGCCCGACAACCGGTGCGACGGCTCTATCGGATCGATGTCACCCGAAAAGGGCAATACATCACTATCGATATCCACGCCAACGCCTTTTTACAGCAGATGGTGCGCATCATCGCCGGCACCCTGATCGCGGTGGGCGCCAACGAACGACCCTTGGAATGGCCCGCCTCGCTCCTCGCCGCCCGCGATCGCCGCCTGGCCGGAATAACCGCCCCCCCCGCCGGACTTTGCCTGGTCGGAATCGACTACCCCGCAACCTTCGCCTTACCCGTCCCGACCGCCGATGAAAGGGATGACAATCCGCATTGGTAATTAGTCCCGCTCTATACCCCCGACGATATCCGTTTAGAGAATAGGTAAAGGATTGACCGATGATTGCCGAATTGGATTGCTTGGTAGACGAGGTCGTAGCGCGGCGCAGCAAGCCAATCTACCCATTCCGTCATAAAGCTCTATAAGAAAGCTCTATGATGATATGGAGGATCGAAGTTCTGCATCCATTATCAAATCTTTGAAAATAATCGCCGGCGATGGTCATAAGATCGATCTCGGTTTTGTGCGAACATCTCAGCCTCCGAGTCGGTTGTCTCCTACGATACTATTCCAGTGCAATAGCTGGCTCCTTCATCGAATCTGCAACGCTTGCGATCAGGAATCGATACCCGGACTTGCGTCCGATAATCTGCGCGGTCTGCCTTGCGACTTGCCTTCTCTGTCGTTGCGAAACGCCATTCTTCCAATCTGGATACCTAAGGCCAAAATCGGATAATTCGGATTTTTGGAATGTATGGGCTGGGCGAGAGCGAAGCAATGCAAACTACGGAAAAGTGACTGATGATTGACAACAAGTTAAGGCTTCGACAGAAAAACGATGACCAGAATACGACTGGCAGTATCGAATAATAGAACTATATATTTTTTGGAATCAGAAGCAGCAAATATAATGATAATAAATGTTTTGAATAAAGATATCCTAAAGAATAAGTAATATGCAAGCCTTTTGTGAAGCATTCTAGCGAGTCGGAATCAAATCCACTGATTTTTTTGATCGATCTGTCGATTGGGTGACCTTATGATGTATAATAGGCATTCCGTTGCGAGCCACGCAAGCAGATAGATGGTGAAACGAGCATGATCAGAGAAGAACTGTTGGAGCGTCTGCAGTCCATCGAATGGGACGATATTGAGTTCAAGGAGGCGAGGGATGCCGTCCCCGAGAGTGCTTTGTCTTCCGTCAGCGCATTTGCGAATACCGCCGGCGGTTATCTGGTATTCGGTGTCAAGGAAGATAACGGAACTATCACCATTACCGGAGTGATCGATGCGCATAAGGTACGAAACGCTTTCTTGGAGCAGGTCAGGGATGATGAAAGGATCAGTGTTTTCCTGCCGATCGAGAGCAAGATCCATGATTTCGATGAGGGCACCGTCATCGTTTTCCATATCCCGGAGGCCGATCGCATCAAGAAGCCCGTCTTTCTCGATGGCAACCTCTACAATACCTATATCCGGCGCGGTGAGCGAGGCGATCGCTGCACCCATGGTGAACTGATCCGGCTTATACGCGATGCCGCGACCGAGCCCGATCGCTACGATGCCGAACTCCTTGACATTGATATTCTCAAGTGCTTCGATCCGATATCGGTACGTTGGTATCGCGAGCGTTTTGCCGCGAGCAACCCGGGTAGTAACCGGGCGGGGAGAGATAATGATTTCCTATATCAGCGGGGTTTTTTGATCGAAAGAGAAGGGCGTTTGCTGCCCACTCGGGCCGCCATTTTAATTTTCGGTGCAGACGCATACATAAGGCAAGTCCTGTCGCGCATGGTCGTCGATTTGCAATTTTACCGCCACACCGCCGAGCAATACTCATCCGGAGCCCGTTGGTCCGACCGCTTGGTTGTCGAAGAGAATCTGATCAAGGCGTGGCATGCGATGCTTGACTTTTATTTTCGACACAGCGAGCGACCTTTCTCCATCAACGCCGTCACACTACGGCGTAACGATGATCCGCCGGATTATATCTCTTTCCGTGAAGCGGCTATCAATTTGCTGACTCATCAGGATTTCAGCTATGTAAACCGGATACCGGTTATCCGCCTCTTTCGAGACCGAAGCGAGTTTTCCAACCCCGGAGATATGTTTTCTTCGCGGGAGGAGTTACTCGATCCGGGTGAAAAATATATCCGCAATCCCAAAGTTGTCGATGCATTTCGTAGTATCGGTCTTTCCAATGGAGGTGGAACCGGTATTCGTATCATATCCAAAAATTGGCGCACACTGGGCTTCATTCCTCCTGAAATCGACAATAATAAAAAAGAGAAGATGTTCCGCCTACGATTATATAAGGAAAGGCTCGTTAGCGAGGCTCATATTTTGGCCCGAGCCAGTTTGGGTATCAGCCTCTCGGAGCGTGAGGCCGCCGTATTCTATTATCTCATCCGCAAAATACAGATCGATCTGGCTGATATCAGAGCCCTTACCGGAATGGGCGATATGGATGCTCGAAGTCTGGCCCAACGTCTGGTTGCCGAGGGTATTTTGAAGCGGATGGGAAATTCTCCGAAGCATTTTGCCTTGACCGAGGATATGCGAATTCGATTCGCTCAAGCAGCAAAGGAGAATCTACATGCAATAGCGCGCTAGGGGCTATCGGGACACTCTACGAGAGTCAGGCGGCGGTCGGGATTGTGTCCATCTCATCTCGTATAAACCGACTCGGAGAGCGATATCCGTGACCCTTGACGAGCAATTATTCGTTGCACTCGCTCTTGAACCGCTAAAAGGCTTGCCGCAGTTCCTCGATGCACGAATATGTTTCCAGCCAAGGCGGATTTTCCTTGAGGGTGCGAATGAGCCGCTCGGCACAGCCGTTGTCTTGGTTGAGCGAAAGACGGCGACGAGTCCATTTCAAGGCCAATGGGTATCGTCATGGAAGTCATGGTTGATGTATTGCGCCCCGTCGTCGGGGCGGATGGTCGGGCTTGCCGCCGCTTTTTTTGGCCGATGGCTCCAAAGCGCATCCGCCCTTCTTGGCGAACGAGTTGAAACGCTTCGAAGCGCGTGCCTTGCTCAGACCGTGTGCAGTCCACGCAAGCCAAGCCTTGCACGATGGTCAAGGGCCATGAAGACGGTGACCGATCTTTTCGGTACCCCAAAACCGGTCGTCTTCATGTCGGTGTCCCACATCCTATCGGCTCACCAACTGGGATGACGGTTCCATCATGAGCGTGCGGGGTGCACAGATCGGTTCCCGACAAGGATCGGTGAGCAAGCCGTTGTTCTACGCATGAGCCCTAAGAGCCGCAACCTCGATATGCCGATATCCTTGGTTCATGCCAACCGAGCCCTCACCCGGCGATGCCCGTTGCCATGGACCGGGCTCTGCCCCTAACCGAGATATGTTCGATCGACTCGATGGTCTCGGTCGACTGCTTACCGAGCATTTGGCGGTTGTCGGTAGTAGAATAGGGGGCGATCACGGCGGATTTTCCCAAGCGAAGTCTTTTTCGAGCCCATGCACTACAAATCACTCGTTCAGCAGACCCTGCATTATTTCGGTCGCCCTCATCAGTCGATCTTGCGAAAGCCGCTTCGAATTCCGGCGGCTTGGCTAGGCGATGATATGCGAGCCCATGATGATTGGCGGGTGGAGTTGGGGGGTGATGATATCGATGAGATCGAGCGTGCCTTGGCCGTCGCCAAGGGGACCGGCAAGCCGCTCCATGCGCTCGGCAAGGAGGATTTTCCTTTACCGAGCCTTACGGGCAAGATCGCAAGGTGGCGGCAGGAGATCGCCTCGGGGCGGGGTTTTCAGGTGATACGAGGCATCCCTGTGGAGCGCTGGTCGCTGGTCGATTGCGAGCGCTTTTTTTGGTGCTTCGGGCTGTGCTTCGGGATCCCCGGGGCGCAAAATCCGCGTGGAGATCTCTTGGGCAATGTAAGGGACGAGGGAGCGTCCTCGGGCGCCAAGAAGGTTCGTTTTTATCAAACCAGCGACAAGATCGCCTATCACTGCGACGCCGCCGATGTCGTCGGCCTGCTATGCGTGCAAAAGGCGCTTGCCGGGGGGATCAGCCGAATCGTCAGTTCGGTCAGCGTCTACAACCGGCTCTTGGAGATGAAACCCGATCTGATCGACCGCCTCTATCGGCCTTTTTTTCTCGATACCTATGGGGAGGGCGGTCTCGATTATTTTCCGGTTCCGCCGTGTCGCTTTGCCGACGGCGAGCTGCGCACTTTCTATCACAGCGATTATTTCCGCTCCGCGGTACGCCACGAGGGGGTACCGCCGTTCACCGATGAAGAGAGGGATCTCCTCGATACCTACGAGGAGATCGCCAATTCGCCGCAAATGTGCTTGGACATGGAGTTTTTGCCCGGCGATATTCAACTCCTGTCCAACCATACCCAGCTGCATGCGCGCACCGACTACGAAGACGGGGTCGAACCCGAGAATAAAAGGCATCTTCTGCGTTTGTGGATATCCTTGGCCGGGCGCGCCGGTTTCGAATATCGTCGTCGCACCGCTTGGAGTCGGCTTTCGTTGGTGCGATCGCTGCTCGCTCAGCGAGTGATTCAACGATGGCGTCGCGCTTTGCGCCGATAACTCGCCATCGATTCGCTGTCGGTTGCCGCTTCCCTGAGCAAGAAGGTGGCGGCGAATGCCTTGCCCGAGGGTATCGATGTGCCGGGGCGGGGTCTTTTCGAGGTCGAGGCGGGAAGGCGTTTTTTCGATGCAGCGCAGCCGGGTCAAGATTTGCGGGATCACTTGCGTCGAGGATGCTTTGGCGGCGGTGGATGCGGGGGCCGATGCCATCGGCCTGATGCGTTATCCGCCGAGCCCTCGCTATGTCTCTTTGGAGACGGCGAAGGAGATCAAAGCCGCCTTGCCGCCGCTGATATCGACGGTGGCGGTGGTGGTCAATCCGGATCCCACCGAAGTCGAAGCCCTGCTCGAATGGGGGGGTGTCGATATCATTCAGTTTCATGGCGAGGAGTCGCCGGAGTTCTGCAAGGCTTGGGGACGACCTTTCATCAAGGCGGTGCAAGTGCGCTCCCGAGCGGATATCGAGCACGCGGCAAAGCGCTATGCGAATGCGCGGGCTTTGTTGCTCGATACCCACCACGAGACCTTGCGCGGCGGCACCGGTATCGCTTTCGACTGGGAGATGATCCCGGCCGCCATCGAATCCCCCTTGATCCTTGCCGGGGGATTGAATCCGCTCAATGTGGGCGATGCCGTTCGCCGCTTGCGACCCTTCGCCGTGGATGTCAGTAGCGGGGTCGAGCGCGCCCCCGGGATCAAGGATCCCGAGAAGATCGGACGATTCATCGAGGAGGTCATCCGTGCCGGAACGAATGCAGGAACGCTTGAACGTCAACCCCGAGGATCGTCTGGCGGGACGTTATCCGGATGAACGGGGGCATTTCGGTCCTTATGGCGGAACGTTCATCGCCGAAACACTGGCCCGGCCGGTCGCCGAGTTGCGTGCGGCTTGGGAGCGATATGCCGACGATCCGGAATTCGTCGCCGAGTTCGAGGACGAGCTTCGCCACTATGTCGGTCGCCCCTCCCCGCTTTACCACGCCCGGCGGTGGTCGAAGACTTTCGGCGGCGCCGAGGTCTGGTTCAAGCGCGAAGATCTCAACCACACCGGGGCCCATAAGATCAACAACACGGTGGGGCAGGCGCTGCTCGCAAAGCGCATGGGCAAGACCCGCATCATCGCCGAGACCGGGGCCGGTCAGCACGGGGTGGCGACGGCTACCGTGGCGGCGCGCTTGGGGCTGGAATGCGTGGTGTATATGGGCGCCGAGGATATCGAACGCCAAGCCCCGAATGTCTTTCGGATGAAATTGCTCGGGGCCCAGGTGGTACCGGTGGAGTCGGGTTCGCGCACCCTCAAAGACGCCCTCAACGAGGCGATGCGGGATTGGGTTTCCCACGTGGACGATACCTATTACATCATCGGCACCGTGGCCGGGCCGCATCCCTATCCGACGATGGTGCGGGATTTCAATGCGGTCATCGGCCGAGAAGTGCGCTCGCAAATGCTCGATCAAGCGGGTCGATTGCCCGATGCCTGTATCGCTTGCGTCGGAGGCGGCTCCAATGCCATCGGTCTTTTCCATGCCTTTTTGGATGACGAGCAAGTGCGTCTTTATGGTGTCGAGGCCGGCGGTTCGGGGATCGACAGCGGTCGTCATGCCGCGCCCTTGACCGCAGGTCGTCCCGGGGTGCTGCACGGCAATCGAACCTATTTGATGCAAAACGACGATGGGCAGATCAGCCCCGCGCATTCGGTATCCGCAGGTCTCGATTACCCCGGGGTCGGCCCCGAGCATGCGTGGCTCAAAGATTCAGGTCGCGCCGATTATGTCGTGATCACCGATGACGAGGCCCTCGCCGCTTTCCACCGCTGCGTTCGCACCGAGGGCATCATTCCCGCCTTGGAATCGAGCCATGCGCTGGCCTTCGCCGCCCAACTCGCCCCTCGCATGCAGACCGGGGATATCATCGTGGTCAATCTCTCCGGCCGCGGAGACAAGGATATGAAGACCGTCGCCGCCGTCGAGGGGATCGGCCTATGAGCCGCATTGCGAGGCGCTTCGAATCCCTCGCCGAGCGAGGACGGACCGCCTTGATTCCCTTCGTCACCGCCGGCGATCCCGATGCATCGACCACCCTTACCTTGATGCACGAAATGGTCGACGCCGGAGCGGATATCCTCGAACTCGGTATCCCCTTTTCGGATCCGATGGCCGATGGTCCGGTGATCCAGCGTGCGGGGGAGCGCGCTTTGGCCGCGGGCATGCATTTCGAAGGGGTGCTCGATATCGTGCGCGCCTTTCGCAAGCGCGATCGACAAACCCCGGTGGTGCTGATGGGATATTTGAATCCCTTGGAGGCCGCCGGTGGTGTGGAGTCTGGGGTGCGGGCCGCCGCCGCCGGCGCCGACGGCTTCATCGTCGTGGACTTGCCGCCCGAGGAAGCGCAGGATTTCGCCCCGGCGGTGAACGAGGCCGGGATCGATACGATCTTTCTTCTTTCTCCGACCAGCAATGATGAGCGAATCGCTCGTATCTGCGCCTTGGCCAGGGGCTTCGTTTATTACGTCTCCTTGCGAGGGATTACCGGTGCGGCGGGGCTCGATGCCGAAGAAGTGGCGCAGCGAGTTGCGCATATCAAGGCGATGACGGATCTGCCGGTGGGCGTCGGCTTCGGGATTCGAAGCCCCGAGGATGCGGCGAAAGTTGCCAGGGTCGCCGATGCGGTGGTGGTCGGCAGCGCCATCGTCTCTCGCATCGAAGAGGCGATCGCAGGCCAAAGCGATGCAAGCCGGGGCGGGGATCGAAGCCGAGCAATTGGTGATGCCGTTGTCCCGGTCGTGGTCGATTTCGTCGCCGATCTGCGAGCGGCGATCGATAAAATCGATGGGGTATCGGCCGATGCGCACGCAAGCACCGATGAGAGCGGGGGAGGATCGTGAGCTGGTTCGAGAAATTGCTGCCTTCTCGTATCCGCACCGAGGGGGCGGGGAAGCGGAGCAATATCCCGGAAGGGTTGTGGACCAAATGCCCGGAATGCGGGGCGGTGCTCTATCGGAGCGAACTCGAGCGCAACGCCGAGGTTTGTCCGAAGTGCGAGCACCATATCCAGCAAGGCGCCAGGCGACGTTTGCATTGGTTCTTGGACGAGGGAACGCGCTCGGAGATCGGATCCGCGATCGAGCCGATCGATGTTCTCAAGTTCAAAAGCGGCAAGAAATACAAGGACATGCTGGCGATCGACCAAAAGACGACCGGAGAGAAAGATGCGTTGGTGGCGATGGAGGGGAGGGTGAAGGGAGTTCTAGTCGTGGCGGTGGCCTTCGAGTACGGCTTTCGAGCGGGCTCGATGGGCTCGGTGGTGGGAGAACGCTTCGTGCGTGCCGTGGATGTGGCGATCGAACGGGGGATACCCTTCATCTCCTTCGCCTGCAGCGGCGGAGCCAGGATGCAAGAGGGCCTTTTCGCCCTTTTTCAGATGGCCAAGACCAGCGCCGCCATCACCCGCTTGCACGAACACCGACTGCCGTATATCTCGGTGCTCACCCATCCCACCACCGGAGGGGTGTCGGCGAGTCTCGGGATGCTCGGTGATGTCAATATCGCCGAACCCGGGGCGTTGATCTGCTTCACCGGCCCCCGCGTCATCGAGCAGACCATCGGGGAAACGCTGCCCGAGGGCTTTCAGCGCAGCGAATTCCTCCTCAAACACGGGGCGGTGGATATGATCGTCGATCGTCGCAAGCAGCGAGACACCATCGCCAATCTCGTTTCGATGCTCGGCGGCTTGCCGAAAGCCTGATCTTCGAGGATCGGCGGGACAAGGGGGACGATGATCGCTATCGGGAGCGGTGATCGATTGCATGTCGATCATCGAAAAAGCCATCGAGAAAGCGATGGTCTCGATCTCGGTGATGTTCCCCTGATGAATGGTGGGTCTTTGCGGGATTTTGCACCATGAGGAGCGGATCGACCTCGATCGGATCGGATGGTTTTATCTCGATTGATGAGCGCCATCGATCGGATTTCAAATCCTTGCCCGCCAAGACACTGGATGAATGGCTGGCGTGGCAGAGCACATTGCATCCGGAGGCGATCGTCTTGGGGCTGGATCGGGTGCGGCAGGTGGCCGGATCCATGGGGCTTGAAACCCGGGCGGCATCCATCGAGCAAGGTCAAGACGATGGTGCCGCAGGCGCAAAGGCGAAAACGCAAGCCGCCTTGCCGATCCGCATCGTGATCGCCGGCACCAACGGCAAGGGCTCCTGCGCCGCTTTTTTGGATGCGATGCTTGGCGCCGCCGGCCTTCGTACCGGGGTCTATACCTCGCCCCATCTATTTCGCTATAACGAACGGGTGCGGATTGCGGGCGAGGCGGTCGGTGATGCGGATCTAACCGAGGCGTTCGAGCGCGTCGATGCCGCCCGCCTCGAGGTTCCCTTGACTTTTTTCGAGTTCGGAACGCTGGCGGCGGCGGATTTGATCGAACGCTCGCAAGTGGATATTGCCATCCTCGAGGTCGGGCTCGGGGGGCGTTTGGATGCGGTCAACCTTTTCGATTCCAGCATTGCCCTGATCACCTCGATCGATCTCGATCATTGCGAATGGTTGGGCGATGATCGGGAATCGATCGGATGGGAAAAAGCGGGCATTTTGCGACCGAGAACCCCTTGTATCATCGGCGAGCGCGATCCGCCTCATAGCGTCTTGGAGCGCGCCTTCGCGATCGAAGCCCCTTGTTCGGTTTTGGGAAGCGATTTCGCGCCCCAATTTCCGAAAGGGTCGCGGCAAGGAAAAGCGGGCGGGTACTGGCACTGGCGGGATGTCGCCGGCGATTGCATCGCCGATTTGCCGCCCCCGGGCTTGTCCGGCCGGCATCAGCTGGACAATGCCGCCGCTTGCGTTGCGCTCTTTTGTCGATTGGCGCCGATATTGTCGATCGATCGGGCGGCGATCGAGGAGGCGATACGCCAAGGGATCGCCCGTGCGAGCATTTTGGGAAGGCAGCAGATCATCGATATTCCGGCAAGCACCAAGGCCGGAGATCGAAAGACTTCGATGCGCGATGCATCCGCTTGCGGGGCATTGACCACTGGATTGGTGGCCATCGAGTCCGCCGATACCAAAGCCCCCGATCTCGGCTCGCCGGGCGAGGGCGTCGTGCGGCTCATGGTCGATGTCGCGCACAATCCATCGGGGGCGAAAGCCCTTGCCGATCGCTTGGCGGCGCAGGCGACTCGAGATGAGATCGAGGCTTCGAAAGAGGGGATATCATCGCCCCTCGCCGAAGGCACCGGTGGGCGTCCCGTGCGCCGCGCCGTTTGCGGCATCCTTGCCGACAAGGATGCCGGTGCCATGCTGCGAAGCCTTGCGCCCGAGATCGATCGTTGGTATGCCGCAACGCTCGATGGTGCTCGGGGGCGCTGCGGCTCGAGTTTGCTCGAAGCCTTGCCTCAAGGCGCCCTAGGGCGGGCCTTCGATTGCGTGGAGGCGGCCTTCGAAGCCGCCTTGTCCGAGAGCGAAAAGGATGACGAGATAGTGGCCTTCGGTTCGTTCGTGACGGTCGAAAGGGTGCTGCGTCTTGCGGCCCCCGACTTTTGCCGGGAGATTTAAAGGCCATGGAAGAGCGTCTCAAGCGGCGTTTGGTCGGAGCGGTGGTGCTGGTTCTGGCGGTGGTGATTTTCGTGCCGATGTTCTTGGGCACGCCGCATGAAATTCAAGTCGAGTCCTCGATGGCGGGCGATTCGGCATCCAAGGATTCCGAGGGCGAGGTCAAGGTCGAGGGGGACCCCCCGAGCGTGGCTCGTCCGGCGGAGACGGTCTCGATCGTTCGCATCGCCTCCGACGGGACGGTGAAGCACGAATCGACGAGCCAGGCCTTGGAGGCGGTCGATCCGGATAAAAAGACACCTTCCAGCGAGGATGATTCGAAAGCGAAAACAAAGGACGATCAAGCAGGCGCCGCCGATCGAGCATCCGCTTCGAAAAGCCCCCCGGCGACGCCTTCGACCTCGACGAGCGATCAAAGGGCCAGGAGCGATACCCCCGAGGAATCCGCTTCCGGTGAGTCATCGACGAGCGAGCCCGCCAAGAGAGAGGCGGCCAAGAACGAGCCATCGGGAGAAGGTCGAAAAGCGGGCGCACCGGCCACACCGACCATCGCTTCTCCCGGGGGTTGGGTGGTGCAGGTCGGGAGTTTTTCCGATGCGAAAAATGCCGAGACCTTGAAGGAAAAATTCCGCAAGAACGGTTATCGGGTCTTTACCGTTTCGGGGGGTGATGGAGGCGATAACGCCAAGATGACTCGGGTATTCGTCGGCTCCGAAGACACTCGTAAAAAAGCCGATGCCCTCAAAATCCGCATCGAGGGCGATCGACGTGTCGGTATCGCGAAGGGGCTGGTCAGGCCTTGGCCGGAAGAGGCGCAGGAAGGGCGATGAACGCGAGCATGACAGTCAAGAATCGATGGCGGATGATCTCGATATCCTCGCCCTCGTCACGCTCGCCGATATCATGGGATATTCCGGCGAAAAGTGTCGAATGGATTCAAGCCCAATGGATTCGAAAGGAGGCCATTGATCGATGCTGATGGTCGATTACGCCATACTCGCCATTGTCGGGTTGTCCGCTTTGCTGGGGCTGGTGCGGGGGATGATCCGCGATCTGCTCTCGATTGCGGGCTGGATCGCGGCATTGCTGGCGGCGGTTTTTTTCACCGATATCGTCGCCGCTTGGCTGGAGCAGTGGGTGGGATCGCCTGCGATCCGACAGGCAATCGCCTTCGCCTGCCTTTTTGTCGGGGTATTGCTCTTAAGCGCGCCCTTGGTGCGGGTGGTCGGCGAACTCGTCGACCGCAGCGGGCTTTCCGGCATGGATCGAATCTTGGGCTTTTTCTTCGGTTTCTTGCGCGGCGTGGTGATCGTCGCTTTGTTGGTGATGTTGAGCTGGTCGACCCCCTTGCCGAGGCAGCCGTGGTGGGGTGGTTCGAGCCTGATCGCTTACTTGCAATACCCGGCGGATCAGCTCCGCCGCCTGTTGCCGGATGATCTGGAGCGATATTTTCATTCCCCGGACGATCTTCCGAAGGCCGAGATCTCTCACTCGTTCCCCCGTCGATCCCCCGATGAACGCTCGACCTCGGAGGATCGAGAACCAGATGATCCCGGGGCCGATGGAATCCCCCCGGAATCGCCGGATGGTTCGAGTGCAAGACCTGCAAAAGAGGGCTCCTTGGCGATCTGAAAAGGAACGAATCCACCGCCTTCGGCTTTTTTCTCAAGACTACCGGGGCAAAGCGGGCGGGTTCGTTCGGCTGATCGAAGATGGAGGGTCCGGGCAAGCATCGATCGGATCGAGGATTCGATCATTCGACACTTCGAAGCCAAGGCGCAGGCGTCGATGCGCCATGCGCTTTTTTCTTGTCATTGGTGAAGCGAAGGCCCGATCCCCGCAAGGTTGCTTTTCGAGGATCGAGTGCCAAGAGGGATGGTATCGATGTGCGGGATTGTCGGGATCGTCGGCCAAAGCCATGTCAACCAAGCGCTTTACGATGCGCTCACCACCTTGCAGCATCGGGGTCAAGACGCCGCCGGGATCGTCACTTGCGATCACCGGATCCACCAACGCAAGGGCACGGGATTAGTGCGCGATGTTTTTCGTCAGCACCACATGGATCGATTGCGCGGGCGAGTCGGGATCGGGCATATCCGCTACCCCACCGCCGGCTCCGGCTCATCGGCCGAGGCCCAACCGTTTTTCACCAACTCTCCTTATGGCATCGCCTTGGCCCATAACGGCAATTTGGTCAATGCCCGCGATTTGGCGCAAGAGGTCTTTCGCGATGATCTGCGCCACCTCAATACCGATTCCGACTCCGAAATCCTCCTCAATATCTTTGCCAGCGAATTGGCCAGACACGGCCGTACCCGCATCGACGACGAGATCGTCTTCAATGCGGTGAGCGAAGTCCATCGACGCTGTACCGGTGGCTATGCCGCAATCGCCCTGATCCTCGGCTACGGCATCGTCGCTTTTCGCGATCCTTGCGCCATCCGCCCGATCTGCTTGGGGGTGCGCGAGACGCATTCGGGGATGGAGGCGATGGTGGCATCGGAGAGCGCCGCTCTCGATGGATTGGGTTTCGAAAGGGTCCGCGATCTGGCCCCGGGGGAGGCGGTGATTTTGGCCCCGAACGGCGAGGTTCGCTCCCGTCGGTGCGCAACCGAATCGCGCTATAGCCCTTGTATCTTCGAATATGTCTATCTCGCCCGGCCGGATTCGATCATCGACGAGGCCTCGGTTTACAGAACGCGCCTGCGAATGGGTGAAACCCTCGCAGCCCAGATCCTCGCCGAATGGCCCGATTACGATATCGATGTCGTCATCCCCATTCCCGATACCAGCCGCACCGCCTGTCTTCCGCTGGCCGACGCCCTGGGTGTCAAATATCGGGAGAGTTTCGTCAAGAATCGCTATATCGATCGCACCTTCATCATGTCCGGGCAGGTCGAACGCAGCGATTCGGTGCGGCGCAAACTGAACCCCATCAAGCGGGAATTCGAAGGCCGCAATGTCTTGTTGGTCGACGATTCGATCGTTCGCGGAACGACTTGCCGACAGATCATCGAGCAGGCCCGCGAGGCCGGTGCCCGGCGGGTCTATTTCGCTTCCGCCGCTCCTCCGGTGCGCTACCAGAATGTCTACGGTATCGACATGCCGGTTGCCGGCGAGCTGATCGCCTTCAACCGCACGGAGGAGGAGGTGGCAAAGGCGATTCGCGCGGATCGACTTTTCTATCAGCCACTCGATGGGTTGCTCGATGCCGTGCGTCGGGAAAATCCGAATCTGCGGGAATTCGATACCTCCTGCTTTACCGGCGAATATGTCACCGGCGGGGTATCGAGGCATTATTTGGAGCGAATCGCCATCGACCGCGCCGACCATCCATCGAAGGACGATCCACGATCCCAAATAGCCGTCGCCGCCGAGGATGCGGAAGTTCCGGAGCTGCACAATCATGTTTGAAAAGCCCCGAGGCTTCGAAGGGCGGGCGGATTCCAAGCGGATCGTTCCCGAGCGGGAATCGGGGCCGAACGGTCGCTCGATATCGAGATCGCTTTCCCCTTCCAACGCACATTGTCGAATGTCGGCATCGATCGTAGGCGACTCGCCCGATGGTCCGAGAATCACGATCGAAGATGCTCGATCGAAGGGGAGCGGATCCGATTCCGGCTCGACGACCACCCCCCGCGATCTTTTGCTCGGGGGCTTGCATGCCGCCCTCGATGCCACCGGAGGATATAAAAGCGTGCATCGTCGCTTGATGCGCACATCGTTCGATCGTCCTTGCGCCGCCTTTGCGGTGGGCAAGGCATCGGCGTTCATGATGGCGGGCGCTGTGGAGGCTTTGGGGGAGAGGATCGAACGAGGGCTCGTCATTACGCGGCATGGCTATGCCGAAGGGGTCCTCGATCCCGGGTGGCCGGTCGAGTTGGTCGAATCGTCGCATCCGGTGCCCGACGCCTCGAGCATCGAGGCCGGGCGCAGGCTGATCGATTTTCTGCAAGGACTGCCGCCTCGAACGATGCTCTTGGCGATGATTTCCGGAGGGGCTTCGGCCTTGGTCGAATGCTTGCCGGCCGGCTTCGGGGAGCGGGATTTGGCGAGAGTCAATCGCTATCTGCTGGGATCGGGATATCCGATCGGCACCATCAATCGGGTGCGCAAGCGTATCTCCCTCATCAAAGCCGGTCGGCTTTCGAATTGCATGGGATCGCAAGAAACTCTCAATCTGCTGATATCGGATGTCCCCGGCGACGATCCGAAAGTGATCGGATCCGGATTGCTGATCCCCCACACCCCGGCGGATATCGATACCGGGGATATCGATCTGCCGAACTGGCTGACGACGATGGCTCGATCCACCCCCGATCTCCCGAGAGCCGAGGAGATGCGCTCGATCCGAAGCGAGATCATCGCCCGCCCGGCCGATGCCCGGATGGCCGCCGCCGCTTTCCTTCGAAAAGCGGGTTTCGATGTCATCGAGCACGAGGAGATCTTGCAAGGCGATGCCGTGGAAGCGGGAGACCGTATCGGGCGGATGATCGCCGATGCCCGCCCCGGCGATGCGCATCTGTGGGTGGGGGAAACGACGGTGCGCTTGCCGCCGAACCCCAAAAGAGGGGGGCGTTGCCAGAGCCTTGCGCTCGCCGCGGCAAGGCAGATCGCAGGCAAGGCCGGGGCTTACTTGCTTGCGGCGGGCACCGATGGCAGCGATGGTCCGGGCGAGGTGGCGGGGGCGATCGTCGATGCCGGGACCGCCGATCGAGGCCAAAGCGCAGCCCCGGGGTCCGATCTCGAGCGAAGCCTTCGAAACGCCGATGCCGGGACTTGGCTCGAAGCTGCCTGCGATCTCGTCCATACCGGTCCCACGGGAACCAATGTGATGGATCTGATCATCGCCTTGCGCGCGAAATCGCAAGTATCGAGCGCTCGATCGCCTTCAAAATAGGCAATATCGCCTAAGGGGGATGGGTGAATTCAAGGCCTCGCCGGACTCATGGCGATCGATCTCGAAGCCGCCGGACCTTCCAAGCAAGGGCGAAAAAGCGAGACGATATCGACAACGATGGAGAAATCGACATGGAAGAGATGAAAAAACTCGTTCTGAGCGACGATGAGTGGCGGCTAAGGCTGACCCCGGATCAATTCCGAATCACTCGCCGCAAAGGAACCGAGCGCGCATTCAGCGGCGAATATCACGATTGCAAGCGCCCCGGGATCTACCGCTGTCGCTGCTGCGATCGCCCCTTATTCGACTCCGAGACCAAATTCGACTCCGGAACCGGATGGCCGAGTTTTTCGCAGCCGATCGACACCGGCGGGATCGCCGAGAAGGACGATCGAACGCTGTGGATGCGTCGCACCGAGGTCGTTTGCGCCCTTTGCGATGCGCATTTGGGCCATGTTTTTCCCGACGGGCCGCCCCCGACCGGGCTGCGCTATTGCATCAATTCCGCAGCCCTCAAACTCGACGATGGAGGTTGACTCGGCTCTTTGCGCCGGGTCCTCGAACCGACCTTCGAGATATCCCGCATCCAATCTCGGGATCGAAAAACGCCCAAGGCTATAATCCGCCGTCGAATTTTACGAGGGCTTTCGGGGTTGGCGCCGGCAGGTGCGATCGAAGCGATGGCGATAGCGAAAGCGACATTCAAGCGATATCGATGAGGTCATGAGTCGAAGATGCGATTTCAGGCGATCCGGATTTTCACGGCATCGTTGGCGGCGGTGGCGGCGATTTCCGCCATCGTCGCCTTCGTTCGAGGGGCGCCCGTCGCCCGAGCGGATATCCAGCCATTGCGCTGGTACGATGCCTCCCGGGTGTCGGCGGGCAAGGAGATCTACGGTCGGCATTGCGCCGGCTGTCATGGTCCTTCGGCGCAATCCGTTTCGAGTTGGCGGCAGCGCAACGCCGACGGGCGATTGCCGCCTCCGCCTCTCGACGGAAGCGCCCACACTTGGCACCACCCCTTGCTGGATCTTGCACAGCGGATCAAATACGGAACCCCCGGGGGAAGGATGCCGGGTTTCGAAGACAGGCTCAGTGATCGGCAGATCATCGATGTGATCGCTTGGATACAGAACCTATGGCCGGATCGGATCTATAGGCAATGGTGGAAGATCCAGCAGGTCTCGCAATATCGATCGAGACAAGGCATCGATCGCAAGCATGGCGAGCACGCCATGCACGACCGGGGTGGGGGATGAATCGTCTTGCGGCCGCCGAGCCGCCGAGTCATCGAGGGGGATGAGCGTGGTGCGGGTCAAATTCTTTGCCGGCTTGCGCGAGGAAATGGGGCGAGGGGAGGTCGAGATCGATCCCGATCGCGCCAAGACCGCCGCGGATGCTTGGCGGATCGCCACCGGCGGGCGTCCTTTTCCCGAGCGGGTGTTGGTGGCGATCAATCTCGATTATGTCGATGCCGAGGCTCCGATACGCTCCGGGGACGAGGTGGCGTTTTTCCCGCCCGTGACCGGCGGCTAGATGAGTGGATCGTTCCTTGTTCGTCGCCGCTGCCCAAGGCGAGGCAAAGCGATTGGTGGAGCGATTTGAGCCGCACATCGTCGAACGGGCGATTGTCCTTGTCGGTGATATGGAAAATATCCTCGGCGCGCTCTCCGAAACTTGCGATTTTGGCTTGTTGGATGCGCACTTCGGCGTCGGCCAAGAGCCAGCCGATCCGTGCCAATAGCCCCGGCAGGTCGGTGGCGATGACCTGCATCAGCGTATATCGACCTGCTGCATCCCGGGTGAAGTCGATCTCCGCCGGCAAGGTGAAATAGCGCAGCTGGCGGCGGGAGATGCGTTGTATCGCTCGAGGGGTCTTCGCCGGATTGCGCAATCCGCGCTGCAATGCCCTTTGGATTTCCTCGTGCGTCGGACCATCGCCCTTGGCCGATCTCGGTTTTTCCCCCGGCGCGCTTGCCGGGACCACGGTCAGCGAGTCCAAGGTCAATCCGTGATTCCCGGTCATGATTCTAGAGCTCAACACGGTAAGGCTCAGCCGCTCCAAAATCGAGACGGTGGCGGCGAAAAGGAATTCCTGATCGCGGGCATAGACGAAGATTTCGGTACCGCCTCGACCGGCACGCACCAACACCAAGGGGATATCCTCGGCCTTGGCGGGCAGGATATGACGGGTATGCCAGCAGATCTCGTCGGCTGAGTGACGCAGCAGATAGTCCTGCCCGAAGTTCTCCCACAGGGCTTGGGCTTGGGTCGGATCGATACCCTGATCGAGTACGAGTCGACAGGCTTCCGTGCGGGTTTCCCGAATCAGATCGGCCTGCTCGACCGGGGAGTCGAGCCCCCGCATCAAGGCCCGCAGCGTTGCCAAATAAAGATCGTGCAGCAGGGTCCTTCGCCAGTCGTTCCAAGCCTCGGGATTCGTGCCCCTGATATCGGCGATCGTCAACAGATAGAGATAGTCGAGACGGATACGATCTTTGACCGCTCTTGCGAATTCCGCAACCACCTCCGGATCGCTGATATCGCGCCGTTGGGCGGTCAACGACATCGACAGGTGTTGCCGCACCAGCCATGCGACCAAGTCGCAATCGGCGCGATCGAAAAAATGCTCTTTGCAAAATTCGTAGGCGATGATCGCCCCCGCTTCGGAGTGATCCCCCTTTCGACCTTTGGCGATATCGTGGAAGAGCCCGGCAACGACGAGCAGCTCCGGTTTCGGAAGGCGGGCGAAGATTTCGGCGCAATGCGGGAACAGGCGATGGCTTTCGGGATCGGCGAATCGTACGATGTTGCGCACCACGAAGAGGCTGTGTTCGTCGACGGTATAGATATGAAGCAGATTATGCTGGGTCAGTCCGCTGATTTGCCCGAAAGCCGGTAGGTAAGCGCCCAAGATGCCATAGCGGTGCATCTGCTGCAAGGCGCGGTAGACCCCATTCGGTCCGCGCAGGATTTCGACGAAGTCTTTTTTGATATCGGGATCGTCTCGGAAGCGATCGTCGATCAAGTGCAAACGGGCGCGAATCAGGCGGATGGTCGACGCCCGGATTCCCTTGATCTGCGGATGCCGCTGCATGACGAGGAAAATATCCATCAACGCCCTAGGGCTTCGTTCGAAGACATCTTCGAATCGCACATCGAGGTAGCCGTCGACGCTGCGAAATCGCTCGCAGATCCGACGGATGCGTCGAAAGGCTCTCGAATCCGAAATCCCCTCGCGAAAATGCGCCAGGAGGATCTCGTTGAGTCTCGAAATTTCCCCCGCACTGCGGTAATAGACCTTCATCAGGCTCTCGATTCCCGATGGATGGTCTTGATCGGCGAATCCCAGCGTTTTCGCAAGGCTCCGCTGATGCTCGAAGAGCAATCGTTCCTCGGCGCGCAAGGCAATGAGGTGAAGTCCGAAGCGTATCCGCCACAGGAAATTCCGAGCGGCGACGAGGGATGCCTCCTCCGCCTGTCCGATCAGCCCGGACTTGACCAGATCTCCCAAGCCATTGGCCGAGAAATATCGTCGTGCGACCCATACGATGGTTTGGAAATCGCGCAGCCCCCCCGGGCCTTCCTTGATATTCGGCTCCAAGTTGTGAGCGGTATCGTGAAAGTGGTGGTGCCGCAGGTCTTGGCGGATGCCGATCTCGGTGTGGAATTTTTTATCGGATAGGAGCCTTTTCGATCCCGTCGCTCGGCGCATCTCCTCGAAGGCTCGCTCATTCCCGCAGATCAAGCGCCCATCCATCAAACTGGTGGCGACCGTGATATCTCGAGCGGCCTCTTGTGCGCACTGATGCGGGGTGCGTACGCAACTTCCCACCGAGAGCCCGAGACTCCATAGGAATGCGAGAAAGTTCTTGATCCTCTCGGCCTGCGGCGCATCCGGCTCGCGGCGGCCGACGAGCAGGATGTCGATATCCGAGAAGGGGTGCATCTCGCTGCGGCCGTATCCCCCGATCGCGCTTAGTGCCAACCCCGATCCCTCGTCGAGATCGAAGCGTCGCCAAGCGATCCTCAACAGGCCGTCGACGAGCAGGGAACGTTCTTCGATGAGGGCGGCGACATCCTCGCCCGAGGCGAAACGCTTTTCGATGGCATCGCGCTCGTTTTTCAGTCGCTTGCGAAACGATTCGATCGGGGCATCCTCGCCGATCCCGATATCGCCCGAGCGGATGCCACCGATACCATCGTCATTCACAGTGGATATCGATTCGTTTTTCGCATCGATATCCCTCATATCGATCGCTTTGCATCGGACAGGGTCAGGATATCGCAGCCGGATGCGTTAACCGCAATGGTGTGCTCCCACTGTGCGGAGAGGCTTCGATCCTTGGTAACCACGGTCCAACCGTCCTTAAGCAGTTTGACGTGACGCTTGCCGGCATTGACCATCGGCTCGATGGTGAAGGTCCACCCCTCTTCGATCACCAAGCCGGTGCCCGGGGTCCCGTAGTGCAGGATTTGCGGTTCTTCGTGAAAGCCGTATCCGATACCGTGTCCGCAATATTCCTCCACGATCGAATAGCCGTGTCGACGGGCATGGCTCGAGATGGCATGGCCGAGATCCCCGAGCCGGATGCCGGGCCGCACCATTTCGATGCCGATATACATCGCCTCTTCGGCGATCCGGCATAGGCGACGAGCGGCGACCGATGGTTCGCCGACGAACATCATGCGGCTGGTATCGCCGTGAAGGCGATCTTTGATCACGGTGATATCCACATTGACGATATCGCCGTTTTTGAGGCGCTTCTCCCCCGGAATGCCATGGCAGACCTGATGGTTGACGGAGGTGCAGATGGATTTCGGGAAACCGTGGTAGTTCAAGGGGGCGGGGATCGCATTTTGGACATCGACGATATGGCGATGACACCGAGCGTCGAGTTCGGCGGTGGTGACCCCCGGCTGCACATGCTCCTCGATCATGTCGAGGACCTCGGCGGCGAGCCGCCCTGCGATCCGCATCCGCTCGATATCGTCTTTGGATTTGGGCAGGATCCCGCTCGTTCGTTGGCCGAGGCGAGGGCGATCCGGGGTTGTCGTTTTCGATACTTGCCTCTTGCGGTCTTTTTCCGCCGAAGGCAAGGGCGTGGCCGGGATATCGTTCGTCGATGGATCCAAAGTATCGATGGATGTAGGCGGATCGTTCGGTCGGAGATCGGGGGTCATAGCGGTACCGATGGGTTCTCGGATGGTCTACAAGAGGGCCTTGCTCGGCCCTCGTCGATGGTTTTTATCCTCGGGAATTCAAGGCGATTTCAGGCCCTTTTCAGGCATCAAGGATACGATGAAAGCACCGGGCTCGATGCTTCCAAGGACAAGCCGGTGTCATCTATGGTATAAATTCCGCACTTGCAAGGCAACCGGGCGATGAATCATCTCACGATTCGGGACTTTATACACCTTGCAAGACACTTCGCACATGCCCTTCGTCGACCGGTGTCCGGGTGCTGCGATATCCCTTTGCGGATTCGTGGTTGGCGCTGCAGAAGGCATGGAGGCTCAACCCATTCATTCGAGGTTTTATCAACATCATGGCCAATGTGTCGATCCGTGACATGCTCGAAGCCGGTATCCATTTCGGACATCAGACCCGATTTTGGAATCCGAAGATGCGCCCCTATATCTTCGGGGAGCGCAACAAGATCCATATCATCGATCTTGAAACGACCCTTCCCCTTTATAAAGACGCCTTGAACTACCTCGGGCGGGTTGCAGCCGAGGGGCTGACCGTTCTATTCGTGGGAACCAAGCGGGCGGCGCAAGAAAGCATCGCCCATCATGCGCAGCGTTGCGGCATGCCTTATGTGAATCGGCGTTGGCTCGGCGGGATGCTGACCAACTTTCGCACCGTCAAGCAATCGATCAAGCGCATGAAGGATCTCGAAGCGATGATCGAGGAAGGCAGGCTCGATCGCATCAGCAAGAAAGAGGGCTTGGCCTTGCGCCGAGAGCTGGCCAAACTCGAAAACGGTATCGGCGGCATCAAGGATATGGAGAAGATCCCCGACGCCCTCTTTTTGATCGATGTGGGGCATGAAAAAATCGCGGTGGCCGAAGCGGTCAAGCTCGAAATTCCGGTGGTGGCGGTGGTGGATACCAACAACACCCCCGATGGCGTCAACTATGTCATTCCCGGCAACGACGATGCGATGCGGGCCATCGATCTTTATGTCACCGGGGTGGCCGATGCGATCATCGAAGGTCGGGAGTTGCGGTTACGGAAGGTGGCATCGGAGGTTGGCTCATCGGCCAAGGCCAATGAATCCTCTGCCGACGACCGGGGATCTCGCAACAAAAAAGGCCGCAAGCAAAAACCTGCGGTCGCCGCCAAGGAACGATCGCAAGCACCCTCGGGCGATGCGACTTCGGATATGGCTTCGGATGAGGCATCCCCCGACTCGGCCGCCGATGATAGCGAGTCGAAGTGAAGGGGGATCGCTTCTACGAAGAGATTTGAAATTTCCCGTTGCCCGAGTATCGGCCCCGATAAGCGAGATTTGATCGTTCGGCATCGATCGTCTTCGAGATTCGCTTTGCGGGTCGGGATGGATGGGATCACTTCGTTCGCATCGAACGGGCGGATCGCTTGACCATCCGCCGAGCGGTGGACACGCTCGGGGGGGCTTGGGTCGAGCGCAGGACGACCTTCGGGTATACCGACATCCGCCCCCTTTGACCACCTACGGGATCCCGACTCTCGACCTGCGGGCGGGATCCCCCCTTCACCCAACCTATGGAGATGCCCCAGATGGATAAGAAAGCCGATATCGCCGAGATCGAGCGGTACGCCGATCCCGATTACCGGACCGCAATGATCGCCCGGATCGAGCGGTATGCCGATCCCGACTATCGGTCCAAGCGGATCGCCCGAATCGAGGGGCTCGCAGACCCCGAGCGCAGGGCCGAGCGGATCGCCCGAATCGAGAGGCTCGCAGTCCCCGACTACCGAGCCGAGCAGATCGCCGAGATCGAGCGGGGGGACTGACCCACGCCCCTTTATCCCCCTGCCATTTTTCGTGGAATCGTCGGGGGATTTTTCGCAAGTCGAATCTCGCTGCGGCGACCGATATGTCGATGCTCGACGGGGCCGCCCCCTAAGCGGCACGCAGATGAATCATCCAAATCACCGATAAAGGGAAGGATGCGATGCAGATCAGCGCAGCGATGGTCAAAGACCTCCGGGAGCGAACCGGAGCGGGCATGATGGATTGCAAGAAAGCCCTCGAGGAGGCCGGAGGGGATCGGGAAAAAGCGGTCGAGATCATGCGCCTGTCCGGGCAAGCCAAGGCGGATCGCAAGGCGGATCGGGTCGCCGCCGAAGGGGTGATCGCGATCCGGGTCGATGAGGATGCCGGGCGGGCGGTCATGGTCGAGGTCAACTGCGAGACCGATTTCGTGGCCAAGGAACAGGCCTTTCGGGATTTCGCGGATGCCGTGTGCCTTCGGATCTTCGAAGAATCCCCCCAAGATGTCGAAGCCTTGGGCAATCTATCGTCGGAAAAAGGTGGGGATGGCCCGGCCATCGACGAGGTCCGACGCGAGTTGATCGCTCGTATCGGGGAGAATATCGGCATCCGACGCTTCGAGATCGTCGATTCCAAGGGGGGGCGCCTTTCATCCTATCTGCATGGCGTTCGCATCGGGGTGATCGTCGATGTCGATGGAGGCGATAGCGCCTGCGCTCGCGATATCGCCATGCATGTCGCCGCAAGCCGTCCGATCGCGATCGACGAAAAAGGCATCCCCGCGGATCTGCTCGAGGGCGAGCGACGCATCATCGAAGCGCAAATAGAGGACAGCGGCAAACCGGCGGAAATCCGACAAAAAATGCTCGAAGGCAGGATGCGCAAGTATCTACAGGAAGTGACCTTGTTGGGTCAGCCTTTCGTCAAGGATTCCGATCAGTCCATCGAGCGCTATTTGAAGGATGCCGGGGCTTCGGTGATTCGTTTCGAGCGCTTCGAGGTCGGCGAGGGGATCGAGAAAAAAAGCGATAACTTCGCCGAAGAGGTCATGTCCCAAGTCCGCTCCAACAGTTGAGTCGAGCCGGCGATCGCCGAGGCGGGGACTGAAAATGCCCTCGCTTCGGCGATCCGACGACTTGATTCGACGCCCCGCTTCGATGATCGTTCCAACGGCGAAACGCATCGACGAGAAGCATCGAGAGCGTTCGACTCCATCGACAGGCGATTGAACTTGCGACCCCCTTATATGAAAACCACCCCTTCCGGATCCTCCTCGAAAGCCGATATCGCCTCTCGATCTCCTATCTCCCCCGCACCCTATCAAGGCAAATCCTTGCCTTGTCGCCGAGTGCTGCTCAAATTGAGCGGCGAGGCTTTGATGGGATCGTCTCCCGGCGGGATCGATCCGGATGCATTGCAAAGGGTTTCGCTCGAAGTGGCGGGGCTATGCCGACTCGGGGTGCAGGTGGCTCTCGTGCTCGGGGCGGGAAATATCTTTCGCGGAGCCGATTTGGTGCGGGTCGGGATGGAAAGGGTCACCGCGGATCATATCGGGATGTTGGCAACGGTGATGAACGCTCTTTCCTTGCAAGACACCCTCGAGCGAAACCACTTGGTGGTCAGAGTGATGTCGGCATTGGGCATCGATGAATTGTGCGAGCCCTATCGGCGGCGGCGGGCCATCCGCCATCTGGAAAAGGGTAGGGTGGTCATCTTTGCCGCCGGCACCGGGAATCCTTTTTTCACCACCGATAGCGCAGCGAGCCTAAGGGCGGTGGAGATCGAGGCGGATCTCATGATCAAGGCCACCAAGGTCGACGGGGTCTATTCCGCGGATCCGACCTTGGATCCATCCGCCCGACGTTTCTCCCGTCTTGATTTCGACGAGGCGTTGAGCCTCAAACTATCGGTGATGGATGCCACCGCCATCGTGATGTGTCGCGATAACGGCATGCCCTTGCGGGTGATCGATATGAACCGTGCGGGGGCTTTGGAGCGTTCGGTGATGGGCGAGGACGAAGGCACTTTATTGGGTGTGGATCCCGAAAATCCCGTGCAATACGCTCTTCCTCCATCGAGGCAAGACAAGCGATCCCCGGTGGCCGCAGATTGAAGCCGACCCCGGATCCGGCCCGAATCGAGTGTATACTTTCATCGCCTAGGGATGGTGCTATCGGACCCTTGTCGGGTGGAATACGGTAGCGATGGGATCGCTTATGTCGGTGGCGTCGGCTTGGCGTTATAGCTTCGGGTCCGTTCAAAAAAGCCGAGATCGCTCGGGAATATCGAAAAAACGATGGGACGATGATCGCAGGCGAAGATCGCTCGCTCGATCGACGATATCGAGGATGACCATCACCTCAGCAAATGAATATCGGATGGAAATGATTCGGCGTCGGCGAAGGCATCTTCGTCGAGTATCGTCGAAAGGGTCGGTAAAGCCCTCGTACGCTCATCGATTCGTGCGATGCCCTTTGCCTTTCGTTTTCTTTTTTTCCGGATGACCCGAGGATCGATTATCCGATGGTTGAAGAGATCGTCGAAGATGCCGAAGTGCGTATGGCTCGGAGCGTCGAGTCCTTGAACGGGGACTTGAGCAAAATCCGAACCGGACGGGCGCATACCAGTTTGCTCGATCATATACAGGTCAGCTATTACGGTAGCGATGTGCCGCTTTCTCAGGTGGCGCGAGTCTCGGTTTCGGACTCGCGCACCATAGCGGTCTCTCCGTGGGAGAAACAAATGATCCCCGCGGTCGAAAAGGCCATTGCCGCGGCGGATTTGGGACTCAATCCGGTGACTTCCGGGGATGTGATTCGAGTGCCGCTACCCCCTTTGACCGAAGAACGCCGCAAAGAAATGATGCGTCTTGTGCGCCAAGCGGGCGAGCAGGCCAAGATCGCGATCCGCAATATTCGGCGCGATGCCAATCAGAACCTCAAAACGAAGATCAAAGAAGATCGCCTCCCCGAGGATATGGAGGCTCGCACCGAGACGCGGATTCAAAAACTCACGGATAGCCATATTACGATGATCGATGCCGCTTTGGAAGAAAAAGAACGCGATCTGATGGAGATTTGAGGGATACCTCCTCGATCGCTCGACATAAAAAAGGGTAAGTTAGTGGGCTGCAAGTCCCTCGTCAACCGCAAATCCAAAAATCCAAGATGTCTTTGTCTATCTTGCTATCGCCGCCGTTTTTTCCTTTGGGCATCATCGAAGCGATTCGTTTTATGAAGGGATTGCGGACCACGATAGCCTGAAAACGGCAATCCAACGGATTGAGCGAGACGATCGAGGATTATCTTGGTGCTGAAATCCCGAAGACATTCACCCGCCCTCGATCGTCCGAAACGAGTCGATCCCGCCATCGTCGATACCGCTACCGCCGATACCACCGTCGCCGATGCCGCGAAGTCACCCAGCGAGATCGGCGATGCTTCGAGCGCATCCTTGCCGCGTCATGTCGCCATCGTCATGGACGGAAACGGGCGGTGGGCGCGTTTGCGTCGGCGCCCGCGTTTTGCGGGACATCGGGCGGGGGTCGATGCGGTCAAGGGAGTGGTTCGCGCCTGCGCCGAAAAAGGTATCGAGGTTCTGACCCTCTTCGCATTTTCCAGCGAGAATTGGAGGCGTCCCAAGGAAGAGGTGAGTCTATTGATGGATCTCTTCGCCACCGCCCTCGATCGACAGGCTCGCAAACTGCATCAGAACAATATCCGTTTGACCATCATCGGTGAGCGAGAAGCCTTCGGTAGCGCCTTGTGCGAGCGGATCGCCTCCGCCGAGTCCCTGACTCGAAACAACAGCGGCTTGCATCTTGTCATCGCCGCCAACTACGGGGGCCGTCGAGATCTGGTGCAGGCGTGCAAGGCGGTCGCCATCGAGGTGCGCAACGGCAAGATGGATCCGCAATCGATCACCCCCGAGGTGCTCGAAGCGGGCATGTCACTCGAAGGCCTGCCATCGCCGGATCTTTTCATTCGTACCGGGGGCGAGATGCGTATCAGCAATTTCCTGATCTGGCATCTGGCTTATACCGAACTCTATTTCACCGAAATTCTCTGGCCCGACTTCGACGAGTCGGCTTTCGAAGCCGCGCTCGGATCATATGCCGGGCGCTTGCGTCGCTTCGGACGCACCACCGAGCAGGTGCTTGCGGCGCAAAAAGGCTGATCCGATGCCGCATGCGCCTCGAAACCGAAGCCGTCATCGCACAGAGGAAGCCCTCGGATCGAGGATATTGACCTCGGTCATCGTCGCCCCGGCGGTGGCGGCGATGATCCTCGTTTTTCCCGCATGGGCCGTGGCCCTGATCTTGGCCCTCGTCGCCGTCGCCGCCGGTCGAGAATGGGGGCGCATGATCCCCGACGGGATCGTATTCATACCGATCATCGTCCTATCCATGCTCGTATCGGGGATCATCGCTTTCGGATATTCACCCGATTGGCTGGGGCTGATATGCGCCCTCTCTTTGCTTGGCTGGGGGATGGCTCTGGTCTGGATCGTGCGCTTCGAGCGCGGACTCGATGTGCCCTTTTTGACGCATTCGATGGGACATATCGTGATCGGATGGTGGGTCATCGTGCCCACATGGTGCGCCCTTATCTACCATCTTCTTCAAAACCCCGGATCGTCGGGATCGGGTAAGTGGCTGCCGGACGGCGATTGGTGGGATTGGCCAGGACAGTGGCGGCTTCTTTTTATCCTGCTCTTGGTTTGGGTCGCCGATACCGGGGCCTATTTTTTCGGGCGCATCTTCGGAAGGCGCCCCTTGGCCGAAAATACGAGCCCGGGCAAATCCATCGAGGGAGTGGCCGGGGGGCTGGTAGCGGTCATCGCATTGATGCTGGCGACGGGATTGTTTGTCGAGTGGTCGAGAATGCAAATGCTGGTATTCGTATCGTTGGCCGTCGTCGTTTTTCTTTTTTCGGTATTGGGAGATCTCTTCGAGAGCCTCGCCAAACGCCATCGGGGGATCAAAGACAGCGGTCGTTTGCTGCCGGGACATGGCGGGATACTCGATCGAATGGATAGTTTGAGCGCCGCCGCTCCCGCTTTCGTCGTCGGGCTCGAGATTTTGCGGGTGTTCTCATGAGGCTTTTGACGGTACTGGGATCCACCGGCTCGGTCGGGAAGAGCACCCTCGATGTGGTGGCTCGCAATCGAAGGAAATTCCAGGTCCACGCCCTTGCGGCGCATTCCAATGCCGAGGTCTTGGCCGAGCAGTGTCGACGCTTTCGTCCCCGTCATGCGGTCTTGGTCGATCCCGCCGCCGCTCGCGATCTCGGCGAGATGCTCGGTGTCGATCACCCCGATATCGAGGTATCGAGCGGGGTCGAGGCCTTGATCGAGATCGCGGCGCACCCACAAGTGGATTCGGTCATGGCCGCGATCACCGGCGCGGCGGGTCTGGCTCCCACGCTGGCTGCGGTGAATGCGGCAAAGCGGGTCTTGCTTGCGAACAAGGAGTCCTTGGTGGTGGCCGGGGGGCTGCTGATGGATGCCGCCGCCCGATCCGGAGCCGATATCCTGCCTGTCGATAGCGAGCATAACGCGGTATTTCAGTGCATCGTCGGCGCAGGGCTATCGAAGAGCCAAGATGCCGCATCGGGGCATGGACTTGCAAGCCTTTCCGAGCCATCGTCGATATCCTCGATAGCAAGAAGCGCCCGCCCGAGGCGTATCGTGTTGACGGCCTCCGGGGGGCCATTTCGCGATCGTGCGCTCGATACCTTGCATCGGGTGAGACCCGATGAGGCTTGCGCCCACCCCAACTGGTCGATGGGGCGCAAGGTATCGGTCGATTCGGCGACCATGATGAACAAGGGGCTGGAGGTCATCGAGGCTTGTCGGCTGTTCGATCTTCCCATCGAGAAGGTGGAAGTGCTGATCCACCCTCAAAGCCTGATCCACTCGATGGTCGAGTACGAGGATGGATCGATGCTGGCCCAGATGGGCTCGCCCGATATGCGCATCCCGATCGCCCATGCGATGGCTTGGCCCGAGCGCATGCCCTCGGGGGCGACCCCCCTCGATTTGGCCAAGGCCGGGCGGCTCGATTTCGAGGCTCCCGATTTCGAGCGTTTCCCCTGTCTGCGCTTGGCGTTCGAGGCGGTGCGAGCGGGGGAGACGGCGATGATCGCCCTCAACGCTGCCAATGAGATCGCGGTCGAATCCTTTCTCGATCACCGGCTAACATTCGATCGCATTTCAACGGTGATCGAAAAAACGATCGAGATTTGCAGCGCCCGCTGTGCCTCCAAGACCCCTTCGGATCTGGAATCGGTGCTCGCCGTCGATGCCATGGCCCGCACCGAGGCCAAAGGTGTCGTGGATGCCCTCGACGAACGCCCTCCAAAGACAACTCTTGAGCGACGATATCGGGATAAAAAAGAGCCGAAGGAGTCGAACGGGCGATGATCATGGATTTTATCGACTGGATGTCGGAGCCGCTCTATGCGGTGGCGGGATTCGTGATCGCGATCGGCGTATTGGTCGCGGTCCATGAATTCGGCCACTACTGGGTGGCGCGGCGTTGCGGCATCAAGGTGCTCAAATTTTCCATCGGATTCGGTCGCCCCATCGTGCACTATCGTGCCGGCCGCGACCGTACGGAATACGCCCTTTCCGCCATTCCCTTGGGGGGCTATGTGCGGATGCTCGACGAGCACGAAGGGGAGGTGGACGAATCGGAGCGACATCGAGCCTTCAACCGCAAGCCATTGATCGCCCGAGCGGCGGTGATCGCCGCCGGTCCCGCCTTCAATTTTCTCTTTGCGATCGTCGCCTTGGCTTGCGTGCAATTCATCGGGGTCGAGGGTCTGCGCCCCTTGGTGGGGGGGGTCGAGCCCGACTCGGCGGCGGCCAAGGCCGGTTTTCGACCCGGGGATGCATTGCTGTCGGTCGAGGGCGAGCCGACCGCTCTTTGGCAATCGGCATTGCCGATGATCGTCGCCTCATCCTTGGAGAAAAGGGAGATCGACATCGAGGTCGTCGACGATGCCGATCGATTGCACCGAAGAACCATCGATCTCGAAGGCATTGCCCCCGACGATCTCGCCGGCCGCTCGATCCTCGAACATCTGGGGATCGAGCCCGAGTGGGTACCGCTGCCGGCGGTGATCGCCGAGGTCGTTGCCGCTTCGCCCGCCTCCCGATCCGGTTTGCGGGCCGGAGATCGCGTGATCGAGGCCGCAGGAGAGGATATCGAATATTGGGGGGATTTGGTCAGGGCGATCCGCTCCCGGCCCGAGCAGGAGGTTCCCCTCGTCGTCCGCCGCGATCAAGGACAAACGATCACGTTGACGGTGGTTCCCGAGGCGATCGAATACGAACAAGAGCGATTCGGGCGCATCGGGGTGATACCCTCTCGCACCCTGCCTCCCGAGGTGCGGGAAAAGTATTTCTTCACCGAACGCAAAGGCTTTACCCAAGCGCTGATCGGTGGCATCGACGAGACCGGTGACATCATCATGCTGACCCTGCGCGTGATGGGAAAAATGATATCCGGAGACATCTCCCCGAGGCATATCAACGGGCCGATCGGTATCGCCGATTACGCCGGTGATTTCGTCAGGAGCGGCTTGTCGCAATTTTTGGGGTTCATGGCGGTGATCAGCATCGGTCTGGGGATCATCAATCTGCTGCCGATTCCGATCCTCGATGGAGGGCATCTGCTGTTTTGCGTGATCGAGACCTTTCGCAGGCGACCGCTTTCTCGAAAGGTCCATATCGCCGCCAACGGGATCGGCATGGCATTCATCGCCGGATTGATGAGCCTGGCCTTTTACAACGATCTGTCGCGATTGTTCGGATGATTGTTCGGATGAGTCCGAAAAACTTCGATGTCGGGTAAGATCGTGCGATAATTGCCGTTTGATTGCCATTCGTTCTCGGTATCGATTGGCTCGCATCGATTGGCGCTGCGCTTCTTTGTCGTCGGACGGATCTCCCGAGCCGGAGGGTCATTTCTCTTGAATCGCCCGTTTTTCCCCCTGATCTCAGGTCTTTTATTGTGGGCGGCGGTGCAGATCGCCGCGGCGATCGAGCCCTTTACCGTCGAGGATATTCGGATCGACGGCCTGCAGCGGATCACCCGGGATACCGTCTTTAGCTATCTTCCGATCGAGGTCGGGGACCGGGCCGACGACGATCGAATCGCCGATGCCATCAAGTCGCTTTTCAAAACCGGATTTTTCAGCGATCTCGATATCTCCCGATCCGGTGAAACATTGGTGATCACGGTCGTCGAGCGCCCCTCGATCGGGCGCATCGCGTTCAGCGGCAATCGCAATATCGATACCGAGAATTTGAAAAACGCCCTCGAGAATGTCGGTTTCGTCGAAGGACGGGTATTCGACCGCTCCATCTTCGATCGGGTGGAGCAGGAAATCCGTCGGGCCTATTTCGCCCAAGGTCTTTACAGCGCCCGTATCTCAAGCACGGTCAATCCTTTGGAACGCAATCGGGTCGAGGTGCTTTTCGATATATCGGAAGGAATTGCCGCAAGGATCCGCCAGATCAATATCGTCGGCAATGTCTCTTTCGACGAGGACGACCTGCTCGATGAGTTCAGCTCGATTACCGGGGGCTTTTTTTCCATCATCCGCAGCGCCAACCTCTATTCCAAGTCGAAACTCGCCGCCGACCTCGAAGTCTTGCGCTCCTATTACCTCGATCGAGGCTTCGTCAATTTCAATATCGACTCCACCCAAGTCTCGATCACCCCCGATAAAAAAGATATCTACATCACCATCAATATCTCGGAAGGGCTTCGCTATATCGTTCGCGATATCAATCTGCAAGGCGATGTCGGGGATATCGAAGCGGAACTACGGGACTTGATCATCGTCCGATCGGGGGATATTTTTTCCCGCCGGGAAGTAACCGAGAGCTCGAGGCTGATCGGAGAGCGCTTCGGCAACGATGGATATCTTTTCGCCAACGTCAACGCCGTGCCCATTTTGGATGACGAGACGGGGGCGGTCGATCTCGATTTCTATATCGATTCCGGCAAGAGAGTCTATGTTCGTCGGATCAATTTCAGCGGCAATGCCAAGACCCGGGATGAAGTGCTGCGGCGAGAGATGCGACAACTGGAGGGCAGCTGGGTATCGACCAGCGCCATCCGGCGGTCCAAAGAACGTATCGAGCGCTTGGATTTCTTCGATTCGGTCGAGGTCGAGACCCTCCCCGTTCCCGATACCGACGATCAAGTGGATATCGACTTCACGGTCTCGGAAAAATCATCCGGCAACATTCTCCTAGGGGCCGGATTTTCCCAATCCGAAGGGGCGGTTTTGAGCAGCAGCATCACCGAGAAGAATTTCCTCGGCACCGGAAGCCGCGTCAAATTCTCCTTCGATAACAGCGAAGTCAATCGTGATATCTCGGTCTCTTGGCTGAATCCCTACTGGACCATCGATGGCATCAGCCGAGGCTTCGATGCCTACAATCGGCGTACGGATGCCAGCGCCGCCAACCTCACCGACTACAACTTGGACGATATCGGGGCGGCCTTGAATTTCGGCATTCCGGTATCGGAGTTCACCGATATCAGGGTCGGATTGGAGGTCAAGCAGACCGACTTCATCTTGGGGACCTCGCCCTCGGAAGAAATCATTCGCTTCAACGAGCAAAATGGCCCGGATTTCATCACCTTGCTGGCCAGTACCTCGTGGTCCAGAGATGGTCGCAACAGCTGGATTTTGCCGACCACAGGCAGCCTGTCGCGCTTGCGGGCGGAAATCGCCCTGCCCGGGGGCGATCTGACCTACTACAAAATATCCGCCCAGCATCAGCACCTCTTTCCGATACCGGGCAGCTTCGTGTTGATGCTCGAAGGCGAGGTCGGATACGGAGAGGGTTATGGGGATTTGACCAGCCTGCCCTTGACCGACAACTTCTTCGTCGGGGGGTTGCGCTCGGTGAGGGGCTTTACCGCCAATACCTTGGGGCCCCGAGATTCCAAGGGGGATCCCTTGGGGGGCAGCCTCAAGACCGTGGGGAGCGCGGAGTTGGTCATTCCCATTCCCTTCGTCGATGATGCCGGGGCGTTGCGGGTTGCAAGCTTCTTCGATATCGGCAATGTCTATGGCCCCGACGACGAATTCGATGCCGACATGCTTCGCTATTCCACCGGTATCTCCGCTTTGTGGTTGTCTCCGATCGGCCCTTTCACCTTGAGCCTTGCCGCTCCGGTCGGGGAAGAGCCCGGGGATGATACCCAGAGCTTTCAATTCACCTTCGGTACCAGTTTTTAAAAAGAGGTCAACAGTCATAAGATGACTACTTCGATTCGCTCGGCGATGCATCGAGCATCGATCGTCGGCATCGCTTCGGTCTTGCTTGCGATCGCGGCATCGGATCGCTCGGCGATGGCGCAAAATGTCAGGGTCGGCTTCGTCAATTTCGCGGCCTTGCTGGATAACGCTCCGCAATCGGAGGCGGCGAGCCAGCAGATCCAGCAGGATTTCGCCAAAAGGGATCGCGATATCCTCGCCCAGCAGCAGGAATTGGCGACCAGGGAGGAAAACCTGCGCCGCAATGCTGCGATCATGTCCGTGGAAGAGCGCACCCGGCAGCAGGGGGAATTGCGTCGATTGGAACGCGAATTGCGTCGCACCCAAGAGGAATTCCGGGAAGACCTGAATCTCAGGCGCAGCGAGGATCTAAGCGCCCTGCAAAAGATGATGGCCGAGGTGATCCGGGAAATGGCGCGCGAGGAAAGCTACGATCTGATCATCACCGACGGCGTGATCTTCGCCGGGCAAAATGTCGATATCACCGATCGTGTCCTCGAGCGACTGCAGGCTCGATTCGAAAGCCCGGATTCTTGAGAATCGCTCGCCCCGGGCCCGGGTTCGATCGACTCGAAGGCTCATCGGCGGGCTTGAAAGCCCGACCACCGACCCTCGCCGCCTAAGCACCGATCATGTCGCATCGCCTCGGGGAGATTGCCGAGCATATCGGAGCCCGCCTTGTCGGTGGGGACGGGCGAATCGCCGGTGTCGCCGATATCGAAGTGGAAAGGATCGCCGCCTTGGATGCGGCGGGGCCGCAAGACATCTCCTTTTTCTCCAATCCCCGCTACCGGAATCGTTTGGCTTCGACGCAGGCGGTGGCGGTGATCCTCGCCTCGGATTTCGTCGCCGAATGCCCCGGGGCGAGTTTGGTCGTCGACGACCCTTACCTCGGCTATGCCAAGGCGGCGACCCTGTTTTCCTCGCCGCCCTCGTTACCTCCCGGCATCGCCGCCGGAGCCTTCGTCCATCCAAGCGCCGATATCGCTGACGGGGCCTCGATAGGCAGCGGCTGCGTCATCGAGCAGGGGGCGAAGGTCGGCGAGGGGAGCGTCTTGGGTGCGGGAGCCTTTCTCGGTCGAGGCTCGGCCATCGGTCCCAAGTGCCATATCGGCCCTCGAGTCGTGATCGGCGAGCGGGTGACCATCGGATCGGGGGCCATCGTTCATCCCGGGGCGGTCATCGGAAGCGATGGCTTCGGCTTTGCGATCGACGGCGAACGCTGGTTCAAAATCCCCCAGCTCGGCGGAGTGCGAATCGGCGACGATGTGGAAATCGGAGCCAATACCACCATCGATCGCGGAGCCTTGGAGGATACCGTGATCGATAACGGGGTGAAGATCGACAATCAGATCCAAATCGCCCATAACGTGAGCATCGGAGCCCATAGCGCAATCGCCGCCGGGGTCGCCATCGGGGGTAGCGCCCGCATCGGGAAACGCTGTCGAATCGGAGGGGCTGCGGCCATCGCCGGCCACTTGGAAATCGCCGATGATGTGGTCTTGACCGCAACCTCGGCGGTTTCGTCCTCCATCGCCGAAGCGGGTACCTATTCATCGGGAATGCCGATACAGGAGAATTTGCGCTGGCGGCGCAATATCGCCCGCTTTCGACGTCTCGACGAGATGGCCAAACGTTTGGCGTCCATCGAAAGCGAGCACCGTCGATACCGGCGGTCTACAAGCGAACCGTCGGCAAATACCGAAGGGGCGCCGCCCCGCACGAAGGAAGCGGCGACATCCCCGGCGCGAAAGGAGCCGCCCTTTGCCGATCGAGGCCATACCGCAACCGAACGAATGCCTACCGGAGAGCCAGACTCCATGCCTGCCTTGTCAATCGAAGAAATTCTTGCCTGCCTTCCGCATCGCTATCCTTTTTTGCTGATCGATCGGGTGATCGATTACGTCCCCGGACAATCGATGGTGGCGATCAAGAACGTCACCATCAACGAGCCTTTCTTCCCCGGTCATTTCCCGGGCCGTCCGGTGATGCCCGCGGTGATGATCTTGGAGGCCATGGCCCAAACCACCGGGGTCCTTGCGCTGCGCTCGTTCGAAAAGACCCCTTCTCAAAATGCGATGTACTACCTTGCCGGGGTGGATCGCGCTCGCTTCCGGCAGCCGGTGGTTCCCGGGGATCAGTTGCGGATCGAGGTGCGCATCCTTCGCCGTCCCAGCCGCGGGATCTGGAAGATCGAGGCCAAGGTAACGGTGGATGGCAAGCTCGTGGCCGACGCCGATATCCTCGGTGCCTTGCGGGACGAAGAAGAGTGATTCATCCCCGGGCCATCGTCGATTCCGGGGCCGATCTCGCCCCCGATGTCGAGGTCGGTCCTTTCAGTGTGATCGGACCCGAGGTCGAGATCGATCGGGGAACGACCATCGGATCGCATGTCGTGCTCGAGGGCCCGACCCGTATCGGTCGCAATAACCGCATCCACTCCTTCGCCTCGTTGGGGGGCGCCCCGCAGGATATGAAATACAAGGGCGAGGCCTCGCGCTTGGAAATCGGGGACGATAACGTCATCCGTGAATACTGCACCTTCAATCGGGGCACGGAGCCCGGAGGGATGCTCACCCGAATCGGCGATCGAAACTGGATCATGGCCTACGTCCATATCGCCCATGATTGCCTGCTCGGCAACGGGATCGTCATGGCCAATGCCGCCTCTCTCGCCGGGCATGTGGAGATCGATGACGAGGCGATTTTGGGCGGCTTCTCGACGGTGCGTCAGTTTTGTCGTATCGGCACCGGATCCTTCCTTGCGATGTCTTCGTGCGCCTTGAAAGACGTCCCGCCCTTCATCACCGCCGCCGGCAATCCGGCGAGCCCTTATGGCCTCAACAGCGAGGGGCTAAGACGTAGAGGGGTATCGGCCGAGGTGGTGCAATCTTTGAAAAAGGCTTACCACACCGTCTATCGCCAAGGGTTGTCGGTCGATGATGCCATCTCGAGGCTAAAGGGCATTGCGGCCGAGGTTCCGCAAGTGGAGCGTTTTTGCGCTTTCGTGCGCCAATCGAAGCGAGGGATCGTGCGCGATCGATCGTCTCGTCGGGAAGATACTCCCCCGTCGGCTTCGGAGCCCTAGGAGATCGAGCGATCCCCTCGATCGTCGTTCTCGATATCATCTTCGAGATATCCCGTCTCCCATCGAGCCGGCATGCGATTTTTGCCAAGGAGCGGATGCTCAAACTCGCCATCGTCGCCGGGGAACCATCGGGTGATCTGCTGGCCGGGGCCTTGATCCGAGCCTTGCGCGCCCGCCACCGGGACTTGCACTTCGAGGGAATCGCCGGCCCGGAGATGATCAAGGCCGGTTGCGATTGTCTCGTGCCATTGGAACGCCTTTCAGTCATGGGGCTGATCGAGGTCTTGGGCCGTTATCCGGGGCTTGTACGCTTGCGTCGCCGATTGATCCGACGCTGGATCGCGGATCCTCCGGACATCGTCGTCGGGGTGGACGCCCCGGATTTCAATCTGACTTTGGAGCTGGCATTGCGCCGGGCCGGGGTGCGTACCGTCCATTTCGTCAGCCCCTCGGTCTGGGCTTGGCGACAATACCGGGTGCGCAAAATCAAGCGGGCGGTGGATATGATGCTGACCCTCTTTCCCTTCGAGGAGGATTTTTACGCAAAGCACCGCATCCCCGTGCGTTTCGTCGGACACCCCTTCGCCGACGAGATCGAGATGGATCCGGATCGAGACGAGGCGCGTACGAGGCTCGGACTCGAATCGCAAGGAGTGATCGTCGCCTTGTTACCCGGCAGTCGTATCGGCGAGTTAGGCGCATTGGCCGAGCCCATCGTTCGAACGGCCCGCTGGATTCATCGACGCCGACCGGAGATCCGCTTCGTCGGCGCCCTTGCCAACCCATCCACCTTCGATCTCTTCTCCCAAGCGTTGGCACGCCATGCCCCCGACCTTCCTTGCTCGGTGTTTCTCGGCGGCGCGCGGGATGCGATGACCGCAAGCGATGCGGTATTGCTCGCCTCGGGTACCGCTACCTTGGAGGCCATGCTGATCAAAAGGCCGATGGTGATCACCTATCGCGCGAAGCGTCTGACTTGGGAACTGGGTCGGCGACTGCTAAAGGCGCCGCATATCGGGCTTCCCAATCTCCTTGCGGGCGAGCGATTGGTTCCCGAGCTCTTGCAAGACGATGCGGTTCCGGAGCGCTTGGGACCGGCGGTGCTCGAATGCCTCGATCATCCGCAGCCGGAGCGGATCGACACCTTCCGGCGCATCCACCGCCGCTTGCGCAACGACGCTGCGGCCAAGGCGGCCGAGGCGGTGCTGGAAGTGGCGCTTGGGAAATAAGCGAAGCCCGAACGAGCCGAGAAAGAGAAAAAGTGGAAGACTATGTGGCCGGGGTCGACGAGGCGGGACGAGGTCCGCTCGCAGGCCCGGTCTATGCCGCCGCCGTGATCCTCGATCCGCAAGTGCCCATCCCCGGCATCGACGATTCCAAGCGCCTTTCCCCTGCGCGCCGAGAGGCGATGGAAAAAGCCATCCATCGCCATGCCCTCTCCTTTGCCGTGGCTCGGATCGACGCTGCGGAGATCGATCGAATCAACATCCTGCAAGCGACGATGAAGGCGATGCGCGAGGCCCTGTTGGCGCTCGATCCGCCTCCGCACAGAGCGCTCATCGACGGCAATCGATGTCCGCAGCCGCTGCCCTTTCCGGCACGGGCGATCATCGGCGGCGATGGCATCGAAGCGGCGATCGGGGCGGCCTCGATCCTTGCCAAGGTCGCCCGCGATCGCGCGATGATCGATCTGGATCGCCGCTACCCCCGATACGGCTTCGCCCGCCATAAGGGTTATGGAACGCGGGCTCATCTCGAAGCCCTGCGCTCTTTCGGTCCCTCGCCTGCGCACCGCCGCAGTTTCGCTCCGGTGCGCATCGCCGCCGCCGACCGCACTCTTCGGTAAAATCCGTCTCGGATCGAGCGATCGGCGGCGGTCGGCGATCCAATCGTCGCTTCAACCCTTGGCCTTGTATGGTGGAAGATGCATGAACGCTTTGCTCGAAGAGTCGGCGGAATCGGCGATATCGGGTCTCGCTTCGGACTCGATCCCCTCGATGGCCGACGAAGATGACACCAAGACGATGCCGGATCCCGTTGCGCAGTCCGCTCCCTTCGTGCACCTGCATTTACATTCGGAATATTCCTTGGTCGATGGGGTCACCCGCATTCGCCCGCTGATCGAGCGGGTCAAGGAACAGCGCTTCCCGGCCGTTGCCATTACCGACCATGCCAATCTCTTTTGCATGGTGCGCTTTTATGGCCGCGCGATCGCTGCGGGCATCAAGCCGATCATCGGCGTCGACTTGCCCATCGCTCCGATCTCGGCTACCGATCCCGTTGGAACGATGCTTTTGTTGGCGATGGGAGATCGAGGCTATCGGCAGCTGACCCGTCTGTTGACCCGTTTTTACTCGGACGATCGCTCCGCTTCCAATCCGGCGGCGCAGCGAGCGTGGTTCGACGACGGGGTCAGCGATCTCATCGCCATTTCTCCCGGCCCCGACGGCGATGTGGGGCAGGCGCTGCTGCATGGCAATATGGATCGGGCCATGCGTCGGACGGAGCAGTGGGCGAAGATCTTCGAAGATCGTTTTTATCTTTCGGTGCAGCGCACCGGGCGGGAGCCGGACGAGCCTTGTTTGGAGGCGAGTTTGGACTTGGCGAGCGAATTCTCCTTGCCGATCGTCGCCTCGAACGATGTGCGTTTTTTGCATCGGGAGGATTTCAAGGCTCACGAAACGAGGGTGTGTATCCGAGAGAGCCGAATCATCGCCGACCCCAGACGGCCGAGACGTTATAGCTCCGAGCAATATCTCAAATCGGCCGATGAGATGGTCGAACTCTTCGCCGACCTTCCCGAGGCCATCGAAAACAGCGTCGAGATCGCCCGCCGCTGCACCTTGCGCGTTTCTCTGGGCGGGGCTTATCTGCCCGAATTCCCGATCCCCGATGGCTATGCCCTCGATGATTGGTTCGCCGAACGGGTGGAAGAGGGATTGAAGCGACGATTGAGCGTTCCTTGCAATGGCGCTCCGCCGGTGGCCGAAGACGATCGAGCACCCTACCGGCAGCGGATCGAAACCGAACTCGAAGTGATCCGACGCATGGGCTATGCGGGCTATTTTCTGATCGTGGCCGATTTCATCCGCTGGGCGAAAGAGCAGGGGATCCCGGTGGGTCCGGGGCGCGGCTCCGGCGTCGGCTCGCTGGTCGCATACTCTTTGGGTATCGTCGATCTCGATCCCTTGTACTACGACTTGCTCTTCGAACGCTTCCTCAATACCGAACGCATCTCCTTGCCGGATTTCGATGTCGATTTTTGCATGCAAGGACGCGATCGGGTGATCGAGTATGTATCGGAGCGCTACACCCCGGATCATGTCTCCCAGATCATCACCTTCGGCACCATGGCCGCCAAAGCGGTGGTGCGCGATGTGGGTCGGGTGCTCGGCCATCCTTACGGCTTCGTGGATCAGATCGCCAAGCTGATTCCGGCGGATCTGGGCATGACCTTGGAGCGGGCGATCGGCGAGGAGCCGCTCAAAGAACGCTACGCTGCGGACGAGGAGGTGCGCATGATCATCGACCTCGCCCGCAAACTCGAGGGCGTCGCCCGCAATGCCGGGCGGCATGCCGGAGGGGTGGTGATCGCTCCTCGCCCGTTGAACGAGTTCACCGCGCTTTATCGGGAGCCGGGCTCGGATAGCGCGGTGACCCAATTCGACAAGGACGATATCGAGTCCATCGGATTGGTCAAGTTCGATTTTCTGGGCCTTAGAACCCTGACCATCATCGACTGGACCGTCGAAGCCGTCAATCGACAACGGCAAGCGGCGGGAGAGCCCACTCTGGATATCGGCTCTTTGCCCATGGACGATGCCGGGGTCTACAAACTGGTCCAACGCGGCCAAACCACCGCCGTCTTCCAGCTCGAATCCCGCGGCATGAAAGAGCTTGTGCGCCGATTGCGCCCCGATTGCTTCGACGACCTCGTGGCCCTCGTGGCTCTGTTCCGCCCCGGTCCCTTGCAATCGGGCATGGTGGAGGATTTCATCAAGCGCAAGCACGGGATCACCCAAGTCGAATACCCGCATCCGGCGGTGGAGCCGATCCTCAAACCCACCTACGGGGTGATCCTCTATCAGGAGCAGGTGATGCAGATCGCCCAGGTTCTTGCGGGCTATTCCCCCGGGGGCGCCGATATCCTGCGCAGCGCGATGGGCAAGAAAAAGCCCGAGGAGATGGAAAAGCAGCGCGGTATCTTCATGCAAGGGTCGAAAGAAAGGAAGATCGACGGGAAAACGGCCCGCAATATCTTCGACCTGATGGAAAAATTCGCGGGCTACGGCTTCAATAAATCCCATTCGGTGGCTTATGCCTTGCTGTCTTTTCGCACCGCTTGGCTCAAAGCGCACCACCCGGCGGCGTTCATGGCCGCGGTGCTCTCGGCGGATATGGACAATACCGACAAGGTGGTCGATCTGATCCGGGAATGCGAGGCATTGGGGCTCGATATCCTTCCCCCGGCGATCAACGAATGCCTCTGCCGCTTCAGCGCCGCCGACGATCGCACCATCCGCTACGGATTGGGGGCGATCAAAGGGGTAGGGGAGTGGGCCATCGAGGGGGTCATCGCCGAGCGGGAAGAAAACGGTCCCTTTTCGGATCTTTTCGATCTGGTTCGGCGCACGGATCAAAAGCGGGTCAATCGGCGAGTGCTCGATTCGCTGATCCGGGCCGGGGCTCTCGACGATCTCGGTCCCCAAGCCCCCACCGTCTCGAATCGGGGTGTGGTTCGGGCCACGCTCTCGCAAAGCCTGACCGATGCCATGCAGGCCGCAGAGCAAATCTCGCGCAATCGATCGAAAGGTCAGGATGATTTCTTCGGCGGGGATCTTGCAGGCGAGGAGATCCGCAGTCGTTTCGTCACCGGCCATGAGTGGTCGAAAGAGGATATTCTCGACGGGGAAAAAGAGAGCCTCGGCCATTATCTGAGCGGTCATCCCATCGATCGATACGAGAGCGATCTGGCGGTGATCGCTCCCGTCGAAATAAAACATTTGAAGCCGAGCGAGGATTCTCGCACCATCGTCGGATTGGTGACCGGGGTGCGAACCCACAATACCCGTCGAGGACGAATGGCCGTCGCCACCGTCGAGGATCGAAGCGGTCGGGTCGAGGTTCGGTTATTCTCGGAAATCTTCGAGCGCTACCGAGAACGGATCGCAAAGGATCGTTTGGTGGTCATCGACGGCGAGATCGAGGACGACTCCTATACCCAAGGGTGTTCGGTGGTGGCCGCTCGGGTGCGCGATATCGTGAGCGTGCGCGAAGATCGGGCGAGCCATATCCTGATCGATCTCGATGATTCCCAGGTCGAAAAGGCGGTGGGGGCCTTGAAAGAGACGATCGAGCCTTGGCGGCGGGGGAGCACCCGCATTCATATCCGCTATCAAAGCCTCGACCTGAAGGTGGATTTACCCTTGGGCGATTCATGGCTGGTGCGACCGGTGGAAGATCTGCTCGCCGGGTTGCGCAGCGTGTCGGGTGTCAATCGAGTGCATGTGGTGTACCCGACGGGCAGCGCCTCCTAGGGCCGATCTCCAAGGCATCTTGGCATTGCGTGCACGATATGGGCGGCGCCGCTCGCCGAGCGTGGATCGGGTCGTTTTTCCAACGAGCCCTTCGAAGACCGCTCCCGTCCGCCATCTATCGGGTTTGATATGGAGAAGTCGTGAATTTCATCGATTTTGAAAGACCGATCGCCGAACTTCAGGCCAAGATCGAAGAACTTCGTCTGATCGAGGGGGATTCCTCGATCAACATCGGCGATGAGATCGAGCGGCTGCGCTCGAAGAGCGAGGATCTGACGCGTTCGATCTTCAGCAAGCTCACACCGTGGCAGGTATCGAAGATCGCCCGCCACCCGCAGCGCCCTTATACCCTTGACTATATCGAGCGCATCCTCACCGGCTTCGTGGAGCTGCACGGCGATCGTCAATTCGCCGACGATGCGGCGATCGTCGGCGGAATCGGGCGTCTGTCGGGACGCGCGGTGATGGTGGTCGGACACCAAAAGGGTCGGACCACCAAGGAAAATATCCATCGCAGCTTCGGCATGCCGCGCCCCGAGGGCTATCGCAAGGCCCTGCGTCTTTTTCAGATAGCCGAGCGTTTTCGCTTGCCGGTGATCACCTTAATCGATACCCCCGGGGCTTGGCCGGGGATCGGGGCCGAGGAGCGCGGCCAAGCCGAGGCGATCGCCCGCAACCTCTATGCCATGACCGCCTTGGAAACGCCGGTGATTTGCACGGTCATCGGAGAAGGGGGGTCCGGCGGGGCTTTGGCCATCGGCGTCGCCGATTGCGTGATCATGCTGCAATACAGCACCTATTCCGTGATCTCCCCCGAGGGTTGCGCATCGATCCTATGGAAAAAATCGGAGCGGGCCCCCGATGCGGCGCAAGCGATGGGGATCACCTCGGATCGCATTCACGCATTGGGCTTGGTGGATCGGATCGTCAAGGAGCCGCTCGGCGGGGCGCATCGCGATCCGGATACGATGGCGCGATCTTTACGCAACGTCATCGTCGACGAACTCGAAAGGCTCGATGCGATGGACGGTACTTTTCTTCGCGCTCGGCGCTACGATCGATTGATGCGCTACGGTCGCTTCAAGGAAAGGGAATGAACGAGCCGAGTCCTTCTCCGGATCGGGAGATGCAAGGAACGACCGATGCGGATCGAGTACCCGGACGCCGACGGGTCTTTTTCGTCTCCGACAGCACCGGAATCACCGCCGGCACCTTGGGCAATGCGCTTTTGAGTCAGTTCGAGCATGTCGATTTCATCATGGTGACCATTCCCTTCATCACCGATGCCTCGCAAGCGGTCAGTGCCGTCGGGCGTATCGATGCCGCGGCCAAAGAGGACGCGCAACGACCGATCGTTTTCAGCACGCTGGCCGACTCCAAACTGCACGAGATCATCGCCCGGAGCCGGGCCTTGGTCTTCGATCTCTTTCGCACCTTCATCGGAGCGTTGGAACAAGAGCTGCACTCCGACCCCAGCCGGGCGGCGGGGCGTTTCCATACCGTATCCAATCGCGCCTACTACGAGGGTCGGATCGGGGCGGTGGAGTTCGCCCTTGCGCACGATGACGGCGCCGGGGTTCGCAGCTACCACGAAGCCCAGATCATCCTGATCGGGGTCTCTCGCTCGGGCAAGACCCCGACCAGCGTCTACCTTGCGATGCAGTTCGGGATCAAAGCCGCCAACTATCCGTTGACCGAGGAGATTCTTTCCACGGGGGCCGACCTGCCATCCTTCTTGTTGGATCACCGATCGAGGCTCTTCGGCTTGACCATCCATCCCGAGCGATTGAGCGGCATTCGAACCGAACGCCGACCCAATACCATCTATGCCTCCTTCGCCCGCTGTCGCAGCGAGGTGCGAGAGGCTCAGGCGCTTTACGAGCGCCATCGCATTCCCTTCTTGGATACCAGTGCGGCTTCCGTGGAGGAGATTGCATCCAAGGCCATGAAATGTATGGGCCTTGGTCATCATGCATGATTTGGGCATGATTTGGGCATGATTTGGGCATGACTTGGGCATGACTTGGGCATGACTTGGGCATGAATCGGGCATGAATCGGGCATGAATCGGGCATGAATCGGGCATGAGATCGCCGATGGCAGTCCTTGGGTTTTTCGACTCCCTGCGCAAAAAACCTCGCATCGACGCCTTGCCCCACCACCCCACTTGAGCGATCTTCGAAGTGACCAAGAAATCAGCGGATCAAGCCCGCCTCGGCACCATTGATCGCCCCTCGATTGGGTATCCTCGTTGACCGCCACCGACGATCCGAATGACTCTTCCATCGGTGTCGGTGAATCTTGGGGTCTGCAAGGCTTCGTCGATTCCTTCCCCCGATCCGCCCGCTTCGTCGTCGCCTACAGCGGCGGGCCGGATTCCTTGGCCTTGCTCCACGCATTTTCGAATCCGGCATTTTCGAACCTGCCCGCTTCTTCGATGCGGCTGCATGCCCTGCATGTCGATCATCGCTTGCATCCGGATTCCGGCGCATGGGCACTCCATTGCGAGGAGATCTGTCGGCGTTTGGGGGTGGGGTTCACGACGCTCGTCGTCGATGATGCGCCGGATCCGAAGAGCGGCCAATCCTCTCGCAAAGATAACGAGGCGGCGGCAAGGCAAGCGCGCTACGCCCTGTTCGAGTCCTTTATCGATACCGATGATGTGCTGTGCACCGCCCATAGCGAGGACGATCAGGCCGAGACCCTCTTGATCAATCTCTTTCGCGGGAGCGGAGCCCAAGGACTTGGCGCCATCCCGGCGCTTCGTCCGCTAGGAGCGGGGCAGGTGGCAAGACCGCTGCTTTCGATCCCCCGCCAGGCGTTGCGCGCCTACGCCAAGAGCACCGGTTTTGCGACGATCGACGATCCGGCCAACGACGATCGGCGTTTCGTTCGCGCCCTTTTGCGGCATCGAGCGATACCGGAGATTTCCCGGCGCTGGCCCAATATCCACCAATCATTGGCGCGCACCGCAAGACTCGTTCGAGAATCCGTTTCGCTCAACGAGGCATTGGCGCGGATCGATCTCGAAGCCGCCGGGGTCGATCATGAAAAGAGCGTTGCCCTTCGAACCCTCGATACGAGCGCTTTGGTCGATCTCGAACCTGCGCGAAAGCGCAATGCCATCGCTTTTTGGCTGCGTCGCAACGGTATCGCCCCCCCTTCGGCTCGCCGAATGGAGGAGATCGCCGGACCCGTGCTCGATGCGCGGTCGGATGCATCTCCTTGCGTACGGCTGGGACAATGGGATCTGCGGCGCTATCGAAGCGGGCTCTGGCTCGTCTCCCACCACCGCCCTCAGGTTCTCGACTGCGGTCCCCATCCATGGACGATCCCCGATCCCCTCGTCTTCCCCCACGGGGTTTTAAATGCGCTCGAAGCGCCCCCGATATCGCCATCTGCGTCTTCATCCACGGGGGGATACCCACCTCAAGCCTTCCCCCTCATCGATGCGGACGTGGTTCGAGGATCGATCGAAGTGCATTTTCGTCAATCGCCCTGCGTTCTAAAGGGGCATCGTTCCGCATCGCTCAAAAAGCGCTTTCAGCGACTTCGCATCCCGCCGTGGGAGAGAGATCGAATTCCCTTGATCCACATCGACGGGGCGCTGGCCGCGATCGGAGGGGATTGGGTCGATCCGTATTTCGCCCCGCCATCCGGAGCGAAAGGACTGCGCATCGTTTGGGAACCGCTTGGTTGAAAAGTCTCCTTGGTTGCGAACCCACCGCATGCCAATCCCGATCGATCCTTCATCGGAGAATCGTAAGGAAAAATCTTTTCCTCGAAGGCGCACCGAGGCAAAGCCGAATCATCGAAAAAGACCCTCCGGCCCCGAGATTGAAGATGAGGATATAGAATTCCCGAATTCGTTTTCCTCCATCGCCCCCCCCGCGTCCCTGTCATTGCTTCTTCGATCGGTCCATCGCCCCATGCAGCAACGTATCTCCTATCACACCTTCGGCTGTCGGCTCAATCAATACGATACCGAGGCGATTCGCACCCTGTTGGGCAACGAGTACGAGACGGCAAAGGAGGGCGAAGAGGCCCAAATCCACCTCGTCAACACTTGTAGCGTCACCGCCCGCGCCGACGCCACGGCGCGCAAGGCGATCGCGCGCATCCATCGCGAGTCCCCCGCAGCGAAGATCGTGGTCACCGGATGCTATGCGCAGCGGGCGCCGGAAGAGCTCGCAGCCTTGCCCGGGGTATCGCTGGTCGTCGGCGCCGCGGATCGCGCCCGCATCAAAGCCTTGGTGGATCGATTGGACAATGCCCCCGGAGCGCTTCCCAACTCGCCGTTGATCGCAGTCTCCCCGATATGGACGGCGAAGAGCTTCCTCGAGGTCTCGATCACCGAAATGACCGAGCACTCCCGGGCTTTCGTCAAAGTGCAAGAGGGCTGTAACGAGGCTTGTACTTTTTGCATCGTCCCTCAAACCCGCGGCCCCTCGAGAAGCCGTCCCTTCGAGGGCGTTATCGAGCAAGTTCGCGCTCTGGTGGGTAGCGGCTATTGCGAAGTGGTTCTCACCGGGGTGCACTTGGGCGATTACGGTCTCGACCTGCCTGATCGCCGTCGCCTCCTTCCCGATCTGATCGAGTCCATCTTGGCCCTCGACGGAATCGAGCGATTCCGGTTGAGCTCCATCGAACCGGCCTCGATCAGCGACGATATCATCGAGTTGATGGCCTCGTCCCCGGTCTTCGCCCGCCACTTTCATATTCCCTTTCAAAGCGGCAGCGACAGCGTGCTCGAGCGGATGAAGAGAAGGTACAAGGCCAAGGAATTCGACGATCTGATCCGACGAATCAGCGAAAGGATCCCCGATTGCGGGATCGGCACCGACGTGATCTGCGGCTTCCCCGGCGAAAGCGATGACGATTTTCTTCGCACCTTCGACTATGTACAGACATTGCCGATCACCTACGTGCACGCCTTCACCTATTCCACCCGCCCCGGCTCGCAAGCCGAGCATTTCGGCGATCAAGTCCCGGGGGATATCCGCAAACGCCGCACTCGGGCACTCAAAAAACTCTCGTCGGATAAAAACCGCCGATTCGCCGAGCGCCACCTACAAAGGACACTGGATGTACTGATAGAACCCACCCGCCGGGGAGGGATGATCAAGCAAAGCGGGTGGAGCGATAACTACCTCAAAGTCGAGATCGAAAACGAATCGACCGAATCATCGCAACTCGATTCGCAAATCAACAAAGATCGAGGGCACTCGAAGATCCAATCCATTCGGATCACTTCTTTGAACGCGGACGGCACCCTCAAAGGAATACCGATCGATAGCGGCATCAATAGCAAGCCCGAGACCCCGATCCATTCAAAATCACTGCGATAATCGAATTCGCCACCATCATCTTTTATATCGACCGACCAACGAAAAGTCAATCAATGCCTCTTATCGTGACATTTTGATAAGCGGCACGATATAGATTCAAAATTCCCCACCAAGGCATTTCTTTCCAATGATATATCGCCCGATCATTCAAGAAAAGCGATATGAAAAATCCTTTATATAAAAATCCCATCGCCCATTACCAACCACTTGACCAAAGGCTTTCTTTGGAAAAGAAAGTCAACCGATAGAATCCACCCCCTTGGCATCCCCTCGTCGCCGCTCGAAAGCAACACGATAGAGCCCCGCCAACTCCCGCCAAGGCTCCTCGCTCCAATAACGCACCGCCCGCCCGCTAGGAGAGGGCAGAACGAAAATTCTCGTTCGACCGATGCAAGTATCTTGCAGCCCGTAATCACAGCGAGAAACCCTCAAATATTCTTGCGCCGCCCGTTTGCTGGTAAACGCCAAATAATCGGGAGAAAAGCGTCGAATTTTTCCTTCGAGCGCACCGGGATCGAAAGCCGCAGAATTAAGCGAATGATCCGCCCCATGCTCGGTCTTGTTGAGATCGGTCAACCCGATTCCATAACCCAGCAGTTCGGGATACTCACCCGGAGAAAGCCGACGCTCGGTAAACCCGACACTATCGAGCACCGCATAAAAACGATTCCCCGGATGCGCATAATAAGCCCGCCGACGATAAGACTCATCGCTCAAAGCCGTACCGCAAAACACCAATACCAGATTCTCCTCCAATAAATCATCGACAAGCATCATGGCTGCGATCCGAAAAAATGCTACCGGCTCGCCCGCTTATCGATCACGAAATTTTTGCGGTATCAATCATACATTTTGGGATCTATCTATCGTATCAACCACATTTCGAGTCGCCGCAAGCCAAGCAGGTCATGCAGCCGTCCATGCGGATGACGGCGATGGTGTGGCATTTTTCGCAAAGACTGGAGCCTTCGGGGAATCTCGCTTCTTCGCCATCATCGGCAGGGCTGACGATGCCTTTGGCGGCTTCGTAGCGCATTCTGAGATCGTCGAGGTATTCTTGTCGGTGTTCGTCGATTTCCGGATCCGAGAGCATGCCGATTTTGCGCAGGTGGGTTTCGACGACATCTCCGATCTCGGCGACCAATGAGGGGACATAACGGCCGCCTTTTTTCAGATAACCGCCTTTGGGATCGAAAACCGAGTGCATCTCCTCGACCAAGAAGGTGACATCACCGCCTTTGCGAAAGACGGCGGACATGATGCGGGTGAGGGCGACGATCCATTGGAAATGTTCCATATTCTTGGAGTTGATGAATATCTCGAAGGGTTGTCGGTGTTCGTGCTCCGTCCCTCGATTGAGCACCATATCGTTGATGGTGATATATAGAGCGTGTTCGGAAAAAGGGGGCTTGATCTTATAGGTCGAGCCGAGAAGCACATCGGGGCGCTCGAGCTTCTCGTGCATGCGGATGATTTCCGCTTTCGGTTCGGGCTTCGGCTCTGTGGGGGCAGATTGATTTTCTTTCCCGGGCTTGATGCCGTAGCCGATGATCTTCTTGTCGATTTTTGTACCCATGATCTTGGCTCGAATCCGAGTGAATCCCTGCAGTTGAGTGAACGCTCGTTGAATGAAACCAAGCGTTGAAAGATCAAAGACTCCGATACATCAACCTGCGAGCATCAAGATATCGATCCTCAAAATCGACCGTAATAACCCTCTTTGATGGCATCATAGAGATTGGCGGCGGTATGCGATTCGCCATCATATTCGATCTCTTCATTTCCCTTGACCTCCACGATCGAACCATCCTCCAACTCGAATTGATAGACGGTATTTTCCAGATCTTCCTCTTTGACCAAAACCCCTTGGAAGGCAGCGGGGTTGAAGCGAAAGGTGGTGCAACCTTTGAGTCCTTTTTCATAAGCATAGTGATAGGTATTTTTGAAATCATCGAAGGGATAGTCGGAGGGGATATTGACGGTTTTGGATATCGAAGAGTCCACCCAGCGTTGCGCAGCGGCTTGGATGTCGATATGTTGTCGAGGCGTGATATCGTCGGCGGCGACGAAATAATCGGGGAGCGAGGAATCGCCCTCTCGATCGCTTCCTTGATGGCCTCGTCGGGGCATCGCATCCGGATCCACCAGCGCCCGCCACGCAAGCAGTTCGAAGGAAAAAACATCGACCTTCTCCTTGCTTTTGCGCCCGGAGCGGATCACATTGCGGGAATAGTGGTGGGCGAAACTCGGCTCGATGCCGTTGCTTGCGTTATTGGCCAGAGAAAGGGAGATGGTTCCGGTGGGGGCGATCGAGCTGTGATGGGTGAAGCGCGCCCCATGCTCGGCGAGATCGTCGATCAAATGGCTGTCGACTTCCGCGATGCGCTGCATATAGCGGCTGTAGCGGGCATGCAAAACCTTGCCCTTGATGGTGTCGCCGACCTTGTGGCCATCGCGCGCCATTTCCGGGCGCCGAGCGAGCATCTCTCGGGTGACCTCGAAGGATTCCTCCATGATCGGGGCGGGGCCTTTTTCCCGGCTCAGATCCAGCGCGGCGCGCCAACCGGCCAGTGCCATCTCTTTGCTGACCTTCTCGGTGAAGGCAACGGATTCTTTCGAGCCGTAGGCCATGCGCAGCATCGTCAAGGTGGAGCCCAAACCGAGAAAGCCCATGCCATGCCGCCGCTTGCGCTTGATCTCCACCGCTTGTTCGGGCAAGGGGAGTCCGTTGATCTCGACCACATTATCGAGCATCCGAGTGAAGACGGTGACCGCCTCTTCGAAGACCTTCCAGTCGAAACGCGCCCGCTCGGTGAAGGGATCGCGCACGAAACGGGTGAGATTGATCGAACCCAGCAAACAGGAGCCATAAGGCGGCAAGGGCTGCTCGCCGCAAGGGTTGGTGGCGCGAATATTCTCGCAGAACCAGTTGTTGTTCATCTCGTTGATGGCATCGATCAGGACGAAACCGGGCTCTGCGAAGTCATAAGTCGAGGACATCACCACATCCCAAATCCGCCTTGCCTTCATCCGACGATAGACACGACAGGCCACATCGCCCCTTTCGTTTTTCACATAGTCGTCATCGATCGGCCAATGCCGCCAGATCACTTCTTGCGTATCTTTCAAGTCGATGCCATCGGCTTCGACCTCGGAGCGGGTGAGGGGAAATGCCAGATTCCACTCGGCGTCGTCGCGCACCGCTTCCATGAAGTCATGGGTGATCAGCAACGAGAGGTTGAACTGCCGCAGGCGACCGTCCTCGCGCTTGGCGCGGATGAAATCGAGGACGTCGGGATGGCCGACATCGAAGGTCGCCATCTGCGCTCCCCGTCGCCCCCCGGCGGAGGAGACGGTGAAACACATTCGATCGTAGATATCCATGAACGAGAGCGGTCCGGAGGTATAGGCTCCCGCACCGGTGACATAAGCCCCGCTAGGGCGCAGGGTCGAGAATTCATAGCCGATCCCGCAGCCCGCTTTCAGCGTAAGTCCGGCCTCGTGGACCTTGCCGAGGATATCGTTCATCGAGTCCTCGATGGTGCCCGAGACGGTGCAATTGATGGTCGATGTCGCCGGTTTGTGCTCGGTGGCGCCAGCGTTGGAAAGAACCCTTCCGGCGGGCGTCACCCCTTGGCGAAGCGCCCACAGGAAGCGTTCATACCAAAATTCCCGCTCGCTCTCAACCTCAACCTTGGCCAAGGCCCGGGCCACCCGCTGGAAGGTGGCATCGATATCGCGATCCAATGGCGTTCCATCGCGCGCGATCAATCGATATTTGTTCTCCCAGATATCGAACGAGGCAGGTTGGAGGGGGATATCGGCGACCCCCGAGGGAAGTACGGGCGAGTCATCCCCCGCTTCGAAGTCGGCTTTGCGCGGAGAGGCCGCAGGAGAATCCACGAAGAATTCCGCCACGGAAGCCGCGCCGGCAGTCATCGAATGGTTCATTTCCAATCTCTCGTCTTTTTGAAATCTTCCCTGTAGATAGGGAAGATCCAAGTGATTAGAAAATCAAAAGAACCGGGCAAAAATAGTGCATATCGTTATTTTTTCACGATTTTTGCCAGATCCCTCGAATTTGAAATCGCTTTGCAGCAAGACAGTAAAAGGTTGACCTGTGATTGATTCTTCTTATTAGGACATGTCAACAGCTTTTCAAACTTGGCGAAACGAGCCATTTCCTGCTTGGAGTGCACATGAGAATCATTGGTCGGGCGAGGAATCTACTGGGCAGAAATAGCAAAATGGAGCATCGTTGGAGAACTCCGAAGGTTCACGTTGGTTCAAGAGGGATTGGCGGTGGAAAGGCCAATCCCAAGAATCAATTCAGAGCCGCACCCAAGTCGAATTCGGGTTCACGAAAAAAAAGATCTACCTGCCATCCGAAGCAGGGCATCGCCGACATCGCTACCCCAGAAGTGGATTGGCATTATAACGAATTTTTCTTTGAATATCCAATGCCCAAGAACTCGAGAACCTAAAGCCGAGAAGGATCGTATGTGTAGTTTTCTTCTTTTATATCAGTACTTTATAGATATCTCTTCTAATATTTCGATTCATCGTCCCAATCTTTCGAGATGCAATTCAAGGCTCGATCCGGCGGTTGGATGACGATGTTTCGGAGGAATATCGGGGGCACTACGGGAGCGATTTGCGGACGATTTTCGCAGTTCGAGGCCTATCGGGCTTTGTCGGAGAGGGCGGATCTCTCATGTTGCCTAAGAATGAGGCTTTCGATGGTACCTCGGAGCAAGGATGCAGAGGGAAATTCCCGCGAATTATCCGCGTGAAGACACTCGATATCAGCCGTCGAGAACGAAAGCCTCGGCGATCGCCTGCAGATCGGGCATCAGATGGAGGAAGGATCGCTCGATGGCCGGGTAGTGTTCGTCAAGGTCTCGAGCGGCGTCGGCGAGCAGGGCTTTTCCGAAGTGCGAGCGGCGGGCGAGGCCTTCGAAGGCTTGATCGAGCCCCGCTCGGTGGCGATAGATCCCCAACCATCGGCTTTCGACCATGCGCTGCAGGCGTTCTCGCTGCTTCGGGTCGCGGATCGGGAGCAGGGAGGATGTAAGTCCGATGCGATGACAGGTCTTTTCGACGAAGACATCGAATTCGATCACCGAGTGGCTCGCCCAGTTGCGGAAAAGGCAGTGGTCGAAGAAGACATCGAGGATCGCCCCGGCGTAGCGTCGACGCGGGGCGGCGATCAGCGCTTTGGCGCAGACGAAGGCGGGATGACGATCCGCATGATGGTCGATCAGTCGATGGAGCCGGATCCCGGCTTTGATTTTCGGTGAGGTACCTTCGAGAAGCGGCCCCCGAATGAGATCGGCGCAGGTGTTGCCGGTGAGGATTTCGTCATCGTCGGGGGAGAGTAGGGCGTGGGCGAGGAAGTTCAATAGTCCATCCCCTTTTTTCGGATACGTCCTTGCGAATCGGGCGATCGTTTTCGCCGTCCTCTTGCGGGTTTCTATCGGCTTTCGCCCTTCGAGGATCGACGCTCTCCCCGGTGATGGCGATCCCCCGATGTTTCGTTCGCATCCGACCGGGCTCTAAGGCACCACCTGCGAAAGGAGGATGCGAATCGGCTCTTGGCTGCCGACGCTCGGCATCGGTTCGGATATTCCTTCGATATCGCCGCTCGTTCGCTCGACCGTACCGGTGAGCGAAAGTCGGGCGCTGACGATCACCGTTTGCGCAGATGACAGGCTGCGGCCGGCCATCATCGCACTTGAATCGTCGAGAGCCACGGTCGTCGGCAGGGCTGAAAGGGTGGTGCGAACGACGGCCAAGGGGGGACCGAAAGCGCCGGAATCGACTCCCGATCCCGATGCATCCGGTGCGGGCCTTGCGAAGACGAAGATCGTCTCATCGCCGCCCAGGGTTTTCGCAAGATCGGGTTCGATATCGAGTTCGACTTCAATACGCGCAGTCAAGGGATCGGGGGCTTGGGACTCGATGACAGCAGATCCAAGATCGCCTTCGGATCCGTCTTCGTCTCCGGTACCGATTTTCCGATCGCTCGTTTCGGGATCCCGGCCAAGCGTGGAATCACCGATGGAAGCGGACCCTTGCACGGATTCTCCTTGGCCTTGATCGGCAAGGGCGCCCGAACGCACGCGAACGAGCCACTCGGTGAGCATTTTCGCCTCATCCGATTGTTGGGGAAGAAGGGCTTGCAGCCGCTCCCAGCGTGCCAACGCCCGTTCTCGTTGTCCTTGGCCGAAGGAGGCGAACCCCCCGATCCAAAGGGCACCGGGGTGGTCGGGATCGATCTCCAAAGCGCGTTCGATGCGAGCGATGGCGCTTTGAGGGAAGTCGGGGGAGATTGATAACTCCATTTCCGCTTGCGCCCAGTCGGTGAGGAGCGATGGATCGTCGCCTTGGATGGCATAGGCTCGCTCGTAAGCGCCGACGGCCGCGCCGGGATCGTCGAGATCCATCCGCGCTTGGGCGAGAAGGATCCAGGATTCGGCGTCGTCCGGATTGTCCTCGAGTCGGGCTTCGATCTCCTTCGCCATCCTCTCGAGATCGGATCTCTCCTCCACCGAGAGCGCACCCATTTCGGTGCCCGCAGCCCCGGCGATGGCGTCGCGTTCGGGATCGATGGCCCGAGGCGTTCCGACCTGCAGATAAATGACGATGCCGAAGATCGGGATCGCAAGCGCAAGCGCGATGGGCATCGAGTAATGCGAGATCGAGGCGGAAGGGCGGGGCGAAGCGGCGGGGGTGGATGGCGGTGAGGGGATCTCGTCTCTTAGCGACTCGCCCCTTGAGTCCTTCGCGCTTTCGCCCTCCGTCTTCGGGTCTTCCGAGTCTTCCGGATCGTCCGCAATTCCAATATCGGCGATCAATCCGCGCTCGAGATCATCGCGCAGGTTCTCGTAGCGCTCTTTGTCGATCCTTCGATCCCGGTATTCCCGATTCAACTCTTCCATCCGCTCCCGGTAGAGCGCAAGGTTGATTCGCTCGCTCTCACCGGTCTCTTGCGCCGCCTCCGCATCGGGTTTTTCGTCCGATGGTGGCCTGCGCAGCAAGGGCGGGAGGATCCAAAGCAGCACGGCCGCGATCATCAGCGCCGCAAGAAGCCAAAACGTGATCATGGAAGGGAGGATCGAGAGCGTCGGTGGGAGTGATCGTCAAGGACGAGTCTCCCCTCGGTTCGAGGATCTTCGTCCGCGGAGCGGGGCATGTCGAGTCTGTCGAAGGGGCTGTGGAAAAGGATATCGAAAACCATCGTAATCGATATCGACCCGCCGCCCTCGTTGCAACGAAGGCTCACGATGGCGCCGGCTTATCGTTTCCGGCAAAGAGCGCTCATCCTCGCTCGGCTTGCAGGCGTATTATGACCGACCGAAGGCCTCCATTCGGTCAAGTCGCTCACCTCGGTTCGTGCCTCAGTCCCGTACATCCGAAAGTCGGCCGGATCCCTTTGTCGGGTAAACTGCCCCATGCTCGGTTTCAGGGCTCGGCTTCGGACGCGCGATCGAACGAACGGTCAAAGATGCGCCTTCTTCATCGATCGTCGACTTCGAAGCCGCCTTTCGAAGCCCGCCAAAATCGATCCCGTCGATTGAAGGTCAACATCAAGGGATCGCTTGGAAGCCTTCGGATCGGATTTTTCCCGAATACCAAGGTCCCGGCCGGCATAAAGAAGGATAGGGCACATAATGCGCCGCTTCGCCTTCGAGCCCTCATCGAATAAAGCGTCCGCCCCCCACCATCGAGGAATCGCCCCGTGAGCAAAGGAAAGATTGTCCTTGTTCTGATCATCGCGGCCATCGTCGGCGCTTTTATATGGTTCGATCTCGCCCGATTCCTCGAATTCGAGGCCCTCAAAACGCGCCAAGCGGAGATCGATGCCCTCTATCAAGAACGTCCCTTATTCATGCTGCTCGGCTACTTTATCGTCTACGTCGTCGTCACCGGCCTCTCGCTACCCGGAGCTGCCATCCTCACCCTCGCCGGGGGAGCGATATTCGGCCTTCTATGGGGCACGGTCGTGGTGTCTTTCGCCTCCACCGCCGGAGCGACCATCGCCTTCCTCGTCTCTCGCTACCTGCTGCGCGATGCCATCCAAAAACGCTACGGCGACCGTTTGAAGACGATCAACGAGGGGATCGAGCGCGACGGTGCCTTTTACCTGTTCACCTTGCGTTTGGTTCCGGTCTTCCCCTTTTTCATGGTCAATCTGGTGATGGGCATCACCCCGATGCGCACCTTGGCCTTCGCGCTGGTCAGCCAAGCGGGGATGCTTGCCGGGACCATCGTCTATGTCAATGCCGGCACTCGTCTTGCCCAGCTCGATTCCCTTCAAGGGATCCTCTCTCCCGTCTTGATCGGCTCTTTCGTTCTGCTCGGCATCTTCCCCTTGATCGCGAAAAAGATCGTCGATGTCGTCAAATCACGCCGGGCCTTCTCCGGATGGACGAAGCCGAAACGCTTCGAACGCGACTTGGTGGTCATCGGAGCGGGCTCCGCCGGCCTCGTTTGCTCCTATATCGCGGCGATGGTCAAGGCGAAGGTCTCCTTGATCGAGCGCCACCGCATGGGAGGGGATTGTCTCAATACCGGATGCGTTCCCTCCAAGGCCTTGATTCGAAGCGCCAAGTTGGTACACCAAGCCAAGCATGCGGACCGTTATGGACTCGAACCCTCGCAGATAAAGGTCGATTTCGCGCAGGTGATGGAACGGGTGCAACGAGTGATCGAGGAGATCGAGCCGCATGACTCGGTGGAGCGCTATACCGGCCTCGGGGTGGATTGCTTGACGGGAGAGGCGAAGATCACATCGCCGTGGACGGTGGAGATCAAGCCCTCGCCCGACGATCCCCAAGCGCAAGCGCGCACCATCACCACCCGCAATATCGTCATCGCCACCGGCGCCCGGCCCTTCGTGCCCCCGATCCCCGGCATCGAGGAGGTCGGCTATCTCACATCGGATAGTTTGTGGGATTTGCGCGAGTTGCCCCCTCGATTGATCGTGCTCGGTGGCGGACCGATCGGGAGCGAACTCGCCCAGTGCTTCGCTCGTTTGGGCTCGAAGGTGACGCAAGTGGAGATGCTGCCGCGCATCTTGATCCGCGAGGATCCGGAAGTCTCTAAGATGGTGATGCGTCGTTTCGTCGAGGAGGGGATCGACGTGCGCACCGGCCACCGGGCGAAGTCCTTCTCGCTGCGAGACGGCGAAAAACATCTGCTTTGCGAGCACGAAGGCGAGGAGATCGACATTCCCTTCGATCAAGTCATCGTGGCCGTGGGAAGGGCGGCCAACGTCAACGGCTTCGGCCTCGAAGAGCTCGGTATCGACATTTCCGAGCGCCGCACCGTGGCGGTCAACGACTACCTGCAAACCCGCTTTCCCAATATCTTCGCCTGCGGAGACGTGGCCGGCCCTTATCAGTTCACCCATGTCAGCGCTCATCAAGCATGGTTCGCCACCGTCAATGCCCTGTTCGGCACCTTCCGCAAATTCCGCGCGGATTATTCGGTGATCCCTTGGGCAACCTTCACCGATCCCGAGGTGGCCCGCGTGGGACTCAACGAAACCGAGGCGAAAGAGCGGGGCATCGAGTACGAGGTGACGACCTACGGGATCGACGATCTCGACCGGGCCATCGCCGATGGCGAGGCTTACGGGTCGATCAAGGTATTGACGGCGCCCGGCAAGGATCGGGTGCTCGGCGTGACCATCGTCGGCGAACACGCCGGCGATCTGATCGCGGAATTCGTGGCCGCGATGCGCAACGGCTTCGGTCTCAATCGCATCCTTTCGACGATCCATATCTATCCGACCTTGGCCGAAGCCAATAAATACGCCGCCGGGGAATGGAAGCGCGCCCGCAAGCCCGAGCGTTTATTGCGCTGGATCGAGCGCTACCACGCTTTTCGCCGAGGGTAGGGCGAAAAAAGGCAAGACAAGGGATATGAGCTTTCTAGAACGATTCAACCGCGCAATCGCTTGCCATCCATCACCGCGTAAGTGCATCGATGATATGAGTCAGCCGTTGCGATAGGTATACGAATAGCCGTTCAGCGCCGGCACTCCGCCGAGATGCGCATAGAGCACCTTCGAGCCTTGCGCGAAAAATCCCTTGCGGGTGAGATCGATGAGTCCTTGCATCGACTTTCCCTCGTAGACGGGATCGGTGATCATCGCCTCGGTACGCGCTGCAAGGCGGATGGCGTGATTCGTTTCTTCGCTCGGTATGCCATAAGCGGGATAGGCATAATCCGGGTTGATGACGATATCGTCATCGTCGATCTCCTTGCCCAGATCGATCAGTTCCGCCGTGTTTCGGGCGATCCGCGCGACTTGTTCACGCGTTCGATCAAGCGTTCCCGAGGCATCGATACCGATGACGCGATGCGCGCGACCATCGGCCTTGAAACCGACAATCATGCCCGCTTGGGTCGATCCCGTAACGACACAGACAATGATGTAGTCGAAGCGAAGGCCCAACTCGGCTTCCTGCGCGCGGACCTCTTCGGCGAATCCCACATAGCCCAATCCGCCGAACCGATGCTCCGATGCGCCTGCCGGGATTCCGTAGGGAACACCGCCCGCCTTACGTACCTCCTCGATCGCCTGCTCCCAACTCCTACGAATACCGATATCGAAACCATCGGCGACGATACGGCTATCGGCGCCCATCAGCCGCGTCATCAGGATATTCCCCACGCGATCGTAGACCGCATCCTCGTGCGGCACCCAGCTTTCCTGCACCAATCGACATTTCATGCCGATCTTCGCCGCCACCGCGGCAACGAGACGGGTATGGTTGGATTGCACACCCCCGATCGAAACGAGGGTGTCCGCGCCGGATGCGATGGCATCGGGAACGATATATTCGAGCTTGCGGAGTTTATTGCCCCCGAGCGCCAGACCCGAGTTGCAGTCATCACGTTTCGCCCAGATCTCGACCTGCCCACCGAGCGCCTCGCTCAGACGCGGCAACGCCTCGATCGGCGTGGGTCCGAAGGTCAGCGGATAACGTTCGAATCTTTCGAGCATGAGTCTCTCCCGACGATGCCGAGCACCTGACGGTGCCACCCGACAAGTGTATCCCGTACATCCTCATGCATCGGCATGGCGAGAGAATCGGATCGACCGGGTATTCCCGTAGGCGCTCCCCCGTCTCGCATCTCGGAGTTTTTCGAGACACCGATCGAGGGCTGATCTGAAAACCCCTCGCGGATCCCAAGCCCGTGGCGTTGATTTTCGCATCTCGGGCGGGCTTTTGCGTCTTCCCGGATACGCATCTCGATGAAAGATCGAGCGGAGCCTTCATCCAAGAAACGTTCGAAAAACCCTATATTCAAGATTTGCTCTTCGATGTTCGAGATGTTATCTTTTTTTCCATCTTATCGCTGTTTTCGCCATCATCGTCCCCGGCTATCCGAGCGATTGACAATCAATGACGAATCGATCAACTCTTTGAAATCATTCGAATTTCCGGGATGATCATCAAGAAATCCTCGAAAGATTTCGATCTCGTCTCATTCAAGGAAAATATCCCACGAACAAGCGATGACCCCCTTTACTAAAACCAATACTTGTTATATATTAGAATTACGTATTTCGTTATAACACTTTTTTGATTCGAGATAATCATCACTGTAATGATTTTTTTCTTCCCAAAATCGATTTGGCAGGTTGCAAACGGTGATATATTCTCGTAGATTTTGCCATTCCTTCTTGATCATCATGGAAAAGGAGCCCCATCCCGTGGAGAGGAAACCTCATCATACGAGTGAAGCGATTTATCCCATCGGTAATGAATCACATGCCTTAAGCGAACAGCTCAAAGAGCTCATCGAAAAATTCGGATATCTCATCAAAGCGGCGTTATCAAAAAATACACTGTCTTTATATCAAAAGGCTTGGGATTCATTCGAACGATTTTGTGATAGTAAAGGCTATCAGGCTTTCCCGACGAGTCCCGTGGCTTTGATAGACTTTGCGGTTTCTCATGCCACTCAACCCATCGGGCGCCACGGCCGCCCATTGGCCATGAGCACCATCAACACCTATATCAAGGCAATCCATTACAAAAACCACTATCTAGGCTTCGATTCGCCTTGTGATATCCCCTTGGTCAAGTTGATGCTGAAAGGCTTGAATCGTGAGTTCAGCACCGACCCCAAGCAGGCTAGGGCGCTGAAAGCGGATGAAGTCGAGAAAATGATCGATCTTTGTCCGGATACGCTGATCGGAAAGCGCGATGCCGCCATTCTCGCAATCGCCTTCGCAAGCGCTGCGCGTCGATCGAACGTTCGCGACTTTCTCATCGAAGATGCCGAGATCGTGGAAAAGATCGATCCGACGGATCCCGACAGGATGTACCTCCACGTTCGTCGATCGAAGACGGATCAAATGGGTAAAGGGCGGAAAATTCCCATCATCCAAGGCACGAGGATTCAACCGATCAAGCGTTTGAACGATTGGCTGAAAGCATCGGGCATTACATCGGGATATCTATTCCAGACGATGGATCGGCATGGGAATTTGCGCGGCAACCCGCTGGACGGCAAGGATATTTCGCGCTTGGTAAAATACTATGCCGAGGCGATCGGCTTGGATCCGAGCACGATTTCCTCACACTCTTTGCGCGCAGGCCATGTGACCTGCGCAGTGATCGCCGGTGCCCGGGACGACAAGATCATGGCGATCACGGGCCATAGGAGCCCGGTCACATTACACAGATATATCAGGGACGATGATGATTTCACGGATCATGCATCCAAGGGATTTATATGATTGTCTATCGATAGGAGGCGCCCTGGCAGATCGATGCCTGCCACAAAGCGATCGATGGGCGACACCCATCGATCGCAAGGTATTGATATTTAAGTGAATTCATCCCCGAATGCAGAAATCGGGTTGAAAATCTCTTTATCGTATATTACAAAGCCCGCCGCCGGTGCCTTTGGAGCGACTCCGACGGATCACCCTTGCCATTTTAGTGACGTCAAGGCTTATATCAGCCGTTTTTCGACAATACGGGGCCTATGTCATATCCAATATCCTTTAAATCACCGGTTTGATCGGCTCGCACCCTAAGATAAGTCGCTGCCGGAGTTTGAATTTCACGCACTTTTATCAATTCCCCCTCTCCTATCGGGAAACAACACTGCTCATCACCCCTCAATTCCTATTCTTTTTCCAGCTCGTCTTGCGAATAGACGATGCACATCACGACAAGTCGGTCAATTCGCTGTCTCGATCCTCGCGATCCGAACCCGATCCTCGCTCGACCGAAGATCAGGCAAATCCCTGTCATCGAAAGGAAAACGCAGGTCAAGAGGGCTCCGATCCTCATGATCCTCGTCTTTTGCGAAAAAAGAGCAGACAAGGGGAATTGAGCGGTCTGGAACCCGTATACGTCCATAAACGGGTACTAGCGTCCCCGGCCGTCATCGATGAGCGCCCTCGATGAACGTTCATCCGACGAATGTCGCTGCCCGACCAATCCCGGGAATTGCGGGGCGCCGACTGCCTCAGGGCGCCTTTTTCGAGGGGAGTCCTTCATCCCAGACCTGATCACAGGGCAGGGGATGGCGGTGGTGTTTCATGGCAAAGCGAGAGAAAGGTTCAAAGATCAAGGGCAATTCGCTTCCCGGAAGCCGAGAATGACGGAGAGCATAGGCGGAGACTATGGTATGGTGATTATGATCTGCATTTAATTTTTTTTTTTTAGCAAGAACCATCCCAGGCTGCCTTGGATCGCTATATGGTATTTATGTGCTTTCATTGCCACTCTCGGGGCAGCGAAAGTATTATCATTGTCTCAAATAACCCTAGGGCGGGGGATTGTCGAAGGTTTTTTGGATAAATTCGGTATCCTACTATACCTCCCTTCGGTATCATGAAGGGGCAAGGGCTATCGATCGCCTACTGACGGCGATGACTGATAGTCTCTTTTTTCGGTGCAGGTGAATGGGGTGGCAACTCCGGAAGGGGGTGCCATACGGTTTGAAAGAGACAATGGGATGGAAATGCAGATGCAGAAATTCACGGACGATGAGCTGCTGAGGATGTTGAGCGAATCGGAGACGGATCGCATTGAATTCAAGGAATCGTTTCAAAAAAGCGATGCCGACAAGGTCTGTCAGGCAATCTGCGCTTTTGCCAATGATCTGCCCAATCACGATCGGGCGGGGGTGCTCTTCATCGGGGTCAAGGATAACGGTGAGCCGGTTGGGTTGGATGTTTCGGATGAACTGCTGCGTAATATCGCTGCGATTAGAAGCGACGGCTATATCATTCCCTTGCCGACGATGACGGTGGAAAAGCGTCATCTCGAAGGGGCGGATATGGTGGTGGTCATGGTCATGCCCTCGGATGCGACTCCGGTGAGGTATAAAGGACGCATCTGGATTCGAACCGGCCCTCGACAGGGCATCGCCGGTGCGAACGACGAGCGCATCTTGAACGAGAAACGCCGTCATAAAGATATCCACTTCGATCAGCATCCTGTGCATAGTGCAACCATCGATGACCTTTCTCGCTCGATATTTGAAAACGAATATCTGCCGCAGGCCTTTGCCCCCGAGATATTGGAGGCCAATGATCGCAGTTATGAAGAGCGCTTGGCCAGTTGCCGCATGGTGGTCTCGAAGGAGGATACCACTCCCACCGTTGTCGGTCTCTTGGCCATCGGTAAAAGACCGCAGGATTTTTTGCCCGGAGCCTATATTCAATTCCTCAAAATAGATGGAACAAAGTTGGCCGATGATGTCATTGATGAGCATGAAATCAAAGGTGGTGTCGTTGAAATGCTCAGGGTGATCGAACTCGTGCTTAGGGCTCATAATTCCACCGCCGTCGACATCCTCTCTCAGCCGACACATCGAATGACTTCTTCCTACCCTCATTCGGCGTTTCAGCAAATTCTCTATAATGCCGTGCTGCATAGAAGCTATGAGGGCAACAATGCTCCCATCAAGCTGAGTTGGTTCGATGATCGGGTAGAAATTATCAGCCCCGGTGGATGTTTCGGGGATGTGACACCGCAGAATTTCGGAGAACCCGGTATTGTCAGCTACCGCAATCCCGCCATCGCCGATGTACTCAAAACCTTCGGATTCGTGCAAAAATTCGGGCGGGGCATCGCCACGACAAAAGCCGCCATGGAAAGGAGCGGTAATCCGCCGCCGGAATTCAAGGTGGATGCACGTTTCGTCTTTTGTACACTAAGAGCCAGATCATGAGCGTTCCCGTTCTGACCTTTTTCAATAATAAAGGGGGAGTCGGAAAGACTTCCTTGATCTATCACTTGGCATGGATTCTTTCCGACTTGGATAAGAGGGTTGTCATTGCAGATCTCGATCCGCAAGCCAACTTGACCGCCGCTTTTTTGGAAGAGGAAAGGGTTGATGAAATATGGGAGAGTCCGGATGAAAACTCTACGGTCTATCAGTTTCTTGATGCTTTGATCAACGGGGTGGGCGATCTGCGAAAGCCCAATTTATATTCGATCGATGATTGCCTTTATCTGATTCCGGGGGATATGCGTTTATCGAGGCTCGAAGATGGGCTGTCGGATCAATGGCCAAGGTGCATGGATGATAATAATCTATACCGTCCGATGCGAATCATCAGTTCTTTTTGGCAGATTCTTCAAATGGCGGCCGAGGAGTCGCAAGCGGAGTTGATCTTGACCGATATCGGACCCAATCTCGGGGCCATCAACCGCTCCGTGCTTTTGGCCACGGACTATGTCGCCATTCCTTTGGGCGCCGATCTATTCTCTTTGCAGGGACTCAAAAACTTGGGTCCTTCTTTGGATGGCTGGAGAAAAAATTGGAAAAAGCGATTGGATAACTGGAACGGTAGCGAGGATAAAACCAAGTATCCGAACTTTTATCTTCCAAAGGGCAGCATGCAGCCGATCGGCTATCTTTGCCGGCAGCATGGCGTGCGATTGACCCGCCCGGTCATCGCCTACGATCGATGGGTGCAGCGTATTCCTCGGACCTATCGGGAGATGATCTTGAACGAAGAGCCTGCCGATGATAAAGCGATCAAACAGCAAGATGATCCTTATTGCTTGGCAACCATCAAACACTATCGTAGTTTGGTGCCTATGGGTCAGGAGTACCGCAAGCCGATTTTCAAACTGACTCCGGCGGACGGGGCTATCGGTTCCCATGCCGGTGCCGTGCAGGATGCAAGGAGAGACTTCGAGAGGTTGGCGAGGCGTATTCTCGATGAGATGGAAAACAAGGGAATGGAAAAGTAAGGATTTGCCGTTGACTCTCTCGACGACATACTTTCTCGATGAGATAGGGGCACTGCCGGATCTTTCGGGAAGGGATAAAGGCGGATAGGGGGTGTGAGAGTCGTCCGACCAAGATAGCGGAATCGAAATTCAGCCGACATCTCGGTTGCGATTGAATCGGCCGATGCCGGGGTTCACCGAGAAGCGAAACCCGAGTCCCTTCGGTGGGATGGCTATGGGTGCAGATGGCAAATACATTCTCTCAGGTGTACTCGACGCCCCTGACCGGAGATGATCGGGCTGGAGCGATGAGTCGGGCAGGTTGCCGCCCGCCCCCTTCGAAGGATGCATCGACAGCGCCTCGGGCGTTGGCGATACGAAAAGGATCGACGACCAAGATGATGGTTGGATCGCCCGTTGCACCTGCACGTCTCGCCCTCGGAATCCGGATGCCTGCCAAAAACGATGTATTTGCGCCACGGATGAGGGGATAATATCCACCGACCGGCTTGAATCGGGCGCGAAATCGGGCAAGATATCCGATGTTCTTCAAACGATCCACTCTCAATGGGCGAAAAACATGTCGATTCGAAGCCATTCGGGGGTTGTCGTCGGATACGATATCACGCCATATCACATCATCCGAAACGGCTCGATGCAAAGGGGAGGAGGCCGACGATGAAGGAAGGGCAAGGCTCGCATCCACTGGGTCTTTCCGGTACACGAGGTGAAAAAGACGCCTCCGAGCGTCATACGAAGCGCCCGTCCGCGCTGGATCGGTGGATCGTTCGACGCATCGCCGCTCAGCTGGGCCGGCCGCCGGTGGCGATCGCGCTGTGGAACGGCGAGGATATCTATCATCCCGTCGGTGAATGTCATGGGCGCATTCTTTTCCGGGATCGGCAGGCTCTGCAGGGGGTGGCTTTCGCCCCCGAGCTCGGCTTCGGGGACGCTTACAGCGCCGATCGTATCGATGTGATCGGCGATCTGATCGATGTGCTGATGCATTGCTATCGCAGCGCGGAACGAGCGGGCTCCAAGGTCAGCAAGCGCGGTTTGCTCGGAGGGCTCCCCAAACCCGGCTCCAATACGCGCACGAACTCGCGCAAGCATATTCACCATCACTACGATCTCGGCAACGATTTCTATCGGCTGTGGCTCGACGAGAACATGGTCTATACCTGCGCCTACTATGATCGAGAGGATGCGACTTTGGAGCAGGCGCAAGAAGCGAAGATGGATCATGTCTGTCGCAAGTTGATGCTAAAGCCGGATCAAACGGTGGTCGAAGCGGGCTGCGGCTGGGGCACGTTGGCGTTGTATATGGCGCGCGAGTACGGCGTCAAGGTGCGGGCCTTCAATATCTCGACGGAGCAGATCGCCCATGCCCGAGAGGAGGCGACGAGACAGGGGCTTGCGGACAAGGTGGAATTCGTGCAGGACGACTATCGCAATATCAACGGCGATTTCGATGCCTTCGTGTCGGTGGGAATGCTCGAGCACGTGGGGGTCGACAACTATCAAACCTTGGGTGATGTCATCTCCCGCTCTTTGAAACCGGAGGGTCTTGCGCTAATCCACAGCGTCGGCCGAAATCGTCCCACTCCGGTCAACGCTTGGCTGGAACAACGCATCTTTCCCGGTAGTTACCCTCCGAGTCTGCGCGAGATGATGGATATCTTCGAGCCTCATAATTTCTCGATCATCGATATCGAGAATCTGCGCTTGCACTATGCCCGTACCCTCAGGGAATGGCTGACGCGCTTCGATCGGGTGGTGGAAACCGTCCGCGCCAAATACGATGAAAGTTTCGTGCGCGCTTGGCGTCTTTATCTTGCGGGTTGTTCGGCAGCCTTCGCCTCCAATTCGCTCCAACTGTTTCAGGTGGTCTGCGCTCCGTCGGGCAATAACAAGGTGCCTTGGACCCGAGCCCATATTTATCCCGCCTCGAAAGCATCGAATGGCGGTGGCTCATCGAGCCCGCCTTTGGGAGATTGATCGATGGAAAACGCCGATGTTCTCATCATCGGGGGCGGCCCGGCGGGCTCGTCCTGCGCCAGGCGCTTGGTGCAAGAGGGCTCCTCGGTGATGGTGCTCGATCGAGAGGAGTTTCCGCGCACGAAACTATGCGCGGGCTGGATCACGCCGGAGGTGGTTTCCGATCTCGAGATCGATCCGAAGAACTATCCCCATCGCTTCAATACCTTCGATGGCATCGTGGTGCATATCAAAGGCTTGAAGTTCACCTTGCCGAGCGTACAGCATTCGATCCGGCGTTATGAATTCGACGACTACCTTCTAAAACGCAGCGGCGCTCGGGTTTTCGTGCATAACGCCCGTACCATCGAGCATGATCCGAGCGATGGCTCCTTCACCGTCGACGGTCGTTTTCGGGCGCGCTACCTGATCGGAGCCGGGGGAACTCGCTGCCCGGTCTATCGCACCTTTTTCCGCGATGCCAACCCTCGCGCCCGCGAGTTGCAAGCGGCCACCTACGAGCACGAACTTCCCTACGAGTGGAAGGACGAGCGCTGTCATCTATGGTTTTTCGACAAGGGCTTGCCGGGCTACGCTTGGTATGTGCCCAAACAGAACGGCTACCTCAACTGCGGCATCGGCGCGATCGCCGAGAAAATGAAGGCGAAGGGGGCGGATATCAAATCACACTGGCAGCACTTCGCCCGCAAATTGGAGCGTCGCCGCCTTACCCCCGAAGCCGAGTTTTCGCCCAAGGGTTATAGCTATTACCTGCGGGGGAATGTGGATGTGGTGCGGATCGGGAACGCTTTCATCACCGGGGATTCCGCCGGATTGGCAACGCGCGATCTCTGCGAGGGTATCGGGCCTGCGGTGCGCAGCGGCTTTCGCGCCGCCGATGCCATCACCAAGGGGAGCGAATACCGATTGCATGATATTGCGGCATATAGCTCGGAGTTCACTTTGGTCCGTTGGTTGTTGGAACGCAACTTCGCCGGTGGCAAGTTGGAGATTCCTTCCGCCCCCGCTTGAGATTCGGACCCTCATCGCAAGATCGAAGGATCGGGAGCGATCCGCCGGCATCGTTCATGGACGGTCGACGGCCGAACGCCTGTTGATCGCCTATCCCTATCGCCTTGTCGCCGAAAAGGGCTAGGCGCTGCTTGCTTGACGATCCGGCATGGAAATTCGAATGCATCGCATCGACCGCTCGATCCCTCCCAAAGTACCGGTCGCTCGATGCGATCGGGGGTTGACGATCTTGTCGATGCCGTCGTTCTCGGCTCGGTGCGTGCGCGCTCGGCCTTGTAACCCTCGCCAAATCCATCAATCATGATTCGGATCGATGATGTCGCGCTCTTTCGCGGCCCCAAGGCGGTGTTGGAAAAAGCCGATTTGGTGGTGCAACGGGGGCAGAAGGTCGGGGTGGTCGGCGCCAACGGTGCGGGTAAATCCAGTCTCGTTCAGATGATCCTGGGGCGGCTCGCTCCGGATCGAGGGCGGCTCGATCTCCCCGCCGGTCTCGATATCGCCACCATTGCCCAGCAAGCCCCTAGCGGTCCTCAGGCATTGATCGATTATGTCGTCGAGGGGGATGCCCGCATCGCCGATATCCGCGCCCGCATGGCAAGGGCGCTGTCCAAGGGCGATGCGCTGGCCGAGGCCGCGGCCCACTCCGATCTCGAAGCCATCCATGGTCATGGCGCACAAGCCGCCGCCGCCCGCATCCTGCGGGGGCTGGGTTTCGAGCCGGAGGACGAGCGGCGATCCTTGGACGATCTCTCCGGGGGGATGCGGATGCGGGCGGCGCTCGCTCGCACCCTGACCGCCCCGTGCGACCTCCTGCTGCTGGACGAGCCCACCAACCATCTCGATGTGGACGCCGTTCTTTGGCTCGAGGCTTGGCTGCGTCGCCATCGAGGCACCCTCTTGGTCATCTCCCACGATCAGGAATTTCTCGATCCGGTCGTCGATCACATCGCCTTGATCAGCGCCGGCCGCATCTTTTTCTATACCGGCAACTACAGCGAGTTCGAGCGTCGCCGCGGCGAGGATCTTCGGCGATCGCACCAGCAGGCCGAGCGACAAAGCCGGGAACGGGCGCGAATGGAGGCTTTCGTCGAGCGCTTTCGGGCCAAGGCGAGCAAGGCCCGGCAGGCGCAAAGCCGGCTCAAAGCCTTGGCGAGGATGGAGGAGATCACCCCGCTGCCGATCGCTTCGTCGAGCGACTATCGCTTCGAATTTCCCGGACCCGAGCACCTTCCGCGGCCGCTGCTGACCCTCGACAATGCATCGTTCGGCTACGGAAGCCGTACCGTTTTGCACGATATCGGTATGACCCTCGTTCCCGGCGATCGCATCGCGCTTTTGGGGGCGAACGGGATGGGAAAATCCACCTTGATGCGGGGAATGGCCGCGGCCCTCGCTCCGCAGTCGGGGCAGGTGGGGCGTTCGCCGCATACGAAGATCGGCTATTTCACCCAGCACCGGATCGAGCAGATCGATCTACGAAGCAGTCCGCTCGACTTGGTGCGCTCCATCGATCCGGCGATGCGAGAACAACGAGCGCGGGATTTTCTCGGCGGTTTCGGCTTCGGCTCGGAGGCGGTCATCAACCCGGTGGAACCTCTTTCCGGCGGCGAGAAAACCCGCCTCGCCTTGGCGCTATTGCTCTTGGAGCGCCCCAATCTGCTGTTGCTCGACGAGCCCACGAACCACCTCGATATCGATATGCGCCGGGCTCTGGCCCTCGCTTTGCAGTCCTTCCCCGGGGCGTTGGTGCTGGTTTCACATGATCGCCATCTGCTGCGCCTTGTCAGCGATTCCCTTTGGCTGGTCGCAAAAGGGCAGGTGCAGCCTTTCAAAGGCGATCTCGACGACTACCGTGCATGGCTGCTCTCGGGGCTCTCCGGTCCGCAGTCCTCTTTGCCTTCCGATGCGATCTCGGCCGATGATTCAGGTGCCCGATCGAAAGATACCGAACTTGCCCCTTCCTCTCGGGCGCCGGCTTTACGAAAGCGCGATCGACAGCAAAGAAAGCGCGAGGAGGCCGAGCGCCGTCAGCGCATCGCCCCTCTCAAACGAGCGATCGATGACTTGGAATCCGACCTCGATCGATTGGGAAAAGAGCGGGCCGAGATCGGGACCATTCTCGCCGACAGCACCACCTATCAAAATATGGAGCACGAGCAGTTGCAGGAGTTGCTCGCCCGCCACCGCCGGCTCGATATCGATATCGAAAAAGCCGAGAGCGCTTGGCTGGAAAAGAGCGAATCCTTGGCGAAGTTGAACGATCAAGATATCGAGCGAAACGAGGCGGAAGAGGTTTCTTGACGATCCTTTCGCCCTTGCCTCGATAATATGGAGTAGGATAAAGTGGAGTAGGGCGATGATCCGAATTTTCATTGTTCACTGATGCTTGGGTGTAGTACCATTGACCTCACGGACTCGACCGGTTTATCGGAGTAGGGCACCACGAGTCCACGGATACGCCGAAGAGGATACGGAGGGATGATGTATGAGCGATCGCGGTGAAAAAATCACCATCTACATTCCGGGTGGCCTATCCAAGCGAGGAATCAAAGTCGCCGATATCGTCAATTGGACCGGACAAGTGTTTGTTTGTCAGCGAGAAGAGATCGAGAATTTGGAAAGCGAGTGGGGAGATGAAATCGAACGTCAGGGGATTTATATTCTTTTCGGAGGGAATGATACCGGGCGAAAACCGGCTATTTATATAGCGGAAACTGAGAATGTCAAAATTCAGTTGCGCTTGCATCTGGCGGAAACGGATTTTTGGGAGATTGCTTTTATCCTCATCAACAAAGACGAAAACATCAATAAAACACACTTCAAATACCTTGAAGCACGTATGATGGACCTAGCGAAAAATGCCGATAAGTTGAATCTTGAGAACCGGAGCATCCCAAAACTGCCACCGATCTCCCGATCCGATCAATCGATGGCGGATAGGTATTTGGAGCATGTCATCACTCTTCTCGATACTCTCGGGTTTTCTTATCTCGAACGAAGAGAAGAACGGCGTTTACCTGAAAAAACGAACGAAGCATGGGAAAACGCGCTTATAGATGCCGATGGTAATTTGACGACAGTAAGTACATCATCAAAATATGGATATCATAGCACTACCAAAAATTCCCCAAAGCGAATACGCACCGAATATCCGAGAGTCAAGGAGATGATGGTTGCTGGCGTAATGAAAGCCGGTGATATTATTTGGTTCAAAAGAACTCCCGATCGAAGGGCGGTTTTGACTATGGATGGAAGATGCGAGTATGAGGGAAAAGAAATGAGTCTGGCGGAGTATGCTAAAATCGCATCGGGGTGGAGTGGGGTGGTGTCAATCTATGATTATTTGATCCATGGCTCGAGTGGAGTAACCATAGGAGGTTTGCGCAACCAGTTGTCCGTTTCACCTTCCCGCGCCCGCTCAAGTTCGATATCGACCGATCAACTACCATCACGAATCAACCTACCGAATATCAAGGATATGGTAGCAGCCGGAGTAATGAAAATCGGGGATGTTGTCTGGTTCAAAAAAACACCTGATCAAAAAGCCATTTTGATTTCAGATGAAAGATGCAAATATCATGGGGAAGAGATGAGCTTGGTGGATTACGGAAAAATCGTATCGGGATGGACCGCGGTTAATGTCTATCAATATTTCATTCATGGCCCAAGCGGGCAAACCATTGAGTATCTGCGTGATCGACTGATCGAATCGACTTCTGATGTTCGCCTGAATTCGGTATCACCCAATCGACCGCAACCGAAAGCGAAACCGACGGATTCCTTATCCTGTATCAGGCTGTATTTCAATGCTCCTCTGAAAAAAATCAGAGCATCGGGCATTTACTCATCCGATGCGTTCCTCGTCCTAGCGGGTTCATTGGGTGCTAGGGAGGTGAGCCCCCGTTTAATTCCATGGGGCCGTGCGAAACGGGAAAGCTTGATCGCACGTGGCGAAATCAAATACCAAGGAGATCAGATCTATTTCATGCAAGATGTAAAATTCAAGACGCCATCAACGGCAGCCGTAGTGATCTCCGGAGCGTCACAAAACGGACGGATCGTTTGGAAAGACAAAGACGGAAAAACGCTCAAAGAGATTCAAGAAGAGTCGTCTTGAGAGTCGTTTCAAGGATTTTTGGATTCATGATGCCACCGTCGATAACTGACGCTGGTTCATCTCATCGAGCCGAATCGTGAATGAGGAGTGACGATGATCGATTTCTATACCGCAGCGACGCCCAATGGCTATAAAGTATCGATCGCCTTGGAAGAAATGGGTATCGCTTACGATCTCAAGGTACTGTCTTTATCCGACGGCGATCAAAAGCGACCCGAGTTTTTGGCGATCAATCCGAATGGACGCATTCCCGCCATCGTCGATCGGGATGCCGATGATTTTGCGGTCTTCGAATCCGGTGCCATTTTGGTTTACTTGGCGCAAAAGAGCGGACGTTTTTTCGGGGAAGGCGACGATCGGAAGCGCTCCATCGTGCTGCAATGGTTGATGTTTCAGATGGGGGGAGTCGGGCCGATGCAGGGGCAGGCCAATGTCTTTCACCGCTACTTTCCGGAGCGTTATGAACCGGCGGTGCAGCGCTATCAAAATGAGACTCGAAGGCTCTACCAAGTGCTCGACCATCGCCTCTCCCAAGTCGAATTCCTCGCCGGGGATTACAGCATCGCCGATATGGCAACCTATCCTTGGGTCAAAATCCATGATTGGTCGGGGGTATCGGTCGAGGGTCTGGATCATCTGCAGCGTTGGATCGAGGCGATCAAGGCCCGTCCGGCGGTGGAGGTGGGGATGAGAACCCCGCCGCGCCCGGATCGTAGCGGCGATGAGGGGGCGCGTCAGGCCGAAAAAAGAGGCAGCAAAATCATTCAGCTTTGAAGGACTGCAATGTCGAAAAAGAAGAAGGGAGGCCCGGCAAGGAGATTGTCGATCGCATCGGAGGAAAATATCATGAGTGTTCGATCTGAAACCGAAATAAAAAGCGAGCTTTATCGATTTTTTCGTGGCTGGTGGGGTGGTGCAATGAAAACGAAGCGGAGATCGATCGGTTTGCGGCATTCGTTTTGCGCTGGGCATTCATCGGTTTGATCTTCTTGGCGATCATGTCGCTATTGAAGATTTTCGCGTTCCTCCATCTGGCGCTATGATTCGAGCCCCGATCGAGTTTCAGCGTATCGAATCCTCATTATCGACTATCGGTACATCGATTCGTATTGCTTGCTTGATCGCGCGCCTCGGATCGGCGATCTATCGTTTTCGTCGATCTCGTTTGAATCCCCATCGGCGGGTTTGCATCGAAATCGCATCATCGATCGAAAGGGATGTCTCATCCGCCGCGGCCGCGGGCACCGCCGTCATATCCGTCGTCGGCCTCGTCGAATCCTCCTCAAAGGCAAAGAGATCGAGGGTCTTTCCTCGCCCCGACCCTCCTTCGGACGATATGCCTTCGACCCCTCGTATCAATCGATCCATGGTCTGCCGGTGAGGCTCGGCGCTTCCGTCGGCGAGGATGTGCACAACCCTCGATCCTTCTTTGACCAAGGCGTGAGAAACCAGCAGCGTTCTATGGCAATGAAGCGGTTCTTTCTCTGCGCACATCAAGGCGATCTCGAATGCCTTCGCCTCGTCGACGATCCTTGCAAGCCCTCGCCGAAACCATGGCTTTTCGGCGATGATGTCATAGCGAATATGTCCGCCCTCATCGTAGCAATCGGGATCGTCCGGTCTCCCCCCGAGCTCTCGGCCTAGAAAAAGATAGGCGATGCCTTGCGATTCGAGATACCTGGATAGGCTCGGGCGATTGAATTGAGGGTTATATCGGCTCCAAGGGCTGGAGCGGACATCGACGACCAAGGAGATATCGTATTTTTGCAACAGGTCGATCATCCGAGGAAGCGGGTGATTCGAATGGCCGATCGTGAACAGAGTAGGGGGGTTCATGGTCTTCCTTGCCTTGCACGAAAACACCGAGCGCTCGAGCCGTTCACATCGAGGCGAGTGGATACAATAGCGCCTTGCAGCCTTGAAAATCCATCGCTCGGTGCCATCGGCGTAAGAGCGGTGATAAAATCCGCATCTTGGTGAACCATCCCTCGGCGAAATCCGGCGATTTTGCTTCTCATGCGATATCGCTTCGAATCTTCGCACGTTCTCGCCTCGATATCGGGGACTCGATACGAGGAGCGAGGAATTGATCGCCGGATTGGCCGGATCGATCGCCACGAGGGACAAAGACGCTTTCGATCGCTCGCTATTTTGTCCGCACCTTGCGCCGATTTTTTCGATTTCTCGTAAGCGACACGAGTCTTGTCGGTGCGCTTGATTCATGGATGAAGAGACCGAAAAAGGGCGCTACGCTGCGAATATCGATCCGACACCGATACCGACAGACCTGACGACAAAGACATCGAGATGCCCGAAACCACCATCATTGCCGGAGCTGGACAAGCCGGGGGTCAGACCGCCATCAGCCTGCGTCAAGCGGGTTATGAAGGCAAGATCATCCTTTGCGGCGCCGAAGGGCTACCCCCCTATCAACGCCCTCCGCTGTCGAAGAAGTACTTGGGCGGCGAACTTGAAAGGGCTAGGCTTTTTCTGCGCCCCCAGTCTTTTTACGAAACCCAAGAGATCGATCTTCGCCCCGACAGCGAGGTTCTGGCGGTGGACCGTGCCGCTCGAAAGGTGACGCTCGAAGGGGGCGAAGTTCTGTCTTACGACCATCTCGTGCTCGCCACTGGCAGCCGTCCCCGATCATTGACGATCCCCGGCAGCGAACTCGCCGATATTTTCTACCTTCGCACCCTCTTGGATGTCGATGCGATTCGAGGGCGGATGGAGGCGGGCAGGCAGCTGGTGGTCGTGGGCGGGGGCTATATCGGTCTCGAGGTCGCCGCCACCGCAAAGCAAGCAGGACTCGATGTTTGCGTGCTCGAAGCCGCACCGCGCTTGCTGGGTCGGGTGACCGCTCCCGAAATGTCCGAGTACTACCTCGAGGCGCATCGCTCTCGCGGGGTCGATGTGCGAGTCCATGCCGCGGTCAGCGCCTTTTCCGGGAACCACGCGATCGAAGTCGTCGAATGCAAAGGGAGCGACGGTCTCGACGAGCGGATCCCGGCGGATATGGCGGTGGTGGGTATCGGCGTGAGCCCGGCGACCGATCTTGCGGAAAAAGCCGGTCTTTCCTGTGATGACGGCATTTCGGTCGATGAGCATTGCCGCACATCCGATGCGCATATCTATGCCGTCGGGGATTGCACCCGCCATCCGAATCCGATCTTGGGTCGCCGACTGCGCTTGGAATCGGTGCAAAATGCGATCGAGCAGGCAAAGACCGCAGCGGCCAATATCGTCGGAAACCCGCTTCGCTACGAGCAGATCCCTTGGTTTTGGAGCGATCAGTTCGATCTCAAACTCCAAATGGCCGGGATCTCCGAGGGCTACGATGCCGTAGTGCAGCGAGGATCGATGGAAGCCGACGACTTCGCCTTGTTCTACCTGCGAGAGGGTCTCTTGATCGCGGTGGATGCCGTCAATCGCCCGCGCGAGTTCATGGCCTGTCGCAAATTGCTACCGGAGCGGGCACGGATCGAACCGAGCCGGTTGGAGGATGAGTCGATCCCCATGCAGGAGATGATTTGACGCATGCCGAAGGTCACGTTCATTCAGCCCGATGGCAGCGCCGAGACGGTGGAAATCGCCGAAGGGCTCTCGGTGATGGAAGGGGCGATGGAATACGGCATCCCCGGCATCCTCGCTCAATGCGGGGGAGGGTGCTCGTGTTCGACCTGCCACTGCTATGTAGCCGATGAGTGGGTCGCCGCCTTGCCCGCCCCGGCCGATGATGAAAGCGGTCTGCTCGAATTCGCTTGGGAGCCCAAAGAATCGAGCCGATTGACATGCCAGATCCACATCACCCCCGAGCTGGAGGGTCTCATCCTGCACGTGCCGGAGCAGCAGATATGAGTCGCCCCTCAAGCGGTGCGAATGATCTGTCGCCCCCGGCAAGGGACCGGACGAGCCGACCGCCGGACAAGATATCTTCCGAAAATAATCCTTCCTCATCCTCGGCGAGTCGTTCGTCGAAGCGGCCTTTCGATCTTCTCGGGCGTTCTTTGCACGATCTGCGAATTTCGGTGACCGATCGTTGCAATTTCCGCTGCACTTATTGCATGCCCAAGTCGGTGTTCGGGGCCGGCCATCGCTTCATGCCGCGCAAAGAACTTTTGACCTTCGAGGAAATCCGCAGGTTGGTGTCGATCTTCGTATCCCATGGGGTGCGCAAGATCCGACTCACCGGCGGAGAGCCGCTCTTGCGCCAGAATCTGGATGCGCTGGTGCGGATGCTGGGGGAAATCGACGGAGTCGATGATCTGACGCTGACCACCAATGCCTCCTTGCTGAGCGCACAACGCGCCGAGGAGTTGCATGCCGCGGGGCTGCGGCGGCTGACGGTCAGCCTCGATGCCTTGGACGACGGGATCTTCTCCTCGATGAACGATATGGGGGTCTCCGTGCGCCCGGTGCTCGAAGCCATCGATCATGCCGAGCGGGCGGGTTTCGCCTCCATCAAGATCAACATGGTGGTGCAGCGCAAAGTCAACGACAGCGATATCCTGCCGATGGCTCGACGCTTCAAAGGCACGCCCCATATCGTTCGCTTCATCGAATATATGGATGTCGGGAGCACCAACGGCTGGCGTTTGGACGATGTGGTCCCCGCCGAGGAAATCATCCGAATCATCGATCGCGAGCATCCGCTCGAACCCTTGGAACCGAACTATGCGGGAGAGGTTGCGCGGCGCTGGCGCTATGTCGATGGCGACGGGGAGATCGGGGTCATCACCTCCGTCACCCGACCCTTTTGCGGGGCTTGCTCCCGGGCGCGTCTGTCGGCCGAGGGACGGCTCTATACCTGTCTTTTCGCCACCCGAGGATTCGACCTGCGATCGCTGCTAAGAGGCGGCATCGATGACGAGGCGCTGGCAAACGCGATCGCCTCGAGGTGGAGGCAGCGGGACGATCGTTATTCCGAACTCAGGAGCGAGATGACACTCTCCGAAGGCGCAACTACCGAGGAAAGACCCCGTATCGAGATGTCCTATATCGGGGGTTGAAACGGCATCTCGAAGTGGCCCGATATGACCGGATGCAGCCACGCCGATGCTTCGAGGGCCGGATTCTGCCCTTGGATTGCGGTTACATCTAGCGGCCACATCGAATTGCGCATAATCTATATTATGTAAAGTAGCATTATCGAACGAGGCCGAGAATGATATCAACGCAGTAAGCCGGCCATCCGCGAAAAAGAACCCCGTGCCTATCGGTACGGTATCTCCCTCGAAACAGCATCGTTCGATCGAGACGACCTTCCTCGAACGAGTCGCCTCCCGGTCGGTCGACAGGTCGACTCCGAGGCTCATATCTGAAAGAAGATGGTGCCCGGGACCGGACTCGAACCGGTACGGCCAAAGCCGGCGGATTTTACCTACCACCACAGTTTTCACTGCACGCATCGAGCGCCTTTCGATCGTTCGCCTAAGGCCGTGTCGGTCTGGTCGGACCGGATGTCGCACGCATCCAAGGAGGATATTCCTTGCAACCATCCCGTCTCATCGACCGACGAATGCGTTTTGTGGTCTGGACTATCCCTTTGCCCTATGCCGATATCGATCGTTTTTTTCGACTCGCATCCATACCATGAGCCGCCATCGGGATACAGCGCGAATCGAAATTCGCACACCCTTTCCTTGGCTGCTCGTGCTTGGAAAGCATCGACACTTAGGCAGGGGCCGTCTAGTCTCTACACTTTCCCGCCCGGCTTTCCTCTTTCTCGACCCGAAAGAGCGAAATACCGGCGGGCTTAGCTCGGGATCGCCATCAGCCAAGCCTGTTAAGGGTTCCCCGAATTTGACCCCTGTTCACCTGCGGGTTTCCCCGCAGGGGACCCTGACGAGTCCGCTGCGTCTACCTGATTTCGCCACCCGGGCAATGAAGAAAACCAAACGGCATCGGTTGCCGATAGAAAAATGGAGGCTGAGGTCGGAATCGAACCGGCGTACACGGCTTTGCAGGCCGCTGCATAACCACTCTGCCACTCAGCCATTGAAAAAAAAGAGCGCTCGGGCGCGCTCTTTTCGATCATCGACCGGCTTCGATGATTGGATTTGGAGCGGGAAACGAGATTCGAACTCGCGACCCCAACCTTGGCAAGGTTGTGCTCTACCAACTGAGCTATTCCCGCTGGATAGAATGCAGATTGTATGGAGCGAAAGATTTCTGTCAAGAACCCGAAGCGATTTTTTTTCGAAAAAGAAAACGAGGACGCCGGGGATCATCGCTCGGCGATGCGCTTTTTCGCGGCCCGAATGCCTTGATGATCGGCTCACAGCCCTGAGCCCGAAACGGCCAAGGCTCATGGAGATGCGGCTTGTCGATCCCCGCCGAATCCCGATCGATCGCCTCGCTCCTTCGGCGATCGAAAAAGGCGTCAGCGCCCGGAGGGGTTATCGGGATCCTTCGAATCGGCTCCCTCCTTATCCCGGATCACCGACCACGCCGCCTGCAGATAGACGAACATCGACCACAACGTCAATCCCACCGCGACATAAAGCAGAACGAGGCCTAAACCGTAAACAGGAAGGGACCCGTAATCGTATCGATAGAGCATCAGCAGCAAAGCGATCATCTGCACCGCGGTTTTGACCTTGCCGATGCTCGCCACCGCCACCGTGGTGCGCTCGCCGAGCTCGGCCATCAATTCCCGCAAAGCGGAAACGACGATCTCGCGGCCGATGATGATCGCCGCCGGGATCGCGATCAAGGAACGGGGATCGTTTTGCACCAACAAGACCAGCGTGACCGCGACCATCAACTTATCCGCGACCGGATCGAGGAAAGCCCCGAAGCTCGAGACCTGCCCCAAGCGTCGGGCGAGGAATCCATCCGCCCAATCCGTTATGGCGGCCAGAGCGAAAATCGCGGCGCACGCCGAGGGGGACCACGTCAAAGGCAGGTAGAAAACGATCACCAACACCGGTATCAGTGCGATGCGCAAGGCGGTGAGGAGATTGGGCAGATTCATGATGCCTCGCGAAAGGCGCCGTGGATGAGCAGTGCAAGCTCGCGGCTGATGCCCTTGATGCGCATCAGATCTTCGACCCCGGCGCGCGATACCCCCTGCAACCCGCCGAATTCGCTCAGCAGTCGCTGCCGCTTGCGGGATCCGATCCCCGGGATCCCTTCCAACACCGACGACTTGCGGGCCCGACCGCGTTGGCCGCGGTGCCCGGTGATGGCAAAACGATGCGCCTCGTCCCGGATGCGCTGGATCAGATGCAAGGCCGGGGAATTCGATGCCGGGTCGAGCGATTCCTTGCGATCGGGCAAAACGATGCGCTCGAGGCCGGGCTTGCGCGAGACCCCCTTGGCGACCCCCGCCAATGCGATACCCTCGATCTGCAATGCCTCGAGCGCCTCCATCGCTTGTTGCAGCTGCCCTCGCCCGCCGTCGATCAGCAGCAGATCCGGCAATGGCGCTTCTTCTCGTTGCAGACGAGCGTAGCGTCTTTCCAATGCGCTGCGCATCGCCGCATAATCGTCTCCGGCCTTGATCCCGGTGATATTGAAGCGGCGGTAATCGGATTTTCGAGCGCCCTCATGCCCGAAAACGACGCAGGAAGCCACCGGCGATTCCCCTCCCGTATGGCTGATATCGAAGCATTCGACGCGTTCGGGGATGTCATCGAGATCGAGCAGATCTCGCAGGGCCTCGAACTGATCGCGCAAATCGGTGCGAGCGGCGATCGCCTGCCGGTGAGCGAGCTCGGCATTATCGACGGCCATCGCGATCCAGCGCGCCCGTTCGCCGCGCACATTCGAGCGTACCGGAACCCGGCGCCCGGTTTGCTCGGTGATCGCCCGTTCGAGCAAATCGACATCGTCGACATCGGCGCTCAGCAGAATTTCATCCGGCACCGGCCGCTTGCGCCCGGTACGGGAGAGATAGTGTTGGGGGAGAAAGGCGCGTAGCAGATCCGCCTCGCTCGCATCCGCCCCGTGTACCGGCCGTATCGTACGCGAACCCAAGCTTTGGCCGTTGCGGATCACGAAGAGCTCGATCACCCCTACCCCGTCGCCGGATCGAGCGGCGATGACATCCACATCCCCGCCGGAGCCCGAGACATATTGTCGGGCCTGAACCCGCCGCAAAGAGGCGATCAGGTCTCGATAGCGCGCCGCCATCTCGAATTCCAGCGTCTGCGAAGCCGACTCCATTCGCTGCACCAGCTCGTCGATCATCTCCTCGCTCTTTCCTTCGAGAAACATCAGCGCATGGCGCACATCGCGGGCATAGGCCTTTTCGTCGACCAGTCCGACGCAAGGAGCGGTGCAACGCTTGATCTGGTACTGCAGGCAAGGACGGGAACGATGGCTGAAGAAGGAATTCTCGCATTGGCGAACCCGGAAGAGCTTTTGCAGCTGATTGAGGGTGTCGCGGGTGGCGGCCGCGCTGGCGAAGGGGCCGAAATAGCGCCCTTTGCGACGCTGCGCCCCGCGATGGAAACCCAAGCGAGGAAAACGCTCTTCCGTGGAAAGGTGGATATAGGGGAAACTCTTGTCGTCCCTCAAGACGATGTTGTATCGAGGGCGATGTTCCTTGATCAGATTGTTCTCGAGCAGCAGCGCCTCGGTTTCGGTATGGGTGCGGGTGACCTCGATCGACTCCGTATGCGACATCAAGGCTCGCGTCTTGGCATCGAGCTGATCTCGATCTCGAAAATAGCTCGATAGCCTGTTTTTGAGATTGCGCGCCTTTCCGACATAAAGAACACGGGCCATCCGATCCAGCATTCGGTAGACCCCGGGATCGCTGCCCAAGTTCTGCAAAAAAGCCCGTGCATCGAAGGCCTTGTCTTGCGATTCCACAGATTGAGCTCCGCCTTTTGCTTGCGAATCGACCGCGAATGGCTTTTTCGTTGTCACTTGCCCGACCGAGATCGCGAACATTGCGATTCGGATGTTGCGAATCAAGGATCGTGAATCGGGATTCACCCCTTCCAAGATTCTCGCGCTTGCCGGATAGACCGTTGAACGAATATTTTGCGCTATTTTCCGCCTCGGGAATTCATCTTGCGAATGGCAAGGGTATCGAGCATCGGCGGCCATGCTTTTCAAGCGATGGACGATACCCCTAAAACGGGATACCCGCCCTCTCGCCTTTTCTCTTGGCCTGTTTGCACTTTGGCATCCCTTACCCGGGGCGAGCGCATCATAACCAACCCCCCTACCCTTTTTCTTCGTGGGCATCACGATCACCCGAGCCGATGGCAGCGAGCCATTCGTTCGCACGGATCGTTGTAGCGTATCTTGCTCCACTCAATCCGAATCCCGTTCCGGCAGACAGGGGTCGAAAAGACCGTTGCGAATGCAAAAGAGCGCCACCTCCACATCGTTGTTGGCCCCGATTTTGCGCATGACTCGCATCCGATAGGAGCTGACCGTCTTGGGGCTGATGCAAAGGCGCTCGGAGATGGTACTGCGGTCGCAGCCGCTGGTGACCATGGCCATCACCGTCAGTTCGCGCACGGTCAGCATCCCGATGGGCGAGCGTTTGGGCGCCAATTTCTCGACAATCATATCCTGTGCGATATCCGCATCGACATAGCGGATTCCCTCCGCCGCCCTTCGAATCGCGGTCGTTACCTCCTCGGGCTTGCAACGCCGAGTGAGATAGCCGCAGGCGCCGCTGTCCAACGCCTGCGAAGCCATGGGACCGCTCCCGGGATTGCCGATCAGCACCACCTCGGGCGGCCCTTTGCACCACCCCAAGCGCCGGGCGATTTCCAACCCACCGATATCACGGATATCCACACCCGTCAAGAGCACATCCGCGCCCTGCTCTCGTGTCAGCCGAACCGCCTCCTCTCCCTTTTCGCACTCCCCGAGAAGATGGATATCGGATGCTTCTTTGAGCAACAGCACCAAGCCCTCGAGGGCCAACCGATAGGAATCGCACACCACCACCCCGATCCGGTATTTCATCGCTTCGTTCCTCGGCAAATCGTCCTTAGATTCAAGGACATCGCCTCTTTTGACCACCGCCGGGGTTTTTTGTTCACTTTTTTCGAAGAATAATATCCGCTCGATCGAAGGGTCGATCGAGGCTCTTCACCGATGAAATGAGATGGATACCCCCTATCCCATCGATCGATGCGAGCCTATCCGGGTCAAAGCCTCGATATTCGGCCGCAAGATTCCTCTTGAAACGGGCATTTCGCCAAGTCTTCGATCCATCGAAAGCACTTCGGCGAACAACGACGATACAACGGTTGCCCTCTTTGCCTCGTTCGATCCCGAGGAAACGCTCTGAATTTCCGGATCGAGAGAAAAACCCAATAAAAACAATGCGATAAGTTTTCGATCGACTCCCGATCGATTCTCGAAAGGGCAACATCGCTTCGCATAGAAAAGAGATTTCGACAGCCCCGCCCTGTTTCGGTGAGAATCCATGAGAATTCAAATGCCTTTTACCCCATCCCGTACTCGCATTTCGTCAGATGGCATCCCGAAGGCTCCCTCCTCGGCCCCGGCTCGCCATGAATATCCGGAAAAAGCGATCGAGGGATTCGGTAAGATCACGGATGTCATGGATGTCGGCTATCGCTCTCGTGTTAAAATCCGCCCAAGAAGCTATCGGTCGCTCACTTGGCCCTCCCCTGCATCGGTCCGTCACATCCGATTGATCATGAAACCGAGGCAACGAGGGGATTTGCATCGATGAGAAAAGTCTTGACCGTCCTTTATGCCGCCTTGGCGCTGTTTGCGGCCCCGACATGGGCTTTCGAGGGGGAAACCATCGAAGCGACGGCGGGCATCGATAGCGGGCATGGCATCGAAACCCTGAAATCGGTCAGTGACGGGGCGTACGGGATATTCGAAGGGCAAAGCGACCCGCTTTACATACGGCTATCGACCAAGCCTACCGGTGTGGTGACCGTGAGGGTGAGCTCATCGAATACCGATGTGACCCTCGATACCGATCTCGATACCGCCGGCAATCAAAATACCCTGACTTTCACCCCCTCGACTTGGAGTACCTATCGGTCCGTCAATCTGACGGCGGCCGAGGACGACGATAGAGCCGGCACCACCAGCGACAAGCGAGAGAGCGTCACCGTCACGATGTCGGCCTCGGGAGCCGACTACAACGGTATCGTTCATACCGAGACCATCAGCGTCTACGATAACGATCTCGTCTTGGTGTCACCGATGACGCTGACCGTCGACGAGGGTAGCAGCGCCACTTTCACCGTGAAGTTGGTGCAGCAGCCGAGCCATGCCGTCAACCCCTTTCAATACAGTGCGCCCGGGGGCAAACCCGCCTCGGTGACCTACAGCCCCAGCGATTCCTCCGGCTATGCCTCCTTTTCTTTCACGACCTCGAATTGGAATACCGAGCAGACGATCACGGTGCAAGCGGCGGAGGACGACAATACCGATGACGAGCATCACCGCTCGTTCATCATCGATCGATACACTCAAGATACATACTACCGGAATACCCTCTCTCCTTTGTGGGTGAGGGTCAGGGATAACGACCCTCACTTGGAAACAAGCCCGAAGACGGTGTCGATGATCGAAGGCGGCAGCGATACATTCAAGGTCAAATTGGGCGCTCGGCCAAGCGGGAATGTGTCGGTGAGTCTGGCCCAAAGCGGAACTGTCAACTCGGATGTGAGCATCTCACCCACCCCGCTGTCATTCACGACTTCGAACTGGGATAGCGAGCAAACGGTCACCGTTTCGAGCGCAAGGGATTCGGATTCCGATGACGATAGCGCAACCGTTTCCTTGACCGCCACCGGCGGCGGTTATGCCAACATCACCGATAGCGTGAGCGTCGAGATCGAAGACTATAAAATCATCGCCACGATATCCACCGAGGACGGATCGTCGAGAGGGATGTTCGAAGGGCAAAGCAGCGATTTATACATAAGACTATCGGCGAGGCCATCGGCATCGGTGACCTTGACCCTATCCTCGGCGAACAGCGATGTGATCTTGGATACCGACCCCGATACCGGCGGCAATCAAAATACCCTGACCTTCACGACCTCCAACTGGAGCGAGAACCAATCGGTGGTCATGAGCGCAGCCGAGGACGATGATAGAAACGGCAGCGACAGCGATAAAGAAGAGACGGCGACCATCACGATATCCGGAGCCGGCGCCGAATATGCCGGTACCACCGAAACGGTGGATGTTATCGTCTACGATAACGACCTCATCATGGTAACGCCCAAGGAAGTGACCATCGACGAAGGAGGCGCCGGCGCTTCTTTCACCGTGAGTCTGGTGAGGCGGCCGTCTTCGAACGTCACCGTCTTGAACTTTATTCCCTCATGGTGGAGCGATGAAAATGATTTGAACTATTCCCCTCATCCGTCCCATTTCCCTTATGCCTACTTGACCTTCACCCCCGACAATTGGAACGTTCCGCAAACGCTCACGGTATCCTCGGGCGAAGACGATGACGACCGCAACGAGCGCCACCGAACGATCCTCTTCGGCTATAACTCGATTGATTCCTATTACAACCGAGCCGCCGTCGGTATCACGACCTTGGTGAACGATAACGACAGTCCCTCTTTGGCGATCACTCCGAGGAGACTGGAAGTCGACGAGGGCGGCGATTCCACCTTCAGGATCAAGCTGGCGATCGAACCCACCGATGTCGTAACAGTGAATTTGAGTTCATCGATATCGGATCTCACCCTCTCATCGACGAGTCTTGACTTCAACCTCTCGAATTGGAATGTCGATCGAGTGGTGACGGTCACCGCCGCCGACGATGACGACGTCGATGATATCAGTGCAAGCATCGCCTTCACCGCCTCGGGAGGAAACTATGTATCGGTCACCGACAGCCTACCGGTCGACGTGGACGATGACGATACCCCCGCTTTGACGCTGAGCGCCAACGATTTGACGATCGACGAAGGCGGCAAAAGAACCTTTACCGTGCGCTTGGCGACCCTGCCGAGCGCGAATGTCAGAGTCAGATTGACCCAACCGTCGAATACCGAGGTGACCGTCGATATCAACCCCTTGACACCCTCGAACGAAACCGACCTGTATTTCACGCCATCGAATTGGAATACCCCGCAAACGGTGACCGTCAGCGCCGCCGAAGACGATGACTACATGAGCGATCCGAAGACGACGATATCCATGACCGCCTCGGGCGGAGGCTACGACACCATCACCGCTAGCGTAGGAGTATCGATCGACGAAGCGGATAGCTTGGGCATCCATGTTTGGAACTCGGAAAACGAGGATATCGATAGAGAATTGTCGGTGAACGAGGGCGGGAACGCATCCTTCATGGTGAGACTGACCGCCAAACCCCAGCCGGGGGTGGCGGTAACCGTGGAATTCACGCAGCCTAGCAACAACGATGTGACCATCGATGCCCACCGGGGAACGTTCGGCCTCCAAACCAGCATCGTCTTCGGCATTCTAAACTGGAACACCCCGCAAGAGGTGATCGTTCATGCCTCCGAGGACGACGATGGCATTGCGGATACGGCAACCATCGATATAAGACTGAAAGAGCAGAATGATTATAAAGGCACGGATAGCGTCGATATATCGGTCATCGAGAACGATATCATCGGCTTGGATCTATCGGGTTTGATCGCATCGGATAGTTTGGTGATGACCGAGGGTATGAGCGATACATTCTCGGTGAAATTGGCAACCCTGCCGAGCGAGGAAGTCAAGATCACCGTGGCGGAAAGCGGAACGAGCAATCCTGATATCTCCTTTTCCCCTCAAGAATTGACCTTCACGCTTTCGAACTGGAATGTCAAACAAGATGTTACCGTCTCCTCCGTCGTCGACGATGACCTGACGAACGATGTATCGAAGATCACCCTCACGGCCTCGGGCGGCGACTACGATAGCCTTGCCGAAACGATATCGGTGGTGGTTCTGGAGGTCGACGATCCCGCGGATTTGGTACTTTCCCGTTCGACCCTTCGAATATCGGAAGGCCCGGGGGGCCAATATTCGACGGGCACCTTGACGGTCAAACTCAAATCCCGACCGACCGATAACGTGACGATAGCGCTGACCGAAGAGGATATTCCTCCCGATCAAAATTGGTACGGGATCGAACAAGACGTCATCATTTCCCCCACCAGTCTTAATTTCACGCCATCGAATTGGAATGCGGTGCAAACGGTGACTTTGACCTCCGGCGAGGACGATGATATCGCCGACGATGACGACGCCTATATCGTCTTCACCGCCTCGGGCGGCGATTATGCAGGAAAGACGAAGAAGATGCGGTTGAATGTAGTGGATGACGATTTTTTCGGTCACCACATCGACACCCGGTTCTTGCACCCCCAACCCATGGATGAGGGCACCACCGTCAAATGGAATTTTTGGCTGAGATTTCAGCCGGAAACGAATGGTCCCGTGACCGCATCTTTCGAGCCCGAGTCGCACTTGGTGACGGTCGATCACGATACCGCCACCCCCGGCATCCAAACATCGACGACCTTCACCTCCGTCAACTGGCTCGTCCCGCAAGAGGTCGCTTTTTCCATTGCCGAGGACGACGATGCATGGGATCAAAGGGCGCATTTGAGACTGCGGATAAAGACGGATGTCATGATCACCAACCCCCAATATGTAGACGATAACAATATAAGTCTGGGGGGCAAGCCGCACAACGTTCTCGATTATTCGAGAACCCTCCTCTTTCGGGATAACGACGAAGTCGGTCTGATCCTTTCCTCGAACACTCTGGTACCCGAGGGTCGTAGCAGAAATTTCACGGTGAAGCTGGAATCCCAGCCGTGGAGATTGGATCACCAACCGAATGCGGATGTGAAGTTATCTTTGGGTCCGCCTTCGAATGCCTTGGTGACCATCGACAGCGATCCCGATACCGACGGCAATCAGAATGAATTGACGTTTACGGATCGAAACTGGGATGTGGCACAGGTGGTCAGCATCTTCGCCGAAGAAGAGGAGGATCTCGACGATTACAGTTTGACCCTGCCGATAAAGGCTTCCGGAGCGGATTACGGCAGCGTTGGCGACAGTCTGTCGATCGATGTGGAAAGCAACGATATCCCCGGACTGGTCATCCTACCCTCGACGCAACTCGATGTGGACGAGGACACCACCATCACCATCAGAGTCAAGTTGACGGTATTGACATCGACGAATGTGACGGTGGTCGCAACGCTACCGGATGACAGCGGCTTGAGCTTCAGCAGCGCATCGACACTGACTTTCACGCCATCGAATTGGGATAAAGAACAAACTTTACTGGTGTATGCGCAGGAAGATGAAAACGCCATCGATGAAAAGCATACGATATTGCTGAGCGCATCGGGGGGCAATGGATACTATGACAATGTTACCGGTCGCGTGACGTTGACGGTGGACGATAGCAACCCCCGGGGTCTGAACATCGCCCGGAATCTGGTGATGAACGAGGGCGGCACTTATAACCTCTCGGTGGTATTGAGCACCAAGCCCTCCGGGGAGGTGACGGTGACCATGGGCGAGCCGACGAATTCCGACGTGACACGCTCCCCCGCCGCTTTGTATTTCACGGTTTCGAATTGGAATGTCCCGCAGACGGTGATCATCGCCGCCGCCAAGGACGGTGACAGTGCGAACGACAATGCAACGATGGCGCTGAGCGTCACCGGTGCGGACTATGATGGGATCACCGATAGCGTGACCATCGACATCAACGATAGCGATACCGAAGGGTTGTTCATCCAACCGACGAACTTGGTGATCGCCGAAGGCCGGGGAAATGATCTTTATGTGGGTTTGAGATCGCAGCCGAGCGATGGTCCGGTGACGGTGACCATCGGACAACCGACGAACTCGGATGTGACGCGCTCACCGGCCACCTTGACCTTGACGAGCGCGAACTGGGATACCCCGCAGGCGGTGAATGTCAGAGCGATCGAAGACGATGATCAGGTGAACGACAGCGCGACCATCACGCTCAGTGGTGGGGGTTTGACAGGCCGCGTATCGGTCACGGTGATCGACGACGAAGCCCACGCTTTGGTCATCTCTCCGGCGAGATTGTCGCTCAGAGAGGCCGGCCTCGAGGGGGTGTTCACGGTGGAGTTGTCGAAGTTCACCGCCGAAAATGTGACGGTGACATGGGACCAGCCACAAGACAGCGCTTTGACATTCAACCCCACCAGCCTGGTTTTCACCACCTCGAATTGGAATGACCGGCAGCAGGTTCGTATCAACGTCGGCCCCGACGACAATGCCGTCGATGAAAGCATCGCCGTGCCGTTTACGGCATCGGGTGGATTCTATAGTAGTGTCACCGGCAATTTATCGATCGATATTATCGATAAAGATACCCCCGCCTTGGTTTTTTCCAACGCCGACGGATTGGCGACATCGATGAACCAGAACGAGGGTTCGACCGGCTCCTTCACGGTGCAGTTGGATACCGAGCCGAGCGCCACCGTGAGGGTGAGATTGACGCAGCCGTCGAATCCCGACGTGATCGCCGATATCGATCCCGCCACCTCGGGCATCCAGACCGATCTCTTTTTCACGACTTCGAACTGGAACATCGAACAAAGCGTGTCCTTCACCGTCGCCGAAGACGACGATGCCGACGACGATAGCGCGAATATCGCCTTCGAGGCTTCGGGCGGGGATTACACCGGCGTTACCGGCACCTTCACGATCAACGCGCTCGACAACGATACCGTCGGCCTGATCTTTTCCGATCTGACAAGCACCGATAGCGTAGAGAAATTGACGGTGGACGAAGGAGGCAGCAGCACGTTCAAAGTGAGATTGGCAACCAAGCCCGGGGGTGCGGTGGCCGTTGCTCTGGCGCAATCGTCGGGCACCGGTCTTACCATCTCCCCTTCCAACCTGTCATTCACCGCCTCGAACTGGGACGAACCGCAAACGGTTTCGGTTGTAGCCGCCGAAGACGATGACGCCATCGACGATGAGACCGGAATTTCGTTGAGTGCCTCGGGTGGAGGCTACGATAGCGTCAGCGCCAATATCGTGGTAACGGTGAGGGATGACGATACCGAGGGACTGGATATCACCCCGACCGAACCGGCCCTCATCGAGGGGGGCGGCAATACCTTCGATGTGAAGTTGAAGACCCGGCCGAACTCGAATGTGACGGTGAGCTTGACACAACCGGCGGGTAGCGATTTGACCTTCTCCCCCGCCACCTTGACCTTCACGAATACGGATTGGGATCAGGCCCAAACGGTGACCTTGGCCGCCGGCGAGGATCAAGATGTCGCCGATGACAGCGTGGATATCACGCTGACGGCCTCGGGCGGAGGCTACGATGGCGTCACCGCCACGGTTTCGGTCTCGATCACCGACAACGACGTCGCCCGTATCTCCCTATCCCTGACCAAACTCGACTTGATCGAAGGCGGCTCCGAGGGCACTTTCACGGTCCGCCTGACAAAACCGCCGGGTTCGGATGTGACGGTGCAGATAACGTCCAGACCGTCGAGCGCCGATTTGACCATCGACGCCGACCCGGACATATCGGGCAATCAAGATGAATTGATTTTCACCGCCGATAACTGGAATGAAATAAAAACCGTATCCGTCCTCGCCGACGATGACGAGGATCTCGTCGACGAGCGAGCGAGCGTCATCTTGACCGCATCGGGGGGTGGTTATGACGACATCTCCAGTCGAGTGGAGGTATCGGTGGTCGACGACGATGTCGCCGGGGTCTTGCTTTCCCGGACGGCACTGAGATTGACCGAGGGTGAAAGCGTGTCCTTCACCGTCAAGTTGGAGGCGCAGCCCAATACGAATGTGACGGCATCGATCCCCCAACCATCGAATCAAGATGTGAGCGTCTCTCCCTCGGTCATCGTCTTCACATCGACGAATTGGGATACCGAGCGCACGGTGATCGTCAGCGCCGCCGAAGATCACGACGCCGTGAACGAAACCGCGAATATCGTCCTTCGATTCTCGGGCGGGGGTTATGACAATATCAGGGGCGCGGTGGATATATCGGTGACCGACAACGACACCCCGAGCCTGGTGATCTCCCCGCTGAACCTGACGATCTTCGAAGGCGATCAAGCGACCTTCATCGTGAGGCCGGCAACCTTGCCGACCGCGAATGTGGTGGTGGACCTGGCCCAGCCTTCGAATACCGATGTGAGCATCTCCCCCGCCAGATTGTCCTTCACCGCCGACAGCTGGAATCAAGGCCAAACGATCACTGTCTCGACCGCCGAGGATCACGACGCCGAGAGCGAGGATGTACGCATTTCCCTGACAGCCTCGGGCGGGGACTACAACGGAATCACCGGGCAAGTGGCGGTGCGCATCATCGATAGCGACACCCCCCCGGCGTTGGTGCTCTCTCCGACGATCCTGTCCATGCTCGAGGGGTCCGCCGCCAAATTGAAACTGAAGTTATTGACCAGACCGCAGGTGAATGTGAAGGTGAGCGTGGCGCCGTCGGCGAATCCCGACGTGACGATCGATACCGATACGAGTATGCCGGGCAACCAAGAGGAGCTGTTCTTCACGGAAAAGACTTGGCATATCTTCCAAGTGATCACCGTCTTTGCAACCAAGGACGACGATGCCGATGACGACAAAGCGAGTTTTGTCTTGACCGCATCGGGGGGCACATACAAAGGCGTTGCCGCCGAGGCGAAGGTATCGGTGATCGACAACAGCACCACCCTCCCCGGCTTGGTTCTATCCCCTGGAGATCTGACCGTGGACGAGGGCGCGGGCAACAGGCTCATGGTGAATTTGGCGACCCGCCCGAGCGCGGATGTGATCGTGACTTTTGCGCGACCCTCGAACCCCGACGTGGTCATCGACACCGACGACAACGCCACCGGCAACCAACAGGCACTGATGTTTACCTCGCTGAATTGGAGTTCGGCCCAAGCGGTCACCGTCTTTGCCGCCCAAGACAGCGACGCCCTCGACGAGCGAGCGACCATCCCCCTGACGGCATCGGGCGGAGACTATGGCGGAATCACCAAGAACTTGGCGGTGTCGGTGATGGATAACGATACCCCTCCCGGCGTGGTTTTATTCCCCTCGAAGGATATGACGGTGACCGAGGGCGAAAGCGGCATCTTCACGGTGAGGCTGGCGACGCAGCCCAGCGCCGGAGTGGTGCTGACACTGACGCAACCGTTGAATCCCACCTTGAGGATCGATACCGAGCCGAGAAAAGACGGTTACCAGAACCGACTGTCCTTCACGCGCACGAACTGGAACGAAGTGCAGGTCGTAACGGTGAGCGCCGCCCGAGACAGCAACGATATCGACGACCGATCGAGCACCTCGCTCTACGGCTCGGGGGCCAAGGAGTATGCGAATATCGGGGCCCGGCTCGATATCGTCGCGCTCGAATTCGATCCTTCGCTGTCGTGGCCGGTCAAGAGCGTGATTCCCGCAATTCCCCCTCCGAGCGCCCACGATACGGCATCCCTTCGGATCCGCTGCAAGGAGCGATTCGACGCCTGCGATGTTTTATTCGATTGCACGGCCCAAGACGGCACCATCCATCGCGGCCGTCTGACCCCTGCCATAGCGGCAATGAATACCGAAACGGTGAGCCCGCAAGATCTCGCAGGTATCGTCGGAGGCGATTGGAGCGGCAAGGGCCGTCTCTCCTGCCCGCTCAGATCTTCGCAGATCATCAACGCTCAGATTTGGACCCGCTCCGGCGACGGCGTGCTGGTCAACAACAGCGAAATACTTCGCAGCGTCGAAATCGAAGGCATCCGAGGCAAAATCCATCACCGGGTCGATATCGAATCGATCCCCTCGCCGGGGGATTCGAACCTGAGCAATATTCGTATCCGTTGCGAGGCCGACGCAGATTGCGAGGACGTGATTTTCAACTGCTACGAAGATGATGGAACCCTACATAGCGGATCGCTGGGATTCATCGGGCGAAAGTATACGAGGCATCTACAAACGAACGATCTGTCTTCCATGATCGGGCATGATTGGGATGGGATGGGTCTTTCCTGCGAAGTGATCTCCGATCGCCCGCTCAGCGTGCAAGTCCTGACCCGCACCGGTGGTGGAAGAGCCCTCGTCAATAACAGCGCGAGCGGCATCGCCGGAAACTAGAAACCCTTGCCGACACGCTCGGTCATCCGCTGCGCCAACGGATTTCCCTTCGGTCTCGAGATCCGAGCCTTCGGCCCTTCAGGGCACGTTTCAAGCCCCTCGTCGCCTTGCCTTTCGAACTCGATATTGCCCCTCGTCCCATCCTTCACATAACCTTCATTCTATGCTATAGTAAAGAGCATCCTGCAATAGCTGAATCCGTCGGGCAAAGACCTACCCGGGATTCATCCAGCGATTCGGATTTCAAAGGAAGTCCGGTCTTTCGTTTTTTATGCGTTTTTTTCACTTGACCATCCAGCGATCCGAATTCCAACGGGAACCCGATTATGTCGGCGAGCATCCATCGGATAGACAGCAAGGAATTCTGCGAATGACCGAGCGGCTTGTGGCAACGATCGAACATCGGTGTCGATCGGCGATGAAAAAAATCCCGACCATTCTCTTTGCGATCGCCCTAGGACTCATGCTTGCCGATTCCGCATGGGCACAGCAAAAGTCCTTCGTCATCTCCGAAGACGACCTGAATCTCACGGAAGGAGGCATGTTCTCCTTCTCGATGAGGCTCAGCTCCCAGCCGACCGGCGATGTGACGGTGACGGTCGAACCTGCGCAAAGTGCTCTGTTGGAAGTCAATACCAGCATCATAACGAACGGGGTGCAAAACTCCAACGCCAACAAGACATCCACACTGACCTTCACCACCTCGAACTGGAACGAGGATCAAACGGTAACGCTCTTCTCCATCAGGGATTCGAATTCCGATGATGAGAGCACCCAAGTCAACTTGAGCGCATCCGGCGGAGGGTTCGACGCCGCCACCGGCAAGGTGATGGTTTCGGTCATGGATGCCGATGCCGGCGGATTGGTGATATCGAAACAGTGGCTCGGATATGTCCTTTACGATGGTAATAGTTTCATCGCTGCTTTCCACACTCAGGAGATCGCAGAACAGTTCAGGGAAGCGATACGCACAGATAATCTGGCCGCATCTAGTGAGATTGTCTTCAATCGTAGCAAGACTTCTGCACATCAAGGAAGATACGAATTCACGGTGAAGTTGGCGTCGCAGCCGAAAGCCGGCACCAAGACGACGGTGGAAGCGATCAGCGACAACCCGGCATGGATTAAAGTCACCCCCAAGGTCCTTGAGTGGACCCCGGAACAATGGAATCAAACCAAGACATTTACGATAGCGCGGTCGCTGAACCATTCTATTGCCGGCCAACAACAGCAGCAAGGCGACCACGTGGGTCAGATATCATTGGTTCGCCGGATCAAAGACGATGACGCCCAAGGAAGCGATCAAGGCGTCTACCAAGGCACCGGTATCGTCGACATCGATATCATCGATTGGAGACAAGCCGCCGGTGGGGTGACGCTATTGTCAACCTCGGCCAATCTCTCCCCGGGCAGCGTCGGCACTGCGGCCTTGTCGATGGTGGGCAAAAACAATCCTTTCGGGGATTGGATCGAGATCGAAGCCTCCATCCCGAACGAGGATAAAAGCAGGCTGGATATCGTGGGAACCAAGAAGCGTATTTATTACCGTCAGAACGATAATCATCACCTCTTTCAAAATTTCAAGTTTCGGGCCAAGGAAGATGCGGATATCGATAACAACATCGCCCAGGTGAGGTTCGATGTCGAAGAGCAACAAGATGGCGAGAGCCAGTACCGCGCAGCAAAACCGATCGTCTATGTCTATATCGAAGACCGGACGATTCCGTCTTTGCGGATCGCTCGCAACGCCCCCACCGATCATCCGGGCAATCCCGTTGAGACAAGCACCGCCACCATCAAGGTGAAACTCAGCGCACCGCCGGCGATGACCACGCTCGGCGGCATACCGGGAAAGACTTTCGTATCCGTCGAATCTGCCGATACATCGCTGTTGACGATCTCCCCTGCCACCTTGGAATTCACCAGAGATAACTGGAATCAAGATCAGACGCTCACGCTCACGGGGGTGGATGACATAGACGCCTTGAACGAGGCGGTCAAAGTCACGTTCGTGGCCAAGGACGGGCGTTTCGACGAGGCCTCCGGCGGCCCCGTCGATGTGAAGGCCACCGAAACCATCAGCGTTTTCGATGACGATGCGAGATTCGTCCTATCGAAGAGCACGCTGTCCATCGGCGAAGGCGGCAACGACACCTTCATGGTGAAACTCAAAGGAAGACCCTCGGGGAACGTCGATGCCGCCCTTTCCAGCAGCGATATCGGGGCGATGACATTTTCCCCCGCAAAACTGACGTTCACGAATTCCAACTGGAACACCGATCAAACCGTGACCGTCAACGGCGTTCAGGACTTCGATGCCACCGATGAGCGCGTGAGTCTGAACCTGCTCGCATCCGGAGCCCAAGAGTTCGTGGGAAAACAAGCCACCGCGACGATCGATATCGACGACGACGAGAGCGTCGGTTTGGAAATCGACCCCGCGACGGGCCTGTCCGTGGCCGAAGGTCGCAGCAAGTCATTCACGGTGGAGTTGACGAGCAAGCCGACCGGTGCCGTGACGGTGAGCGTATCCCAAACCGGCACCGCCAATGACGACATCAGCGCAAGCCCCGCTTCGTTGTCCTTCACGGCCTTGAACTGGGACCAACCCCAGACCGTGACGGTGAGCGCGGCCCAAGACGACGATGCATCGGATGAAAGCACGAACTTCGAGTTGAACGCATCGGGAGCGGACTACGAGAATGTGTCGGGGAACGTTGCCGTGAGGGTTGACGACGACGATATGCCGGGGCTGACACTCTCCCTTGACGACATCGGCGTGACCGAAGGCAGTTCCAACTCGTTCACGGTGAAACTCGATACCAAGCCGAGCGATGACGTGACGGTGAACTTGGCTCAACCGGCAGACACGACCAACGACGATATCAGCATAAGCGCGGTCTCCCTTACCTTCACTTCATCGAACTGGAATGTGGAACAGACGGTGACGGTGAGCGCGGCCGAGGATGACGATACGGAAGCCGACAGCACAACCGTCAAGCTGAGCGCTTCGGGAGCGGATTACGGCAATGTCTCGAAAGATCTGGCCGTGAGGGTAACGGATAACGACAACCCGGGCTTGACGCTCTCTTCCACCGACATCGACGTCAACGAAGGCAGCACCAATACCTTCACGGTGGCGTTGGCCACACAACCAAGCGGGACGGTGACGGTGGCGCTGGCGCAAAGCGATCCGGCCAACGCCGATGTGACGGTGGACAACGCATCGCTGACATTCACGACCTCCGACTGGGGCACTGCGCAAACGGTAACGGTGAGGGCAGCCCACGACGATGATGCATCGAACGAAAGCGCCACCTTCAAGCTGAACGCATCGGGCGCCGACTACAACGACATTTCGGTGGACGTGGACATCGATGTCACGGATGACGACGAGATCGGTCTGAATCTTCCGTCGAATGCCGTGGCACTCACCGAGCAAGGTACCGCCACCTTCGACGTGACATTGACGGCGCGGCCGAGCGCGAATGTGACGGTCACGCTGACCCAACCGACCAACACCGACGTCGAGTTGGACACCGACGCCAACGAAGACGGTAACCAGACAACGCTGATCTTCACGCCTTCCAACTGGAATACGGCACAGACGGTCACGGTGAGCGCGGCCGGGGACTTCGATACTTCGAACGAGAATGCGAGCATCCCCGTTTCGGCTTCGGGCGGCGGTTATGACAGTGCCACCGGCACGGTGAACGTGCGCGTGACGGACGACGATGCGGGGGTCCTGACCCTCCCCTCCGCTGCCGTCACGGTAACCGAGGGAAGCACCGCAACGTTCGATGTGCGGCTCTCGGCGGAGCCGACCGCGAACGTAACGGTCACGCTGACCCAACCGACCAATACCGATGCGTCTTTGAACAAGATCTCGCTCATCTTCACGAGCACCAACTGGAATACGGCACAGACGGTCACGGTGAGCGCTGCCGAGGACGGTGATACCACCAACGAAAGCACGAGCATTTCTCTGTCGGCCACCGGCGGTGGCTATCACGATGCGGTCGGCACGGTGAGCATCGAGATAACGGACGACGATGCGGGCTCTTTGACCCTCCCGTCGAATAACGTTGCGCTCACCGAGGGCCAAACCACCACCTTCGATGTGCGCCTGTCGGCGCAACCGAGCGCGAACGTAACGGTCACGCTGACCCAACCGACCGACAACGATGTCAAGTTGGACACCGACGCCAACGAAACCGGCAACCAAACAACGCTGATCTTCACCGCTTCCAACTGGAACGTGGCCCGAAGCGTCACATTGAGCGCGGCCGAGGACTTCGACACCGCCGACGAGACCACGAGCATCTCGGTTTCGGCATCGGGCGGCGGCTATGGCGATGCAAGAGGCACGGTCGGCATCGACTTGACGGACGACGATGCGGGCCATTTGACTCTCCCCTCGGCTGCCGTGGTCATCGTCGAGGGCGGTACCGCCACCTTCGATGTGAAACTGACCGCGCCGCCAAGCGCAACCGTAACGCTCACCCTGCCCCAACCGGATAACACCGACATCACGCTGGATACCGATTCCGTCGCCTCCGGTAATCAGACAACCCTGACCTTCACCACATCGAACTGGAATACGGCCCAGACGGTCACGGTGAACGCAGCCGAAGACGCAGATACCGCCAACGAAAGCGCGACCATCTCCGTTTCCGCCTCGGGCGGTGGCTATGACGACGCCACCGGTACGGTCGGCATCGCCTTGACCGACAACGACGGGGGAGCCGCCTTGGTCCTCCCAACCCAACCCGTTGCACTCACCGAGGGTTCTACGACCACCTTCGATGTGAAACTGACCGAGCGGCCGAGCGGGGATGTGACGGTCACGCTGACCCAACCGACCAGCCCCGACATCAGTCTGGACACCGATACCGTCGCCGGCGGCGACCAGACAACCCTGACCTTCACGACTTCCAACTGGAACATGGTCCAAAGGGTCGAGTTGAGCGCAGCCGAAGACTTCGACACCACCGACGAAAGCGAGACCATCTCCGTCTCCGCCTCGGGCGGCGGCTACGACAGTGCGAGAGGCACGGTGAGCATCGCCTTGACGGACGACGATGCGGGCTCTTTGAACCTCCCCTCGGCTGCCGTGGTCATCGTCGAGGGCGGTACCGCCACCTTCGATGTGAAACTGACCGCGCGGCCAAGCGCAACCGTAACGCTCACCTTGCGCCAACCGGATAACACCGACATCAAGTTGGATACTGATAGCGGCGCCTCGGGCAATCAGACAACCCTGCTCTTCACGACCTCCAACTGGAATAGCGCCCAACGAGTGACGGTCAGCGCCGCCGAAGACCCCGATACCGCCAACGAAAGCGCGAGCATCTCCGTTTCCGCCTCGGGCGGCGGCTACGGCGATGCCACCGGCACGGTCGGCATCGCCTTGACCGACAACGACGGGGGAGCGGCCTTGGTCCTCCCGACCCAGTCCGTTGCGCTCACCGAGGGTTCTACGGCCACCTTCGATGTGAAACTGACCGAGCGGCCGAGCGGGGATGTGACGGTCACGCTGACCCAACCGACCAACCCCGACATCGGTCTGGACACCGATACCGTCGCCGACGGCGAGCAGACAACGCTGACCTTCACGACTTCCAACTGGAACGCAGCCCAAAGGGTCACATTGAGCGCGGCCGAAGACGGCGACACCACCGACGAAAGCGAGACCATCTCCGTCTCCGCCTCGGGAGGTGGCTACGACAGTGCCAGAGGCACGGTGAGCATTGCCTTGACGGACGACGATGCCGGCCTTTTGACCCTTCCCCCGGCTGCCGTGGCGCTCGACGAGGGCGGTACCGCCACTTTCGATGTGCGGTTGTCTGCGAGACCGACGGGATCGGTCACGGTCACGCTGGCCCAGCCGAGCAATGGCGACGTCAA
>JFBG01000024.1 GCA_000583135.1 Thioalkalivibrio sp. HK1
CCAGAACATGGCCACGATCACGACAACCCCTTGATGAGCCTTCGATCCGCTCAAGCGATCGAGGATCGCCCGGCTCGCTTCTCGCACGGCGATCCCGGCGGCCGCCGATGATTCAAGAGCGCCGCGGACGGCGGGAGCGGGCCGACCCTCTTGCAACCAGACCTCCAGCACCCGGGTCGGATCCCTTTCGAGCAGCGCCAGCGCGGCATGCACCCCGAAGGTCAGGGTTTTTTTCGCCATCCGCCCTTCGCCTTCGGATCGCGCTTGGCCTTAGGGCCGGCCTTGCGGTCGGCGTTGCGTCGGTGAGAGGCGGCGGCGCGATCGCCTCTGCCCGCCGATGCCCCGCCCTTCGATCGCCTCGGCCTTCCAAAAGGCGCATAGAACACGCGTCTTTCGTCGAGATCGACATCGATCACCTCGACGGATAGACGATCCGCCAGTCGGTAAAGACGATGGGGGCGCCCCCCTTCGAGGCGACGGCGGATCGGATCGAAGCGGATATCGCCATCCCCCAAGGATCCGATGGGCACCAAGCCCTCGACCGGAATCTCGTTGGGGGTCACGAAAAGGCCGAAGGAGGCGACGCCGGTGATCACGGCATCGAAGCGCTTGCCGACCTTGTCGCGCATCAGTTCGCATTTGAGCCAGGCGGCGGTATCGCGCACGGCCTCGTCGGCCCTCCTTTCGGTCATCGAACAATGCCCCCCGAGCCCGGTCAGCGATAGTCGATCTTGTCCGCTCGCTCCGGGCTTTCCGCCTCTTAGGGCATGACGAATCGCTCGGTGTACGATCAGATCCGGATAGCGTCGGATCGGCGAGGTGAAATGCAGGTAGGCACGATGCGCCAAGCCGAAATGACCGCCGTTATCGGGGGTGTATTTCGCTTGGGCGAGGCTGCGCAGCAAGACCGTTTGGATCAGATCGGCATCCGGCCGGGTCGACGATGCCCGCACTAGTTCCGCGAAATGATGCGGCTGCGGGCTTTCGCCGCCGGCGAGTTTGAGCCCGAAATCCTCGAGGAAGACGCGCAGCTCCTCCACCTTGTCGGCCGAGGGTCCTTCGTGGACGCGAAAGAGGGTCGGCAATCGGCGACGCTCGATGAAACGCGCCGCCGCGACATTGGCGGCGATCATCGCCTCCTCGATCATCCGATGCGAGAGTCCGCGCGCCAGCGGGCGCAGCCCCTCGATACGACCTTGCCCGTCGAAGACGATCCGAATCTCTTCGGTATCGAAATCGATCGCCCCGCGTTTTTCTCGAGCCCCTCGCAAAGCGTGATAGGCATCTTCGAGGTGGGCGAGCATCGAAGCGAGGGGAGCGGGATCGTCAAAGACGCCATCATGCGTGGCCCGCTCGCTCGCATCGGCATCATCGCCCAAGAACCTCGATACCGCCTCGTAGGTCAGGCGGGCCCTCGAGCGGATCACGCCCTCGAAGAAGCGCGACCTCCCGATCCGCCCCGAGGCATCGAGCAGCATCTCGCAAGCCAAGCACAGACGATCCACTCGAGGCTGTAGCGAACAAAGGGCGTTCGAAAGGGCCTCGGGCAGCATCGGTATCACCCGGTCGGGGAAATAGACGGAATTCCCGCGGCGGATGGCCTCCCGATCCAACGCGCTGCCTGCGGGCACGTAGGCCCCGACATCGGCGATGGCCACCCATAGCCGCCATCCGCTCGGTATTCGCTCGCAGCACACCGCATCGTCGAAATCCTTGGCATCCTCGCCGTCGATGGTGACGAAATCCAGATGGCGCAGATCGAGACGACCGGCGAGATCGCGTTTGCGCACCGCACTTGGAAGGGCCGCCAGCTCCGGGGCCAACTCCTCGGGCCATTCGCAAGGGATATCGTGGGTGCGAATCGATATCTCGTGGCCCATATCCGGCCGGTCGCGATCGCCGAGCCTTTCCTCGATCACCCCGATCGGCGGATGCTGTCGGGTCGGGGCTTCGGTGATTCGGACAACGACATAGCCACCTTGCTCGGCGCCTTTCCTCGCCCTTTTTTTCGCATCGCCCCCTATCGGCGCCGCTCCTTCGCGAATCAAGATATCCCGATGGATCCGCGAATCGTGCGGGATCACGAAATGCACGCCGTTTTCGTGCACGAGACGTCCGATCACCCGCTTAGGGGAATCGTCTTCGAGGCGTTCGACGAATATCCCCTCGCGGCGTCCGTCGAGACCGGTCTTCACCACCCGCACCGCGGCTCGATCGCCGTGCATCAGCGAACGCATCTGGCGAGCGGGAAGAAAAACATCCCCTCCTCGACCATTTTGTCGATCGTCTTGATCGTCGGGCTGCAAAAAACCGAAGCCCTTGCGATTTCCGATCACGCGCCCGATCACGAGCCCGCCGCGCCCGGACGAGGCGGTGCGGCGATCGGAGGCTCGATCGGGATCTCGAACGTGCGCATCGAGCGCGGATGCGGCGGCGAAGCGCTCGCGGCCCTTGCGCAAGATCTGGCCGTCGCGAACCATCGCCATCAACCGGCGGCGAAGCGCCTGCAGCTCGGCGGGGCTCTTTAGATCGTGGGCACCGGCGATCGCTTCGAGCGAATCGGGTGCGCCCCGGGTATGAAGGTAATCGCCCAATACTTGACGCTCGGGGATATTCGAAAGCCGCACCGGGCGGCGAGCGTGAGGAGAATCGGTGGGTGACTTGGGGCTTTTTATTGACAATGATCGGCCGATTTCGTTATGATGGCGGGTTTGCGGGTGTCGGTGGCAGTCTCTTTGCTTCGATGGCACGGCCGAGGTGGCGGAATTGGTAGACGCGCATGGTTCAGGTCCATGTGGGGGTAAACCCCGTGGAGGTTCAAGTCCTCTCCTCGGCACCAACGATATCGCATCGACAGGATCGATGGAGTGACATCCGATACGATGGCCCGCTCGTCATCGTCGGATCCATCGCTTTTGCAGTGCATCGCTCTTGGTCGTCGGGATCCATCGCATCGTATCGCATCGCATCGCATCGCATCGTATCGTATCGAGAGCGATGAGCCAGCGAGGGTCAGCGAGCCCGCCGGGCGATCGACGCTTTTCCTCTTTCTTCGATCCCTCATCCCACTCTCTCATCGATGCCGCCCGCCGAATCGGGGACTCCGGCGCGCAGCCCTCCTTTTTCCCCGTCTCCCATCTTTTTGAATCATGAGCGTTCGAAGAAAGGGCGATCCTTGGATGCCGGCTGCGGATTACGGTCGTCTCCTGGCCGAATCCGGTCATCCCCTCGGCTTCAATCTGATCGTGCGCGATATCGCCGCCGCCCTGCCCTTCCACCTCGAGGTGCTCGAAGCGAATAGCGTCTATCACGATCCCGATATCGCGGTATTGCAGCGACAGGGGGCGCAGTGGATGCTGCATGCCCATCACACTTATGACGCCCATCCTTGGCATCCGGTACTCGCCTCCGATGCCATGCGCGGAGTCGCAACCGAACTGAGGCTCTTCGGCCGCGATCCCGACCAAGCCGAGTCCATCGCCGCCGGGCTGGGTTTTCGAATTCTCCAAGGCAGCGCCGACAAGCCCCACGGCCTGCGCGAGGTCTTCATCGTCGATCAAGACGGCTTCGTCTGGGCCATCGGCAAAGCCTGCACCCGATGATCTCGATCGATATCGATCTCACGGCCCCTGATCCCGGATCAGATAATCCCGCCACTGCAAATAGGCATCCTTCGTATAGGAGTAGCGATCGAGGGCGATCTCGTCCCGAAGCCGGATCGCATCGGCGTTGTTAGAGCGCTGATCGATCACCTTCAAAAGAAGGGTGTAGGGAAAACCGCCGACATAAGTGCTGACATCGAGCCATGCGCCCATCGCCAATCCCGAACTATCTCGCACCGTGCTCGGCCCGAAGCCGGGCAAGGTGATGAAACTTCCGGGGCCTACGCCCCATACCGCAAGGGTCTGACCGAAATCCTCTTGGTGGCGTTCAAGACCCATCCCGGTGGCGACATCGAAGACCCCGCCGATCCCGGCCGTGGAGTTGACCACGAAACGGGCGGTATCCTTAACCCCGAGATCGACCTTGCCTTGGAGGAATTGGTTGACCACGGTATCGGGATAAGCGGCGTTGTCGAAGACATTGTGAATCCCCCGCTGCACGCCCTCGGGGAGTTGGCGGTAGGCATCTGAGACCGGACCCAACGCCAGATCGTCGACCAACTCGTTGACGGAAAAAACGAAGCGATTGACGGGCTCGACCGGATCCGATGGCCAAGCATCGTCCGGATTGCCGCTCTCGATGGAGACCGAGGCGCAACCGCCAAGGGCCAGGATCGCAATCGACACCATCGGCCCGCGCAATCTGCGATGATTCCAATCGACGATGATTTTTCGAACGGCAGCGAATGTCGGTATGGAAAACCGCATCTTGCATCTGGACATGACTTCCACCTCCTTGGGAATCCCTTCGTGAACTTTTCGTCGATCGAAATATGATACTCGCACGATGCGGCGGCGATCTGTCTAAAATCATGCCCGTCGGCGGCCGAGGGTGAACCCGAATATCGAGCATCGAGTGCAATGTATCGGAAACGACCGCCGGAAAAAGCGCAAAACCCCCATCAGACACCGCCTGCAACCCTTTGAACCGGAATAACGAACGAATGAGCAAATCCGAAGAATGGCCTTTGTTGTCGTCGATTCGCAACCCTTTCGATCTACGCACCCTACCCGAATCCGTCTTGCCCGATTTGGCGCACGAGTTGCGCCGCTATCTGATAGAGAGCGTCTCCCGATCCGGCGGGCATTTCGCCGCCGGGCTCGGCAGCGTCGAGCTCACCATCGCCTTGCATTATCTTTACGATACCCCCGATGATCGAATCGTATGGGATGTAGGTCACCAAAGCTATCCCCATAAGATCCTCACCGGCCGACGGGAGATGATGTCGACGGTGCGCCGACAAGGCGGCATCTCCCCCTTTCCCAAGCGCAGCGAAAGCCCCTACGACAGCTTCGGGGTCGGGCACGCCGGAACCTCCATCAGCGCCGCCACCGGCATGGCCATCGCCGCTCGCCGTAGCGGGAGCGCAAGGCGAGCGGTGGCGGTGATCGGGGATGGCGGGCTGACCTGTGGCATGGCCTTCGAGGCCCTCAATCATGCCGGCGGACTCGGGCTCGATCTGCTGGTCATCCTCAACGACAACGAGATGTCGATCTCGCCGAATGTGGGGGCTTTGGCCAATCGCTTCGCGCGCCTGATCTCGGGCAGGCTCTACGCTTCGGTCAAGGAAGGGGGGAAAAAAATTCTCAGCAAAATGCCCCCGATCCGAGAGATCGCCCACCGCGCCGAGGAGCACGTCAAGGGGTTGATCGTTCCCGGCACCCTCTTCGAGGAATTCGGATTCAACTATATCGGACCGATCGACGGGCACGATCTCGATACCTTGCTCCCCACCTTGGAAAATATCAAGCGGCTTCAAGGGCCGCAACTGCTGCATGTCATCACCCGCAAAGGCAAGGGCTATCCCCCGGCGGAATCCGATCCCGTGAAATATCACGGCGTCGGATCGCCCTTCGATCCCGCGGTGGGCATCGCCCCGAGCCCGACGGGATCCCCGACGAAGAGCCCCACTTATTCCCAGGTCTTCGGACGCTGGCTTTGCGATATGGCCAAGCGCGACGAGCGATTGATCGCGATCACCCCGGCGATGCGCGAGGGTTCGAAGATGGAGCGCTTTTCCGAGGAATTCCCCGATCGCTATTTCGATGTCGCCATCGCCGAACAACACAGCGTCACCTTCGCCGCCGGGCTTGCATGCGAGGGCATGAAACCGGTGGTCGCGATCTATTCCACCTTTCTCCAGCGCGCCTACGATCAAGTCGTCCACGATGTGGCATTGCAAGGGCTGCCGGTCCTGTTCGCGATCGATCGCGCCGGGGTGGTCGGGGGAGACGGCCCCACCCACGCCGGAGGCTACGATGTCGGTTTTTTGCGCTGCCTGCCGAATATGCTGATCATGATGCCCGCCGACGAGAACGAATTGCGGCGGATGCTCTACACCGGCTTTTTGCACGATGGTCCCTGCGCGGTGCGCTATCCGAGAGGGACGGGACCGGGGGTGGATATCGATGATGAGATGGTCGCGCTGCCTATCGGTGAATCCCGGGAGTGTCGTCTTGGCCTGCGAGGGCAAGGACGCGGCATCGCCTTCCTCTCCTTCGGGCCGCTGCTCGCCGATGTCATGGAGGTGGCGCAAAACCTCGATGCCGATGTCTTCGATATGCGCTTCGCCAAGCCCTTGGACGAGCGGCGGATCATCGAACTCGCCCGCAACCGCGAACTCCTGATCACGGTAGAGGAAAGCGCCACCGGAGGGGCGGCGAATGCGGTCGACGAATGCCTTGCGCATCACGGCAGCACCGTCCGCCATTTGGCGATCGGCTTGCCGGATCGATTCATCGAGCACGGCGCGCGCAGCGAGATGCTGGCCGATGCCGGGCTCGACGGCGCCGGAATCGCAAAAAGGGTCGACGACTATTTGCAGCGCCATGCCCGGCACTTGCTCGATTGACCGGTCGACCGCTTCGCCGCCCGCAAAGGGGTGATTGAACCGAGCGCCGACGAATCCCTCGACACAATCGGCGATGCCCCCTTTTTTCGCCGAACCCCCAAGCGCTTTTCGGATCGCCCGAAAAGCGCTCTTGCCTCTCGATCATTGGCCCATCGAGGGGACTGGAAAGGGTGTCATCGGCTCGTTTGAAGTTATACTTATCCTTCACTCAACTCTTTATATGCCAAGGCGGAATCGTCAATCATGGATGAATACGAAGATTCCCTCGATCCCGATTGGGACTCTCCTTTGAGTATCCGCATCACCCCTCGATCGATCATCGACAGCGTTTTCAGAAGTGCCGAAGCGGTTCATACCGGTCATGAATCGTGCATCGACAACGATCTGGTGCAAGACGATCTCTATGCCCATGAGGTCGGCGGCAAGAATTACTGCCGCCATGCGGTACAGGAATACAGCGAGGGGGAATCCACGGCGGATTCGGCTTGGCGGGACTGGACCGTCGAGCTGAAAATCGAGGAAGTCTTCATCTCCGCTCATTGGAGAGCGGTGGCCGAGGGCAGCCCTTCGGACTGGGAATGGTGCGCTCGGGAGGCGGAAAACGCCTTCATCGCGGCCTCGATCCTGGTCGGCTGTCGGGTGCGCCGGGTCCTTGCGGTGGAGGGCGGCAACTACGATAACCGGGCATCGCGCATTCACCATTAGCATCGTTCGAAAGACATCGCTCGAACGGCGTTGTTTTTGAACATCCTCTCTTGGCACGATCACGCAACCAGCGCAAAAAAACGAGCCGCGGATCGCCGAGTCGCCGACACCTGAGCCGGATCCCTTGAGATTTCGAATATTCGAAATGATCGGATACCCGAAGCCCTGAAAAACACCGATGCCGGTCGCAAGACTCATCGACCAAGTCTTAGGCCAAGGAACGGCGATCCGAAAGCGGCTTTTTCGACAAGGAGAAGAACCATGCGTCAACTCGCATTTTTCGGTGCCGTCGGAGCGACGGTCCTCGCCGGACTCGGCATCGGGGTGGTCACTGCCAATACATCGGGTTTGGATACTTGGATGTCCGGCAAGAATCACAACCGGATCATCGAGATCCAAAGAAGCGGCGGGGTGCAAGCCGATAGCCAAAAGGTCGGTATCGCCTTCTTTTCCAACTCCGCCTTTCGCATCACCTCCCCCAAGGGCATCACGATGATGGTCGATCCGTGGCGCAACGATCCTTCCGGGGCTTGGGGTCTTTGGTATCGCATGGAATTCCCCAAAGCGGAGGTTGATATCGGCTTGTCGACCCACGCCCATTTCGACCACGACGCCCTCGGGCGCTTGGACGCCAATATGCTGCTGGATCGCATGGCGGGCTCGTTCGCGCTCGGGGATGTCAAGATCACCGGCATCGCCGACAAGCATCAGTGCGTCGCCCCGGGCACCGTGGCTTGGACGGATGCGGTCAAGCAGTTCGAGGGACGAGAGGATGTCTGCCCTCCGACCAATGCCCGGCACTTCGACAACAATATCTATCTCATCGAAACCGGCGGCATCAAGCTGCTGATGTGGGGCGACAACCGCCCCGAGCCACCGCCGGAGGTCTGGGATCGAATCGGCGAGGTGGATGTGATCTTCGTTCCCGTCGACGGCTCCCGTCATATCCTGGATTACAAGCAAGCGGATTCCATCGTCGAGAAATCGAAGGCCAAGATCGCCATCCCCCACCACTATCTGGTGCCGGAAACGACCTTCATCACCTCGACGCTCTTGCCCGCAACCGAGTGGGTGGAGCGCCACCGACATACCATGCTCGAAAGTGCATCGATCGAGATATCAGCGGCGGATCTCGAGGGAAAATCGGGGCATGTCTACTATTTCGGATCCCACCATCTAGCGGCGGAAACGGGCGGCGATGGTTGAGAGTCCCTCTTGCATGATGCGCAGCGATAGGCGCAGAACGACGAAGCGGGACTCGGTCGAAAAGGGACGAAGCGAAAAGCGTTTTATCCCTTTTCGATCACTCTTGCTGCAGGCGATCATCCTCTTTGCCCTCATCGCTTCCTTCGGGGGAGCCGCTCATGCACATTTTCAGATCGATATCGATATCCGAACCTTTCATGTCATTCACGAGGAAGGCCGGATCCGCTTGCTGACTCGATTGCCGATGACTTGGCTCGTCGCCGATAAAACGGGACCTGCCGACGCCCAAGGAAACCCCGCCGCCGCTCCCTACACGACCATGCATATCGAAGACGGGCAAGCCCGTTATTCGGTGAATGTCGACGATCTCGAGGATTTCCCCGAAGGACTGGGAAGATTGCTCGAAGCCGATCTCGTCTTGAGCGTCGGAGATCGAAGGCTCAGGGCCGAGGTCGGGCGGGTGAGGGGCATCCCCGGGGTGATGCAACCCCCCTTCTCGGCGCTCGAAGATGCCGAAAGGGCCCTTGACGGACCGGTGTGGCCGCAAGGGATTCCGCCGATTTATGTCGGCAATACCGTGATCGATATCGAGCTGATCTACCCGATCGATACGAGGGTCGATCGCTACAGCTTGCGCAGCACCCTCACCCTTCCCGACCCTTCCGAATCGCTCGACCCTCCCGATCCCCTCAACCCTCTCGATCCCGCCGGCCGATCCGAAACCGCCAATCTGATCATCGATCACGCCAGCGATCCGCCCCTCGTTTTCCGGGTGAGCGGATCGATGGCCGAAGAGGTGGTGGTCTTGCGCTCTCGATGGAGCGCCGCCGCCACCTTCGTCGTCCAAGGCTTGATCCATATCCTCGAAGGGACGGATCACGTCCTCTTCGTGCTTTGTCTGGTCTTGGGAGCCACCGGGCTGCGGATGCTGGCTTGGCGGATCACCGGTTTTACCATCGGCCACAGCCTCACCCTCTCTTTGGGCTTTTTCGGCTTCGCCCCCCAAGGTGCATGGTTCATCCCCTTGGTGGAAACCGGCATCGCATTGTCGATCGTCTACGCTGCGATCAGCGCTCTCGCCCAAAAAGAAAGGCTGGGGATGAGCCTGATGGTCACCACCTTGCTCGGGCTGCTTCACGGTGCGGGTTTTTCCTTCGTCCTGCGAGAGATCCTCGATCTCGATGCCCTGCACCTGTGGACCAGCCTGCTGGCCTTCAACGTGGGAGTGGAAATCGGTCAGTTATTGATCGCTTTGGTGATCTGGCCGATCCTGATGCTGATCGCCAAGGCCCCCAAGTGGTTCACCCTCGCTCGCTGGACCATCGCCTTGCCTTGCATCCTCGTGGCGATGGTCTGGACCGGCCAAAGAGGAATGCAGATATTCCTCGGCGGCTGACGACCTGCAGCGAATCCACGCCCTTAGCTCATGTCATCGACACCGATCCGTCGCCTGTTCGACGACGCCTATTTCGAACGCTTCTATCTCGATCCTCGCACTCGGATCGGGGATGAGAATGGCGCTCGCAAGCTGGGACGCTTCATCGGCGCCTATCTCGATTGGCTGGATATCCCGGTGCGCCGGATCGTCGATCTCGGCTGCGGCTTGGGGCGGCTACGAGAACCCCTGCTCGATGCCTTCGAAAAAGCGAGTTATACCGGGGTCGATCGCAGCGAATATCTTTGTCGGGAATACGGCTGGGTGCAGGAGTCGGCGGCCACCTTCCGATCGAATACCCGCTTCGATCTCGTGATCTGCAACGATGTCCTGCAATACTTGGACGATGGGGAAGCGAAAGAGTCCTTGGAAAATATGGCGGCGCTTTGCCGAGGCGCCCTTTTCTTCGACGCATTGACCTTGGACGATTGGCAATCGGTCTGCGATCGATCGTTGACCGACGATCATTGCCATATCCGCGAGGGTCGGTGGTATCGCAAGCGGCTTGCACCGGCTTTCATCGCCATCGGAGGCGGGATGTTCATCTCGCGCCGCGCCAATATCTCGACCTACGAACTGATGCGGGCTTGATGCGGGTATCGTCGGATCGATTTGAATCGATATCGTCAGTTTGATATCGTCAACGCAAAGAAAAGGCGATCGGTATCTTTATCTCCAATCTAGAATGCGTCATCTCGGTCGGTATGGCGGGCAACGGGCTCGCCCTTTCGATCATCTCCCGCACCTCTTTATCCAGCAATCGATAGCCGGTGCTTTGTATCAGTTCGTAGCTCGTTATCTCGCCGTCTCGATCCACCACAATCCGCACGATTGCGGTCCCTTCTTGTTGTTTGCGCCGCGCCCGCCGCGGATAGCGTTGATGACGCTCCAGCCACACTTGCAGCGTTTGCATATAGATCCGATGCACCCCGGCCTCGACTTCGGGTGATTGTCCGGTATCGCCGGATTCGAAGGGGGCTCCTCCCATCGAATCCCCCCGGGACTCCATCTTCTCGCCATCGGCTTCGCCGCCCGTCCCGGCCTTCGATTCGAACCCCGTCGAATCTTTCGAGCCGAACTCCGGCTCGGAATTTGCATCGACCCCCGGTTCGCCGGCCGCCTCGTCGGCACTCGACTCCAAGTGCAAATCGAATTCCGGTTCCGGTTCCGACTCCGTCTTCGGATCCAGCTCGAACTCCGGCTCCATATCGGGGTCGGACTCTTGTACCGGCAGCGGCGCAGGATCGGGCTTCGGCTCCGATTCGGATGCCGATATGGCCTTCGTTTCCGGCTGGGTTTCCGGCTCGGATTCAAAATCGGGTTCGGGCTCGAGTGCCGATTCGGGCTCCCGCACAGACTGCGGCACGGATTCGGGTTCGATCTCCGATTCGGATGTCGGTCGGGGTTCGGGCAAAGGCTCGGGCTCCGGTTCGAGCCCCGCTCCGGATCCCTGCTTGAGGCTTGGTCCGGGATCGGAATTCCGTTGATCGAGGGGCCGTGACGCCCGCTCGTCGATCGGTCGATTTTCTCGTTCATCCAACGCATCGATCGACGCCGGGTCACCATGATCGGACAATCCCTCCTCGATGGACGATATGGATGATGGCGAATCCCTCGACGCCATGCCCCCCGCCGGTCCCAACTCCACCCTCGTGCCGATGCTTCCCCGATCGACCGACCCCCCCAAGGTGGGTGGTTTCCAAAATATCGCGACCACCGCCACCCCGTAAAGCATTGCTGCGATCGATGCGGCCAATAACCAATGCCTGCGTTTGGGGATAATCACGGTCGATCGGGCAACGTCACCAAAAAGACGGACTCGACCCCGGCTTGTTCGAGCAGGTAGGTGAAGCGCACCAAATGATTGGCGGGGAGTCGGCTATCCGCCTTGAGCTCGATACCGGCGGTGGGATCGTCGATCAACATATCGCTCAATCGTTCGAGCAAGATATCTCGGAGCATTTCCTGACCATCGAGGGCGAATCGACCATCGACACTCATCGACAGGCGAATCACCCGCTGGGATCGCTCGCCCTCGCCGGAGGCGGATCGGGGAGCCCTCACCTCGAAGGGCTCGACCATGCCGAGGCTGCCGGCGAGCATGAAAAAAATCAGCAGCAGAAAAACCACATTGATCAGCGGCAATACACCGGCCTCGCCATCCATCTTCGGTCGCCGTTCGACAAACACGGGGCACATCGCCTCAGTGCGATGAGGGATCGATCGAGGGCTTTTCCCAATCGATATCTTCGGATAAGCGAAAGCGCTCGATCCCGGCGCCTTGCAGAAGGTCCAAAACCGAGATCAGGCTTTGCAAGGGCACATCCTCGAGCGGACGAACGCTCACGATCGCCGCCGGATTGTCTGCGAGCAGCGCTTGCACTTCGCCCGCCAAATCGTCTTCGAGGACGACTCTTCCATCGAGCCGTATCTGCGCGGAAGAGACGGTGATCAGCAAGGGCGCATCCCCCGACGAGCCCGTCGAATCGAGCGCCGCCGCATCGGTCGTCATCTCGATGGAACGCCAGTCCAAGAAGGTGGAAACCAGCATGAAGAAAACCAGCAAAATGAAGACCACATCGATCAACGGGGTCAAGGCGATGACCATGCGCCGCCGAGGGCGCAAGGCGAACTCAAGATATTTCGGCGCGGCCATCTTCAATCGTCGACCTCGGGCGATCCGCTCGTCGCTCGATCGATTCGAGCTTTTAGCGAGAGATCTCCGGTGAAGACTCCGGTCACCGAAATCTCCATCGCATGCGCCAAGTGATCGACCCTTCGTTCCAACCAAGTCATCAAGATCATGACCGGGATGGCAACGCACAGGCCGACCGCGGTGGTCGACAGCGCCTCCCAAATACCGCCGGATAGGATGGCGGGATCCACACGATTCCCGGCTTTTTCCAGTTGCTGAAAGGCCTCGATCATCCCCAAAACCGTTCCCAACAATCCCAACAGGGGCGCCAGCGAGGCGATCACCTCGAGGGGGCGCAGCCCGCGACGCAGTTGAAAGAGCATGTCCTTGCCGAAACGCAACACCTCCTCGCGCACCACCGCTTCGTCCACCCCTCGTTGCAGCCCGATCATGGCCATCCTCACCAGCTGCGCCGTCGGATCCCGCTCCCGCTCGAGAAGGGCCACGGCCCGCTCCCGATCCCCGCTTTGCCATCGATCGACCGCCCTTCGACTGACGGCGCGCCGCCCGATCCGCAACCATGCGAATTGCATCGATTTGAGGATCACGATCGTCAAGGCAACGAACGACATGATCAATAAAACAACGACCACCGGTCCGCCGATATCGATGATGCTTCCCATTCGATCCAGCGAATGAGCGATGATGGATGGCTCGTCGGCGAGGATTTCACCCATCGCATCGACCCCGCTTACAAGGGGCTTTGTCGGTGGCGGGATATATCGGAAAAGCGCTATCGATGCACATGATATCGATACCGAAAACGAATCGACCGAAAACCGAAGACAAGGGATCGGCTCTAAGTGCTTTGCATCGACGATCGACCGAAAACCGAGGGCGTCCCATGCAAAGGGCTCGGCACATCGATGCCCGCTTCATATCCTTAAGGTCATGAAAAAAGCCCCCTCACGATCGATTCAAGGCATGCAGGATGAAGGCCTGCACCAATGCCACCTCCTCCAAGCTATCGAAACGCCCGGAGGCCCCGCCGTGCCCCGCTCCCATATTCGTATGCAAGGCGATCAGGGCGTTGCCGTCGTTCATCTCTCTAAGGCGGGCGATCCACTTCGCCGGCTCCCACCATGTCACGCGGGGGTCGGTCAACCCGGCGGTGGCGAGGATATGCGGATGGCGTCCTCGCTCGATATTGTCGAAGGGGCTGTAAGAGGCGATGCGATCGTAATCCTCCTGGCTTGCGATCGGATTGCCCCACTCTTTCCATTCCGGCGGCGTCAGGGGCAGGGTATCGTCGCAGATGGTATTGAGCACATCCACGAAGGGGACTTCGGCGACTGCGGCCGCGAATAGATCGGGGGCCATGTTGATGCAGGCCCCGACCAGCATCCCGCCGGCGCTGCCGCCGTGGATCGCGATCCGATCGGGATCGGCGTATCCGCCTTCGATCAGTTTCTTGGCGCAAGCGATGAAGTCGCGAAAAGTGTTGGTCTTGTGCTCGAGCCTTCCCTTTGCATACCAATCATAGCCTCGCTCCATCCCCCCTCGAATATGGGCGATGGCATGGACGAAACCCCGATCCACCAAACTCAAAGCGGTGATGCCGAACGAGGCCGGGATCGATATCCCGTAAGCCCCGTAGCCGTAAAGGTGAAGCGGGGCGGTGCCGTCGATGGGGGTGGAGCGATGATGAACCAGTGATATCGGCACGAGGGCGCCGTCATCCGATACCGCGACCACTCGCCGGGTGATGTAATCGCAAGGGTCGTGGCCGCTCGGTAGCACCCGCTCTTTGCGCAAAGTGCGCTCTTTCGTGCGCATGTCATAGTCGAATATCTGCCCCGGGGTGGTCATCGACGAGAAATGAAAACGCAGGACTTCGCTGTCGAAGGCTTCGGTGGGAACGATCCCGAGGCTATAGGCTTCCTGATCGAAATCGATGGCATGCTCGTTCGAGGTGGCCAGATCCCGCACCACGATGCGCGGCAAAGCGTTCTCGATTTCGAGTCGAACGAGGTGAGCGCCGAAGACCTGCATCCCTTGGATCAGCACTCCCGATCGATGCGGCACGATATCGCGCCACGTCGAGCGATCGAGGACGGAATCGATCGGGGCTTCGACGATCTTGAAATCCCGCGCCTGATCGTTGGTGAGGATCAGCAGGCGATCGGCATGATCCGATACTCCGCATTCGATATCGGGGCGCCTTGGAACGATGAGGCTCGGTTCGGCTTGCGGACGCATCGCATCGAGACTTCGAATCTCGCAACTTCGATGGTCGTGCGATGAAATCCATACGAAACGCCGCGATGCGCTCGAAGACAGGCCGAGGAACATATCCTCGCGCATCTCCTCGTAGACAAGGCGATCCTCGATCACCGGCGTGCCCAGACGATGGAGCATGACCTTGCGCGGGCGATGGCTCTCATCGAGCACGATATAGATCAAGGAGCGATGATCCGATGCCCATACGAAGGAAGCCGAACATCCCTCGACGGCATCGGACAAGCATTCGCCGCTGTCCAGATCCTTGATACGCAGGGTATGGATCTCCGAGCCCTTGGTATCGACCGACCATGCCAGATAACGATGATCGAAACTATGCGAGGCTTGGCCCAAGCCATAATAGCCCTCGCCTTCGGCTTCGAGATCCCCGTCGAGCAGCACCTGTTCCGAGGCCGGAATCCGTTTCGGGTCGGCGACGATATCGAAAGAATCGGCCCCCTTCGTCGGCCGCCGACAGATCGAGGGATACTGCCCTCCTTGGCGATAACGCACGTAATATTCCCAATCCCCGTCCGGATCCGGAACGCTCACATCCTCTTGCGAAATCCGCCCTTTATATTCCGCCAAGAGATCGGAGCGCAGATCTTGCACCGGAGCGAGGATCTTCTCGACATAATCGTTTTCGGCTTCGAGATGCGCCTTGATATCGCCTCGCAGGATCGCCGGGTCGCGGATGACCCGCTGCCAGTTCTCATCGCGCAGCCATGTATAAGGATCGGATCGCCGACGGCCATGCATCTCGATGGCGCTCGGCCTTTTCTCGGCGACCGGCGGGGCGATGGATTGAGTGTCAGGTCGTTCGTTGGGCATGATCGAGGGTCTTTTTACCGAGAGTCGGGGGATCGGATGAAGGGGGAGTCGAAAAGGGTATGATCGCCGATATTCGACCGTCGATGCAATTTTCCCGCAGCAATTTTGTCGAAGCAATCTCGCCAAGGGTGAATCATGACGAACGCCCGCCACAAAGAGCGATCCGCCCCCGAAAAGCGCATGCACCGGGAGTTCCTCTTCCCGACGCCGATCTACCATACCCAGCTCGCCGCCGCCGATACCCTCAATCCGGTACCCAGGGAGAGTACTAGCCCGATCTTACGATTATCGTAAACATGAATGTCATGTAGAGCATGTTGGGTTGGGTTTACAGCTAAGATCCCACCATCGAC
>JFBG01000025.1 GCA_000583135.1 Thioalkalivibrio sp. HK1
ATCCGCGCAAGGCTTGGAGCCGGATTCGAACCCCGCCGATGCCTCGAGCGCACCGCTGAACGAGCGCATCGTCGCCGCCTTGAGAGAGATCTACGATCCGGAGATTCCCGTCAATATCTACGATCTCGGCTTGATCTACGAGGTCGATTGCGACGATATGGGGGTGGTGGAGATCGAGATGACCCTGACCACCCCCGGGTGTCCGGTCGCCCAGACCTTTCCCGGGGTGATCGAAGCTGCGGTGCAAAATGTGCCCGGGGTCGCCGCCGCCCAGGTCAATCTCGTGTGGGAACCCGCTTGGACCATCGATCGGATGAGCGAGGCGGCGAAGCTCGAACTCGGCTTTTTCTGAACAAGCGAGCGCAACGAGCAAAGAGCGGCGATGGAAGCCCTTTGCGCCCCGCCAAGAGCCGAGCCCCTTTTCGATACCCGATTCCCCGTTTCCAAAGATCGAATACCACCGGATCGCAAAACGATGAGCGATTGGATCGATGTCGTCCCCGCAGCGGAGCTCGCCACCGACGATCACCGAATCGTCGATATCGACGATACCGCGATCGCGGTCTTCAATATCGAAGGCGAATTCTTCGCCATCGAGGATCTATGCACCCATGATTACGGCGGTCTCGCCGGGGGTTGCGTCGAGAACGGACAGATCATCTGCCCCCGCCACGGCGCGCACTTCGATATCCGCACCGGCGAGGCGCTGACCCCTCCCGCCTACGAACCGGTCGCCACCTTCCCCGTACGCATCCACGAAGGGATGGTGCAGGTACGAGACGATCGGGACGATTGATCCAACGAACGGCGAAGAGGGCGCGATGAAAAGCACGGCGAGGATCGAGGAAATCGAGGTCAAGAACTATAGATTGTTCCGACACCTCGAACTTTCCGATCTACAGCCGCTGACGGTGGTGATCGGGGCCAACGGAAGCGGTAAATCGACCCTTTTCGATATCTTCTCCTTCCTCAAAGAATCCCTTTCCGAGAATGTGGCATCGGCCGTCGCCCGCCGGGGTGGATTCCACGAACTGGTCAGTCGAGGGGAATTCAAACCGATCGAGATCGTCATCAAATTCCGAGAAGAAGGTGGCAGGCTGGCAACCTACCGTCTCGAAGTGGCGGAGAAAAACGGCAAGGCCTTCGTTCATCGAGAAGTGCTCAGCTATCGCCGAGGACAAAAAGGCGCTCCTTGGTATTTCGTCGATTTCTCCAAAGGTGAAGGCAAGGCGATCACCAACGAAAACGCCTACGGTCAAGCGGGTGCGGAGCAAAAGCGCAAGGAATATCGCTTGGAAGATCCGAGCGTTCTGGCGATCAAGGGTTTGGGGCAGTTTCGCGACTTTCCGGTGGTGGCGAATTTTCGCAATATCATCGATCACTGGTATATCTCGAATTTTCAGATCGCCGACGCCCGGCCCAGCGCGGATGCCGGATATTCCGAGCACCTTTCGAGCCGGGGCGACAATGTGGCCCAAGTCGCCCGCTATCTCTACGAGCACCATCGAGAGCGATTCGATCGCATCATCGATGCGATGCGAACCAGAGTTCCCGGTATCGAGAACGTACAAGCGCACCCGACCGAAGACGGGCGCTTGGTTCTCAAATTCGAAGACAGCAGCTTCGAAAAACCCTTCATCGCCCGCTACGTTTCCGACGGCACCATCAAGATCTTCGCTTATCTGGTGCTGATGCACGAACCCGAGGCTCACCCGCTGCTGGCGATCGAGGAACCCGAAAATCAGCTCTACCCCGATTTGCTACCCGATCTGATGGAAGAGATTCGGCTCTATGCCAAAAGAGGCGGTCAGGTCTTCGTTTCGACCCACTCCACCGATCTGATCAACCGAGCGAATCTGGATGAAATCCGGTGGCTGGAAAAAAACGAGGGCTTTTCCACGGCTTACCGAGCGAGCGAAAGCGAACTGCTAAAGGATCTGATCGAGGAAGGGGATTGCCCCGGAGATCTGTGGAGGCAAGGTCTCATCGGTCGCATCTCAAGGCATCGACGATCCGATGATGGGCAAAAAGCCATCTTAGCCCACTGAGGGAGCGATTTTCTATCTCGGCGAAGGATCAAGGGTTCCGGCCGATGCGAAGTGACGATCGGTAATCCTTCGCCGGTTCCGGGCGCTGATTTGGAAAAAAGAGAGAGAAAGACATGATCCGGATAGCGGTATTGATGCTGGCACTGATCGGTGTAAGCAACGCCGGGGGGCAAGGGATCGCTTCCTCGCAAGGGACGCTGGCGGTCATGCCCATCGTCGAGGATCTGATCACGCCTTGGGGTTTCGGGTTCTTGCCGGATGGGAGGATCGTCATCACCGAGCGTGGGGGGAGGATCTTGCTGGCCAAGGAGGGATCCGAGACGATCGAGGTCGATGGCGGCCCCGAGGTCGTCGCCCGAGGTCAGGGGGGATTGCTCGATGTGATGGTGCCGCGTGATTTCACGACCACCCGCGAACTCTATTTCTCCTACTCGAAAAAACAAGAAGGCGGCGGAGCGGGCACGGCGGTGGCCTTGGCCGTGCTCGACGAGAGCGGCGAAAGGCTCGTCGATCTCTCGACCATCTTCGAGATCGCCTCCGGATCCGGCGGCGGACGCCATTTCGGCTCCCGCCTGCTCGAAGCCGAGGACGGCACCTTATTCCTGACCGTCGGCGATCGAGGGGATCGCCCCTCGGCCCAAGACCTCTCGCGCGAAAACGGTTCGGTGGTGCGCATCGAGCGCAACGGGTCGATTCCGCCCGACAATCCCTTCATCGAGCGCGCCGATGCCCGGCCGGGGATCTGGTCTTTCGGTCATCGCAATGCCCAAGGGATGGCCTTCGGGCTCGACGGGCGGCTATGGACCGTCGAACACGGTGCAAGGGGCGGAGACGAGATCAACCATATCGAGCGCGGGAAAAACTACGGCTGGCCGGTCATTTCCTACGGCACCCATTATTCCGGCTCCAAGATCGGCGAGGGTACGGCAAGGCAGGGGATGGAACAGCCCGCTTTCCATTGGGACCCGTCGATCGCCCCCTCGGGTATGATCATCTACTCCGGCGAACTCTGGCCCGAGTGGCGCGGGGATTTCTTTGTCGGGAGCCTGAAATTCAACATGATCTCGCGCCTCGAGGGCGATACCTCTCTAAGAGAGGCCGAGCGCCTGATGTCCGACGAGACCCTGCGAGTGCGCGATATCAAAGAGGCACCCGATGGCAGCATCTGGTTTTTGAGTGTCGGCAAAGGAGCCTTGTACCGCATCGCTCCTGCGGGAAAATAGCATCGAATCGATGCCTGCCCGCTTGGATTTTCCGTGCCATATCGGCGATGCCGGCAAGGGGGTATGGCAGTTTTCTCGCATCCGCTTCGCTGACGAGATTATGGAATCGCTCGGTGGCGAAGGCTTCGAAGATGCACCGGATCCCGTACCGACAGGCTTTAACGAGTAAACTAAGGGCACACCCGCCCGATCGACCGCCCAACCGAGGAGCCGCGCCGGCCAAATCCGAATATCAAGGCGATAGGGCTCGGCCTCGGATCGTCCGCAGGGCCTGACAATATCCATCTCCATGAACATGATGCAATCGGTAATGACGATGATGAACCATCCAATCGATATCGCCAACGATTCAAGCGCACTGCCAAAGGTAGCATCCGACGTGCCGGTGGCACCTGAATCGACTACCCCACCCAAAAAACGTTTCGCTGCTGAAATCCTCGTATCACTCGCTCTTTGCTGTCTATTGATATTTATGGTTTCACCCTTGGCACAAGCCCATGATAGACCTAGCGATGTAAGTGAAGATGCGGCGCATTGGTGTACCATCGTCGACCCTGGCGATGATGATCCTGATCATCACCGTTTTGCATTAGAAGTTAGATCGACGAATTGCGTCAAGTTAGTCCCAAACGAGGATGCAATGCTTGTATCTGGAAAGATGATTAACGATCAAGGCGAATGCGTGGATGTTCTAACTCGGAACGGCACTGAGGGCAAATATCGCATAGCGGAGGGCACCCGAGAATTGCCGTATATCCAAGGTAATGATAGCAGCTTATATAGACGTCACATGAAGATCTGTGTCGAATTTGAAAGACCTGAAGTGCAAAAAGAAACCGGATTTCTAGGCTGCGACAGTGTCGCCATCAACGATTGCGGAAACCATTTCATATCAAATCCTAACTTTGAAAGCCCTCTTTTTCCTAACAGAAAAGGTTACGGAGGTATCACATTCGTAGCACCACTAAGGATCCCCCAATCGGGCAATATGGTTTTGGACAACACCGGTACTTTGACCATCGACGAGGGCGGCACCGGTACCTTCACCGTCAAACTCGATAAAAAGCCCACCGCCGCGGTCACCGTCAATATATCGAGTTTCGATACCGACATCGCCTCGCCCACCCCCGCCTCCGCCTCTTTGATCTTCACTTCCACCAACTACAGCACGGCGCAGACGGTCACCATCACCGGGGTGCAAGACAGCGACAACGATGACGAGCAGGTCACGCTCACCATCACCGCCACCGGCGGCATCTCCGCTCCCTCCTTGACCAAAACCGTCAGCGTCGATGACGACGAAGGCCCCTCGGCCATCGTCTTGGATAGCACCAATATCTTGAGTATCGACGAAGGCAACAGCGGCACCTTCACCGTCAAGATATCCCCTCCCTCGACACCGAGCGTCGTGGTCTCTCTGGCCAGCAGCGACAGCAATATCACCGTCGTCCCGAGCAGTTTGACCTTCGCCGCCGGCGCCACCGCCGCACAAACGGTCACCGTCAGCGCCGCCCATGACGCCGACAAGAACGACGAAACCGCAACCATCACTGCGAGCACCGCCAGCATCCCCGCCGCAAATGTCGTCAAGAGAATCGCGGTCGAAGATGACGATATCCCCTCGGGCAATATCGTGCTGAGCGGCACCGCCCGATTGTCCATTGACGAGGGCAGTAACGATACCTTCACGATCAGCCTCGATACCGAGCCCGGCGACGATGTCACGGTGTCGATAACCAGCGCCGATACCGGTGCCGTCACCGTCGCCCCCGCCTCTTTGACCTTCACCTCCGACAACTACGCCACGACGCAGACAGTCACCGTCACCGGGGTGCAAGATGCCGACAACGATAACGAGCAGGAGGTCACGCTCACCATCGCCGCCACCGGGGGTATCGTCGCTTCCAGCGTGACCAAGATCATCGACGTCAACGATAGCGAAAGCGCCTCGTCCATCGTCTTGAGTAGCACCGATACCTTGACTATCGAAGAAGGCGATACCGGCGTCTTCGGCGTCAGGATATATCCCGCCTCGACAGTCGGCGTCGTAGTGAATCTGACCCTCAGCAACAGCAATATCACCATCTCCCCGACCCTCCTGACCTTCGCCGCCAACGCCACCGCCACGCAAGAGGTCACCGTGAGCGCCGCCCACGACCTCGATAACATCGACGGATCCGCCACCATCACCTTGGGCACCAACAGCATCAGCACCCTCGATGTCGTCAAACAAATCGCCATCCAAGATGACGAGCCACCCACGGGGAATCTCGTGCTCAGCACCGCCCGATTGTCCATCGACGAAGGAACCGGCACCGCCTTCACCATCGGCCTCGATACCAAACCCATCGGGGATGTCACCGTCTCCCTCTCCAACCCCGATACCGGGGCGGTCACCGTCAGCCCGGCATCGTTGACCTTCAACGTCGCCAATTACTCGATCGCCCGGACGGTGTCCATCGATGCCCCTCACGATAGCGACATCGACGACGAGTCGATCACCCTCACCATCGAGACCTCCGGCGGAGTCCTCGCCGGTAATGTGACAATGGATATCGATGTCGCCGATGACGACGAGGCCGGCTCCCTCGTGATGGCACCGTCGCTGCTGCAGGTGGCCGAAGGAGGACAAGAGACCTTCCTCGTGCGGCTGGGAGCGGTTCCGAACGTGGACGAAGTCATCGTCAACTTGACCAATACCAACCCCGCCGTCACCTTGGAGCCCACCACTCTCGCCTTCACCCCCCTTGATTGGAATATCGGCCGGGATGTGACCCTTTCCGTCGAATGGGACGAAAACGACGACAACGGCGTTGACACCATCACCGGTACCTTCGACAACGCCGGCGGGAACTATGCGGCGGCCGCCGCCGGCTCCCGAGGGGCGACGATTGGCGTCATCACCCTCGACTATCCCGGGGTTATCGTCACCTCGGCGCAAACGGTAAGACTGGTCGAAGGCAAAGAGCCCTTCGAGTTCACCGTGCGCTTGGGCGAGGCGCCCATCAACACCGATACCGTGACCGTCACGCTATCGAATACCGACCCCCTCATCACCGTCTCGCCGTCGGTGCTGCTCTTTTCCAGAAATAACTGGGGCGAAGAGCAAAGCGTGACCTTGCAGGCGGACGAGGACAACAACAAAGAAGACGGTTATGACTTCATCACCCTGAGCGGGAGCGGGGGGAACTACAACCGGGCGACCACCACGATGACGGTCTTCGTGTTGGAAAGCGGTGGCGGCGGGATCATCGGGGGCGCTTTGAGTCCCTCCGGGGTCTACGCCTTGGCCATT
>JFBG01000026.1 GCA_000583135.1 Thioalkalivibrio sp. HK1
AAAAAATTGAAAAGTTCAAGTGGTTTTTTTTTGGGGGGGGGGGGGGGTAGAAAAAGCGAAGCGAATTTTCGATGAATTCGAAGGAAAATCGTTCTTGCCCGCCAATCAAGCCTTCGAGGATGACAATCGCAAAGCCCTCGACGAAGCGGTGCTTATCGACCTGCTAGGGTTGCCGAAAACCATCCTCGAACCGCTAAACCTTTTGCGCAGGCTTTGGTGCGAGGAGCCATCGGTGCATGGAGGCAAGAGCACCCGTCCCGGTGGTAAATCCAAGGTATAGACACATAAAGCGATACCCCAAGCGATACCCCTTACCGTTTTATCTTCGTCTGGCGGCGAGGCCTCGTTGGGGGTCGTATCCGATGACGGCGAGGGCGAAGGCCGCTATCAAGGTGGCGCCGATCACGCAAAAGGAGAGGGGGTTGGGTTCTGCGTACAGGGAAAAGCGGATCGCTTCGACGGCATGGGTGAAAGGGTTGACTTGGGCGATGCGAAAGACCGACTCGGCGCCCGCTTCTTCGAGTTTCCAAAGCGGATAAAGGGCGGAGGAAATGAAAAACATCGGAAAGATCACGAAATTCATGGTGCCTGCGAAATTCTCCAACTGTCGGATATGAACCGAAAGCAAAAGGCCGATGGCGCCGAGCATCATCCCGGCGAGCACGAGTGCAGGCAGGACGAGAAGCCAGCCTTGCAAGGGCACGTGCACTCCGATCAGCGTGGCGATGATAAAAAAGGCGTAGACCTGCAAGACCGAGAGCAAGGTACCGGCCATCAACTTGCAAAAGAGCAAATACCATCTGGGCAAGGGGGCGGTCAACAACAAGCGCATCATCCCCATTTCGCGGTCGTAGACCATGGCCAAGGAGGATTGCATGCCGTTGAAAAGCAATACCATCGCTGCAAGCCCGGGGACGATATATTCTTGATATTCGATATAGGTGTGATAAGGGGGGATGATCGAGACCCCGAAGATATTTTGAAAGCCCAAGGCGAATACCGCCAACCACAAGGTGGGTCTTACAAGGGCGGAAAAGAGTCGCCCTTTTTGGCGGGCGAACTTGAAGGCTTCTCGCCCGCTGACGGCGGCAAGGGCCAGCAAGGCATGGCGCGCGGTCATCGCCAAATCGAGCGGCGAGGCCCGGCGAAGGCTGCAAGCGATATCGAGGATGATTGCATCTTATCGATCAGATTATCAATCGGATTATCAATCTGCTTATCGATCAGGGGCGGTCGAATTCGCAGAGGCTTTCTCGCTCGTCGAAGCCCAGAGTATCGAGGTTGTTGGTGCGGTGTAAAAAGCCCGACAGCGGGGCGCGATCCACAACCCAGTTATGGGTGACGAGCAACACCGGTTGGCGCAGTTGCCGGTTCCAAGGTCGGAAATTGACGCGATTGCCCTTGAATCCATCGAGGATGATCTCCTTGCCCAAGAGATAATCGCGCACTTCGGGGAAATCGGCGCCTTGGGTTCGCAACATCGCCTCCACGACCGCTTTCACCGCCATCCACGCCGCCCAATCCACGCTGCGCATCTGCCGCTTGGCGGTTTTTTCGAAGCGCTTTTCCAACTGCGGCGCGCCATGACGCTCCCACGCCCAATGCCAAGCGGCGGCGGCAAGCCCTCCGCTGCCGATCACCGGGCGAGGCTGCGATGTGCGGTAGGGGACATCGCGCGCGAACTCTCCGTCGCTGTCGGCCACGAACACCACATCGTGCTCGATACCTGCGGTCAACAGAGCGATGTTGTTCCGGTCGCGATTCCTGGGATCGTTGCCGAAAACGAAGGGGCGGTTTTCGACGATCTCGACCCCGAAGCGACGGGCGGCGCGTTCGAAGGCCGCCCCGATCCGCGCATCATCGGGCGCAGGTCCGGTCAACATCAATGCCTTGCGCCAACCCTTGAAAACGATGTATTGGGCAATCGCATCCATCAACATCGCATGGCTCGGGATGATATGCAGCAGGTGGGAGCGGCACCCTTCCTGCCTCAAAGCATCGTCGCGCGATGAGATATTGAAAAGCAGGACACCCCGATCGCGGGTGAGGGCGGCGGCTTCGGCCACCATCTGCGCCGGGGCGTCGAGGATCAGGTAGCGCGCCCCGGTATCCACGGCCTTGGCCACCGTCTCGCCCCACTGATCAAGGTTCTTCGCCCGAAAGCGCTCGAGGGAGAACTCGACGCCGATCGCCGAACCGGTGAAGCGGGATTCGGCGATGGCCGTCTCGGCCCCCTGATAGGGGCGACCCAACGCCCCGGTGAGATAACGGGCGTAGGTTCGTTTGCGAGTGTAGCGAGGGTCTTTGCGCAAGGAGAGCCATGCGAAAACCACTTTCTTCGGCGCCTCGGCGGCGGCTTGGGCGGCCGAAGACTCGGTACTTTGCGCAAAGGCGGGGGCGGTGGAAAAGACGGTTGAAAAGACAAGGAAGAGCGCTGCCATCGACAACGCCGAAAGCGCAAATCCTCTTCTTCGATCTCGCGATATTGGGCGCATTTCAGCGGATAGCCGCTCGGACAACAAAATCGACCGGCGCCGGATCGAACGGGCGAGAAGATCAGCGAGTATCGATATCGCATTCACCGCCTTCGACCTCAATCGTCGATCAAAACCGCGTAGGGAACCCGTCCCACGGGGATGGATCGGAGCACCCGATTCGAAGCGGTGTCGATGATCGAGATATCGTCGCTCAGTCCGTTGGCCACGAAAAGGCGCGATTCGCTGCGATTCAATGTCGTATTCCAAGCGCGAGAACCGACGAGGATATAGTCCTCGATGCGTTTGGATGCGATATCCACCACCGCGACGTGGTTGGCGCGCCCCAAAGCCACATAAGCGGTGGCACCGTTGGATGTCGTCGTGATCCCGACCGGGGTCACATCCTCGGGGCGAAAGCCTCGGGGCTCGAAGGAGATGGTATCGACCACCTTGGATCCTTCCAAGTCGATCACGCTGATCGAACCCGAGAGTTCGTTCGTTACCCAAAGGGTCTTGCCATCGGGCATCAAGGCGAAGCGGCGAGGGCGCGTCCCGGCGACGATGTTGGCCTTCAAGGCGCCGGTGGCGGTATCGACCACATGCACCATATTGGCGACCTCGGAGGTTATAAAGACCGTCTTTCCATCGGGGCTGACGAGGATGCCCTCCGGCTCTTCGCCGACCTCGACCGTGGTCATGCCGACGACTCTTTCATCTTCATCATCGCCCTCATCACCTTCTTCTTCCTCGTCCTCGTCATCCTCGTCCATCGCCTCGTCGTCATCGGAAATTTCCGCCACCGTCAGATCCGGTTTTTCCTTCCTTGCGCGGAAATAGGCATCGAGATCGAGGATTCCGAGTTTTGCATCGTCCTCCAAGGAGATATACATGGTCTTGCCGTCGGGGCTGAACTCGAAAGCCTCCGGATCGTCGATGCCCTCGATGCGATCGATTAGCGTCAGCGAGGCGACATCGATGATATCGATCGCATTGCCCTCGCCGCAGGCGGCGAAAATACGGCTTCGATCCGGAGTGAATTGCAGATGACGGGGGCGGGCGGCGGTGCGGATTCGCTTGACCACCTCGTAATTCTCGCCGTCGAGAACGGTGATGGAATGATCCTTTTCGCTGCTGACGAAAAGATAGCCGGTCCCGGTGGCTTGGCACACCCCGGCCCATGCCAACAGGATCGCGAAAGCAGAAAGGCTTGACATGCGGGTCGGGATCTTTCGGATCCGGTCTGAAAACGATGCGGCGAGATGGATGCATCGGGTCATCGTTTCGGCTCCCTTGGAAACGAAAGAATGCGTGGATGTGGCGATTTTACATATCGGCATCATGCGGTTCTACATCATGCGATATGCCTTCGCCCGAAACGCGCTTGCCTCGATAACAAGCATTCGCCCGATGCGCGGCAACCGACGAGGATTGTCGGACATCGAACGTCGAGGGTCTCGATCATCCCCCGGATCACCATCCCCGAAATGGCTAACTCGAAGATGCGGCCCCGGTCATCGCCATGAAAGCCTCGTCGATATTCGCAGCCCCGGCATGGTTTGCGATCCGACGAGGCGGACCTTCGATGAGCACCCGCCCTCGGTGCAGGATCACCACCTTGTGGGCGCGCTCGACTTCATCCACGAGGTGCGTCGCCCACAGCACCCCGACCCCGCGCTCGGCGCAAAGAGCCCTTACATCCTCCAAAAGCCCGCGCCTCGATGCCGGATCCAGCCCCACCGTGGCCTCGTCCATCAACAGGACTTGCGGCTCGTGCACCAAGGCCCGCGCCAACTCCACCCGCCGTCGATTACCCCCGCTTAAGTTGCGCACCGGAATATCGGCTTGCTCGCCCAAGCCCAAACGGTGAATTTCGGCCTCGATCCGATCGAGGCGGCGGCGAGCGGGCATCCCGTGCAGGAGCGCACCGAAACGCAAGTTGGCTCTGGCCGAGAGATCGAGATCGAGGGTCGGCTGCTGAAAGACCGTCCCGATCTTCGCCAAGGCCTTGACCGGTTGGCGCCGAAGATCGTATCCCAGCGCCCGCACCTCTCCCGCATCGGCCACGAAGAGCCCGCTCAAAATCTGGAAGAGGGTGCTTTTGCCGGCCCCGTTGGGTCCTAGCAAGCCGACGAATTCGCCGCTTGCGACCTCAAGATCGACCGCATCGAGGGCCTTCAAGGATCCGTAGGATTTGCTGACCCCGAAAAGCGAGAGGATCGCATCCACCGGCGGCGAAGGCGAGGACGGGTCTTCGAAAACGGACTTGCTGCAAGCGATCGAGGCAGGCATCATGGCTCCTTATCGATCCTCTTCGCTGTCGCTGGGATTCGGTGGATCCCGGTGCCCGATCTCGGTCCATCTCGTATGGAAAAACTCGCCCCGGGGGCGATCGTTTCTTTCGTAGCGATGCGCCCCGAAATAATCCCGCTGCGCCTGAATCAGGTTGGCCGGAAGGCACCGGCTGCGATAAGCGTCGTACCAAGAAAGAGCGCTTGCCAACCCTGGCACCGGCAACCCGCTTTGCATCGCCTTGGCCACCGTTCGTCGCCAGCCCGTTTGCGATGCGGCCATCGGCGCATGAAATGCCGGATCGATCAGAACATTGTCCAACTCCGGTCGCTCGGCGAAAACGCTTGCGATGCGATCGAGAAAGGCGGTGCGGATGATGCACCCGCCGCGCCAGATCGATGCGACCTTGGCCTGATCGATATCCCAGCCGTATTGTCGGTTGGCATCTTGCAACAAGGCGAATCCCTGGGCGAGGGCGACGAGTTTCGCTCCATGAAGGGCATCGAAGGCATCTTGCACCAGCGCATCTTGCTGCGCCTTGTCCGGCGGATTCGTCGTATCCGGCTGCGGGCCGGGCAAAAGGGTATGGGATTTCACCCTTTGCGCTTTGCGGGCGGAGATCGCCCGGGCGAATACCGCTTCGGCGATGGTGCCCGCCGGAACCCCGAGATCGAGGGCGGCGATCGCCGTCCATCTTCCGGTGCCCTTTTCCCCGGCGACATCGAGGATCGAGTCCACTAGCATCCCGCCGTCGCCTTCTTCTTTCTTGGCGAGAATATCGGCGGTGATCTGCAGCAAATAGCTCGAAAGATCGCCTTGGTTCCAGTGCGAGAAAATACGAGAAATCGCCTCCGGATCGAGCCCGCCCAGCCTTCGCAGAATATCGAACGCTTCCGCGATCAACTGCATATCGGCGTATTCGATGCCGTTATGCACCATCTTGATAAAATGTCCCGCCCCCGACGAGCCGAGCCAGGCGCAGCAGACCGAGCCGTCGGCGGCTCTGGCCGCGATGCTCGAAAATACGGGTTCGATCTCCGGCCATGCTTCCTCGTGGCCGCCGGGCATGATGCTCGGCCCCAAAAGAGCGCCCTCCTCGCCGCCGGAAATCCCCGCACCGACAAAGAGCAGCCCCTTTTCCGCCAGCCGGAGCGAGCGTCTTGCGCTATCGGAAAAATGCGAGTTGCCGCCGTCGATCACGATATCTTCGGGGCCAAGCAGCGGTATCAGCCGATCGAGGAGGTCATCCACCGCGGCCCCCGCTTTGACCATCAACAGGATTTTTCGGGGCTTTGCCAGCTGCAAGACCATCTCGGATAGCGATCTGGCCTTGATGATCGGCTTGTTGTGCGCCCGATCGCGCAAAAAAGCGTCCACCTTATCGAGGCTGCGATTGTGAACCGCAACCCGCCAGCCCTTGTCGGCCATGTTGAGGGCGAGGTTCTCGCCCATCACCGCAAGGCCGATAAGTCCGATATCCGCTTTTTCGTCCATTTCACTCGCCGTCGCTTTCTTTGTTATTTTCCCGAGCGGGTCGGAAAAACGAGGGGTTGGAAAAAAGGATTCGATCTATCCAAGATTCAAGCGATGATGCGCTCGAAGGGCAAGAACCATGCCGACGAGACTCCAACGAGGCTTCGATGTTTTTTCAAGCGTCTAAAATACCGATGCCATCCGATGCACCGAACGACATAGAGCGTCTCAATCGCTCGCAAAACCGTGCCGAGATGCCGCCCCACAAGGACGAAAACAACCCCCCGATCATGGCAAAAGCGATCATACCCGAGCCGCCTCGGCCCAAGCCATCTTGAAGGATCTTACGAAGACGATGCACACCCCGCCCATCGATCGCAAGGCGCTTTTCCGCAACCGCCAAGACCGGTGCTCGCCTTCGTCGTCGAGGCTTAAGGGCTCGTTCGATATCGCAAAAGGGCATCGAAGGGCGTCGCCTCGCTCGATGCTTCTATGGATCTTTACGCTTTGCTCGTTGGCGATCATCGGCTCTCCGGATACCGAAGCGGCGGATACGAGCGCTGCGAACGACAACATCCGATTGATCTTGGATAAAACCACCTTGGATTTGACCGATAACGCACAAGGCACCTTCAATGTGCGCTTGGGAACGAGGCCATCGGCGGATATGAGGATAAGGGTGAGCGTCAGCCCCTCGGCATCGGGGCTTGCCATCGATACCGACCCGAATACGACGGGCGATCAGGACACGCTGAGATTCGATCGATGGGGTCAGAACAACGCTTGGAATCAAAACAAGCAGGTCAGCCTCGCCTTCGATCGGGATAACGCCATGAACCGGCAGACTTTTACCGTCTCCTTGATCGGGATCGTCGGGCCGAACGACGAAGACAACGATTATGTGGGCAAGACGGCGAGTTTGGGGGTTGCCACCAACATACGGTTCATGTTGGATGAAACCACCTTGAGCGTGAACGAGGGCGAAAAGGGCACCTTCAATGTGCGCTTGGAAACGATGCCGTCGGCGGATATGAGAGTGAGGTTGAGCGTCAGCCCCTCGGGGCTTGCCATCGATACCGACCCGAATACGACGGGCAACCAGGACACGTTGCGCTTCGATCGATCGGGGACGACCGACCCTTGGAATCGATATCAAGCGGTGAGCGTCGCCACCGAACACGACAATGACGGGAAAGACGAGACCTTCACCATCTCGCTGACCGGAATCGTCGGAGCGAGCAATCAAGACAACGACTATGTGAACAAGACGGCCAGCGTTGCCGTCACGGTTTTGGACGACGAGGAAGAGAATATCGATCGAGGGCCGTCTTCGGTCGATCTCACCGAGGGCCAAAGCGCGACCATCGATGTCAAACTCACGGCCGCCCCGGTTGCCGGCACCAGCGTGACGGTATCGGCCACCTCTCCCGTCATGGTCTCGCCCGGCACTTTGAGCTTCGATTCATCGAACTATCGAACGGCGCAAACGGTGACCGTGACCGCACAGGAGGATAACGATGGCACGGACGGCTCCGCCATCGTCGCCTTCTCGGCAAGAGGCGGATACAACGCCTCCGCCGCCACACAGATCAACGTGCTCGATGACGACGGGAGCATCGACCTCTCCGACGAGGCGGTCGAACTGATCGAAGGGACGAAGAACGGTTCTTTCACCGTCGCCTTGGGGGCTCCCCCGGCATCGAGCGCCACGATATCGATCACGAGCGATGACCCCGGTGCGGTCAAGGTCTCGCCGGCAACGCTGACCTTCTCTTCTTCGAACCACTCGACGGCGCAGACGGTGAACCTCATTTCGGTGAGCGACAGCGACAGCGCTGACGAGAGCGTTGCCATCGAGGTCTCCGCCACCGCCGGCTACCGGGCTTCGAATGCGACGAAATCGATCTCCGTGCTCGATGCTCGAACGGGGCCCATCATCGTGAGCCGCCCCCAAGAGACGGTTTCCGTCAACGAGGGCGGCTCGGCAACCTTTACCGTGCGGCTCGGTACCAAGCCGAACAGGAATGTCAGCATTTCGCTGACCAAGACCAACGACGATATCACCCTCACCCCGACGTCTTTGACCTTCACCGAATCGAACTGGGACGCTCAACAAACCATCACCGTGTCCGCATCGAACGATGACGATGACACCGCCGACGAAAGCGACACCATCACCCTATCCGCAACCGGCGGCATCATCTCCGACGATGTCACCAAACGGGTCACCATCGTCGATAACGATAGCCGCGGAGCCATCGACGCCTTCGACGCTGCCGGGGCCTCGCTGGCCGCAGGTTCGGCCATCGTCGTCGACGAAGGCACCGCTTTGACCTTCACCGTCAAGCTCGACCATCAACCGACGGCGAGCGTTGCCATCTCGGCGGCGAAGACCAACGACGATATCACGCTCACCCCGACGTCGCTTACCTTCACCGAATCGAATTGGGATGTTCCGCAAAGCATCACCATCACCGCCGCCATCGACGCCGACACCGTCGACGATACCGACATGCTCACATTGAGCGCATCCGGCGGCATCGTGGCCTCGGATTGGAGCGCAACGATCACCGTCAAGGAACGCCCGGCAGGGACGATCCTTGTCCCTTCGACCGTGACCGTCAACGAAAGGGGATTCGGCATTTTCCATGTTTCGCTCGACAGCGCCCAAACCCCATCGAGCGTGCCGGTCGTCGTTTCCCTTGCCAATACCAGCGACGATTTCGATCTCTCACCGACATCTTTGACCTTCGCCGCCTCGAATTGGAGCGCGCCTCAAAGCATCGTCATCGCCCATCGGCCCGATGGCGACACGACCGAGGATACCAGCGACGATTCCGATACCATCACCTTGAGCGCATCCGGCGGTATCGCCGCTTCGAGCAAGACCGTGGCGGTCATCGTCGAGGGTTCGATCCGAGGATCCATTCATACCGACCCGCCGAGGGTCATCGATATCGACGAAGGCGAAACGGGAAGTTTTTCGGTCACCCTCGATAGCACCTGGAGACAGGCGAGCCCCCTCAATGCGCAGGTCGTCGTATCCCTTCGAAGCATCCACCGCAAGGTCACGATATCCCCGACCTCGCTGACCTTCTCGGCATCGGATTGGGACATTCCCCAGATCGTGACCTTGACGAACGGGCACGATGCGAATACCGAGAACGAGCCCGACATCATCGTCTTGAATGCATCCGGCGGCATCGACGCCCGCCGCGGGACCTTGCTGGTCAATGTCAAGGACGACGATATCCCCTCGGGGTCCATCGTCATGAGCGACGCCGAACTCGTCATCGAAGAGGGGGGATTGAGGGTCTTCGGCGTCCGGCTCAGCGATAAACCGAACGCCAACGACGATGTCATCGTCTCGCTTTCGAAGCATTCCTTCGGCATCACGCTCTCGTCGGATGCGCTGATCTTCGATGCCTCCAACTGGAATACGGTCCAACTCGTGGCCGTCGGAGCCATGCAGGACGATGATATCGAAGACCAGACCCACACCCTCATCCTGACCGTCCACGGCGGATTGATCGCCTCGCCGAAAACGAAACGGATCCGGGTCATCGATGACGACGAGAGCGGCCCCGACCCGGTGAGATCCCGAGCCCTCGCCTTCCCCTCGATCGCCGCCCAAGACGATGCCGCCTTGCGCGTGCGCTGCAATCAGGATATTGCGTGCATCGTCCACCTCGATTGCTCTGCGCAAGATGACGGCTCGGTCTTCCAAGGCCGGCTCCCTGGTGCGATCCCCGCTTGGGGAACGCATACCCTCGAAGCGGCGGATATCGAGCGTTATATCGGCGGCTCGTGGTCGGGAAAGGGGCGCTTGGGTTGCGCCTTGCGCAGCCGCGCGAAGATCAGTTCGCAAGTCTGGACGCGCTCGGGGGATGGGGTGTTGGTCAATAACAGTGCGCTGATCCGCAGCGCCCCCCAAGCCGAGCGGCATCGAGCGGATATCGAGTCGATCTCCTCCCCCGACGAAGCGGATCAGTCGAATCTGCGCATCCGGTGCATCGCCCCTGCCGGGGAGCATTGCACCGAAACCTTCTTCTCTTGCTTCGACGATCAAGGCCGACGATACGATGGCGGGGTGGGCACGATCGTTCGCCTCACCACCCGCCACCTGCACAGCAATGAAGTGGCCGCGATCATCGGCCATCGATGGAAGGGGATGGGGCTTTCTTGCGAGATTCGCTCGGATCACCCCTTCACGGTGCAGATGCTGACCCGCACCGGCGGCGGAGCCTTGGTCAACAACAGCGCGACCGGCTCGGCGAATCGGTGATCGCAACGCATCGAGACTCGGCTCGATCCTCGACGACCCGATCGTCGACAAAGAAGGAGCGAGGGCGAGAAAAAAGCGCGGACACCCCGAACTCGGATATCCCTTGTAGAGAGGGCGAATAAGAGAAGGGGAATCGAGCGAAAACGAGGGCCTGCTCTAAGACGGTCCGGGGCCGGCGTCGTGGCGAGGGAGATCGTCGTCGATCTCGTACCACGGGGCTTTGGAGGCGACGAAAATATGACTGTCGATCGTGCGCTCGGGATCATCGTCCAAAGAGCCCATCGGGATCACCGCCAAGGATCGTGTCGGATCGAGCCGGGGCATGCTCGAACCGCAGGTCGGGCAAAAAACATGGCTGAAGGTGCGCGCCCCGGGTAGGCGATAGGTGCGCAGCGAGCTTTCCCCCCGCAGGTAGCGCACATCGTCGATGGCCGCGAAAGCGTTGGTGGCATGGGCCGCCCCTTTGGCCTTGCGGCAACGAGAACAATGGCAGTGATAGAGCCTTTGCAAGGGGCCCTTGACCTCATAAGCCGCGGCTTGGCAAAGGCAGCGACCTCGCAGCACGCCCGGGGTCGAAGGCGAAAGCGCCGGGTCTTCCACCCGAGGGGATGAATGGCCCGGAAAGTGATCGTGCTGGGGAAGATCGTCGTCGATCGCATGCCACGGGGCTTTCCACTTCACATAGATATGAGCCGAGGGAAGGATATGGGGATCGTCGTCCATCGCCCCTGCGGGGATGCGCACCCGATCCGATGCCCGATGCGGGACCACCGAACCGCAGTGAACGCAAAAAGGGCGGATGAAATCCGGCGAGGACTCGTAGGCAACGATATCCGCTTCGCCTTGCTCGAAGCGAAAACCTTGCAGGTCGCCGATGAGGAAGGTGGCGAAGGTCGCACCGTGGGCCTTGCGGCACATCCGGCAATGGCAGTGGGTCATGCGCTTCGGATCGCTTGCCAAGGACCAGCGAATCGCACCGCATAGACAGCTTCCCGAACTCATGACGAAACCCTCCTTGGTGGATTTTCTTTCACCTCCGGCTCGCACGCCGGATTGACCTGCGGGGCCGGGCTCGCAACGGGTGATTTGGCGGGCGCCGATGATCCCTTCGAATCCTTCGAACCCCGATGACCACGGGATCCGAACCCCCGCCAGGGTCGGGGAATCAAGAACCGGGCCGCAACCCCTTCGAGCGAGGGGGTATCAGATCGATAGCCCGATTTTACGCCCCTCGTAGATCGCCGCCGGCGCCTGACGCGCCGCCACGCAATCGCCGATGGCGTGGATCTCGCGCTTGGAGTCGATCAGGGCATCGGCCAGCCCTCGCTCGGGGGCGTTGACCGTCGCCAATACGAGGGTATCGGCCTCGATGAAGCGCTTGGATCCATCGAGCAAGGAGATTACCTCGGCGCCTTCTTCGCCCCAAGAAACGATCGCGGACTCGACCACGCACTCCACCTGCAAGCGGGCGAGCCGCTCGCGCAGGGGCCCGGCGGCCGAGGTGCGCTCGATCTCGCGCCCGACGAAGGGATCCGGGGTGATCAAGACCACGCGGTATCCCGCCTCGGCCATCGACCAAGCGGTGCCGCCGCCACGCCAGGTGCCGGTATCGTCGAGCACCACGATGCGCCGACCGAGGCGAGCGGCGCGCCCCATGACCTCCTCGACCGAAAAGACATTCGGCCGCTCGACCCCGGGCAAGGACTCGACGGTCGGCAATCCTCTTTGCCAACCCCGACCGTCGGGCTGCGAGCCGGTGGCGAGCACCACCGCATCGGCTTCGAATGCCAGGACTTCCTCGGCCTCCATCGGGGTATCGAAGCGCACTTCGGCCTGCAAGCGATGCAACCGCCGCTCGTACCAATCGATGAGATCGAGGATCTGCGCCCTTCGGGGCTGCATCCCCGCCAAGCGAAACTGACCGCCCAAACGAGATCCGGCCTCGGCCAAGGTGACACGATGGCCGCGCTCCGCCGCCACCCGCGCCGCTTCGAGTCCGGCGGGACCGCCCCCGACCACGAGGATGCGGCGCGGCCTCGAAGCCGGCTGAAAACGATCCCCGCCCCATTCGAATTCCCTCCCCGCGGAAGGGTTGACGAGGCAGCTGATCCAGTAGTCGCGGGAGCGCCGCCCCCAGCACATCTGATTGCACGAAAGACAAGGGCGCACCTCGTCGGCGAGCCCGTGCATCGCCTTGTTCGCCAGATGGGGGTCGGCGATCTGACCCCTGACGATGCTCACCATATCCGCTTGGCCGGAGCCGATGACCGCATCGGCATTCTCCGGAGTGCGGATATGGCTCTCCGCCTGCACCTTCGCATGGCGCACCGCTTGCCGAATGGATTCGGCGCCGGGCGGCCCGAGCCGCTCCTCGTAGACGAAGGTGGGCATCAGGCGAGTGAACTCGAAATAACTCCCGGTGCCGACGCTGATGTAGTCGAACAACCCCCGCTCATCGTGCCAAGCGGCGATGGCCTGATGGTCTTCTACGGATAGAACATCCGGGCGGGTGCTGTCGATGCTGACGGCGACCCCGATCACGAAATCCACCCCGCATCGCTTGCGGATGCTCGATAGGCAGCGGGCGGAGAACTGCATGCGCCTTTCGAAGGATCCCCCCCATCCATCGTGGCGGCGATTGCAAAAAGGCGACCAGAACTGCTCGAAAAGGGCGTTGTAGGCGGCCATGATCTCGCAGCCGGCGAAACCCGCCTCCTTCGCCCTTAGCGCGGCGGCGGCGAAGGATTCGATCAACTCCTCGATCTCGTGATCGTGCATCGCATGGCTACCGTCTTGATCGTGCATCGACGGGAGCCCCGAGGGCGACCAGTTCGGCTGGTAGGAGAGATCGAAATCGCCGTGAGCCCCTACGTGATAGAGCTGTTGGATCATCACCGCGCCTTGCTCGTGGCAGGCATCGGTCAGACGGCGAAAATGCGGGATCACCGCATCGTCTTCGGCAAGGAAGTTGGCGCGGGTGAGAACGGCGGTGCGATGCACCGGGATCGGCTCCACCACGATCATCGCCGCCCCCCCGATGGCGCGTTCCAAGTAGTAATGCAGATGACGCTCGCCGGGCAATCCCCGCTCGCCCATATTGGCGGTGTGGGCGCCGAAATTGAGCCGATGGCGCAAGGTCTTGGAGCCGACCTCGATCGGGCGAAAAAGATGCTTGAAGGTCGTGCCCGAAGATTCAAGAAGAGATTGCGGATCCCCTTTCATCATCGCTCGAAACCCTCTTCCCGGCGGGTGCGGGCGGCGATCGCGCCCGAGCGGGTATCCACCTGCGCCCGTGTGTGCTACAAAATCATCCTATAAAATCATACTATGAAGTATCCTAATCCCTGCGGGGGCTCGGGGCGCAGGGTCGGTCTCGCCCCACCGAGCGCATCCGAGCGGATGGGCTATGCTCATAGTCGAGCGCCGGGGGTGAGCCTTCGGGCACCTGCGCATTCACCGACCGAGTGAAGGGGGATCCATGAGCGAAGTCGAAAAGCAGAAGATCATCGATCGACTCTTTGAAGATCACGAGGTTCGTATACGTTTCGTCGAGCGTGCGTTCGTGGAGATGGCCGCCGAGCAAAAGGCCCTGCGCCAAGCGTTTGTCAAGTGGGATAAATCGAATGCGGTGACCCAGTCATTGATCAAAGCCGTGTTGGCGGGGCTCGGGGCTCTTGGGGTGGGGCTTTTCATCCTTCTAGTGCGGGCGTTCATCTAACCCCCATCCACCGAGTACCGAGCGGGGTGATCCCGCAGGTTGGACCGCACCTTAGCGGATCGAGATCATAAGGGGCGCTTTCTTCGCACGAAATCCGCCTCGGTGCTGCCGAGTCGCTCCAAGGTCGGCCATGCGCGGTGGATGAAATCGCGCAATGTCGATTCGGTATCGTGTGCCGGATCCCATGCCCGCACCTCGAATCCTCGCGCCAAAAAATAGGCGGCCCACGAGGCTCCGATGGTGCCGGTGCCGATGACGGCGATGCGCTTCACATCTGCCTGCGCGGGCAAATCATCGATATTCATCGATCCTTATCCTCCTTGGGGCGGGAAATCCCCGGAAAACGCCGGTGAAAAAAATCGTCGAGCGAGGGATCGCTCGGCGGTAAGGTCGTGCCCGAAGGCTCCAGAAGAGATTGCGGATCCCCTTTCATCATCGCTCGAAACCCTCTTCCCGGCGGGTGCGGGCGGCGATCATCGTGGCCATCAACAAGGCGTCTCGCTCACCTGCGATGTCCTTGAAATCCCGGCGGCCGACGGATTCCTCGACCAAGGTCTTGAGACGGCTTCGCACATCCGGATCGAGCCGGACTTCTCGCAGATCGTCCATCCAGGACTGCAGCCCATCCCCGAAATGATCGATGAAACCGGAAAAGCCCCCGGCGCCGGTGCCTGAGGGCGCACCACCGGCAAGGTGGCAGAGCTCGAAGGGTCCCATGATCCCGAAGCGCAGCCCCGGTCCGTATTTGATGGCGATATCGACATCCTCGACCCCCGCCAAGCCGGTCAGCACCGCATCCATCGCCTCTCTCCACAAGGCGGCTTGCAGGCGATTGACCAAGTGCCCCGGGCTTTCGTGGTTGAGGCGGATCGCCTTCTTGCCGTGGGCGTTGTAGAAATCGAGCGTCCAATCGACCGCCGCCGGTGCGGTCTTTTCTCCGCCGACCACCTCGACCAAGGGAATGAGATGCGGGGGGTTGAAAGGATGGCCCACGACGAAGCGGGAGGCGGCATCGAACCCGGCTTGTATCTTGGACATCGAAAGCCCCGAGGTGGAACTGGCCAGCACCGCGGAAGGGGGCAAGGAGGCATCGATGTCGGCATAGAGACGGCGCTTGGCATCGAGATCCTCAGGGGCGCTTTCCTGCACGAAATCCGCCTCGGCGACCGCCTCTCCCGGGCTCTTGCAAAAACGCATCCGGTTCGAGTCCGCCCCCGCCTCGACGCTGCCGAGACGCTCCAAGGTCGGCCATGCGCGGTGGATGAAATCGCGCAATGTCGATTCGGCATCGGGTGCCGGATCCCATGCCCGCACCTCGAATCCTCGCGCCAAAAAATAGGCGGCCCACGAGGCCCCGATGGTGCCGGTGCCGATGACGGCGATGCGCTTTATGGTTGATTGGGCGGGTAAATCGTCGATATTCATCGATCTCGATCCTCCTTGGGGCGGGAAATCCCCGAAAATGCCGGTGAAAAAATCGCCGGGCGAGGGATCGCTCGGCGGTAGCGCCCGCCCCCCGTTGCGGCCGAAGCCCGAGCGCGCGCGGCCCTTGCGAGCGGTTTCGTCCTTGGGCCTGTTCGACGCGAAAAAGGCGATCGTGAGCGGCCGTGCGATTATCCCGATTTTATTTTGATAAAATGCGAGCCATGTCAATCCCATCTCGGAATTCTTCGTCATTGCCTCGGCGTTCGCAATTTTCGGACAATCAAGAAATTCCCTCATCTTCGGCCGGTAAGGAGTTTCTGATATGAACTCTACTATTCGTCATATAAGCCTTTGGTTGATCGGGGCGCTTTCGCTCCTGCATGCCTCTTCCGTTTTCGCACAGCAGTCATTTAATCTGACATCGACCACCTTGACGGTGGCGGAAGGCGGACAAGTGACCTTCGGGTTCCACCCTACGCCTCGACCATCGAACAATATGAGGGCGACGGTGAGCGTGAGCCCCTCGTCGGGACTTACCATCGATACCCACCCCCGACCCCTCTACGTCAATAGTACTTATGATTATGATGGTCAGACCCCCAACAATAATGTAGCTGAATCTCAAGGCACGATAAATTTCAAACGATGGGGAGCAGAATACGCTCAAAATCAACACCGGACGGTAACCCTCACCGCCGCCCAAGACGATGATGCGATCGATAACACCTTCACCATCACAGTGACCGGGGCGGCCGGGCCAAAAAATGAAAGCAACACGCACGCTAACGTGACGGCAACCATCACCGTCACCGTTACCGAGGATAGAAGCGAGGGCATCACCCCCAGCACCGCCGCCGTCAATATCACCGAAGGGGGTGCCACCGGCTCCTTCACCGTCGAACTCGATACCGCCCCGACGGGGAACGCCGTCCTCTCGGTGACCAGCCAGGATGCGGGGGCGCTGACGGTCTCGCCGGCGACGCTGACCTTTGACGCTTCGAATTACGATACGCCACAAACGGTAACCGTCGCTGCGCCTGACGACGCCGACCACGACGACGAAAGCGTTTCCGTCACCATTTCCGCCACCAGCGGTTACGACACTGCCGCCGACGCAACGAAAACGATCACCGTGACCGATGACGATAGCATCGTGGTCAGCACCTCGTCGGTCAGCATCACCGAAGGCGGCAGTGCGGGCACCTTCGGCGTCAAACTCAACAGCGCCCCGAGCGCAAATACCACCATCGATCTGCTGAGCGGCGATGCGGGTGCCGTCACCCTCTCGCCGAATATGTTGACCTTCACCACCTCGGATTACGCTACGGAGCAACAGGTCACCCTCACCGCGGTGCAAGATGACGACGCCCAACCCGAGGATGTCACCATCACGCTATCCGTCCGCAGCGGCAGCGGTTATAGCTCCGAGAATGAAACGGTCACCGTCAGCGTCGCCGACGACGAGGACGAAACCATCATCGTCAGTCCGACCACGGTCGAGATCGAAGAGGGAGTGTCTGCCGGCGCCACCTTCACCGTCACACTCGAAGCCGAGCCGGTCTCAGGCGATGTCAACCTATCGCTGACGAGCGGCGATCCGGCGGCGGTCATGGTCTCGCCTTCTACGCTGACCTTCACCGCCGCCAACTACGATATGCCGCAAACGGTGTCCGTGACCCCGGTGGATGATGACAATCCGGTGCACGAGATCGTTCCCGTCACCTTGGCCGTGACCAACAGCAGCGCCTACAGTGCCCCCGGCGCAACCGTCACCGTTGAAGTCAAGGACGACGAGGCCGCTCCCAGGGGCACCATCATCTTGAGCGGCCCCGACAGATTCAACCTCTCCGAGGGCGGCGGCACCGACACCGGCACAGGCTCCTTCACCGTCAAAATCGACGATATCACAACGGATTCGAATATCACGGTATCGGTGGTCAGCGACGATCCGGGTGCGGTCTCGGTCTCGCCCGCCACGCTCATCTTCCCTCATGACGACTTCACCACCCCCCAGCCGGTGACCGTGACCGCCGAAGACGATGCCGATGCTCTGCATGAATCCGTGTCCATCGTCGTCTCCGGCTCCAATGGCATCACCGCCTTGCGATTGGCCAAGCAGGTCACGGTCCACGATGACGACACCCCCACCGGCACGATCGTCTTGGACTCCGCCGATCCCCTCGACATCGCCGCCGGGGGCTCGGCTCATTTCACCGTTCGCCTTTCCAGCCAGCCGAATGCGAGGGTTTCCCTATCCCTTTCCGAGAGCGACGACGCCATCACCCTCGACCCGACATCGTTGACCTTCTCTACAAGGGATTGGATCGAACCCCAACGGGTCAAGGTCAGCGTGGCCCCGAACACCGGTCGGGACAATGCCGTCCATACCATCACCTTGAGCGCCTCCGGCGGCATCGAAGCCCCCGATGCAGAGAAGAGCGTGCGCCCGATCTACACCCCGCCGCCGACGGCGAAGACCATCCTCGTATTCCCCGACGAAACGCTTCGTATCGACGAGGGCTCCTCGGGAAGTTTCAGCGTCGGTCTCGCCTATCCCGACGGGGAGTCCCCGCCGAGCGAGAATGTGGTGGTCCGGCTATCGAACGTCAATCCCGATATCACCTTGACCCCCGATGCGCTGACCTTCACCCCGACGACCTTGGTCAATCAGTCGGCGGCGTGGGCGAGGTGGGACGAGACTATCACCGTTCAGGTCGATGCCTTGGCGGATAGCGATCTGCAGCAAGACACCGATATCATCCTCTTGAGCGCCGACGGCTTCATCGTGCAACATGCCCTCGTCGAGATCAAGGACACCTCCGGCAGCGACTGGCCGATGAAGGCATGGGCTCTCGCCCTGCCGCCGCCCACGACGCAGGACGATGCGATCTTGCGCGTGGGTTGCAAGCAGGATACGCCCTGCTTCGTCTACCTCGACTGCAATGCCCAAAGCGACGATTCGACGAGCTATCGAGGGGTGATCCCCGATGCCATCCCCGCCCGAGGGAGCACGACATACACCGCCTTGGATATCGCCCGCCATACCGGCGGGGGGTCATGGGAAGGCCGAGGGCGTTTGGCATGCGCCTTGCGCAGCGCCGGGACTATCAGCGCCCAAGTGTGGACGCGCTCCGGGAACGGGGTCTTGGTCAACAACAGCGCGATGATTCGCTCGACCCCCGAGGGGGAAAGGCACCGAGCGGATATCGAATCCATCTCCTCCCCCGATAGCCCGGACAAGGCGAATATTCGCATCCACTGCATCGCCCCCGTCGATGATTGCACCGATACCCGGCTCTCCTGCTACGATGACCACGGGACGATGTACGAGGTCGAACTCGGCCGCATCCGAAGCCAGATCGTGCGCCATCTGCAAAGCGAGGAACTGGCGATGCGCATCCTTCATCGGTGGCGGGATTTGGCACTCTCCTGCGAGGTGCGCTCGGATCGACCCTTCACGGTGCAAGTCCTCTCTCGCACCGGCGGTGGCGGGGCGCTGGTCAACAACAGCGCCACCGGGAACTAAGCCGCTTCGCCTTTGATAGCCCTCGTATCGGCTAGTCGATACGAGGCGCTGACTTACTCAATCCCATCACTTGGCCCGCCGGAAACCGCCGGCGGGCTTCATAACCCTCCCCCTTCGGGCCAGCCAAGCGGCGCATCGATATCTCGAAAAAACCGCTCGCATCCATCGCAAAGATAGTTCCATTTTCATTCTTTGGATCGACGACGGCGATCCGCATCGCCAATCGGCTCGGCGGCGAATGGCGGCTCGCGATGTACGATCGAGAAATCGCTGCCCAAAAGCGCGATCCAAACATGAACGATTGTTCATGATCCGCCCACCGATCGATCACCCTCGATCCCCCATTCTTCCTCCTGACGGACGGACTCTTCGCATCGATATCGGACTTTCCTCCTTATCGAAAAGGATCCGATATCGACCGAAGCGATCCAGGATGCGCGCCCTCTCGTTGCGCGCCTTATCTTTCTCGTTCAGGAGTTCTTTGACATGAACAGCGATAACGCGATGAACGTCAAACCCGCACGAAGCCGACGCAAGGCGATGGTGATTGCGGGAACGGCGGCGATCCTCGCCGCCTTGGTCTTCGCTCGAATCCCGGGGGCGGCACAGGCCGAGATCCCGAGCGAGGGATCCTCGGTGCGATCGATGATGCCGATCACCGAGGGATTCTCCGACCTCGTGAGCCAAGTGAGACCGGCGGTGGTCAAGGTGGAAGTCGAGCGCCCCTTGGAGGGTTTTTCGCCGATGGGGATGCTCCCCGAGCGATTCCGGCATTTTCGACATGCCCCGCAAGGGCGCGGGCATGGTCAAGAGCGCCGGCATCGACATCACCGGCGGGGGATGGGCTCCGGATTCATCATCGATCCCGCGGGGCTCATCGTCACCAATCACCATGTGGTGGAAAAGGCCAAGGAGATTCGCATCACCCTCGACGACGGGCGCACCTTCGAGGCGCATCTTCGAGGCAGCGATCCGAAAACGGATCTCGCCCTGCTCGAAATCGATGCCGACGAGGATTTGCCGGCGGTCGCATTCGGCGATTCCGAGGCGGTGCGCGTCGGCGACTGGGTGGTGGCGATGGGCAATCCCTTCGGCTTGGGCGGCACGGTCACCGTCGGGGTGGTCTCCGCCCGCGGGCGCGATATCGGATCCGGCCCCTTCGACGACTACCTCCAAGTGGACGCCCCCATCAACCGCGGCAACTCCGGCGGGCCGCTTTTCGACCTTGCGGGGAATGTGGTCGGGGTCAACTCCGCGATCTACAGCCCCACCGGCGGCAATGTGGGGATCGCTTTTTCCGTTCCCGCCGATTTGGCAAAACCGATCATCGCATCGCTGCAAGACAGCGGCTCGGTGGAGCGGGGGTGGCTCGGGGTCCATATCCAGCCGATCGATCCGACCCTCGCCGATGCCCTCGGCCTCGACGGCACCGAAGGGGCCCTCGTCGCTTCGGTTTTGGAGCGCACCCCGGCCGATCGATCCGGCATTCTCGCAGGCGATGTCATCCTCTCCTTCGACGGACAATCGGTGCAAAGGATGAAAGACCTGCCGCGCATCGTGGCCGGGGTCGAGGCCGGCACTCAAGTCGATATCGATATCTGGCGAAAGGGCGAGCGTCAATCCTTGAAAGCCACCATCGCCGCCCAAGAGATGGAAGACGAATCGCTCGCGATGCGATCCGACGAGCCCGAATCGTCGCAAGGGGCAAGGCTCGGATTGAGTTTGGCTGCGCCTCGAGATGGAAATCGTCCCGGGCTTCGGATCGTCGAGATTGAACCGGAAAGTCCGGCGGATCGCAGCGAGTTAATGGTCGGCGATATCATTTTGGGCGCCGGCGACAAGGAGGTCGAGCAAGCCCGGGACATCACCGGAGCGGTGCAAGCGGCTCATGCCGATAACAAACCGGTGCTGCTTTTGATCTCCCGCCGAGGCAACCGGCTTTATATCGCGGTCGAAACCGCCGCCGGCTGAACCCTCGACCTCGATCCAATCGCCGCAACCCCGGCATCGAAGGACAAAGCCCTGTCCTTCGATGCCGGGGTTTTTTCTCGCATCGAAAAAAGCATCGGCGCTTTTCACCCATCGAGGCGAGCCTCGAGACTCGGCGATGGATCTTTCAAGATCGACGAAACCGAAGGCGATGGAATGCCCCCCATCAAGTTCTGCGCTCGAAGCGTATCCGCACTCGAAGGCCGGGGTCGTTGTCGGCGAGTTCGAGCCTCGCCTCGTGGAGCTGAACCACCGCGGCCACGAGGCATAGTCCGAGCCCCGAACCCGGAGTGCTGCGAGCGCTTTCCACTCGATAAAAACGCCGCAACACCGCCTCTCGCTCGTCGACGGGCACGCCGGGGCCGCTGTCGGCAACGATCGCATCGACCCTTTCATCGTCGGCGGTGACCTCCAAGGATACGCTTCCCCCCTCGGGGGTGTATTTCATCGCGTTATCGAGCAGATTCGCCAGCGATTGGAAGAGGAGATCGGCATCGGCGTGAAGCGGCGCCGGGGTCTGCAAATAGCGAAAGTCGATATTCCGGGCCTCGGCCAAGGGAGCGTAGAGCTCGGCCACATCCTTGCCGATGGCCGCCAGATCCACCGGGGCAAAAGCATGGCGGCGATCCCCGGCTTCGATACGGGCGATCCGCAGCAGGGCGTTGAAGGTGGCGAGCATCTGATCCGCTTCGTCGAGGGCGGCCCCGGCCAAGGCCTTGGCATCCTCGTCTCCGGCCTTGGCACGCAGCTGCACGAGCCGGGTGCGAAGCCTACCCAAGGGGGTTCGCAGATCGTGGGCCACATTGTCGGAGACCCGGCGCACATCCTCCATCAAGCCCTCGATCCTTGCGAGCATGGCGTTCAACCCGGCGACCAGCTCGTCGAATTCGTCGCCGCTGCCATCGCTTTCGATACGCTCTTCGAGCTTGCCCTGCATGATCCGGCGCGAGGTGCGATTGATGGCCTCGATGCGGCGCGCGACCCGCCCCCGCATCCACCACGCCACCGCGACCGCCAGCGCCAAGGTCACCGCCACGCACCACGCCACCGCGCGCCCGATTGCGATGCGCATCTCGTCGAGGTCGCGCCAGTTGCGCCCGACGAGGAGGTGGAATCCTCCTCTTAGCGTGAAAAGCCGGGCGCGAGCGCGGTGCACCTCCAGATGCGGTCCCTCGTCCTCGATCCGAAGGCCGAATTCGATCCAACCGTCTTGGGTGCGGGCGGCGGCGGGCCAAGCATCGAGATTCCCCGCCAGCAACCGGAATTGGGGGTCGGCGAGTAGATAGATGGAGGCGCTGGCCGGATTCGATCGCACCCTTCGAGACAGGAGTCTGCGCAAGGCGGGCAAGCCGCCGACCCGGTAGTGCTCCGCCAGCCCCTGCACCTCGGCTTCGATCACCGCTTCCATCTGGCGGGTGGTGTAGCCGGCGGTGGACCAGTAGATGAAGGCCAGCAGCATGAGCACCGATAGCCCGAAGAGCGCTCCATAGCCGATGGCGATCCGCCAGGCGACGCTGCGGGTGATCGAGATCATGATTCTCGAATCACATAACCCGCTCCGCGCACGGTATGGATCAAGGAGCGGGCGAACTCCCGATCGATCTTTCGGCGCAAGCGGCTGATGTGAACGTCGATGACATTGGTTTGGGGGTCGAAGTGATACTCCCACACCGCCTCGAGCAGCATCGTGCGGGTGACCACCTGCCCCGCATGGCGCATCAGATATTCGAGCAGCAGGAATTCCCGCGGCTGGAGATCGATGGATTGTCCGGCGCGCTTGACGCTGCGGGCCAGGAGATCCATTTCGAGATCCGCCACCTTGAGGAAGGTGGTGGCCGCCGAGCGTTCGCCTCGATCCCTTCTGGTCAAGGCCTCGATCCGAGCCGAGAGTTCGGCGAAGGCGAAGGGCTTGACCAGGTAGTCGTCTCCGCCCGCCTGCAACCCTGCCACCTTGTCGTCCACCTCCCCCAGAGCGCTTAGCAGCAGCACCGGTGTCGTTCGCTTGGCCGCCCGCATCGAACGCACGATCGACAAGCCGTCGAGATGGGGGAGCATGCGATCGGCGATCACGATATCGTGGTCGGCGTCGAGCGCCAATAACAGACCCTGCTTGCCGTCGGTGGCCTGATCGACCACATGCCCGGCCTCTTCGAGCCCCTTGCGGATGAAGCCCAAGGTTTCGAGATCGTCCTCTATCAACAAGATTCGCATGACACGATATCGTGCATTTCGATGATGCTTCGCTTTTTTCTCGGATCGCTCGATCTTCGATCGGGCTCGAACCGGCGGCTCCTACGAAAGCGAGCGGGCGGCGGATCGATCTTCGAAGGGGATCGCCCCCGATTCCCGGAGTATCTGGCGGATCGTCGGGCAGATCGTCGGGCGCATCATCCGATCAATCACTCGGCGGGATCTTGCGAAGCCGGATCGTCGGATGCCAAGGTGATCAATACCGTATCCTCGGCAACGCTGTCACCCACGGCGACGTGCACTCGCTCGACAAGGCCCGAGCGGGGGGCATCGACGCTGAGCTCCATCTTCATCGCCTCCAAGACCGCAAGACTCGAGCCTCGCTCGATGCACTCCCCGGCTTGTACGAGAATATCGACCACCTTGCCGGGAAGGGAGGCGACGATTCGATCCTCGCCCCCGCCGGCCTCCTCCTCTTGGCGGGCGCCTTTCGCCTGCGAGAGGAGGAAACTCTCGCCTAAGTGAAAGAGATGGATCCCGTGATGCGAGGGCGAAAAACGCACCTCCTCCCGCCGCCGCTCGAGTTCGAAGCGGATGAGGTCGAGGTCATGGGAAATCGCTCGGGGAAAGAGCGCAAGACCGGATTCGAGACCGGATTCGATATCGATACGGCATTCGCCCTCGGCGTCGATGCCAAGGGTGGCTTCGATGGGCGCCTCGTCGAGCATGAAGGAAAGGGGCTGCCTGATATTGCCCCAAAGCCGCCAGTTGGCATGCGCCGACCAAGGATCGCCCCAAGCGCCGAGCCGGGCTTCGCCCCGATTCCTTCGATCCCGGCCATCGGATCGACGATGGCCTTGCCTCGATCCGGCGAGGTCGGCATCGATCCGCCCGCCGACGATCAACGCCGCCCCGGCGAGCACCGCCTCGGGGATCGGCTCGGGTGTCACCAGCGCATCGATGCGATCGGAGATGAAACCGGTCTCGACCTCACCCGAACGAAAGACGGGATCGTCGACGATACGAGCGAGGAAGCGGCGGTTGGTGGCGACCCCCGCCAGTTCGAATCCGCCCAAAGCCCGGGAAAGACGGTCGAGGGCTTGTTCTCGATTCTTCCCGTGGGCGACGATCTTGGCGATCATCGGATCGTAATGCGGGCCGATCTCGCCGCCCTCGTCGATCCCGATCTCGATACGAAGGTCGGCATCCGCAGGCGGCGAGCGAAGATGCACCACCTTTCCGGTGGCCGGACGAAAATCACGGGCGGGATCTTCGGCGCAAAGGCGGGCCTCCACCGCATGCCCTCGAATCGACAGCGCCTCTTGATCCAAGGGAAGGGGCTCTTTGGCGGCGATGCGCAGTTGCCACTCCACCAGATCCGTTCCGGTAATCATCTCGGTGATCGGATGCTCCACCTGCAACCGGGTATTCATCTCCATGAACCACACGCGATCCGCCCGCAACCCTTGCGAGGCGTCGGCGATGAATTCGATGGTGCCCGCCCCCCGATAGTCGATGGCGCGAAGGGCCATGAGGGCGATCTCGCCGATGCCAAGGCGCATCGCCTCCGACATCCCCGGAGCGGGGGCCTCCTCGATCACCTTTTGATGACGGCGTTGGACGGAACAATCCCGCTCGAAGAGGTGCACCGCATTCCCCGCCGAGTCGGCGAAAACCTGCACCTCGATATGACGAGGGCGGGTGATGTAGCGCTCGATCAACACGCGGTCGTTGGCAAAGGCTGAAAGCGCTTCCCGCCGCGCTCCGGCAAGGGCGTCGATGAATCGATCCGGGCCGTCGACCAAGCGCATCCCCTTGCCCCCGCCACCGGCCACCGCCTTGATCAGCACCGGAAATCCGATCTCGATCGCCCGTTCGAGCAAGGCCTCGGGGGATTCCTTCCCCTCTCGCTCCGCCTCCGTATCCGCCCGTTCCCCCTCGTGATAGCCGGGAACCACCGGCACCCCGGCGGCGGCCATCAACCGGCGGGCCGCATCTTTGAGACCCATGGTGCGAATGGCCTGCGCCGGGGGGCCGACGAAAACGATCCCTCGCTCCTCGCAGGCAAGGGCGAATTCCGGATTTTCCGAAAGAAAGCCGTAGCCGGGATGAATCGCTTCGGCTCCGGCCGTATGAGCGATATCGAGCACCCGCTCGATATCGAGATAGCTGCGCATCGCCGGGGCGGGACCCAAATGCCAGGACTCGTGCGCCGCCTTGACATGCGGTGCATCCCGATCCGCATCGGAATAAAGGGCGATGGTGCGCAATCCCAAACGCCTTGCGGTGCGGATCACCCGGCAGGCGATCTCCCCTCGATTGGCGATCAGCAGATTGGTGAACATCCGTCGATATCCGATGTTGGCGACGAGGATCGGTGGCTCGATCGAAAACGCCCGTCAAAGATTCTTCGATTCGCGCGGCTTCATCGAAGGCTTTTTGGGACTTGCATGGGAAAGCGCCCCAAGTCGATTTTAATGCCTTGACCGGCCAACCCGTCCAAGTGGAGAACATGCCACGAAAGACTTGAAAGAAAAAGCCGCCGTCTTCGATCGCTGCGCGTTTCGAGCGCTCTTTGCGAGTGTGACTTGCGAGATCGAGCGCACCCATCGCCGATACCTTATCTGAGCGCGAGGATACGCAAATCGATGGTCGAGGCTCTCGGACGGATACCGATATGGGGATCGAGGGAGTCATCTCGCAAGTATGCCTGCGGATCGTGCGCGTTCGCTTTGTGCGAAGTCCGCTTGGCGCATCGAGGGTCATCCGGCGAGCGGCCCGCGATTTTTCGCTTTACATCGAACTCGAATCGAGGATCGTATATCCGAAAGAATAAATAGCGATCTGCGGCTTTTTACCGGTCTTTCGATGGGCATCGATACCGGTAAAAGAGGGACTGTATCGGCTGGTGCCGAAGGATAATCGAAAAAAAAAAAGGGAATTATATCGAATAGTG
>JFBG01000027.1 GCA_000583135.1 Thioalkalivibrio sp. HK1
AACTGGTGGAACGGGAATTCGGGTTCTTCATCCTGCGCTCGCCTTCGAATGCCGAAGTCTGCGCCGCCCGGGATGCGATGCTCGAGGCTCTCGAGTCCTCGCTTTTCGATCGAACGAAACCGGCCATCAGCTCGACCCGAATCATCACCGGCGTCGAACCCTACCAAGCGCAGCTCATCAATAAATGGCGCCAAGGCGCACTGCTCGTGCCCGGGCGGACTCTGGGGATCGTCGAGTGCGCCCCGGCGGCCTATATCTCGATCGGGGCCAACGAAGCCGAGAAAGCGGCCGAAATCGATATCGTGGAAGTCCGCGCCGTCGGGCGCTATGGACGGCTCTTCATTTCGGGCTCGGAGAACTCCGTCAAGGCCGGGGTCGAGGGTGCGGTGCGAGCCGTCGAAGGGGTCCAAGGAAAAAGCGGCTGATGGGAGGAAGGCGGGTCATCGGGGTCGAGAGCGTCGAGGATGCCCGTCGACGGGGGCGACGAACGATCGAGATCCTGCGCGGCGATATCGTCACCGCCTTGGCCAAGGAGAGCGCCGAGCGATTGGGGATTCGCCTCGTTCAGGGGCCCATCGAGCGGGCGCCGGCGCCCGAGGCCGAAGGGCATCTCGTCTTGCAGCGAGCCCTTTGGCGACGATCGGCGAGATGGACCGGGATTGGAAGCGATCGGCAAGGCGACCCTCTTGCAGGCGAAAGTACCAAAGGATTCGTCGGCGGAATGAAAGGCGTCCGGCGATTTGCCAAGCTCGCCCTCGTCGGCGCCGGCGGAGTCGGAGCCAATATCGCGCAGATCGCGGCCATGCGGGGGATGGCCGAGGAAATAGCGCTGATCGATATTTCCCCGGGACTGGCCGCGGCTTTGGCCTTGGATCTGGAGCACGCCGGGGGTATGGGCGGCAACGCCGCTTCGTTCGTCGGCGGCGAATCCTTGGATCTTCTCGACGGGGCGGATGTGGTGGTCATGAGCGCCGGTCGCAGCCGACGACCGGGGATGGAGCGATCGGAGCTGGCCGCGGTCAACGCTCGGGTCATCCGGCAGGCGGCCAATGCGATTCGCACGCTGGCTCCTCGCGCGGTGGTGATCGTCATCACCAACCCGCTCGACGAGATGACCCTTGAAATGCTGCGAGCCACGGGCTTCGAGCGCGAGCGGGTCCTCGGCATGTCCGGGACATTGGACTCCGCGAGGCTGCGCCAAGCGCTGGCGCAAGCGGCGAGGGTCGATGCGGGCGATATCGACGCCATCGCTCTTGGCAGTCACGGTCGGGAGATGATCCCGATCATCAGCCTCGCCCGGATTCGCGGACGAAGCCTCGACGCCTTCCTTTCTCCTGCGGAAATAGAATCCTGTATCCATAAGGCGATCAACGGTGGCGGGGAGATCGTGGCGCTCAAAAAAACCGGCTCGGCGACCATCGCTCCCGCCCACGCCACGATCGAGATCTTGGATCACCTGCGCGGGGCGCGCCACGGCGCGGTGCCGGTATCGGTCATGCTCGCCGGGGAATACGGGATCGAGGGGGTGGCGGTCGGGGTTCCGGCGCACTTGGGAAGCAAGGGGCTTGTCGATATCGTCGAGTTGCCGCTCGACGATCGTGAACGAGAGCGATTGAAGGCCGCCGCGGCCGCGATCCGTCGGCGCTGCGAAGGCATAGGTTAAGGAGCCGCCGTCATGATGGTGGCGAGCGAAAAATCCGGCGGGCGCTTCGAGGAGATCGGAGCTTACAGCCGGGTCAAGCGTATCGGGCCTCATGTCTGGGTGGCGGGCACCGCGGCCATCGAGCCCTCGGGACGCATCCACGCCCCCGGGGATTGCTACGCCCAGACCCGCTATATTCTGCGGCGTATCGAGCAGGCGCTTTCGCAGGTCGGGGCGGAACTGTCCCATGTCGCTCGGGTGCGCTGCTACTTGGCCGACATGTCGCACGCCTCGGAATTCATCCGCGCCCACGGGGAGGTCTTTCGCGGCATCGATCCCGTGTTGACCGCCGTCGTCGCCGGACTCTCGCAGCCGGAACTGGTGGTCGAGATCGATGTCGATGCCCTGATCCACGAGCCGTCGATCGTAAGATGATCCGTCTTAATCGAGGCGCTCGATGGATCTCGCAGGCAGGCTTCGATCCCCAAGAGGGCTCTTCCGATCGACCATCGGCGATCGACCATCGGGTTTGGCGCGGACGAGACGATCTCGACGATCTCGACCCGAAACACCGAACACCCCGAGAAAAAACAGGAGATTGAGGATATGAAAAGCGCCACTTCGCCGGGCATCCGGTTTTTGGGCATCCGGTTTTCGGGCACACGGTTCTTCACGGCGGCTCTTCTTGCCGCCGCATTCACCGCCCACCAAGCCGCCGCCGATATCAAGGTGGGATTCATCGGCTCGCTCTCGTCGGATACCGGACGATCGACCCTGCGCGGCGCCGAAATCGCCGTCGACGAACTCAACGCCTCGGGCGGCGTGCTCGGCGGGCAGAAGATCGTCCTGATCCCCGCCGATACCGGCGAGGATGTCACCGAGGGCATCAAGGCCTACGAATACCTCGCCGAGAGCGAGGAGGTCGATTTCATCGTCTCCGGATCGATCGACGATGTCTCCTTGGGCTGGATCCCGCGCATGCGCGAATATCGCATTCCGACCTTGGATACATGGACATCCTATATCGGCATCATCGATATGGTGATCGAGGATCCCGAAGCGATGATGCCCTATTTCATGAATATCGCTTCCGACGAGGCTCTGGCCACCCTTTATATCGACTTCGGCAAGGATGTGCTCAAAGGCCAAATGGGCTGGAACAGCGTGGTGATCCTCGCCGAGGATACGGCTTTCGGCGGCGCGATCACCGGCTTGGTGACCGATGCGCTGGCCCCGGAGGCGGGGATCGAGGTCAAGGAGATCATCAAATACGACATCGCCACCGTCGACTTCGCCCCGATCTTCTCCAAGGCGCAAAACTCAGGGGCCGACTTCATCTACCTCGTCAGTTCGGTCAACTCGCAGGTGGTTTCCTCGCAATACGTCAAACTGCAAGTGCCGATGGCGATGACCGGGGTCAATGTATCGGCCATGGGCGCCGACTACTGGGAGGATACCGGCGGCGCCGGGGGCGGGATGTCGACCCTCTCGCCCGTCCCCTCGGTCGGCTTCAAACTCGATCCGGTCAGCCAAGCCTTCGTCGACACCTATCGAGCCCGATACAAGGACCGTCCGGTGATGCCCCATTTCAACGGCTTCAACGCCTATCACGGGGTCAAACAGGCGATGGCCGCCGCCGAAGCCGCCGGGGGATTCGATGATGTCGATGCTTGGGCTTCCAATATGAAACAGCAAGATCTGGTGTTGGAGCTCGACGGTCAACTCTGGCTTCGCTACGGATTTTGGGGCGACGACGAGGTGGAGCCGAGAACCGGACGCAAATACCCGCATAACATCCGCTTCGATATCACCGAGCCTTACGACGAGGCCTCTCCCTCGATGGTCGTGATCCAGTGGTACGAAGACGGCACCACTGCGGTGATCTATCCGAAGAAATACGCAACCGGCGAATTCGCCTTGCCCAGCTGGGTGAAGTGATCGATATCCGCTCGGGGGGTCGTCTCGGCCCCCCGAGGCCCGGCATCGAGCGCGCGATATCGACCATCTTGCCTCGGCGGCCTTAGGGCATGCTCCTCCAAATCCTGATCCAGGGCTTTTTGCTCAGCGGCCTTTACGCCCTGATCGCGGTCGGCTTCACCTTGATCTTCGGTATCGGCCGGATCCTCAATCTGGCCCACGGCAGCTATTTGATGGCCGGGGGCTACGCTTTTTTCTGGATCGGACAAATCATCGGCCTGCCCAAAATCATCGGGGTCGCCTTGGCCGTCTTTTTGGGTGCCGGTATGGGCATCGCGATCTACCGCTTGATCGTGCGCCCCCTCAAGGGAGACCGAATCGCGGTCGAGATCGCGACCCTGATCCTGGCCGTCATCTTGCAGGCTGCCATCGTGTTGATCTTCGGCAGCAGCTCGAAGATCCCCCATCCCTTGGTGCCCGGGGTGGTTCGCATCGCCGACACTCCGATCGCTTGGAGCATTCTGGTTGCGACCTGCGCCAGCTGGATCATCTTGCTTTCCCTTTACGCCTTCATCCGCCTGTCGCATACCGGCCGGGCGATGCAAGCGGTTTCGATGGATCCCAAAGGGGCGGCGATCTGCGGCATCGATTCCAATCGAATCGACATCATCGTTTGGAGCATCTCCGGGGGGCTCGGAGCCCTCGCAGGGGTGTTCTTCGCAGGCTATACCCAGCTCTCGCCCTCGATGTGGGTAACGCCTCTGATCATCTCCGTTGCGGTGGTCATCGTCGGCGGGATCGGATCGATCATGGGCACCTTGGCCGTGGCTCATATCATCGGTTTCATGGAGGTGATCGTCACCACCTTGATCGCCCCCGAATTGCGAGGGGTCTTCACCATGGGATTGATCATCGTCGCTTTGTTGTTTCGCCCCCGAGGGTTATTCGGCCGGGAAGAGATTTGAATGGATATCGGCAGACATCATCTCGCGCTTTGGGCGATCGCCGCCGCAGGTCTGTTCGTTCTCCCTTCGCTGGTGGGCAGCGGCATCCTGCGAACGCTGATACTCGCCAACTACTTGGCGATCTTCGCCATCAGTTGGGATGTGCTCTCGGGTCGCACCGGCTATATCAGCTTCGGACAACCCTTTCTCATCGGCATCGGGGCCTATACCACGGCCATCTTGACCAAACGCTTCGACGTGCCCATGGAGATATCGATCCCCGCCGCGGTGCTGGTAACGATGGTCGGGGGGTTGATCGTGCTCTTGCCCGCGCTGCGCCTTCGCGGCAGCTATTTCGCCTTGGTGACCTTGGCCTTGATGGAGCTGTGCTACCAGCTGGTGCAGGTGATCCGACCCGATATCACCGGCGGCACCCGCGGCATGTCCGGCCTGCCGACCCTGACCCGCGGCGCCTCGAATGGCTATTACCTCTCCACCGGGCTGATGTTGACGATCGCTTTGACGGCTTGGATGCTGATGCGAACGCGATTGGGACTCGCTCTTTCGGCCATCGGCATGGACGAGGGCGCGGTGCAAGGGGCGGGCCTTTCTCCGACCCGTCTCAAGAGCTTCGCCTTCCTCGCCAGTGCATTCATCGCCGGGCTCGGCGGGGCTTTCTACACCCACTATCTGGGATCGATCGCTCCTCGAGCCCTCTTCGATATCACTTTTCTCTTCACCATCCTCGCCGCCGCCCTGATCGGGGGATCGGGCACCGTGATCGGTCCGATCCTCGGGGCCTTCTTTTTGACCTTTTTATTGGAATGGCTGCGCCCCCTGCTACCCGGCGCGGAGCGCTATTTCGTTTACGGCCTGGTCGCTCTTTTGCTTTATATGTACCAGCCCGCCGGGATCCTTGCGATCATCGAGCGCGTGCGGGTCCGCTTGTTCGGCGATTCCCGAAGCGGATGAGGATCGATGACGATCGCCTTGGGCATCAGCGATCTCGGCAAGCGTTTCGGCGGGCTCGTGGCGATCGACGGTCTCTCCTTGGCGATCGATGACGGAGAGTCGGTCGGGCTGATCGGCCCCAACGGCGCGGGCAAGACCACGATCATCGGCCTGATCATGGGCGAGCTGCGCCCCGATTCGGGTCGGATCGATCTCTTCGGCAAGGATATTTCACCGCTCGGCGTGGCCGAGCGCATTCGATGCGGGATCAGCCGCACTTGGCAAATTCCCCGACCCTTCGCGAATCTCTCGGTGATCGAAAATATCCGCATCGGATCGATGCCCGACTCTTTGCGGGGGATGATCTTCGATCGATCGGATCCGATTCGAGAGCGCGAGCTGGCGATGAGCGTCGGCTTGGCGAAGAACGACCTCGAACGAAAAGCGTCGGATCTGGCAATGGGGGATCTGCGCAAACTGGAGATGGCGCGCACCTTGGCTGCCGGGGCCCGCATCCTGCTGCTCGACGAGGTCTTCGCCGGTCTCACGGTCGGGGAGATCGACCATATCGCGGCGGTGATTCAAAACCTTCGATCCCGAGGTATCACCTTCTTGATCGTCAGCCACGACTTGCCGGCCCTCGCCCCTCTCATCGATCGCGCCGTTGCCATCGATCGCGGGCGGGTCATCGCCGAGGGGCCGCTCGACGATATCCTCGATCATCCGGATGTTCGCGACTCCTATTTGGGAAGATAGGCATGAGCTTTTTCGCAACCCGACGACTTTGCGCCTTTCACGGCAAGGCCTAGGCCCTTTGGGATATCTCGCTCGAGGTGGAGGAAGGCGAGATCGTGGCCATCGTCGGGGCCAACGGTGCCGGCAAATCCACACTCTTCGACGGCGTAATGGGATTGGTGCACACCCGAGGCGATATCCGGCTCGCCGGGGAATCGATCCAAGGCAAGGGGCCGACCTTTGCAGTCGGCGCCGGAATCGGCTATGCCTCGGAGCGATTCAACCTCTTTCCCTATATGAGCGTGCGCGACAACTTGCTGACCGGCGCTTGGACCGCCCGCAAGTCCATCGAGGAAAACCTCCTTCGCGTGCATACCCTCTTCCCGCGGTTGGCGGAGCGCGAAAGCCAGGAAGCCGCCACTTGCTCCGGCGGGGAGCGTCAAATGATTTCGCTCGGCCGGGCGTTGATGAGCGCCCCCAAGTTATTGTTGGTGGATGAACCGACGATCGGGCTGGCCCCGAAGATTTGCGCGGAGATCGCCCAATCCTTGCAACGCATGCGCGACGAAATGGGATTGACGGTCTTGATCGCCGAACAGAATGCGAATTTCGCGATCCGCCTCGCCGAACGCTTGCTCATCTTGGAATCCGGCCATATCCGGGCCGGCGGACAAAGCGAAGAACTGGCGAAAGACGAGGGGTTGGTGAGCGCTTACTTCGGAAAGGATGCAGGCGGATTCGAAGCCAAGGAGGGTGTGAAAAGCCCCGGCGCCGCCTGGACGTGATGGCGAACTTTCGTCCTACACTACACCCTTTGTATCGGAGCGAACTCGGCGGCGGATCCAATGATCGAAGGAGAGAAAAATGTCCAAGATGCGCAAAGTATCGCTGGATGAATACACCGAAGAGATCAAGAACAAGCGCTTTTCCGATTATCTCGACGACATGCTCTGCGATCCCGATGACTCGGAAATCATCGTGATCGATAACGACAGTTTCTCTCGAGCTTGGCAGCAAGTCGGCGATGATTTGCGCACCGCCATGGGAGAGATGGATGAAGAAATCGCTCGGATGCCGCAGGTGCCGCAACGGGAAATGCGAAGCGTCACCCCCGAAAAAATACCGGATAGGGGTCCGGCGAATTCGATCCGAACACAAGGGATCGTCGATGCCGGCGATGTTTCCGACGAGAACGGGGGCGTCGATGTTTCAGCGGACCATTCAAATCCGATGCCGTCTCCCAAGGATCTTGCCGGCTACAAAGAGGTGCTCGAAGACGCCCCGGAGCGCATTCTTGCAATGGCCGGGAAAAATATGGAGGCTCGCAACAAAGCATTGATCTCCCTTATAAAATCCCATGAAATCAAAGCGCACCTTATCGGCTCGGCAAATTTGATCTGGACCATCGGGGTATTGCTCTTCGCTGTGATAGCGGTCTTGGAAGGACATCCCGTCTACGCCGCTTTGCTTCTTATCTTGGTGGGCGGACCGCGCTTTTTAAAATCGATCCGGGCTATTTTCAGATCCGATGGGACTTAAGACCGAAGTCTTGGCTCCAAAATCGACCCTCCTCTCGCCGATGGCCCCATACTCGCTTCAAGGCGGCGATGGGGAAAAAATCGGCTTCGACCTTCGATCCACAAGTCTCGTTCGCTCTCGCCGGAGCCCGAAATCCGGGCGCTTTTGAGTATTCGGGGCTTTTTCGAGAAAATCCGCATCCGTTTTCGATCGATCCGACACTTCGATGCTGCGGATTCGCACGCTCGCCCATGCGCTTTTTTCGATAGGAAGCGCCGAACCGATGGATGATTCGATATGAACGATCCGATACGCACTCATCTGGAAGGCGGAATCCTGGAAGTCGTCATCGATCGCCCCAAGGCCAACGCCATCGACTTGGCGACGAGCCGAAAGATGGGCGAGGTATTCAAAGCCTTTCGTGACGATCCGGCATTGCGGGTGGCGATCATCACCGGGGCCGAAGGGAAATTCTTCAGCGCCGGGTGGGATCTGAAAGCGGCGGCCCAAGGGGATGCGGTGGATGGCGACTACGGTGTCGGGGGCTTCGGCGGATTGCAGGAACTGCCGGGACTCGACAAGCCCGTCATCGCCGCCGTCAACGGCATGGCGGTGGGGGGTGGCTTCGAGATCGCCTTGTCTTGCGATCTGATCCTCGCCTCCACCGAAGCCTCCTTCGCCCTGCCGGAGATCCGGGCCGGGACCTTGGCCGACGCCGCCACCGTCAAATTGCCCCGACGCATCCCTTGGCATATCGCAATGGAACTCCTGTTCACCGGTCGGTGGATGGATGCTCATGAGGCCCATCGCTGGGGCTTGGTCAACGAAATCTTGGAATCTGAGGATCTGCTCCCTCGGGCTCGGGAGTTGGCGCGCTTGCTCGAAAGCGGACCGCCGCTGGTCTTCGCCGCGATCAAGGAAGTGCTGCGCGGGGTGGAAAACTTGAGCGCCCACGATGCCCTGAGCCGCATCGGCAAACGCCAATTCCCGAGCGTCGATCGCCTCTACGACAGCGAAGATCAGATGGAGGGATTTCGCGCCTTCGCCGAAAAACGCGATCCGATTTGGAAGGGTCGCTGAGAACCGGACGATTTCGCGTGGAGCGAAACACCCCTTCGAGGATCATGCTTTCGCATCTTGGCTACGATGCGATGGAGCGAAAGAACTTCGATATCGAGATCCGACGATTCACGGCAAGCAATCGCTTCTAAGGTAACGATTCCCCGCAACAAAGCAAAGCGGCTTTATCCCGACATCGACGAGAAGGGTGCGAATGCGCGTTGAGGATCTCGAAGGTCGATGCCTTCGGATCGCTGTTGATCGGGTACGGTCGAAGATGCGCCCGAATCGATCGATGTCTCGGACGCGGATTTCAAAGATCGATCCCCTCGAATTCGCCCGCTCCGATCATCAAATTGAGATTTTGCACGGCGGCTCCCGCCGCTCCCTTGCCGAGATTATCGAGGCGGGCGACGAGCATGATCCGGGTATCGTTTCCGAATACGAATAGCTCGATCGAATTCCCGCCCTTGCCCTGCTCATCGGCGTGCCCATCGACGTGCCCATCAAGTCGGGGATCGAGAAAACCGTCCTGTAAATACGCCTCGCCACCGAGGGGGCGCACCCGGATGCAGGGCTCGTTGCGATAACGAGCCTCCAAGCAGGCATGCACCCGGGCCGCGCCTTCGTCTTTGGCTCGGCCCGCCAGCATCCCGGCGGACAAGGGAATCATCGTCAGCATTCCTTGGGCGAAATGCCCCACCATCGGCGAGAAGATCGGTGGCGCCTCCAATCCGGCATGGAGCGCCATCTCCGGCAGATGCTTATGGTCGAGATGCAGGGCATAAGGGCGGACCGGCCATAGCCGATCGAGGCGATTCGAGGGCTTCGATGAATCGAGGGCTTGGGCGCTTCGATCCTCATAACGCTCGATCAGCTGCCGACCGCCGCCGCTGAAACCGGAAATCGCATGACACGAAAGAGCGGCTCCGGCGGGCAAGAAACCGGCGTCGACCAAGGGGCGAATCATCAAGATGAAACCGGTGGGATAGCAACCGGGGTTACTGATCCTCGATCCCTGTCGAATCCGCTCGCGCTGTTTCGGGCATAGCTCCGGCAATCCGTAGACCCACTTCGAGGCGGTACGGTGAGCGCTGCTCGCATCGAGCACCCGCACCCTCTCGTTGCGGATCATGGTAAGCGCCTCGCGAGCGGCGTCATCGGGCAGACAAAGGATCACGATATCCGCTTCATTGATAAAGCGGTCCTTGGCCGCCGGATCCTTGCGCGATCGATCCGGGATTTCAATCAACTCGAGATTCGCATGGGAGGCGATCAGCTCGCGGATGCGAAGACCGGTGGTCCCCGCCTGCCCGTCGATGAATACCCGCACCGCCTCCGTGCGGCGGCTCCCCCCGCTATCTTGCCGGCTCGTCCCTCGATGCTCGATATCGCTCATATCGCTTAGCCCTTGGTTTGAAAATCCGGTTTGAAAATCGAAGCCGCCGGCGCCGGATCGTGTTAAAAAAGATAGACGAGATTGCAATCTTGGCTATCGGAGGAGACGGCATAAATCTTGGCTCCGTCGGCACCGTCGGCAACGCAATTCCTCTCGCTTTGAGCCGGCTCCCCGAAGGTCGCTCCGGTGCTGACGGCAAGACGCACCGATCCGGTATCGGGTGCCCCGTCATCGAGTTTGACATCCACCTCGCGCGCGATATCCACCGGCATCCCGCGGCCTAGCACCAGATTCAAGCGCACCGTCGCCGTACCGCCGGCGAGGTAGTCGTCCGTACTACCGATCACCATGATCCGATTGTACGGATTAAGCGGCGCCAATCGGTTGGTGGCGTTCGGTTCGGCGGTACCGCCTTTGAACTCTCCTTGCAAGAACCCCGCCTTGGCCAACTGCTCCCAAAGGGCATTGGGTTCTTTCCACTTATCGCTGGATTCGTTGTCGATGCGACCATCGTTGTCGCCACCACCGTTGAGGGTAACGCCGATCGCCACCGACGCCTCTTTCATCCCCCAATCCCCCGGTACCCGCCGATAGCGATCCACGAAGCCGAAATAGGCAGCCTCGATACCGGAAACGCTATCGATGATATTGCGTACGCGAGCGCTGCCGATCAGCTCCTGCCCCTTCATCACCGCTCCGAGAAGAAGACCGACCACAACGAGCACGATGGCGATCTCGACGATGGTAAAACCCCTGCTGCGAGTCTTTCTCATGACACTCTCCTTGATTCTCCTTGTTGCCTGCCTGCGGATTTCGCGAACCTTGCGGGCTTATCCGAAAGACTTGGCCGCCGACACCTGATGAACGACGATGGAAACGCTCGCATCGACGAGCGCATCGAAAGTACATCCTCATGGCCAAACTCCGCTCATGGCCAGACCCCGGCCCGGATGAGGCGATTGAGCAAGACATACTTTGAAAGCCAGACCAGCATGTCGTCGGGCTCGCCGCTATCGGAACGCGCCGGCGGGCCGTATTCGTAGCGCGCATTGGCGGGGCGAACGGGATTGGTGCAGCCGTTCGGCGGGATCGCCGCCGCCTTTCCTTTTCTACCGTCGTTCTCTCCATCGGGAACGCCGTTCATCCCGCACGAAAAGAGGATCGCCGCCGGGCCGCCCGGGTTGCCGCGAACCAAGTCTTCATCGCCGACCCTATCCCGGATCAGCAGGCTGCCGATGGTGGCAGGGGGATTGGGGACTCCCTCTTTTCGGGTATAGGCATCGTTGCCGCGATAGCGAATCCGGCGATTCCAGCCATCGAGACCGCTGACCCCGAGGGTCATCCAAGGAATGCCCCCTTCGAATCTGCGACAAGGATGCGCATCGGGTTTCGCCGGATCGATCGATAAATCCTCCAGCCCATCGTCATCGATATCGGGGCAAGGCAAGCGACGATGGATGGCGGCATGGCCGAGCAGGGCCTCCATCGCTTGGGCAAGGGCCATTTCGGTCTCTCGCATTCGATAACGTTCCAACTGGGCGGAAAGCGGAACCATCAACCCTCCGACCATCAAGGCCATGGCGGCGATGACAATGGCCAATTCGATCAACGAAAAACCCCTTTGGCGGCCGCGACGAGATCCCGGCGCGATGATCTCGAAGATCGAAAGGGATAACGAGGAATGCGGGCGAAAACGGCGATCGACGACCAACGCTCGCTCGCCCCTTCGAGGTAGAGGCGAGCGCGATCGACACCTAAGGCGGCGATGACGCAAGCTGCGCTTTGCAAGGGCATCGGATTTGGGATAAGTCATCGCCCATCTCGGAAAAAACCGGGGGCCGACACATCGAGGTAATCGTTGAAATCCGGGGTGCGAAGGCGCATCTCGTAGTGTCCATCCGAGAGATTCGCGTTTTCTCCTTCGAACCACTGACTCGCATCGAAGCGCTCCTTATCCCGCCTCAAGGGAGGAATCGCCCTTCCGGGCAACAAGAACACCATCGCAATCCCTTCTTCATGACGACGCCGACCGTCGATGAACTCCCGAGTGACCGAAAGGCAATCGCCTTTCATGCAATTTCCGCTTCCCCCGGCAACGAAAGGGGGAGCGATTTCCACCCATAGAAGGCGGTGCCAGTCGTTCTCCGACAGCCAAAAAGGTAGGCGTCGATCGTCGGGATCCTCTTTGATGGTCGAGGGAGGAAAGGCGATCCCTCTCACCGAAAGCGGGGCTTTTTCATCCTTGTCGACGGGATCGTTCTCGGCGGGATCCTTGGTGAGACGGACCTTTCCCTTCCTCTTCAAGTTTTCATCCGTCGCCGGCTCCTCCCCATGCTCTGTGATTTCGATATTCGCTTTTATCGTCTTGGTGCCTTTCACCTCCCGCCGACGTAGATCGCTCACCGAGGGGGCGACCACCTTCGCCTGCCCTTCCAAATAGATATCGATCTCATAAATCCGAACTCCCCCGCTTGGAAGGCGCATGCGCGCACTGCCTTCACAATCGGCCTTGCCCAAGGAGATCCAAGTGCACTTCCCTTTCTCCACCGAAAGCCCTTGCTCGAGAAGATTCAGGGCATCGGCGGCCACGCTTCCCTCGATCGTCGCCCCTTCGAGCGAGCCTGCAAGAGAAAAAGGGGTTTCGATCTCCGATCCATCGATCGCTATCGGCAACCATCCTCGGCGGGTACCGACGGTTGCGAGCATATTCTTGGCACCCTCGTCATCCGCACCCTCATTCAACTTGGGCAAGAGCCAAGGCGGGGCTCCTTCCTCGTTCCATTTCGCTTCTCGATAACGACGCAGGTAGTTGCGCAAGGCCGCAAAGACCCGCAAAGCGACGACATCCATCAACTCGTCATGGGTCAGGAGGGCCAGCCGATCGTTGAAGCGCCGGGGATTCGAAGCCATCACCCCTCCGTAGGTGAATTCTCCATCTCGGGGGGTGGCGTTCTCCCCTTCGAGAAACTCCTCGGGAGCCGATTTATCCCGGGATGGATCTTGAAAATCGAGCGGGGTCCCGGGGTCGATGATCACCGCCACCACCCCATCTCGATCATCCACCCTCGAATCGGGCTTCGTCTCCATATTCACCGTTCTTTGATCTTTATCGGCGCGATATTTATCGTCCACCGCATACCATAGATAGCCGATTCGATTCTCATCGACGCCGCTTCGGGGCGCCACACCGAGTTGGGTCCAAGGAAGATAAGCGGTGGTCGGATATCGACATTTCCCGGCATCGGCGGAGCCATCGCCTTTCAGATCGGGACAAGGCAGGCGACCCGGGCCTTTTTTCTTTTTGGTGCCGGGACGACGCGTATCAGGATAAGCGGCCGAATACCCGATCAAGGCGTCCTTGGCGATGGCCAAGGAATATTCGTCACGGCGGCGAAGTTGACGCTCCCGATCCAAGGATTCGAGCCAAGATATCGATAAAAGACCTGCCGCCAGCACGCCGACCAACATCATCGTGATCAGCGCCGCCCCCCGCTCGGATGCCGCTTTATCCGAAAGCGACAACTTCGGCGGCAAACCCTTGGATCGAGCAAGCGAGCCCGGCGCACGACGGGGCTCGTTCGAGACCCGATGCGGGTTTTGCGTCGATATCGCAAAGCGGTCCTTCGCTTCCTTCATGTTCTCTCGCCTTCATCCTTGTGCGCTTCGAAGTTCCGGCTTCATGCCGATTGCAAAGGATCGCTTTTCAAACAACCGAAGAAGATGCGGCCGCGCAAGCGATGGATGCCCTATCGAGATGACGAAATGGGAGGAATTCCGATATCTCGCATCGAAGGGGGTGTTCTCGCCCTTGGGCATCGAGGCCCGCTTGCGCGGCCGGGAAACGCTAATCAAACACGAGGGGATCGGATGGATCCCCGGTGATCGGATCGATCGATTGACCGGGCAACACCTCCACCCATCGATCCCCGGCGCGCAAACGGATCGCCGGATAGGGATCGGTGATCGCGATGGCATCCGGTGGCAGGAGATCGACCTCGATCCGCTGCCCGTCGATCCAAATCCAACGAGGTTCGCCTGCGCGGGCGATGATTCCGCCGAAATGCCGGGATCGAGGAATCGGCGCTTCGGCAGGCGCTTCATGGTGAGACGATCCTTGTGGTTCGCCTAGTGGCTCGGAGAGTTCGAATGCGGGATCGAAAGGCTCGAATGCAGGCTCGGGGGGTTCGAACGCAGGCTCGGGGGATTCGAAGAGATCGAATGCCGGCTGGATCGACGCTATGGGTTCCTCCTCGGGCTCTTCCTCGGGTTCCGGCAAAATCGGATCGACCTTGCGTATCGCGGCCATCGCCGAGGAAAGGCGCAAGCGATCCAGGCGATCGCGCTCGGCGCCGGTCGTCAGCAGCCGATCGAATTCATCGAGGGGCGAGGTCGAAAGGATCGGATCGGGCGCACTCTCGCCATCCGGGACGAGGAGGGCGGCAACGGAAAAAGAACCGGCATCGAATGCCGCTTGCGGCACGCCGGGAGGGCGCCTGGCGGGATCCGAAGGCGGGACCACCACCCTCGTCCAGCGCAAACGACAGGCGACCCCCAATAAAGGATCGGGGACGACAATGCGCCCTCGACGGTCGATATCCTTCGCATAAGCCACGGCGGGATCGGAGGACGCCTTGCGCACCACCCGACAATGCGTGACGCTCACCGGAAGCCCGACCCTCGATCGAAGGCGACGAAAAAAGGCGAAGATCTCTTCCTCGTGAAAAAAGCGCCGCTCCACCCTGGCATCGATCCGCTCGACCCTCACCCCCCGACGATCCTCCGATCCCCGGTCCCCTTCGTCCCTCCCCTCGTCATCGTCGACGACCACCGAAGAAAGAAAGATCGGCTCCGACGCCAAGGCAAGGCGCATCTCCTCGAGCCATGCCCCTTCGCCCTCTCGTCGAATCAAACCCTTGGCTTCGAATGCGTGAAAAGAAGGCGCAAGGCGATCCTCTTCGAGCGCCAGCGATTCGAGGGCGGCATGCCGGTTGCGCAAATCGACGAGATGCGCCTGCGCCGTCGACAGCGACCGCTCCCGACGATGGACATGCCAAGCGGCACCGAGCGCCAGCGCTATCGCCACCGATAGACAAAGGGAGGCCAATATCCAAGATCTGCGCAAAAAAGGACGGCGCCACTCACTTGGGGGGAGCATCGAAAACCATCCTCATCGTGAAATCGACGCTTCGGGGCGAGGACGAAGGGCCGTAATCCTCCCAAGTGCGAGAGGGAACGCCGATGGCCTCGATGTCGCCGAAGCGATCCTCTTGCGCCATCGCGCGGGAAAAACGCCGGATCTCGTCGGCCGCGGGGCGGACATGGCCACCGATGGGGCGAAGGCTGGCCTGCAAATTCACGATTCGCCGCCGCTCGCCGATGAGCTCGACGAGGGTGGTGCGATCGAGGGCATCGACGCCCTCGGCCTGCAAGGATCCGTCCTCGGATGCCCGCCGATCGGCAAAGGGATCCCGATCCGCTCGTATGAAGGGATCGAACCACTCGATGCTCGATGGATGGATATCGGGGAAACCCTCGAGCGAATCGGAAAGCGCAGCGAAGAGCGGCTCCAATCGCGCCCCGCCGCCCTCGATGGCTTGGGCGGCGGCGACCGCGCGCCGAAGGTCGGGCAAGGGGATGCTCGGCGGCGAGCGCATCGGCGCTTGCATCCGCATTCCAAGGCCGTGAATGCGATGGTCGATGTCGGCGATCTCGGAGTCGATCTCGCCCGCCCGCTGCCAAGCAAGCCCGCCCCAGACCATGCCCGCAACGAGGGCGGCCACCCCCGCCGCTTTCAAGGCACGGGCCAAGCGCATCGCGCGCCATAGCCCCAGCATCGTCGGCGAGGCATAGTGATTGGGGAAAAAGCCTCGACCGGCAAGGTGGGCGATGAGCATGTCCGCTTCGCCGGCATCGATATCCGACTTCATCGCAGGCGGTGCGGCCGCCGGTGCAGCGCTCGTCGAGGTCGAATCGCCATCTTCCCTTTGCCCGAAAGGCGCCCTTTTGCCGAGCGCCGGCGGCGAGGGCGACGACCATGAGGGATCGACTCTCACCTTCGAAAGGAAGGGGGCGATCTCCTTGGCATCCAGGATCGACAACCCCTCGAAGGCATCGGGATCGCGCTTTATGGACTGCGAACCGGATTGCGAGCCGATCTGCGAGCGCAGCGCACCCGCCAAAGCCCCGCCGACCAACGCCACGACCTCGATATCGATATCGACATCCTTCGCCCCCGAGTCGGCCTGCTCCGATCGTTCCGATCGTTCGAGGTGCCGACAAAAGCGCTCGATTTCCTCCATCGCCCGTCGCCCTCGCAGCCAAGCATCCCCCTCGGGCAGCACCGCCAAGCGACTCATCACCAACCGTCCCTTTTTGAAAAAGCTCTGGCGAAGGGCGAAACGCCCGCTTTCACTGACCAAGAGCATCCTTTGGGCAAGCGCATCCGAGGACTTCGATGGCACCGAGGAAGACGGCTTTTCCCCATCCGATGGCGAGGACGAGGACGAGGATTCACGCTCGCCCGAACGCAGGAGATCGATAAATCCCGGTAAGCGAAGCAATGTCTCGCTCGCCAACGGCAACGACGTCACCCCGACCAGCGGGATATCGCATTCACGGAGCAGATCCAGCCATGGATCGAGGTATTCCGGTCGCACGATGGCCGAGAACAAGACGATATCGTCGCGCCGACCGGAGCGGTTGCGACCGGCCTCGCCGTCGGGCGGGTCCGCCCGACCCCGGCGAAGAACATGGATATGGGAAGCCCCGGGGAAAAGGCGTCGACCACGCAGATCCTGCACCGAGCGGCGGGAGCGCCCGATGACATGCGGGACATTCTCGAGACGAAAATCCTCCTCGACGAGATCGACCAACAACCGGATCGGATACTCGGCTCTTCCCCGCGCTTCGCCGAGAAGAAGGTGGCTCCGCAAAGCGGCGAACCCCTCCTCGGTGGCATCGAAGTGAAGGACTCGCCCCTTCGCCATCGATCGTTCGCTTCGATCCCCGGACCCTGTCGAGGGATCCTTGCTCGAAGGATCTTGTGCCGGCGGATATAGATAGGCGCCCTCGGCGCGCACGATCAGCACCTGCGCCTTTTCCCGCCGAGTCAGGCGCGAAAAGACGGCTCGCACGAATCGCGCAAGAAGGGGACGATTAAAAAGCAATGCCCGCCACCATGTCGTAGATCGGACCCATCACCGACACCACCACCCACAGCAACAAAGCCCCGAGAAAAAGCGTACACAGCGGCGCTATCAGCGCCTGCACCCTTCCTGCCGCTTCTCGCACATCCCGTTCGTAGAAATAGGCGATATTCGAAAGCGCGGTATCGAGCCCTCCGGTGCTCTCCCCGACTTTCAGCATGCGCAATACCAGCGAAGGAAAAAAGCCGGTGCGCGCAAAACCCTCGCTGATGCTCGCCCCTTGGGAAATTTGCCGCGCCGCCTCTTGCGCTGCGCTCTCCAACGCGCGGTTATCGAGCAGGGCTTCGCTAAGACGGATGCTCTCCAAAACCGGAATCCCGGCGGAATACATCAATGCGAAACAGTTGGCAAAGCGCGAAAGAACGAACTTGCGGCGCAAGGGACCGAAGGGCCATAACCTCAAGCGCAGGGCATCGAGCCGCTCGTGCACCGTCGGGAACAGACGGGCGGCGATGACGACCGGCAAGGCGGGCAAGGCCAGCAGCGGAGCCAATCGCCACCACCGCTCGACGAAGGCGGATATGGCGACCAATATCCGGGTATGCAGCGGCAGATCCTGCCCCATGGTCTCGATGAACCCGACCAGCCGAGGCACGAGGTAGACCATCAAAAAGACGATCACCGCCCCGACCACGATCGCCACGAAGAGCGGGGGGATGAGCAATTTGCGAAATTGCTGCATCTGTTCGTCCTGCCACCGCAGGTTTTCGGCGATCCGCCGCAGGATCGTCGGCAAATCGCCGCTGGATTCCCCGGCCCGCACGAGACTCACCATCATCGAATCGAAGACTTGGGGGTGGCGTTCCATCGACTGCGAGAGCCCGGCCCCGGCGTTGATGGCCTCGAGCATGTCCGCCAGAATTTCTCGCAGGCGATGCCCTCGCACGCTATTTCGCAGCTCGTCGAGGGCTTCGGGCACCGGCACCGAAATCGACACGAGTTGCTCCAAGTGAAAATAAAAGTGGAGCAGCTGGCTACGAGGAATGCCGCGAAAGGCGAATCGAAGGCCCTTGGCAAAGCGCCGACCGCTTCGATAGTCGATCAGATCCAGCTCCATCCGCTCCAAACGCGCTTCCAGATCCTTGACGTTGGCCACATCCATGCAGCCGTGGCGGATCGCCCCTTGCGCATCCATCGCCCGATAGCGCATCAGCGGCATCGATCCCGCCTTAGGGAGTGCATGGTCGAGCCCGGCACGCCCTTGGAACCGTCGTGGATCGGATCGTCGAGGAAAGATCCTCCACTTCCGGGATCGACCATCCGCGAGACTTCCTCCACGGTCGACGAACCATCGGCGATCCTCCTTTTCGCATCCTCGGCGAGGCTGACGAATCCCTTGCGCATCGCCGCCTCTTGCAGCTCGCGAGGGGTCGCCCCGCGGGCCACGAGATCGCCGATCTCATCGTCGAAGCGCAATACCTCGGTCAGTGCCATTCGACCTCGAAACCCTTGGTGATCGCATTCATCGCAGCCGACGGCGCGATAATTCCGGCGCCTTCGGCATCCGGCGCCTGAATACTCCGGGGAGGCATAACGAAAGGCGTTGGCCGTGGAATAGGCCTGCGCTCGGGCGGGGAAATCGGTCGATGCGGCGAAAGAGCCGTCCAAGGTGAAGGCGGGGGATGATGGATCGGGGCCATCGGCGGGCATCCGACATGCGCGGCACAGACGACGCACAAGGCGTTGGGCGACGATACCGATGATATTTCCCGCCACGGCTCCGGTGGACACTCCGATATCCAGCAGCCGCGGGATGGCGGCGATCGCACTCGAACTATGGAGGGTCGAATAGACTTGATGGCCGGTCATCGCCGCCCGAAATGCCATCGTCGCGGTATCGGAGTCGCGAATTTCTCCGACCAAAATGATGTCGGGATCCTGACGCATCAGGCTTCGCACCCCGTCGGCGAAACCGAATTTGATCGACTCGTTGATCGATGTCTGACGGATCCGGCTCATCGGATATTCGACCGGATCCTCGAGGGTCATGATATTGACCCCCTCGCGATCGAGATGAACCAGCATCGAATACAAGGTCGTGGTCTTGCCGCTGCCGGTCGGACCGGTGACCAGGATCACCCCGCTGGGGCGTTCCATCATGCGATGAATCTCCGCCAGGGATTCGGCGGACATATCGAGCGCGTCCAAAGAAAGGATGCCGCGGCTGCGATCGAGCACCCTTAGAACGATATTCTCTCCATAGGTGACGGGGAGCGAAGAGACCCGACAGTCGATCTCCCGTCCGCCCACCGAGAGGGTCATGCGCCCGTCTTGCGGCGCCCGCGTCTCGGCGATATTCATGCCCGACATCACCTTGAGGCGCACGGCGATCGCCGGCCAATATTCGCGATGCAGGCTGCGAACCTGACGCAACACTCCGTCGATGCGATAGCGCACCCGGAGAAATCCCGCCTCCGGCTCGAAATGCACATCGGAGGCTTCCTGCCGCACCGCATCGAAGAGCAATCCGTCCACCAAACGCACGATCGGCCGGGTATATTCGACACCCTCGGCCTCGGCGATCGCCTCGGCGGAGCTCTCTTGCTCGAGCTCGTCCAAAATCCCGGTGATCGATAAATCGTGATCGCAATAGCGATCGATGAACTCCTCGATATCCGCACGACTGGCCAATACCGACAGAATCCTCACCCCCTCCCCGATCAGGGAGCGGATATGGTCCAAGGCGATCACGTCGAAGGGATCGACCATCGCCACCCGCAAAATGGTCGGGGTCTTCTTTTCCTCCAAGGTCAGGCCGACGACGAGGAAACGCCGCGCCACTTGTACGGGGATCGCCTCGATGGCCCGGGCATCGGGGATCGTTCGCGCAAGATCGACGCTCTCGATGCCGAGGGCTCCGCCGAGGATATCGCGCAAAATGGCCCCGCTGACGAACCCCAAACGAATCAGGTTGTCTTCGAGGCTGCCACCTCTTTGCCGTTGCTCGGTCAGGGCGATGGCGATCTGATCCTCGCTGACCGCCCCCGACTCGATCAGCAAGGACTCGACGCAAGCGATGGAGAGATCCGGCGACCCTCGCTCTTTTTCTCCCACCTCTTTTTGCCGCCAACGAGAGGAAGCGGTCGCACTCGATATCGAAGCGGCGGCGCCGGATAGGGGGGATATCCCTTCTCGCTCATCGACCAGCATCGATTCGATCGAGGGGGCGTCCGGCGGCTCGCTCGATCCTTGCGCCGAAGATCCTTGCGCCGAAGATCCTTGCGCCGAAGATCCTTGCGCCGAGCGATCGCAAGAGGATCCCCCGTAAAGGCGAGATCCGAGCCCGGCTTCGAGCCCCTTCGAGCGGGAGGTCATGGCGAGCCCGCCCCCGGCGACGACGAAGCCCCGGTAAGCACCGACACCCGATCTCGGGCTCGGTGCGGATCGAAGGCAGGAGGCGATATCCAAGCGTGCGCCAAGGCCTTGCGATAAAAAGCGATGGCTCGGTCTCGCTCGCCTCGATGCTCGGCGGCGAGCGCCAGATTGAAAAGGGGATCGGGACTCCCGGGCGCCGCACGATGGGCGAGCGCATATTCGATGGCCGCCTCCTCATGGCGAAGCCCGAGAGCGAGAAGATTCCCCAACGCCACCCGCAACCAAGCAGGCGCCATCGAAGGCCTTGGAGGGCCATCGTCCCGATCACCGGAGGCAAGCGCCTCCCCGGCAAGGGAATCGCCGGCCGATTCGAAGGAAAAATCCGACTCCGATAGGACCTGCCTTAGGGCCCGCTCTCGCTCCGCCGCATCCCGCCCTTCGTCCAATACCACTCCCAAGATGCGGGCGATCTCGTGATCGGGGTCGATCTCGAGCAAACGCCGATACCATCGATGAGCCCGCTTCGGCCTTCCGGCTCTCAAGTCCACGACCCCGAGACCTTCAAGAGCCGCCGGCGGCCGCAAGTCCAGGATATCCCGATAAGCCTTGCGGGCGGCTTGGAGATCCGATCCTTTCAAGGCCTTGCGGGCGAAGGCAAGCCGCTCGTCCACCGAGAAGCGAGGCGGCGATCGATGCCAAGGAAGGTCCGGCGAAGGGGGCTCCCCGCTCGGGCTCGCAGCCGAGGATTCACCTCGGTAGGAAGAAGGCATCGCTTCGAAATCCGTTCTGGTCGATCCTGCGGCCTTTGATCCCCCGATCGCGGATCGACCATTTGGATCTCGAACGACGACCGGGCGCAAAAAGACCAATAGTTCGGTCTTGATCTCGCTTCGATCCCGGTAGCGAAAGGCAGACCCTACGATGGGCAGGCGGGAAAGCAGAGGCAGCCCTTCGCGATCGTCTTGATACTTATCCTGCATCAGCCCCCCGAGCACGGCGATCTCCCCGCTTTTCAGCCGCAGCACGGACTCGATTTCACGCACCGCGATCTCCGGGATACGACTCGTCACCCCGGCCATTGCAAGCTCCGGATTCGGGTCGACGACGAAGCCGATTTCCCTGGTCAGGGTGGGACGGATTTTCAAGATCACCTCGTCCAACGAGGAGACCGTCGGCGTCACCAACAGGATCAGACCGACCGGGATCGTGTGCAGATTCGTACTGATATGACGTTCGACGGTATTGTTCCCGGACGAGACATTGATATCGGTAGTGAAAAAAACGCGGTTTTCCGCGATCTTGACGATGGCGGTGTGATTGTTCAGCGCCATCACCACCGGGGTCGAGAGAACCCGCACCTCGCCGAATTCATCGAGAAGGCGGATCGATATCCCGATATCGGGCAAGGCGATGCCGGTAAAAGGGGCCGTTCCCAAACGGCCGCCGATATGCTGCGATTCGATGCCGATACGACTGAAAATACGATTGAAATCCACCCCGCCCCGGAATCGATCGTCGAGATCGACCTCGACGATCGTGGCCTCGATCAACACTTGGCGCTTGGCGCTGCCGATCGCTTGATGCAAAAAGCGCTCGATCTCCTCATGCTCGGTTCGGCGCGCCCATACCGCAAGGTTGCCCGCCTCTTTGTTGACGATGACGTTGGTCTGACCCGACGGGGGCTCGCCGACCATCGCCTGCACCGATTCTTTCAGTCGCTCCCAAAAACGATGCTCGGTACGGGTGACGATGCTGGCCGAAGAACTGTTCTCCCGACCGGCGGGGGAGCTGATATCGCTTGCGATCCTCGTGCCCGCCTCGTTGACGAGCTCCACCTCCAGATCGAGAGGGACATAATCGATCGGATAGGAGCGCAAAAAAGGCGTATCGGGATAGACGGAAAAGCCCCTTTCGAAACGCTCGATGCGCAGCGAAGCATGGCGAGAGATACGATCCAGCAAATCGTTCAAAGGAGCGTCGATGGCGTTGATCGTGATCCTCTTCTCTCTTTGCTCGCCTTCGAGGGAGATATCGATATCCAGACCGGAATCTCTGGCCAATGCGAAGAGCAGTTCGCCCACCGGCACGTTCTCCACCGCCACCGACCAGGTTTCGAGCGCATCCTTCGGCGGGGGCGAGGATATCGGGGGCGAAGATAGGGGCGGCGAGGGTAGCGGCGGGGGCATCCAAGCCGGCGAGGGAATCCCCTCGTCCTCGGATTCATCGAAAGCATCTCGGGTGGCAACGAGCGGATCGGGGGCGACCGAAGGCGAAGAGGCAAGGCGGGCGGAGCCCGTCCTCGATGCCGGGGCTTCGACGACCTTCGATGAGGGTCGACTCGGTCCGGTGCAAGCGGTGATGGATCCGATGAGCGCGAGCGAAAAGAGGCAAGCGAAGATCGCCGAAGGCTTTTTTCGCCCGAAAGGGATTCCGACTCGGCAAGGGATGGCGAAAGCCCCCGAATGCCTTCGGATGAGGATCGAGCCTTGAAGGAGGAATCGAGCGCAGCCCCGGGCCATCGCTTTTTCGGTGCCCCGCCCATCGGGGAGGCTTCCGGTCGATGCCTCGATCGCTTGCCTTCGATCGGTGATTCGTCGAATTCCCCGAGGCATCGAGGGTGTGGTGTTTTGGATGCGCATGGCTCGCCTTTTTCTCTTCGAGAGGCTTTGATCCGCATCATCGGGCGAAAAAGAACGAATGCCCCCTCCCTAAGTGCCCGTATCGTGTAAGCGAAAGTCCCATCGAAGATGCGAACGAAGGGAAGGTTCACGGGAATCACGCTTGTTTCGCTCGAACGACGCCAATCCCGGGGATGCTCCCAAACCATCGGCGGCGCATTGTTTTGAAAGGAGAAAAATCCCTCCATCCCTTGACGGCAATGCAAAAAAAAATCCTTCGGCCGAACGGGCGAAGTCCTCTTTCGAGGGTTTTGGAAAAAAGGATCGAAGGATCGAGGAATCGAAGAGAATCGAGGGAAATCGAGAGAAACGACGAGAGAAAATCAAAGGCGCGGATGAATCGAGATGCCGCCCGATTCGAAGGATGAGCATCGACCCGTCAGCGGCGAGAATACGGGTCGATGCCGACGGGCAGCAAGGGATCGAGATGGGTATTCTTTGCGGATCGAATACGAAATGCGGATGCTTCGAGGATCTTACGAATGACCAAAATCAAACGCCTGCTCGAAGATCGGGCGATCTTCTCGTGGACGCTCTACGACTGGGCGAATTCGGTCTTCGCCACCACCGTCATCGCCGGCTTCTTTCCGGTCTTTTTCAAACAATATTGGAATGCGGGCACCGAGGCGGTGGTCAGCACCGCTCGGCTCGGATTCATCACCTCCCTTTCCGGCATCATCATCCTGGTCGCCGCCCCCCTGATCGGCATCCTTGCGGATCGAAGAGGCGAGCGCAAGCGATACCTCGCTCTTTTCACCTTGATCGGGGCCGGGGCGACGATGGCGTTGTGGCTCGTCGACAAGGGTCAATGGGGCCAAGCCGCCGCCGTCTATGTCGTTGCCGCCACCGGATTTTCCGGCGCCATCGTTCTTTACGATTCGCTGTTGCCCGCGGTCGGCTCGCCCGAGAACTACCATGAAGTCTCCTCTTTGGGGTTCTCGCTCGGATATATCGGCGGCGGGGTGCTCTTCGCCCTCAATGTCGCCACCACGCTCAAGCCGGAATTCTTCGGTTTTTCCGATAGTGTGGAGGCGGTGCGTTTTTCATTCCTGCTGGTGGGGATCTGGTGGCTGCTTTTCTCCTTGCCTCTTTTTCGCCATGTCCCGGAGCCGCCTCGGAACCTGCGTTCCGGTTTGATCGAAAGCGATCCTCCGAAAGCGAAGGCGGGCAAGAAAAAATACTCATATAAGGAGATTTTTCATCACCATCGGATGGCGGGGCTTTTCCTGCTCGCCTATTTTTTCTATATCGATGCGGTGCATACCATCATCCGCATGGCGGTGGACTACGGGCTTTCGATCGGACTGCCATCGACGAGCCTGATCGTCGCCTTGCTGATCACCCAATTCGTCGGCTTTCCCGCGGCCTTGGCTTTCGGGTGGATTGCCCATCGCTTCGGCGCCAAGCCTGCCCTCTATACGGGCTTGGCGGTCTATACCGGCGTGATCGTCTACGCCCGGTTCATGTCATCGGAGCTGGAGTTCTATATTCTGGCGATCATGGTGGGGTTGGTGCAAGGGGGGGTGCAATCGGTATCGAGGTCGCTTTTCGCCCACTACATTCCCTTGGGTCGTAGCGGGGAATTCTTCGGATATTTCAATATGATGGGCAGATTCGCGGCGATCATCGGCCCGGCTTTGGTGGGAGCGGTGGGGCTTTGGACCGGCGATGTTCGAGATGGAATTCTCGCGGTTTTGATCCCGCTGCTGATCGGAATGGCACTGATCATCCCGCTGCGAGAGTCCGCGCAAACCGAACGAGCCCCTTCGCAAGTTCAAAGATAATAGGCGCTGCAAGTCATCGACTTCGATACATGACGCATCAAACGACGAACGATTCGGGGCAAGGGAACGCCCCCGGCGGCGATGGCTCCGGTGGCATGAGCCTGCTCGTCGGCGCGCATCCTTTCGAGGATGCGACGGCTACGACGATCCCCGGGCGGCAGCCGCTCGAGGTGTCGATCCAGATGCTCGACGACTTGATGCTCGGTTTCGGCGACGAAACCCAGACTGTATCGATCCCCCGCCCTTGCCGCCATCGCGCCGATGGCGAAAGAAGCGGCGTACCAAAAAGGATCGAGACGACTCGGGGCGGCATCGAGCTCCGAAAGCCGCTCCCGACACCAAGCGAGGTGATCCCCCTCCTCGGTGGCGGCCTTTTCCATCGCCTCCCTCACCGCCGAGTCGCGCGCTCCGAGAGCCTGTCCGTGATAGAGCGCTTGGGCGGCGATTTCACCGGCGTGATTCACCCGCATCAAGCCTGCCGCATGGCGACGCTGGGCCCTCGTCAACGGCTCGTCGGCGACCCCCGATGCGGGACTTTGTTCCGAAGTTCCGGATTCGACCCCGGCCACGGCCCGAAGCGCGCGATCGAAAACGCCGACCATACGATCGCCGAAATCGGATTCGCTCGGGCGATGACCCGGAACCGAGCGATCCCGCCGATGATCCCTTTTCGACATCGGACACTCCCTTCGATGGGCATCTTGTTGATGGATAACCGTTGATGGACAACAGTCGATGGAAATCTTGCCGGGACATTCGAGGATCGACGAATCGATGCGATCTTTTTTCGCACCGGAGCGTCGATATGAATATCGATACCGGCTCTTGCTTGCGAAACCCGCCGACATGATTTCGAAAACCATGGATCCCGCCAAGGCCCCGTCCGATGATTTTACGATGGCACCGAAGGGGCTATCGGGGGATCTTTCGGCCGTTGCCTCGATCCATCGGCATCGGCGCTTCTACCTGCGATCGATCCATCCGTAGATGGCGCATCGACTCATCCATCGGGGGCGAAGGCGCTCGTCCCTTATCCGAGTCCTGCGAAAAAACACCCGCCCGATGCGGGGCTTGGGCGGCACATCGAGCGCATCGATCCTTAGGTATCTTGCCCGATGAGCGCCCGCAGTTCCGAATCGAACCCGACCCCCGCCGGCAAACCTGCGGGGTCTCGCTTTGCGGCCTTGACCGAGCCCGCCTTCCGACGCTACTGGCTCGGATCGATCGGAACCATCGGCTCCACCCAACTCCTGTTCATCGGCATGGGCTGGCTTGTCTTTCAGCTGACCGGATCGCCCTTCGATCTCGGTCTCGTGGGGCTGTGTCTGTCGCTGCCCGCCATCGCCTTCAGTTTCATCGGTGGAGGGCTCGCCGATACCTTGGATCGCCGCCGCATCCTCTTTGCGACCAATCTCGCCTTGGCGATCGTATTGCTGGCGCTGGCCATCGCCGACCGCTTGGAAGTGGTGGAGGCTTGGCATGTACTGATCGCGGCCACCGCCTACGGCATCATCGCCGGATTCGATTGGCCGACCCGCCAATCATTCTTTCCGACCCTGCTCCCCCCTGAAAAGTTGCCGAGCGCGGTGGCCCTGATGTCGATGCTGTGGCAAGGCGGGCGCATGGCCATACCGGCCATCGGGGGAACGCTGATCGCCGCCGGCGGAACCGCCGGGGTCTTCGCCCTCGGGGCCTTGGGATCTGTGGCGATGTGCGCGGTGCTCTACAAACTGCCCTCGGTTGCGAAAAAAGAACCGGAAGAGGCTCCGGGGCTGCCGGCGGGGATTCGCTTCATCCTCCATGAACCCCTCTTTTTCACCTTGATCGGTCTTACTTGGGCGCTGTCCTTCTTCGGCATCTCCTATATGCAGATCATGCCCGCGCTGGCCGACCTCCTCGGAGCCGGCAGCCGGGGTTTCGGGGCGATGGTCTCGGCATCGGGGGTCGGATCGCTGATGGGGACGGCGCTGGTGATGATGCGAAGGCCGCATATCCGAAATCCGCGGCGTTTTCTGCTGTCGGCGCTGACGGGAGCGGGCTGCGGGCTGGCCGCGTTCGCCTTGGTCTGCTGGAACGCCCAAGGTTGGGATATCGCTTGGTACCTCGCCGTGGGCATCATGGTCCTAACCCACACCTGCGCCTCGATCTTCTACGTGATGACCATGATCGTGCTCCAACAAAATGTGCCGGAGCATCTGCGCGGACGGGTGATGGGAGTGCACGGCATCGGCTTCACCTTGATCATGCTCGGCGGGGTGTTCAGCGGCGGCATGGCCACTTTGCTGCACCCGGCGGCCGCGGTGCTGATCGGATCGATCATTTTGCTCATCGCCACCGCGATCGGGAATCGCTGGTTGCCTTGAAAAATCGACACTCGATTGGGTCGATCCGATCCCGAATACGCGATCGAAGGGATCCGGTTCGACAGCGCCGAGAATAGAGCATCTTGGAAGGATTGCGATGACCATGAAAAAGCGATCGATGCCTCGCCCATCGGGAGATTCCTCGATGGACACGATCCATCCTCGGCTCGCCCCGAAGGGATGCACCCACAACCCGAACGAGAGCCTCGATGCCGCATAAAGCGCCCTTTGCCAACGATCGCATCGTCTTGGGTACGATGCTGATGCTGGGCTTTTGCCTGACCGCCCCCCTGCTCGATGTCTGTGCGAAGCTGGCGGCCGCCACCATTCCCGTGGGTCAGGTAACGGGGGCGCGTTTTTTGGTGCAATCCCTGATCATGCTACCGGCGCTGATCCTGTGGCGCTATCCGCTGCGCTTCGATCCCGCCTTGCTGCGACTTTTATTCGCCCGCGCCTTGCTGCTGGTTCTTTCGACCTTCTGCTTCGTCGCCGCCATCGCCTCGATGCCGATCGCCGATGCCCTGGCCATCGCTTTCGTCGAGCCCTTTTTGCTCTTGCTGATCGGAAATTACGCGCTGGGCGAAAAGGTGGGGCCGCGCCGATTGGCCGCCTGCGCCGTCGGATTCATCGGGGTTTTACTGGTCATCCAACCCAGTTTCGAAGCCTTCGGCGCGGTCGCCTTCTTCCCTTTGGGCACCGCGCTTTTCTTCGCCCTGTACATGCTGATCACCCGATCTTTGAGTCGCCGCATCCAAGCCGTGCCCATGCAACTCCACTCGGCGTGGATCGGCACGCTGATCTGCCTGCCGATCCTGCTGCTCGCCGAGGGTAGCGGGATTCAAGTCTTGGATCCGGTGATGCCCCAGGGGATATTTTGGTTTTTCCTGATCGGGGTCGGCGCCGCCTCGTCCCTCTCTCACCTGCTGATGAGCCTGGCTTTGAGCCATGCCCCGGCCACCGTCCTGGCTCCCTTGCATTATTTGGAGCTGGTCAGCGCCGCGGCTTTGGGCTATTTGGTCTTCAAGGACACGCCGAACGAGCTGGCGCTGGCGGGGATGGCGGTGATTATCGGCTGCGGTTTGTACATCATCCATCGAGAAAGAGTGCACGAACGCCGAACGAACAAGCCTTAGGACCCTCTTCTCGAAGAACCGAGCCCCATCGGCTTTTTATCATACGGCCTGCTCTTGTTTCTCCCGGCGCACATAAAGACGGGAGAAGATCACCCCGAGCTCGAAAAGGGCCCAAACCGGCAGCGCCAGCAGGGTTTGAGAAATCACATCCGGGGGTGTCAGGAGCATCCCGACCACGAAGGCGCCGACGATGATATAGGGGCGTTTTTTCGCAAGCGACTCGGGGGTGGTAAATCCGGTCCAGACCAACACCACGGTGGCGATCGGAACCTCGAACGCCAATCCGAAGGCGAAAAAGATCTTGAGCACGAAATCCAAATAACTGCTGATATCGGTCATCACCTCCACCCCTTGGGGGGCCACCGCCTGGAAGAATTTGAACATCAGGGGAAAGACCACGTAATAGGCAAAAGCCATCCCAAGATAAAAAAGGAAGGAGCTGGTGACCATCAACGGGAAGACGAGGCGCTTTTCGTGCCGATAGAGCCCGGGGGCCACGAATGCCCAAAACTGATAGAGGATGAGAGGAAGGGCGATGAGGACGGAGCAGGCAAGGGCGAGTTTGAAGGGGGCGAGGAAAGGCGAGGCGACCTGGGTTGCGATCATGCTCGCCCCTTCGGGCATCGCCAAGAGCAAGGGCGCCGAAAGCCACTTATAAAGATAGTTGGCGAAGGGCATCAGGCATAGCAGCACCACCGAAACCGCGATCACCACCCGCACCAAGCGGTTGCGCAACTCCACCAAATGCTCGACGAAAGTCATCTCCCCTTGGGGCGAGGCGGCCCCGGCGGGGGTCGATGCGGCGGGATTCTCCTTCGCCGACTCCTCGCTCATCGGGGTGTCTCCGATGCGGATCGAGCCGCCTCAGGCGCAGGTTTTTCCTTCGAAGACACGACGGGATCCGCCCCCGGGGGCGAGATATCCCCATTCGATCCACCGACATTCGTTCCATCGGCCGATGCCCCGAAAGAATCGCTTTGTCCTTCGTCGGCCGAGCGGGCAGCAAAAGCGGGGGCATCGTCCGCCGCCGTCGGGACTTGGGGATCGCCCGAGGAATCTTCCTTCTTGGATGCAAGTTTCGAAGACGATCCCGATCCGGTGGCCGGCTCATCGGGCTTTTTTTCGTCTTTCGATGCGTTTTCGGGGCGATCGGGGGCGATCGAAGGGGCGTTTTTCGGAACTTGCGCAGACGAAGACGCCGGGGAATCGACGGATTCGATCGCGCTTTTCGCCTCTTCGAAAACCTCCTTCGTTTCGTTGGCCGCCTCTCGAATCTGCGTGAATTCGGAAGCGGGCTTGGCCAATTGTTCCTTCCACTCTTGGAGGCGCACCTCGCGATCGATATCGTTCTTGGCTTGGTTGATATAGCGCCGTATCCGACCCATCCACAATCCGATGGTACGCACCATCTTCGGCAAACGCTCGGGGCCGACCACGAGCAAGGCGATGATGCTGATCAGGGCGATCTCGAGAAAGCCGATATCAAACATGGCCGAAGTCCGGCATCACACTCTCCGAAAAACGCATCATCCGAAGGCGAATAAAAAAGGCCGTCGAAACCCGAGCGGCGATCATGCGCCCGCCGCCCGAGGCACGAAGCAAAACCCGAAAAAACGCTTCGAAAACGATAAAGCGGCGGGAACGAGAATATCTTTGCGCCCGATGACCGAAAAAGTCCGGTTTTGCGATCAATCGCCGCGCTTTTTTTCGGTGCCGGATTCGGGGGGATTCGATGCGGTGCGGGCCGCGGCGGGCTCCTCCTCCTTGGAGGATTTTTCCTCCCCTTCGAGGGCGGATTCCTCTCGCGCCTCGGCATCGCCTTCCTTGACCGCTCCCCGGAAATTGCGGATCGCGGCCCCGAGGTCGCCGCCCATATTGCGAAGCTTCTTCGTACCGAAGAGCAACAACACGATCAACAATACGATCAGAAGCTGCCAGACGCTGATCCCCATGCCCGTCTCCTTGATGTTTTTCAAACCGCCGCGAACGATCGAGATGGCAATCCCGATACTTGAAACTGTAACGCAAATAAAAAGGGATCAGCGAGCGGCCTTCTCTTCGAGGCCCGATCGTCCGAAGCGGCGGGAGAGCTCGTCGAACACATCCGTCGGGGAGAGCCCATGGGACGAAAGCAGCACCATGCTGTGAAACCACAGATCCGCAACCTCGTGCACCAGCGCCGCTCGATCGCTGCCTTTGCCCGCGATGATCGTCTCCGCGGCTTCCTCGCCCACCTTTTTCAATACGGCATCGACTCCTTTGGCGTGCAAAGAAGCCACATAAGACTCATCGGGCGGGGCGCCTTTGCGCGCATCGATGATCCTCGCCAGATCGGTCAGAACATCCCCGCTCGGGGCAAGAGGCAGGATCGGCGCCGCTTTTTCCTCGTCCGCCGGTACCCGCCCATCCTCCCCTTCTCGGTAGATCTCCTCGGCGGGGATGCGCACCGGCTCCACATCCACCCAGCGATCCCCCTCGAGCCTGCGAAAGAAGCAATGCTCGCGGCCGGTATGGCAGGCGATCCCGCCGACCTGATCGACCGCCAAGACCACCGTATCCCCGTCGCAATCGAGACGTATCTCGTGCACCCGCTGAACGAATCCGGATTGTTCGCCTTTGCGCCACAAACGCTGCTTCGAGCGCGACCAATAGACCGCCCGCCCCTCGCGGGCGGTGGCGGCCAAGGCCTCGCGATTCATCCACGCCAGCATCCATAGGCGCTTGTCATCTCGGCCATAGGCGATGCAAGGCACCAAACCCTGATCGTTCCAACGGACCTCATCCAACCACGCGCTCACTCGTCCGACTCCGTTTTCGATTGCGATACTTGCGGTTTTCGCCTTTTTCCCGGCGCCGATTTTCGATCGTCATCGATCACAAAGGGGGCAAGGCGGAAGGGTTGTCGAAATACCCGACGAGGCCTTCGCTCTATCGATCCGATGCGGGCAATTCGAGACGAGACTTCTCATCGACAATTCTTTCGGGTGCGAGGCGAGGCGATCCTCCAAGCGATCCATCGCTACCTTGGCGGGGGAATCGTCATGGGGCGGTATCGAAAGCCGCGGATGCAAGATTATATAGAACGCAAAGCCCGGGATCGGGGCATGCGCTCGACAACGCTCACCTCTTTTGCGCTTTGGAGCGACGACGATGCCCGTCGAAAGCATTCCGATGCCTTATCGCTTCACCATCGCCTTATCGCTTCGACATCGCATCGATCCTATCGGCCGACCATCGGGCGCTTTGCACCCCATTGCGCTTCCAGCCCCCATGCTTTCCAACCGGCAGCCGGCTCTCGGGCAAAGAGCTCGATCTTCGATTGATCGGGGAACATCGATTCGATCCTGCGCCGCACCTCGTCCGGCTTGCGCGAATGCCCCTGCCGGGGCTCGCATACGAGTTGGCGAATATTCCTCGCCCCCCTGGGCGAGGGGATCTTCCCCTTCTTGAACGCAAGGCACATTTCGCACTGCGAAAGGGTGTAATAGCCGGGATTGGTCTTGCACTTATCCCAAACGAAGGCGACGGTGGCCCAAGCGAAACCCCAAGCCTTGCCCAGATCGATCGCCTGATCCAGATGCGGGGAGGTCGCCCATAAAAAAAGCAAGGAATCGTCGGCGGCGATCCGATCCACCGGCAGGGTCTTCAAATCCGCAAGCCTGACCGTCGGATAGTGGCGCATCGCTCCCCCGGAATCGCCGCCCCCGGCCCCGCAATGTTGGAGCTGTCCCTTGTAATCCCACGGCGGGTCGGCGTAGATCACCTCGTATCTCTTCGACGGCATCGGCGGAAATAACGAAGCCCTCCCGCTCTTGGCATGGCCCGACATCTCGATCCTCCCTCCTTGTCCGGTGTGATCGATTCGAAAAGTGCACTATCCGGCTGCAATATCCGGCTGATCGAATATCCCTTCGACGCTCGATCGGGCATCGAGATCGAGCAAGGCGGCTCTCATCGATGCCTGACGATACCCGTCGTTGTCAACGATACCCGTCGCCGGTACATCTCGCCCGCACATCGCAGATCCGGCGCAAAACGATGATCCGAAAGCGCAAGTATCGTGAAGCCGGCGCCCTCGGGTCGATCCGAAGGCGCCCGGATGATAAGCACGAATGCGATCATCGGCGGCGAGGCGGGGCATGAAAAAGATGGCGGCGTTTCGATCCCTCGATCTTTTTTCGCACCCTCTTGCGATCCAATCGCCCTCGCCCCGGCCGTGGATCTTTGGATAAAAACGCCGATGAACCAAGCGATCATCGGATCCAAGGATCGCCTCGATGATCGATGGGCGAGCGAAGTCTTATAATTTCAACCGCATTCTTCCAACCGCATGCTTCTTGGCGGTCTTCGAAAAAACCTCGAAGATCCGGATCAAGGAATCAAGGCGGCGATGCGCCGACGAAGAGGATGAAAGAGCATCGATGAAAACGAGAAAGATCGCGATCTTGGGTGGATCGGGCTTTGTCGGCGGGCACTTGGTCGCCGCCTTGGCCGAGCGCGGGATGGCATCTCGCGTCATCACCCGAAGGCGCAACCGTACCCGTCATCTGTTGGTGATCCCGAGCTGCGAGGTGGTCGAGGGGGATATTTTCCAACTTGCGGATCGACAACGGCACTTGGCGGGCTGCGATGCGGTGGTCAATCTCGTCGGCATCCTCAATCAGGGCCGATCCGCACTTTTCGAGGATGTCCACGCCCGCCTCCCGGCATCCATCGCCGCCGCCTGTCGTTCCCTCGATATCGGGCGCATCGTGCATATCAGCGCCTTGGGGGTCGCAAAAAACGCCCCCAGCGAATATTTGCGTTCGAAATTCAAAGGCGAGGAGGCAATCCACGCCGCCGGTGGGGATATCCGGGTCACCAGCATTCGCCCGAGCATCATCTTCGGCCCCGGCGACAGTTTCTTCAATCGTTTTGCGAATTTGCTGTCCCTGTCGCCCTTGGCCTTTCCTTTGGCCTGCGCCGATGCCCGCTTCGCCCCGGTTTGGGTCGGGGATGTCATCGAGGCCATCCTTCGCATCCTCGATGACGATTCGACCGACGGCCACCGGTACGAACTTTGCGGCCCCGAGGTGCAAAGCCTTCGAGATCTGGTGCAATTCACCGCCGATGTCACGGGCAAAAGACGATGGATCATCGATATCGGCCATCGTTTATCTCGCCTGCAGGGCATCGCGATGCAAAATCTGCCGGGGAAGATCTTCACCTTGGACAACTACCTCTCGGCGACGGTGCCGAGCGTGTGCAAGGATTCGGGCTTCGCTGCCTTGGGCATCGAACCTTGCGGTATCGAGAGCATCGTGCCCGCCTATCTCGGGGCTCGGGAAAAAAACGCTCGTTTGAGTCGCCTAAGAAGCATGGCTCGACGATCGGATACTTGACATATCCAAAGCCGAGAAAAGATCGGGTATCGATCCGACGCGACCCGATACACCCCGATACATCGGCCCGATATCGCATAAAACCCCATCTTTCGGAGATCGAAGGCCACAAGAACGAAGCCCGACCTCGGGGCTTTCGTCCTTCGGGTTTTGCGTTTTCCGGTCGCCCCCTTCAACCGATGATGCGCTCTTTTTGCGATAACCTGGCTTGCGATCGATCCTTCGTGAATCGGCTTTCGAAGTCGGATCACATGGCCGGTCGATGAGCGATCGCCCAAGGCCTCGATGATCCTCGCCGGAGATCGATTTCTACGATGTACGCAATATTCATCGAGACCCTGCCCTTCTTTGCGATCATCGGGCTCGGCTATCTATCGGGGCGAAGCGGATTCTTCAGCGAAGAGGCCACCGATTGCCTCACCCGCTTCGTTTTCTATTTCGCCCTCTCGGCGATGATCTTTCGCTTCTCGTCGAATCTTTCGATCGAGGATATCTTGCAATGGAACTTCGTCGCCGCCTATCTCTGCGCCTCGATTTCGGTCTACGCCCTCGCCTTGATCGTCGCCCGCTTGCGCGGCATCCGCATCGAGGAAGCGGTCATCGAGGCCCAATGCTCGGTCGTCGGGAATGTGGGTTTCTTGGGGATCCCCATGCTCTCGCTGCTGATGGGCGAGGCCGCGGTCGGCTATATCATGATCGTCTTGGCGATGGATCTGCTGGTCTTCGGAACCCTGGCGGTATCGGTGATCATCGCTCGAAGAGATGGTCGGATGAGCCTTTCGCTCGGGCGCGTCCTGTTGGCGGGTCTGCTGCGCAATCCGATGATCATGTCGCTCACCATCGGTCTCCTCTGGTCGACATGGAACCTTTCGATCCCCGGTCCGGTCGACGAGTTCATGACCCTGCTAGGAGCGGCCGCCACCCCCGGGGCGCTCTTCGCCATCGGGGCCTCGCTGGCCTCGAAGTCCACGGAAAGGATCGAGGTGGCCGGTTGGCTGTCTTTTTGCAAGCTGATCCTGCATCCGGCGGCGGTGGCGTTTTTCGCCCTCGCGGTCTTTCCGGTCGAGATCTTCTCGGCGGCGGTGATGATCGCCCTTGCTTCCTTACCGGTCGCCGGGAATATCTACATCATCGCCCAGCATTACAAGGTCGCACCCCAACGGGTCTCGGCCTCGATCCTGCTCTCGACCGTCTTCGGCATCGTATCGGTCTCGCTGATCATCGCCCAAGCCGAAACCCTCTACCGATGATGGATTTGCCTTGCGGATCGAACGAGCCGCATCGAAGCTTTCTTGTCATTCATCGATGCCAAGCGAACGATTCCACCGAGCGATCCCGAGCATGGCCGAGAGCGTGTAGGGGGTATCCTTATCGGCATCGTCGGCTTGGCCGCCCTCGCCATGGGCATCGAGCCGCCTTGACGTCGTTTGGAAAAGTCTTTGCAACGCTCAATCGCAACGCTCAATCGTATCGCTTCATCACCAAGGAGAGTCACCCATGGAGCGCACCCTTCCCCTGAATCGAATGGGCATGGAGGATCTTCCCCGGGTCGGTGGAAAAAACGCATCGCTCGGGGAGATGATCAAGGCGCTTTCCGCCGCCGGGGTGCGCGTACCCGGGGGCTTTGCCACCACCGCCGACGCCTTTCGGGAATTCCTGGAAAGCAACGATTTGTCGCGGCGCATCCAAGGGCGGCTTGCAACCCTCGATAGCAAGGATGTACGGGCGCTGGCCGATGCGGGCAGCGAAATCCGCTCGCTGATCCGCAGCGCCCCCCTGCCCGCCGAGCTCGAAGAGGAGATCCGTCGGGGCTATGCGGCGCTTTGCGAAGGTCTCGATCAGGATATCGCGGTGGCGGTGCGCTCCTCCGCCACCGCCGAAGACCTCCCGGATGCCTCCTTCGCCGGGCAGCAAGAGACCTTGCTCAATGTCCGAGGAGCGGATGCGGTGGTGGATGCGGTGCGCGAGGTCTTTTCCTCTTTATTCAACGATCGGGCGATCTCCTATCGCGAACACCGGGGATTCGTGCACGAGGAGGTCTCTCTCTCGGCCGGGATCCAGCGCATGGTGCGAAGCGATATCGGCGCCAGCGGGGTCGCTTTTACCATCGATACCGAATCGGGCTTCCAAGACGCCATCTTGATCACCTCGGCCTGGGGCCTGGGCGAAATGGTGGTGCAGGGGCAGGTCAACCCCGACGAGTTCTGCGTCTACAAACCGGCTCTCGTCGCCGGCAGACCGGCGATCTTGCGCCGGGAGCGAGGCAGCAAGGCCTTGAAGATGATCTACCACCGAGATCCGGCGCAAAGGGTGGAAATCGTCGACGTCCCCCACGAGGAGAAACTGCGCTTTTCCCTCGACGACGATGACGTGATCCGCTTGGCGCATTACGCCTTGGCCATCGAGAATCATTACGGTCGGGCGATGGATATCGAATGGGCGAAGGACGGTATCGACGGCGAGATTCATATCCTGCAAGCACGGCCGGAGACCGTGCAAAGCCGAGGGGGCGAGAAGGATCCCAAGCAGACCATCGAACGCTTTTCCTTGCGCGAGCGAGGGCCGGTACTGGCCGCCGGACGCAGCATCGGCCAAAGGATCGGGGCGGGAAAGGCCCGGCGGGTGCTCGATGTCGGGCAGATGGATCGGGTGGAAGAAGGCGACGTATTGATCACCGACATGACCGACCCCGACTGGGAGCCGGTGATGAAGCGGGCCTCGGCCATCGTCACCAATCGGGGCGGACGTACCTGCCATGCCGCGATCATCGCCCGCGAACTCGGCATTCCCGCAGTGGTCGGCACCGGCGATGCCACCCGCAAAATCGAGGAGGGAACCGAGGTCACCGTCTCCTGCGCCGAGGGAGAGACCGGGTATGTCTACGGGGGACGGCTCGATTTCGAATGCCGGCGGATCGATGTCGATACCATGCCCCCGATCCCGGTCAAGATCGCGATGAATATCGGCAATCCGGATCGCGCCTTCGCCTTTCGCGCCCTGCCCAACGCCGGGGTCGGCCTTGCGCGACTCGAATTCATCATCGGCAACTCGATCGGCGTGCACCCGCAAGCGCTGCTGGACTTCGAGCGCTTGCCCATATCGGTCAAGGAACAGGTGGAAGAGCGGATTGCGGGATATGGCAGCCCGCGCGCCTTTTTTATCGAAAAGCTGGTGGAAGGGGTCTCGACCATCGCCGCCGCTTTCCACCCCAAACCGGTGATCGTCCGTCTTTCGGATTTCAAATCCGACGAATACGCCAACCTCCTGGGCGGCGATCTCTACGAGCCCGACGAAGCCAATCCGATGCTCGGTTTTCGCGGGGCCTCGCGCTATGTCTCGGAAGGATTCCGAGCCTGCTTCGAGCTCGAGTGCCAAGCCCTTCGCCGGGTACGCAACGAAATGGGGCTGACCAACCTCGAGCTGATGGTGCCCTTCGTCCGCACCTTGAACGAGGCGCGCGATATCCAATCCCTGCTCGCCCATAACGGGCTCGAACGGGGGCGCGACTCCTTGCGGGTGATCATGATGTGCGAGGTTCCCTCCAACGCCATCCTCGCCGAGGAATTCCTGGAATATTTCGACGGCTTGTCGATCGGCTCGAACGATCTGACCCAGATGACGTTGGGGCTCGATCGCAACTCCGCCCTCGTCGCCACCCATTTCGACGAGCGCGATCCGGCGGTCAAGGCCCTGCTCCGGCGGGCGATCAAAGCCTGTCGCGATCAAGGAAAATATGTCGGCATCTGCGGCCAAGGGCCCTCGGATTACCCCGATTTCGCGCATTGGCTGGTGGACGAGGGAATCTCGAGCATGTCGCTCAACCCCGATTCGGTCGTCGATACCTGGCTCTATCTGGGAGGGAAAGGGGGAGCGGTATCCGCATCGAGCGGCGAGGCATCCTGATCCTTGCGATGGGCCGACGAACCCTCGCCGAATGCCCGAAAAGCAATACCCGAAAAGCGAGTACCGATCGATAGGCGATCCGCCCCTTGCTACCGGGACTCGCTATCGGGGCTCGCCGCCGGAGTTGTCCTCGTTGAGAGAGTCCTCGCCCCGAATCGCTTCGATCTTCGGCTCATCGAGCGATCCCTTTCGCTCGACATCGCCCGTTTCCAGATTCGCCAACTGCCCCAAACGAAGGGGGCGAATCGGCGGGCGGATACGAAAATGCCCCGGATCCTCATCCGGCGGCGACGGATCCGAGCGATCCTTCCCTTGGCTCGTTCGGCGAGCGTGGTCCTCGAAGATCGCGCTCACGATCCCGGCGCACATTCGCCCCTGACAAGGACCCATCCCGCAACGAAGAAAGGCTTTGAGCTGATTCGGGCCGGAGCAGCCCTGTTCGATGGCGCGCTCGATATCCGCCACCGAGACCTCCTCGCAACGGCAAACCATCGTGCGTAGATCGCGAGGGCGCAACACCTCGTCGGCGGGCTCGAAGATGCGTTCTAAAAAACGCCGAAAGCGTCGTTCGAATGCCAATGCCTTGAATGCCGGGCGGGCCAGAGCGTTGCGGCGACGGCGATCGATCCGACCCAAATGATGCGCCGCCGAGAGGGCCGCGATCCGCGCGCTGTGCACCGCCGCCGATGCCCCGGCAATACCCGCACAATCCCCCGCCACCCATACCGCCCTTTCCCGACCATCTCGCTGCGTTTGATTCCAATCATCCGTCAACGGACGAAGGGCGTGTTGCCGCCGATCCCATCGATGGGCCAACGACGCCGCCAGCGTAAGATGCGCATTGGCGATCACCCCTTCATGCAGCAAGGCGAGGTAAGCCGGGAGGCGTCGATGGCAAGAGCGATGCTCGAAACGAACCGCTTCCACCCGCCCCTCGCCCTCGATCGCAAGATCGCTCACGCCGCGCAGCACCGGCACCCCTTTGCGCACGATCTCTTGGCGCCAGCGAAGACCCTTGTAGAGATCCTTGGGCCTTGAAAACGCATCGGGCAAGGAGGAAAAGACTCGCCGGAGTCGATCCGAGGGGGTGGTGAGCAACAATGCCCTCACCGACACCCCGGCCATCAACAACTGCTTGGTGGCCAAATAAACCAAAGGACCGGAACCTGCGATCACCACCGGGACATCCGGCACCATCCCGGATGCCTTGAGCATCGATTGCACCGCCCCCAGACCCATCACCCCGGGCAGGGTCGCACCCGGCACCGGCACCGGACGCTCCAAGGAGCCGGTGGCCACGATCACCGTCTTGGCTTGCAGCAACCGGGCTCGCCTGCGATGAACGATGCCGATCTCGACCAGATCTTCACGAAGGGCCGGGGATCGGCCGCCTCGAGCATCCGCTCCCTGACCATCGAAAGGACACTTAAGCGCCAGATCCCATATCGAAGCCCCCGGCAAATAGCGCGCCCCGCATCCCCGAAAGGCATCGACGAGGGCCATGCCCCTTCGATAGTCCTTGCCCAGCAAATCCGCCGGGCCGGCATCGGCGCCGGACTCATGCGCACAAATCCGCTCGATATTGCGATAGACCTGCCCGCCCGGTGCGCCTTGCTCATCGAGAACCAAGGTCTCGATACCATGCGCCCTGGCTTCGATGGCGGCGGCCATCCCCGCCGGACCGGCACCGATCACCGCCAGCTCGACCGGCGACGATGCAAGGGGATCTTCGGACATCTCCTTGACTCATCCTCGGTAGGCGTCGATATAAGAGTCTTTTCCTTATCTAACCCACCAAATTGAAGTCGGGGCCGTAGGGATAGGCGGTGATATTTTCCGCCCCCCGCTCGCCGATCACCAAAATATCGTGCTCGCGATAACCCCCGGCTCCTGCTTGGCCGACGGGGATCGTCAGCATCGGCTCCATCGAGATCACCATCCCCGGTTCGAGGACGGTATCGATATCCTCGCGCAACTCGAGCCCCGCCTCCCGTCCGTAATAATGCGAGAGCACCCCGAATGAATGACCGTAGCCGAAGGTGCGATATTGCAGCAGATCCCGCTCTTTTAGGAAAGCGTTGATGGCTTCGGTCACTTCGGAGCAAACCGCCCCGGGCTTGAGCAGGCCGATGCCGTATTCATGGCTTTCGACATTGGCCTGCCATATCTTCATGCTCGCAGGATCCGCCTCGCCCAGAAAAAGGGTGCGCTCCAAGGCGGTGTAATAACCCGATATCATCGGAAAGGCGTTCATCGAGATGATATCGCCACGCTTCAAATATCGACCGGTCACCGGATTGTGGGCGCCATCGGTATTGATACCCGATTGGAGCCAAGTCCAGGTATCCCTGTATTCGGCATCGGGAAAGGTTTTGGCGATCTCCTTTTCCATCGCATCGCGACCGGCCATCGCGATATCGATCTCCCGAGCCCCCTCCTTGATCTCCTCGCGCATCGCATAGCCACCGACATCGGCGACCCTCGCTCCGGCTCGAATCAAGGCGATCTCCTCCTCGGATTTATACATGCGCTGATGCATGATCTCGTGGCAGATATCGACCGTCCGAGCGGGCGCCAGGAAATGCTGCACTTTGTCGCGATTGACGAGGGTCAGATGGTCGCCCTCGTAGCCGATCGTCCTTCCCCTGCCGGTGATCGATTCGACCGTGCGCCAAAAGTTATCCCTTTGCCAATCGGTATAGGTGATATTGTCTCCGTGGCATCGGCGCCAAGGCTGCCCGGCATCGACTCCGGCGGAAATCGTCACGCACTGATCGTCGGTGACCACCAATCCGTAGGTTCGTCCGAAAGCGCAGTAAAGAAACCCGGAGTAATAGGCCACCGAATGCATCGAGGTGAAAAGGGCGGCGTCGACCGACAACTCGCTCATCGAGCGTCGCAGCCTCGAAAGACGCGCATCGTATTCATCGTTGGAAAAAGGCAACGGGGCCTTTTCGCCGTTATGAAAGCGGTACATCTGGGGACGGGATGTCATGATCGATCCTCCATTGAAGAGCCTTGCGAAAATCGCCGGAAAAAAACACCCTTGAACGAGCCCTCTCGTCGGTGATGAAAGCCTCGAAATTCTCTTACCCGAAACCTTCGCTTTGCATTCGAATGATCTTCGATATGATCGATGAGCGATTTTGCCCCGGGATCATGGGCCCAAAGATCAAAAATCGCCTTTGATCGCTCGGGTTTTTTCGATCGTCTTTTGCTGCATCGACGTGATTTAAGATCGATAAAACGATATTTCCCGGACATCGACAAGGGCATCGATCCCGATACAAGCGATGGGTCGATCCTTCCATACCGGGTGATCGATATCGTCGGGTTTGGCTTGGAAATCGTTCAATCGCCCGCCATTCGAATGCCTGTCGAATACTTAAGCGCTTCACTTGACGCCCAGCTCGCGCAAGCGCTCCTCCAAATAATCCCCGGCGGTATAGCGTTCGGACAATACCACATCCGCCCTCGGATGGAGGAAGGTGGGCAAGGAAATACGAGAGCGCTCGGCCATTCGACCGGTGGGGTTGATGACCCGATGGATCGTGGATGGAAAATATCCGCCGGTGGCCTCTTGCAACATATCCCCGGCATTGACGATCAGATAGCCGAAATCGCAAGGGACATCGATCCAGTTGCCATCTGTGCGCCTGACTTGCAAACCCGGCTGATTGGAGGCCGGAAGCACGGTCAGGAGGTTGATATCGCTATGGGCCGCCGCTCGCACCGCCCCGGCTTCCTCCTCCCCCGTCATCGGGGGGTAATGGAGCACGCGCAACAGCGTTCGATCGCTGCCTTCGATCATCTCCGACAAGGGCATGGATAGCCCGGCAACGACCTCTTCGGGAACGCTTCGCTGAATTCCGCTTAGCAATCGGGTGGCGAAGGCGTTGGCCCGATGATAGTAATCCATGACCTCTTCTTTGAGCCCGGCCGGGATACGCCCCCAAGGATAGATGTGGTAGTACTCCTTGATATCTTTTTTCGTATGACCCTTGGCGGTCTCGGCGATGGCAAGGGGAAAAAATCCGTCCTGATTCGTTTTATCGTAGAAGTATTCGTGCTTTTCCCCGCTATCGAAAAAGGCTTGCCAGCTCCGATAGATGGACTCGACCAATTCTTTGGGGATCGGGTGGTTTTTCAATACGCAAAATCCGGTATCTATCAGCGAATCGACCAAGCGCTCCAAGGCATCGGGGGCCGTGTAATCAACGGTGGACAACTGCATGGGTCGCTGGTCCTTATCCTTCGAAAAACACCGATATCATCAACCGGCAGGGATTCGGCTTTCAATCTCGGGCGGTCGAAGTCTCGATCGAAGATTCGCCGTCTTGCCATGCAAGCGATATCGAGGATCGAGGCAAGGGGCGAACGCAACGAGCGCCTATCGTTCGATCGCGAAAGCGATGGATCGGATGGGGCCGCATTCAAAGGACCGTTCCGCCTTGATCGACAACAACGCCTCGATCGGATCACTCGATGCTCGATGCATGTTGTCCGGTGTCGGAGGGCGGGCTATCCTCCCATCGCCCGCCTCCCGATCACTCGCTTCGAACTTCGCTTCAACTCTTGGTTTGATCGTCGAGCGTGGCATCCGGGGCGTATTTGGCCACGCTTTTCATCCCGTTTTTATAACCGGAATCCGATGCGTAGGATTGGCTGGTTCCGATCACCTGCTTGTTCTTCGCCGTCAGCTTGAAAGTCTTTTTTCCCGAATCCGAGGTCGATGACTCGAAGCGAGCCGGATCTTGCGAGTTCTTTCTTACCGATTCGATGCCTTTGAGGGCGCTCGATCTCGTTTTATAGCCCTCGCTGGCCAAGATGTTCTGCCCGTTGACGGCCTTGAGCCGGAAACGAAATTCACCGGCTTTGTCTTTGTAGAGTTCGAATTTTCCCGGCATGATCGTTCCTCCTGTGGTTTTTTTCGAAAAACGCTCGATAACGCAACCTATGGAACAGGTTGCGCTTGATCGATTTTCTTCGCAAGTTCGATGAAATCCTCGGCGATGAAATCGAAATCGTGCTCAGGTTCGATATCCTTCGTTTGGTGGGGTCCGTATTCGCTCCGGCGAGGGACGAAAGCGGTGCGCATTCCATGGGCTGCGGCATGCACCAGATCATCGTTGTGGGCGGCGACCATCACCGTTTCCCCGGGCAGGAGACCAAGACATGCGCATGTCGATAAATAGGCTTGGGGCATGGGCTTGTAGGCACGGGCGACCTCCGCTCCCAAGATCGCATCCCATGGCAGATTGGCCCTTTTCGCCATATTCACCAGCAGCGCGATATTGCCGTTGGAGCAGGTGGCGATGATATGCCGCTTTCGCATCGAGAGCAGCCCGGCGACGCTATCGGGCCACGGATCGAGGCGATGCCAAGCACGATTGAAATCATCGATCCCCCGATCGTCGAGACCGTGGATGCCGAAGCGCTCGAGAAGAACGCACAGGCTTTCTCGGTGCAAGACATCGAGGGGAGTCCATTGACGCTCCCCCGAACGCACCCGCTCCATCGATGGCTGGTACATCTTGCGCCAAGCATCGGCGAAGGACTCCCAATCCACCTCGATCCCGAGCCGTTCCCCCAGCGCCTTGCCTTGGCGAACGATACCGGATCGCCAATCGACGACGGTGCCGAAAACATCGAATACCAAGGCCCGGATCGGGATCGTTCGATTCATGCCTCATTACCTCTTTCAAGACCCCTTTCGAGCGATCGCGAAAAGATATCCTCAACGAGAACGCAACTTCGGATCCAGAAGATCCCGCAGTGCATCCCCGAAAAGATTGAAACCGAATACCGCAAGGGTGATCGCCAACCCCGGGAAGATCGAGAGCCACGGAGCGCTTTCGAGAAATTCCTCCGCCCCCCCTTTGAGCATCAAACCCCATGCCGGGGTCGGATCCTGCACCCCCATTCCGAGATAGGAAAGCACCGCTTCGAGCAGGATCGCCTGACCCACGAAGTAGGTGAGCATGATCAAAAAAGGCGCCATGACATTGGGGGCCATGTGGCGCAGGATGATTCGGGCATGACTGAATCCGAGCGCCCGAGCGGCATCGACATAGGGAATTTCACGCAGCGCCAGAGCGCTCGAACGCACGACCCGCGCGCATTGGGGGATGAAGGGGACGGTGATGGCGATGATTACGTTTTGAACCCCGGGACCCAAGGTCGCGACCACCGCCAGCGCCATGATGACCAAGGGAAAGGCGAGGAAAATATCGACGATCCGCTGCACCACGAGATCGAAGATGCCGCCGAAATAGGCGCTCGCCACCCCGAGCACGAGACCCAAGGTGGCGCCCAAGGAGGCGGCCACCAATCCGATGAACAGTGCGGTGCGGGCCCCGTAAAGAACACGGGTGAGGATGTCGCGGCCGAATTCGTCGGTACCCATCAAGTGAGCGCCGTCGGGGGAGGAGAGCATGTTCTCCAAGGAATTGGCCACCGGATCGTAGGGGGTCAAGAAACCTGCGAAAGCGGCGGCGAAGCACATGACCACGACCACGATGCCCCCGGCGGCGCCCAAGGGCTGGCGCCGACACAGGCTCCGGATCCGGGTGATGAGCGCCGGCTTGTCGATCGGATCGTCGATTTTGCCCAAGGCGACGGTGGATTGGCCGGTCATGATCGCTTCCCCTCGTCATTACTATCAGCTGTAGCGGATGCGCGGATCCAACCAAGCATAGAGAAGGTCCACGACCAGATTCGTCACCACGAAGATCAGCACCACCAGCATCACGAGGTGCTGGGTCAATGCGAAATCCTGATTCCCGATCGCGTCCACGAAGAGCTTGCCCAATCCGTTGAGATTGAAGACCTGCTCGGTCACCACCAGCCCCCCCATCAGGAAGGCGAATTCGATGGCGATGATCGTCACCACCGGCAGCAGGGCATTCTTGAAGGCATGACGATTGACGACCACCCGCTCCCTCAAACCCTTGGCCCTGGCGGTGCGCACATAATCCTCCCGCAATACCTCGAGCATCGCCGAGCGGGTCATGCGGGTCGCCACCGCCGAATAGCGATAGCCGGTGGCCAGCGCAGGCCAGATCAGCTGCGTGAGATTTCCCCAAAGATCGTCGAAAGGAGAGACATAGTTGATCGGGGGCATCCACCCGACCCCGAACAGGGCTTGGCTGACCACCAACAGCCCCAAGATGACCATGATGCCGAGCCAGAAAGAAGGAATGCCGATCCCCACGATACTGAAGGCCCGCACCAGATAGTCGACCCATGTATTTTGTTTGATCGCCGATAGGATGCCCAGCGGCACCGCGATCATCACCGCCACCAAGGTCGACATGATCGCCAGCTGCAAGGTGAGTTTGAAACGCACCCGGATCTCGTCCACCACCGGCTGGCCAGTCCACATTGAGGTGCCGAGATCGCCGGTGAAATAGCCGCCGACGAAGTCGATGAACTGCTCGTGGAGGGGGTCGTCCAAGCCGAGATTCTTGCGGCAGATATCGATATCCTCTTGCGAGGCATAAAGACCGCTGCCGGCCAAGCGCACCTCGCAGACATCGCCGGGAAGCAATCGCAGGAGGAAAAAGACGAGCACCGCCGCCCCGATCAGCGTCGGGATCATCAGCAGAACGCGTTTGAGGATATATTGATACATCCTAAGAGCGCCTCGGGATGCTTGCACTGGCCATCGTCGAGATCATGCTCGATCGGCGCCGTGCTTCGAAAAGTGCCCGCAGATGGAGATCGACCCTCGCGCGCCGCCCGGCAAAGGGCGAGCGCGCGAGGGTCGATTCGGCCTCGATCATCACAGCAGCGATGGATCTATCCAAACATTGTCGAGCTGCTGATTGATGTAATGGCTCGGAGCGATCTTCCATCCCTTGACGTACGAGCGATGGGGGTTGATCTTGTACCACCACAGCGTAACACCGAGATGCGCCATCTCGTCCAGCGCCCGCTTTTCGTAAAGGCGCATCAAACGGCGCTGCTCCCCCTCGTCCCCGGCACGCTCCAAATCGGCGTAGATCTTCTCGAGCACCGGATCGTCGTACTGACCGTAGTTGCTGCCGGAGCTGCCCAGGAATTTGGTGACATCGGCGATGGGGTTGATCACCGATTGACAGTTGAAGTCGATGGAAACATCGAAATCGTAGGAGTTGCGCAAGGCGGCGTAGAACTGCGGAGTCGGACGCACCCTTTGCTCGGTCTTGATGCCCACCTTCGCCCACTGGTCGATCAACCACGTGCCGACCACCTTATAGGGCTGATCGACATCGCGATTGTTGAGATCGATGACCAGATCCGTCGCTCCCGCATCCTCGAGCAATTGTCGGGCCTCGGCGCGAGAGGCTTCCAGATCGGGACGATAGCCTGCGATCTCTTCCAACTCGTCTCGGGTGGCGGCCAAGGGATGACCCGGAAAGGCCACGCCCCCCACCGTCTTGACGATCGCGATCCGGGAGAGGTATTTCGAGCCGCCCCAGCGATCCACCGCCAGCGTCAGCGCCCGCCGCACCCTCGGATCCTCGATGAACTTGCGCTTGTGATTGGGGGTGAACAAGAGCACGCAGTTCCAATCGCTCTCTTGCACCGTCAGCTTGTCTCCGAGCGCTGCGACCAGATCGTCCCGCGCCTTGGGCGGAAATCCACGAAACTCGATCCCGGCCCGATTGCCGCGGATCGCCTGGATACGCACCGACATCTTCTTGGCGATGATGGCCTTGAAGCCGTCGAGGTAGGGCTGCCCCTCGTGGAAGTAATCGTCGTTGCGAACCCCGTCGACGAAGGCCCCCGGCTGGTGCTGAACGAAGCGGAAGGGTCCGCTGCCGTTGACATTCTTCTCATGCCAGGCAAAGCCGTGCTCTTCCAAATCCTTCTTGCTGTAGATCCAATTGAAGGGGGTGGCCAGCGAGGGCAGGAATGCCCCCGAGGGGAATTTCAGGTTGAAAACGATGGTGGTATCGTCGGTGGCCTCGAAGGATTCGACCATGCTGAAGAAGGATTTGCGCGCGCTCGGCACTCCCTCGGGGGGATTGATGATCTTCTCGTAGGTGGCCTCGATATCGTGCGCGGTCAGCGGCGTTCCGTCGTGAAACTTGACCCCTTCGCGAATCTCGAAGGTATAGGTCTTGCCGCCGTTGGTCGGTGCCGGAACATCCCCGACGCAGAGATCGCAAACGAAATCCGTCGATTGGGGATTATCCGGATCGACCCGGATCAGCAGGCTGTAAAAGGGGGCGTAAGGGTGAACGACGGAGTAGCTGGTCTCTTTGTGGCCGTCCTTCGAAGGGGCCTCTCCGGCCACCACGAAGTCGAGAACGCCGCCGCGCTGGATCTCCTCTTGCGCTTGGGCGAGGTGGCCGAAACCGACTGCGAGCGCCATTCCGAGCAGCCAAGGAGCGGTGCGAGACGCAAGCCCCGAGCCCTTCGCCGACGGATCGGATTCATATCCTTTTTTCATCTTCGCTCCTCCTCGTGGGGCGGGTGATGGATCTTCTTCTCCAAGCAGTGCTTTTGCATTGCCGCACTTTTATGTTATGTCGTTCTTTTGTACCGCTCGTTCTTCGCCCTTCGTTCTTAACCTCCCTATCGGCGAGGCGATTCGCCTCGATCGGCTCTCGATCGATCCTCGAACGACTGCGCCCGAGGATCCTCGTTTCGCAAATATCCCCTTCGTTCTCAAGACACCTGGGTGCACGCCACCCAATGGCCGGGACGAAGTTCGCGCAATTCCGGCTCGGAGCGCGAGCACCCCTCCACCGCCAACTGACAGCGCGGATGAAACACGCAGCCCGGCGGCGGATTCATCGGGCTCGGCACCTCGCCTTTGAGGGTTTGATGGGCCCTCTTGGCCTCGACCACGGGATCGGGAATCGGCACCGCCGAGAGCAAGGCCTTGGTGTAGGGATGCATCGGATTGCCGAACAGTTCTTTCGAGTCGGCGAGCTCGACGATCTTGCCCAAGTACATCACCGCCACCCGATTGCATAGATGATGAACAACGCTTAAGTCGTGGGCGATGAAAAGATAGGTGAGATCGAATTCATGGCGCAGGTCTTCGAGCAAATTGATGACCTGAGCCTGGATCGAGACATCGAGGGCGGAGACCGCTTCGTCACAGACGATGAATTCGGGGTTGAGAGACAAAGCGCGGGCGATACCCACCCGCTGCCGTTGGCCGCCGCTCATCTCATGCGGATAGCGGTCGGCGAATTTCTCCGGCAATCCGCAGATCTCCAACAACTCCGCGATCCGCCGCCGCCTTCTCGAAGGATTCGACTCGATGCCGTGGATGCGCATCGGCTCGTCGAGCATCGTCCCGATCTTCATGCGAGGATTCAGCGAACTGTAAGGGTCTTGAAAGATGACCTGAATTTTTCGCCGCCACGCGATCAGTTCCTGATCCGGCAGCTCTTCCAAGTTGACCCCGTCGAAAACGATCTCGCCCGAGGTGGGTCGCTCCAACTGCAGCACGCAGCGCCCGGTCGTGGTCTTGCCGCAACCGGACTCGCCGACCAACCCCAGCGTTTCCCCCTTGCGAATGCTGAAGCTGACCCCGTCGACCGCCTTTACTTGACCGACGGCGCGCTGAAAGACGACCCCTTCGACGACCGGAAAATGTTTTTTGAGATCCCTGACTTCGAGCAGGGATTCACCCGCCACCGGCTCATGAGGGGGCGAATGTTCGAAAGCAGTGGAGGCATGGGTAGGAGCGTTCATACCGCAAGGGACTCCTTATCGGCCAACGCACGGTGATTGAAACAGGCCGCGATCTGGCCTTCGCCGACATTCTCGAGCGCAGGCGTCGACCGCTCGCAACGATCCTCGGCCCAAGCGCAACGCGGTCTGTAGGGGCATCCCTCGCCGAGCCGGGTCAAATCCGGCGGTTGACCCTCGATCGGCTGCAGGCGCTTCCCCCGCGCCATATCCATGCGCGGTACGGATTTCAACAAGCCGATGGTATAGGGGTGTCGCGGGCGGTGGTAGATCTGCTCCGCGGTACCGGTCTCCACGATCTTTCCCGCATACATCACGATCACCCGCTCGGCGTAGCGCGCCACCACCCCGAGATTGTGGGTGATGATGATCAGCGCCACTCCCATCTGATGCGTCAGTGTACGCATCAATTCGAGGATTTGGGCCTGGATGGTGACATCGAGAGCGGTGGTGGGCTCGTCGGCGATGATCAACCGCGGCCGACACGAGAGCGCCAAGGCGATCATCACCCGCTGGCGCATGCCGCCGCTGAAATGATGCGGGTATTGCCGAAGGCGTCGCTCGGCCTCGCCGATGCCGACCATCTCGAGCAACTCGATCGCCCGGCGATCCGCCGCCGCCTGATCGAGGCCCAAGTGCAGCATCATCGTCTCCGTCAGTTGGAGGCCGATGGTCAGCACCGGATTGAGCGAGGTCATCGGCTCTTGAAAGACCATCGAGATCTGGCCGCCTCGGATATGGCGGATCCGATCGTCGTCCATGCTCAGCAGATCCTCGCCCGCAAAGAGGATACGGCTGCCTTCGACGATCTCGCCCGGGGGCTTGGGGATCAGGCGCAGGATCGACATCGCCCCCACCGATTTGCCGCAACCGGATTCGCCGACGATGGCGACGGTCTCCCCCTCGCTGACATCGTAGCTGATCCCGTCGACCGCGCGAACGACCCCCTCGGTGGTGTGGAAGCGGGTGTGCAGGTCTTGAACTTCAAGCAGTTTGGACAAAGGATCGACTCCTAGGCAAAACACTTCGCAACTTGCCAATACAGCCTTGCGAATCCGATCTTGCGAGTCCGAATTTGCGAATCCGAATTTGCGAGTACAAAGGGCAAGTGCGCGAAGATTCGAAAACCCGATACATCACATCGACCGACTCCGCCCGGCTTTTGGCATGCAAATCCTCGGCTTTCGCTCGATCGTTCTTGGGCTCCATACCCCCCCACGCTCGCCGTCTTCGTTCCGGCCCTTGGGCCTTATCGCCGTCTTCGCTTTTGGGAATCATGGCCGATTATGCGACACTTGGCGCTATGGGGGGAATAAAAAGCGCTTGGTACCGAAAAAGCGATCCGAAGGCTTTCGATTCTCCTTTGGCGCGCACACCTTGTAGCGCGCACATCTTGCGCATATCGGGCATCTTCGCTTTCGATGATGACCCGTCAACGATAATCCCGTCAAAGACAACCCGGTCAACGACAACCTCGTGAACTGCAAGGACGATAGCGATGAGCCCAACCGCCGAAGCGATCCAAAACGAATCTTACGCGCAAGACGAACGCAATCCGGAAGCGATCGTCGATGCCCTTGTCCGATGCGGGCGCAAGGCGATGGAATCTTTCGCCGATGCCGATCAGGCCCGGGTCGACGAAGCCGTCACCGCCATCGCATGGTCGCTCTACAAACCCGAAAACGCGAAATCCCTGGCCAAGATGGCGGTCATGGATACCGGCTTGGGCAACGAAGCGGACAAGGTCATCAAGAATCAGCGCAAGACCTTCGGCACCTTGCGGGATCTGATGCGGGTGAAGAGCGTCGGCATCATCGAACAATCCCCCGAACTCGGCATCGTGAAGTATGCCAAACCGGTCGGAGTGGTGGGGGCGGTGACCCCCTCCACCAATCCCTCGGCGACCCCCGTCAACAAGGCGATGATGGCGCTCAAAGGACGCAACGCGATCATCGTCGCCCCCTCTCCGGCGGGGCTGGCGACCACCACCCGCACGGTGGATCTGATGCGCGATGCCTTAGGCAGAATCGGCGCCCCCGAAGATCTGATACAGATCCTGCCCGCCCCGGTGGATAAAGCCCTCACCCGAGCGTTGATGGCCGCTTGCGATCTGGTCGTGGTCACCGGCTCGCAAAATAACGTGCGCAGCGCCTATCGCAGCGGCACCCCGGCGATCGGCGTCGGTGCGGGCAACGTACCGGTGATCATCGATTCGAGCGCGGATCTCGCCCTCGCCGCCGAGAAGATCCGCAACTCCAAATGCTTCGACAACGCCACCTCGTGCTCGTCGGAAAACGCCCTGATCATCATCGATGATGTCTACGATGCGGCCATCGAGGCCTTGAAGAGCGTCGGGGGTTATCTGGCGGATGCGCAAGAAAAAGAGGCGATCCGAAAAACCCTGTGGATCGACGGCCGCCTCAACCGCCGGGTGATCGCCAGAGATATCGATATCCTCGCCGCCGAATGCGGCCTCGGCGACAAGGCCGACAACGTGCGTTTCTTGATGGTCGAAGAAAGCGGAACGGGAGCGGACCATCCCTTTTCCGACGAGAAACTCTCCCTCGTATTGACCATCTATCGAGTGCCGGATTTCGACGGCGCCGTCGACAAAGTACGCGCGATCATGGACTTCAAAGGACGCGGGCATTCGGTCGGCATCCATACCCGCAACCTCGAGCGCGCCCGTCGCCTTGCCGAAGCGCTCGATACCGCCCGCGTCCTCGTCAATATGGCGCATACCTTCGGCAACGGCGGGGGCTTCGAAAGCGGGCTGAACTTCACCCTCTCGATGGGCTGCGGGACTTGGCAAGGCAACAGCATCAGCGAGAATCTGAACTATCGTCACTTTCTCAACATCACTTGGCTTGCCACGCCGATCCCCGAGGATCGACCGAGCGAGGAGGATCTCTTCGCCGCTCACTGGCAAAAATACGGCAAATGATCCGATAACGAGGGGTTTCAACGGAGGATCCCTTCGAATGCTCGACGATCATCGACGATCATCGGCAATCCCCCGTTGAAAAGCCCTTTATTAGAGACCACCTCCCATGAACTTCGAAGAACATGCGGCAAAACCGCTATTGCACCGAGCGGGAATTCCGACCCCGAAAGGGGGTCTGGCCCATAGCGCAAGCGATGCGCGAGAAATCGCCGATGGATTGGGAAAGGTGGTTGTAAAAGCCCAAGTGCCCACCGGAAAGCGCGGCAAGGCCGGCGGCATCCGCAGCGCCGACACCCCCTCTGAGGCCTTCGACGCCGCGCAGGCGATCATCGAGATGGAGATCGCCGGATACGAAGTGACCTCGGTATGGGTGGAGGAGCGCTTGGCATCGACGGCGGAGTTCTACGCTGCGGTCTTGAACGACGCCCCCTCGCGCTCGCCGATGGTGATCTTCTCTTTCGAGGGCGGGATGGATATCGAAGAGGTCGCAGCCTCGATGCCGGATCGCCTGCGGCGGGTCGTCGTCGATATCCGTCATGGCTTCGGGCAACAAGAAGCGCTCGCGCTGCTCGATGGCTTGCCTGGCGCCCACCGAGAAAAAGAGGGATCTCCTGGCATCGACAAAGAGGCCCTCGCCGATATCCTCGCTCGCCTGTACCGCGCCTTTCGCGACAACGATGCCGAGCTGCTCGAGATCAACCCCTTGGCCCAGCTCGCCGATGCGAGTTTCGCGGCCTTGGACTGCAAGTTCGTCCTCGACGATTCCGCCATCGTCCGGCGTCGGGATCTCGCCGAACACGGCCGTTCGGAACAACTCACCGGACTCGAGGCCCGCGCCCGAGAAGCGGGGCTTCGCTATATCGAGCTTTCAGGGGATATCGGGGTGATCGCCAACGGTGCGGGATTGACCATGACCACCATGGACGTGATCGCCCGTCACGGCGGCGAGCCCGCCAACTTTCTCGAAATCGGCGGCGATTCCTATATCCACGCCCGACCGGCGCTCGAACTGCTGCTCGACAACCCCCGCGTGCGATCTCTGGTGGTCAATTTCTGCGGGGCCTTCGCCCGCACCGACGTGATGACCCAAGGGATCGTCGAGGCTTGGAAAGCCCTCGGTCCCTCCTTGCCGATTTTCTTTTGCGTGCACGGAACCGGCTCGAAGGAAGCCCGGGCGATGCTTCGCGAGGATTTGGGGATCGAACCCTTCGAAACCATGGACGAGGCCATCATCGCCGCCATCGCAGGAGCGAAATCATGATCGTGCGGGCATCCGAGCGGGTTCTGATTCAAGGGATCACCGGTCGACAAGGCACATTTTGGACCGAGCGAATGCAAGCGTACGGAACCCGCATCGTCGCCGGGGTCAACCCCAAGAAGGCGGGCACCGTCCACTGCGGCGTGCCGGTCTATGCAAACGCCGGCCAAGCGATGCGAGAAACCGGTTTCGAGGTCTCGGTGCTCTTCATCCCCGCCCTGGGAGTCAAGGCCGCGGCGGTGGATGCCATCGAGGCCGGCTGCAAACGCTTGGTCATCCTGACCGAACATGTCCCGGTGCATGATGTGATGGAGTTGCTCGCCGCCGCCAAGGCCAACGATGCTTGCGTCGTCGGCCCCAATACCGCCGGATTGGTGACCCCCGGGGAATGCTTCACCGGGTTCATGCCCGCCTTCGAGCGCGATATCTTTCGCCCGGGCTCGATCGGGGTGATCTCGCGCAGCGGAAGCCTCGGCACCTTGATCTGCCTCAATCTCGTCCAAGCGGGATTCGGGGAATCCGCCTTTGTCGGCATCGGCGGGGATCCGATCATCGGCACCACCACTTTGGATGCGCTGCGGATCCTCGATGCCGATCCCGGTACGCAAGCGGTGGCGTTGGTCGGCGAGATCGGCGGCACGATGGAAGAGGATGCCGCCGAATACATCGCGGGAATGAAAAAGCCGGTGGTCGCCTTCATCGCCGGCGGCGCTTCCCCGCCGGGCAAGAAAATGGGGCATGCCGGGGCCATCGTGATCGGGAACCGGGGGAGCCATGCCTCGAAACGCAAGGCCTTGGAGGCCGCAAGGGCAGTGGTGATCCAATCCCCTTCCGATATCGGACCGGCGATGCGAGAGGCGATCGGCTGAAAAGCGAAACGGTGCCCTCATTCATCCTTGAGATCGATCGCTTTGGCACCGCTCGCCTTTTGCAACGCCGACGGTTCGATCGAAAAAAGACTGAAAGGATCCCCCGCCGCCGCCCAAATACGATCGAAGCGGAACAGATCCTCGTCCATAAAACGATCGAAAGCGGTGATATGCCCCAAAGGCGGCACTCCCCCGATCGCGTATCCGGTCTTCGCTCGCACGAAGTCGGCATCGGCGCGAACGAGGGCGCCGACAACGGGCTCGGCGCCGGTGCGCCTATCCTCGCTCGCAAGGGCGGCCAAGAGTTTTTCGGGATCGAGTCGGTTATCCCCACTCATCACCGCCATCACCGCCCGATCACCGAGCCTGAAAACCAGCGATTTGGCGATACGACCCAAAGGACAACCCACCGCCGTCGCCGCCTCGTTCGCCGTGCGCACCGAATCGGATAGGGTGATGATCTCGCAATCGAGCGCCTTTGCGGCCATGGCCGCGCGAAAGCGATCGAGGCCTTTGATCTTTGCCATGCCAAAACTCTCCCTTTTTTCACGACAATGACTATCGACCCGAACAGGAGGTCTTTCGGAAAATGAGCCAGGAAAGTCAGATCGAAGTACACCGGGGGCTGATGGATATCTGTTTCGACCGATCGCCCACCACCCTCATCGACGGCCGTGCCGGAGAGCTTCGCTATCGCGGATATTCCATCCACGATCTCGCCGGCGAATCCTCCTTCGAGGAAACCGCCTTTCTCTTGCTCTTCGGCGAGCTCCCCTCTCGCAGCGCGCTGAACGATTTCGATCGTGACCTCAAACAGGCCCGCAGGCTGCCTTCGTCGATCCTCGATATCATCCACATCATTAAGGACGCGCATCCGATGGATGTGCTGCGCACCGCGGTCTCGGCCCTGGCCGCCATCGACCCCGAAACCGCTGATAACTCCATCGATGCCACCCGTCGAAAGGGGATCCGGCTGAACGCCCAAGTCCCGGTCATCATCTGCGCCCACCACCGCATCCGCCAAGGGCTCGAACCGGTGGCGGCGCATCCCGATCTCGGCCACGCCGCGAACTTTCTCTACATGCTCAAAGGCGAAGTCCCCAGCGCCGACGCCGCGGCCCTGACCGACAAGGATATGATCCTCCATGCCGAACACGGCTCGAATGCCTCCTCCTTCGCCGCCCGGGTCGTCGCCGGCACCGAGGCGAATTTACATGCCGCCCTCGTTGCCGCCATCGGCGCCCTCTCGGGTCCGGCCCACGGCGGAGCGGCGGAGAATGTGATGCTGATGGCAAAGGCCATCGGCGATCCGGCAAAGGCCGCCGAATACGTCAAGGAAAAACGCAAAGCCCGCGAAGCGATCATGGGATTCGGGCATCGCGTCTATCGAGCGGAGGATCCCCGGGCGCGCCATCTGCGAGAAGGGGTCAAGAGGCTTTCGATGGAGATGGGGCAACCGCACTGGTACGAAATATTGGAGGCCTTGGTGGAGGCGATGCGCCCCTACTCCCGCCACGGGGTGAATGTCAATGTGGATTTCTATGCCGGGGTGATCTACCACCTGCACGGGATCCCCGACGATCTCTTCGTGCCGATCTTCGCCATCGGCCGCATCCCCGGTTGGACCGTGCAGGTCATGGAGCAGCTGGAAAACAATATTCTGATCCGTCCCCGCCTGCTCTATACCGGACCCGAACCCCGCAACTACACCCCCATCGAGGCCCGATAGCCAAGGGATATTGGGGCACGGGCCAAGGCGATTTCGATGGCGAATCCATCGGGCGAACGAAGGATTTCAGTCAAGACGAAACCCCTTGGAGCGCAGAAAATCACCGAAACCCTCGCGCTCGGTTTCAGCCACCTGACGCGCCTTGTCCTCGGACCAGCCGTAGAACTCCACCTCGCCGAAACGCTCGCAATCGCGTCGGCGCTCAGGAGAAATGGGTAGCAGGCGATGGCGCCGGGCATCGTATCGATCCACCTGCGCTTTTAGATCGCCGTCGCCATAGCGATCTTCGTGCACGAAAACCTCGAGCGGCAGTCGGGGGACAACCTTGCGCTCCTGCGCCGGCCATCCCGCCACCAACCCCGCCACCGGGAAAACATGATCGGGCAATGCGAGCAATCCCGCCACCTCCAAAGCATGATTTCGGATCACGCTCAACGGACAACAGCCCAAACCGGCCGCTTGAGCCGCCCGAACGAACCCGGCGATGACCAAAGCGGCATCGACCGCAGCGTTGAAAACGCTATCGAAATGATCGTTGCCGAAAGGAATGCCGCGCATCTCGCATATCCGCCGAATGCGCCGATTGTCCGCACAAAATACCAACAACTCCGGGGCGTCGGCAATCCACGGCATCGACGGAATCAAGGCTGCCACTTGCGCCTTGATCTCGGGATCGATGACGTGCACCACGCAAGACTGCTGAAGGTCGGATTTCGAAGGGGCGGAAAAAGCGGCGGCGAGCAAGGTACGTAGCAGCGCCGACGGCACCTTGTGGTCGGTGAAAATGCGATGGCTGCGGTGCCCGGCAATTCCCTTGATCTCGGAATGGCGCAAAAGCCAGTCGGGGATATCGGGGATCTCTCCGAAGCGCTCTCGCAGCAGATTCGGCAAATCCTCGCAAGAGGCGTCGGGCGAAGGGCGAGCGTTCATGGCGATATCTTGGATTCTTACGATCGTTCGAGGGCTCGTTCGGGGTCGAACTTCCTTATCCCTCGGCTCTCGATGCACCGAGGAATCATCGACGGATTCGAGCGACATGACCTTCCAATGCGTGCGCTTCCGTCCCCCTTCGAAGGAAGATTGTAAAGGCCGTGGCGGAAAAAGCAAGGAAACTACCTGCATCCAAGAAGATGATCATCGACGAGCGACGATCGTCTTTTTCAGGCGAAATGGCCTTTTTCAAGCAAAATGGCGTAGCCTATCGGCAAAAAGCGCGAGGGCGATGGTTCGATGCCCCGCCCGATTTTGCCGAAATTCGATTAGTCGATGAACCCTCGATATCGGCTCGGTTTTTTCGCCGATGACAATCACGATGCGGGCATCATTGCAAGGGCGTTTGTCAAGCCGAGAACCCGATAACCATCCACACCTGCGCCGGGGGCGAAAAGGAACCGGCCATGGAAACGCAAGCGGGCTCGACCCCTTGAATTCGCTTTTCGAATCCGAGTGTTTTCAAAGCGGATTTTCGATATACTATCAAGGCTAAAAAACGCTCCGCCGCCTCGGAACGAGCGACGGGAGCGACGGTGTTTTTCACAGCCAAGCCCAAATTACAACGAGCAGCCGTGACAAGGAGTGCCATTGACGATGAATACGAAGACGATTGATTGCACCGATTCGAACCCGTGCCCGACTCCGGTGCCGCTCGATGGCTCGCCTGCCGAAAGACCCCTTCTTTCGGCGCTCGTTTTCACCCTCCTCCTCGGATCGTTGTCGATGCTCGCAGCCTTCCCCGGCACTGCGAGCGCGCAAATCGCGGCGGCGAAAGATTGCATTTCTCGCCCCGGGAGCAATACCGGGAGTTACTCGAGCACCTGCGCTCATGATGTTTCGATGTCAGGTAGTCGAACCATCAATGTCGGGGGGGGGACATGTACTCCCAGAACGGGGGTTAACGCCCGTATAGATGCAGGATCAACCGGCTCCATTTCAGCCAGTGCAAATCCTCAAACAGTTTGTCTTGAATACGTTGATGCCGCAACGCAGTATTCCTCGGGCTATGCGGCCTGCAATGTCACCGGGTGCGGCAGCAGCGGGGTGACATACAGCGAAGCGGCGCAGCTGCCGGCCGCTACCATCAATCTCGCCGATGTCTCGGTGAACGAAGGAGCCTCGATCGGCCAAGTGATATTTTTCACTTTAAACAACTCCCAAGCGTCTCTTCCCTCGAATGTCGTCATCGATTTCACGAGCAACAACTCGGATGTGACCATAAGCCCGGCACAGCTTACCTTTACCGAAGCCAACAAGAGCGCAGCGCAGCGGATCACCATCTCCGCAGCGAACGATAGCGATGGGAACGACGAGAGCGCCACCATCACCGCCAAACCTGCCATTACCAGCGGTGCCTACCTCGCGACCGGGACGTTCACGGTGAACGTGACCGATGATGAATACAACACGAGGCCGGCGGCGCCTCATGAATGCATCAGTGGGCGTATTGGGACACTTAATGGACAACCACCTAGTCAAACCAACCGCGCGCATTTCTTTGCCACGCGCGTCGATCCCGCTCCTACCGGGTGCAGAGTATCGGACGCCTTCGTCGTCAAGGGCAAGTCCCGTATAGGTCTATTCGGTACTCCTCGTTGCGACTTCGGAGGTGATTTCAATCTGGAAATTAGAGGCGGGGTGAATGAAAATAGCGTGGAGGGCACAGGTAGTACTGGTTTTACTACTCCTGCGACAATGTGCGTCGAATACAAAGATCCTGCAAAACAACGGGCTTCGGGTTATGACTTTTGCTTAGAACCATCTTCTTATGACTGCGGATCGGGTCAAATCAACATAGCCGAGCGCCCCCCCCGCGGTGATTTCGATTTCAATCAAGATAGCGTCACTTTCACCGAAGGCGGCACTTTCGATCTCACCATCAAAATCGATTCCATCTTGCAGGTGACCGGAAACGTCACCGTATCGGTCACGAAGACATCCGCCGATATCACGATGAGCGACGAGGATGGAAATGCCATCAGTGGCAATACGCATACGCTTTCATTCACCCCGGCCACCCTCGGCACTGCGCAAACCATCAGCTTCACATCGCCCGACGACGCCGATGAGGTGAATTTAACCGACGATCTCACCATCCAGGTCACCACCTCCAATATCGTCGTCTCCACCCGAGTCCTTCCTATCACCGTCGAAGATGGCGATCGTCCCACCGGCCAGATCGTCGCCTCCGGCGGCCTTGGTATCACCCTCACCGAGGGGGATGTAACGGGTCAAAAAATAGACGTCTACCTCTCCAGCGAAAGAACACCATTAGCCAACAGCATCGTCGATATCAGTGTCGATAACTCCGATATCACCATCACCCCCAGCATGTTGACCTTCACTCCGGCGAACTTCGGTATCGCACAAACCATCACCCTGACGGCGGGCAGAGACAACGATAAAACCGATGACACCGGCGGCACTCTCACCTTTGCCTCCACCCAAGCGGCCATCGCTCTGGCGACCGTGAAGAAGACGGTGAGAATCGACGAGCCCCCGACGGGAACGATAGAAACCTCTCCTTTGGAATCCTTCACCATTCCCGAGGGCTTGTCGGCGATCCTCAAGGTCAGGCTCAGCACCAGACCGACCACGCCGGAAAGCACCGTCAGGATTTCGAATACCAACCCCAAGATCAGGTTCGACACCGATCCCCACCGAGGCGGCCGCCAAGATACCTTGACCTTCAAGAACAGCGGCACGGAGAAACTCTATAACGAATACCAGGATGTCGTTTTCACCGCCGCCCGCGACTCCGATATCAGGAACGATTCCGATACCATCACCTTGGTCTTCACCGACGGCGGCCTCAATGATGTACCGGCATTGACGGTACCGACCATCCACGCCGAGCCCCCCACGGGCACGATTGTCGTGAGCCCCGCTGCGAATCTCAAAATCACCGAAGGGGTTCCGGAAACCATCGGCGTCAGGCTCAGCACCACCCCGAACACGGACGTCAGGGTGAGGGTTTCGAATACCAACAACGAGGTCTCGGTGGACGCCGATCTCAACCAAGCCTACCTTCAATATGACTTGACCTTCACCCCCCAGAACTACGCCGTCATCCAGACGTATACGATCCTTGCGGCAAATGACGGCGACCGACACGGCGGCACCGATGTGCTCACCTTCTCCTCCTCCGGCGGTATCAACTCGAACGATGCGACCCTGGATGTCGAAATACTCGACAAGGACGTCCCTAGAGGTACGATCGAGGTGAACCCCGTGAATTTCTCCGTCCGCGAGGGTTTTTCGGGCGCGCTCAGCGTCAAACTCAGCGCCGAGCCGAATCGGGATGTCGTCGTCGATGTATCGCTGAGCAAGATTTACTCCGGGGTCACGGTCTCCCCCGAGACATTGACCTTCACCATCGCCAACTGGAATACGATACAGACCGTCATCGTCAGCGCCGCCCGGGACAGGAATACGATTGACGATACCAATACCATCACCTTCTCCCCCTCCGCGACCGGCGGACTCGTTGCGCCGGATGTGATCCGGACATTCAATGTCTACGATGCCGAGATTTCCCCGACCGCGGCTCATCACTGCGTCGGGTATTACGAACTGACCGGCGGCGGGATCGGTTTCGGCGGATATGACAACAGCGGCAACTCGAGATTTACATGCACCTCGGGGAATGTTCGGGTCTATGTCAACTACTTGGTCTCCAGCTCCGGCACCGGTTCATGCTCTCCGCAGTCCCATGAGATCAGCTCCGGGCCCAATGGCGGACGGGAATTCAACATCCAATCCTCGGCCATCAACTGGTGCGCCGAATATTCGAACTCCGAGACCCAGCGTCAATCGGGCTTCGAAAGCTGCCGCACCCTCTCCTGCCCGGGTGCGAACGACACCGGACACACCTTGGAAATCGGCTCGGTGATCGAACCCGGCGGTATCGGCCTATCGGCCCGGAGCATCGATCTGGAAGAGCATGAGCGAAGAAGTTTCGATGTCACCCTCGAAAGTGACCCCACCTTGCCGGTGATCGTCTACCTCAAGAGTTCGGATCCCCATGTCTCCTTGGATCCGCAGTCGCTCCTTTTCAACCGGGGCGATTGGTTCGCCGGCCAGACCGTCACCGTGACTTCCGAGGGCGACAAAGACAGCGACGACCACCGAGGCCGGATCTCGCTCGAAGCCGTGGGCGGCAACTACCACGGCGTTCGCGCATCCTTGCCGTTGACGGTGGTCGATAACGAAAGCACCATCGCTCCCGAACCGAACGATGCCCGCTACTGGCCGGTGCAAAGCCACGCCTTCGCCATCCCTCCCGTCACCGCACAGGACCAAGCCACCGTTCGCATCCGGTGTCGGCAGAACACGCCTTGCATCGTCTACCTCGATTGCTCGGATCAGGAGAACGGCTCGCTCTACCGGGGGATACTCAGTTCTCGAGGACAGCCGGTTGCCACCATCCCCGCATGGGGGACGAGAACTCTGGACGCCGAGGATATCGTTTCGATCACCGGCAGATCGTGGGATGGCAACGGTCGCCTCGCCTGCGCTTTCCGCAGCCATGCAAAGATCGCCTCGCAAGTCTGGACCCGCTCCGGCGAAGGGGTGCTCGTCAACAACAGCGAAGCGATAAGAAGCGATCAGATCGACAATACCCATCGGGCCGATATCGAGTCGATCCCGGCTCCCGGGGGGGCGGACGATACCAACCTTCGCATTCGCTGCACCGCCGCCCTCGGCGAGCACTGCACCGGCACGAGGTTCACATGCTACGGGGACGACGGCACGATGCACGATGGCACCGTCGGCACCATCCGCCGCTTGTCCGTCAGGCACATGCAGACTTCGGAGCTATCCGATATCATCAATCATCGCTGGATGGGGATGGGCCTGTCATGCGAAGTCACCTCGGATCATCCCTTCAGCGTGCAGGTTCTAACGCGCACCGGCGGCGGTGGGGCCTTGGTCAATAACAGCGCAACCGGGGGCTGATAATCGTCGGCTTCGTCGATCGCCGGCCGGCGATCGACGAAGCGACATTGAGGAATAAGGAGGAATAGGGATGCCTTTTTTCGAAAAGGCATCTTTTTTTGGCCGTTATATCGGAAGTTATATTGGCAGCCATATTGGAAGTCATATCGGATAGCGCCGAAAATAAAGCCCGGATCCCTTGCGGGACCGGGCTTTTCGCTTCGAGCAACGAGGGCAATGCGAGCGGCTTAGCCTTGCTTCGTATCGTCTCGCTCGATAATCCGTCCATACCGAGCCAGTGCATTGCCATGATCGTGCAAGCGAGATTCGCGAGCATTCAATCGCTCTTTGAGCACGCGCTGCACCGCATGAACCGCCCCGAATCCGGCGGCGGTTTTCATGCCGACCACAAGCAACGTAACCAGCACGCCGACAATGCCAACGACGAGCGTGGCTATCGCTATGATCGTTTCCCAACCCATGATCATCACCCTTGTTCGATGCTTGGCTCTTAGATGAGCAAGCCTTGTTCCCAAGCATGACCGAGAGAGCCACATCGGGCAAGACCGCTCATGCCCTTGGCCAATCGCAGGACGGACGGAAGCGTCTGTCCAAGGCAAAAAATCGGCTTTTGCGACGATCTCGACGAGGCGATGGGCGAGCCCGAAGAACTCGGGTCGTCGTTCATCCTCCTTCGATGCTTTCTTTTACGCCTTCGATTCACTCCCCCATCGGCGAGGATGGCCAGTTCGGATGTTCGATCCGGCAATCCTCGGGGTAAAGCCTGATCCCCGGGACATCGCCTCGTTCGAGATCGCGCTGCATCCCCTCCCAGTAGGAGCGGGTCATGAGATCCCCATGAGTTGCGCGAAACAGGCGCCGCAGCCCTCGATCCAAAAGCCGAAAGCCGGACTCGATTTCCTCGGGGAGAAAAACGGTCCCCTCCTCGTAGAACCAATCGGGGACGACATCCTCTCCTTCCTCTCGATCGCTGTTGGAGCGAATCTTGACCGAGGTCAACGGCTCCAAGGCGTCGTAATCGAAAAGATAGACCTTTTGAAAGCGACTGACCCCGTAGTTGCGCGCATCCAGATCTTTATTGAAAACATTGGCCGCGGCATTGTTCTTGATGCAATGACCCAAGTTGACGATGGCTTGGGCAGCCTCCTCGTAGGAAGCCTCGTCGAGAAAGACCGGCAACGGGCGAACCCGTCTTTGGACGATCAAATGCCGCAAGATGACCGCATCCCCGTTTCGGGAAACGCTCTTCGAGGCATCGCGCAACAACTCTTCCAAAAGCGCGGGATCGAACCATGAGGAATCGAGCTCGAGATTGTGGTAGATGATGTTGTCGAGCATCGAGCCGGTGCGATCGATCTCGTGCACCCGACGGTATTTATCGAGCACCGCATCGACACCGGGGAATTCGCCCCACTTATACTGATCCGTCGGGGTATCGCGAATCACCTTGAGGCTGTAATCCGACGAGGCCGCGGCAAAGCCGATGGCCACCGATCCGCGAAAGCCTATCGCGGTGGCGAATCGCTCGCCCCGCGCGATCACCTCCTCTCTAAGCTCGCTCATCACCGCGACCTTGCCGACATGATTGAAGCCGATGGTCGAATAATGCAATCCCAAACGGCGGGTGGGCATCACCGCATAGAGGAAGGCCGCCATTTCGTGGTAGAGATGGGTGGTGATATGGAAATTCGCGAGCGTCGAGCTGAAAAGATTATGGGCATGCGCTCGCCCGTGGATCACCGCCTCCACATAGATGCCCGCCTCGTGGTTGAGCAAGGCGAGGATCAGCGGCGTCGATGTGGCTTCGTCGAAGACGATGCGGCCGACGAGATAGGCGCCGCGGTTGCGGAAAAAACCGGCGGCTGCCATCTGGATCTTCACCGCCCGACGACGATGACGGCAGGCATCGGGATCATCAGGCACGAGCCCCTCGCCCTCGCTCGAAATGATCTGATCGAGCCTTTCGCTCACCGCTTGCACGTCGCCTGCGAAATCCCTCCAATGCCCCGTAAACCCCGGGATGCCGAGGATGCGCTCCACGACCGGGGCGATATCCGCTTTGCGATCCAAAGGAAAGTCGATTCGCACCGCCGCTCCGCGATCGCTCTCGGGATCCAAGTCATGCAAGAAGGCATAATCGACCGGGGTCCACATCCCCTCGCAGATCATTCGGCGAACGGAATTGATCCAGGCGAACGCCATATCCGATTCGTATCGTCCTTGGATACGCGCCAAGTAGATCGCTTCGGCTCGGGACCAAAATCGCTCGTCCTCGATCTCCCGCGGCAAGGCCTTGCGCAGGTCTCGGGAGACGGCGCGGGCCCCGATGTTGTAGATCGCCAGCCGGCGACGACTCAAGGCGAGGGAGTGTGCGGGATCGCGATCTTCGAAGGCCGCTTTGGCCCGCGCGGGGATGCTGCGCGATTCGATGTAATAGGCATCGAATTCCGCCAAAATCCACGCCGCGACACGATCGAGCCGATCATCGAGCGTCGATGATTCCATCGGCATCTCGAGAGGGGTGCGCTTGTCGGTCGCAGGCGGTGCTTCGCTCGGGCGATCTTTGTTTTCGGCGATATTGTCGAACAAGGGCATGGGATATCGCTTCGAAGGGATTGATGGGGTGATCCGATCTCGAGACCCGGCTTTTGCGGATCGATCTTTTCGCAAGCAGCAGCATCCGCTTTCGAGAAGCGAGCCATCCGATTATCCTTGACCGAACGCAAGGGTATCGGAAAAAGATACAACCAAAAAGGAATCCCGCAAACTGTTGGAGGAAAAAAGCGATCATGGAAGGATTCGAATTCGAAGTCGTACATGTCGTGTCCCTGTGGGCTTTCGTTCTCGCCGCCCTATTCGGCTTCGTCGCCAATAAAACGAATTTTTGCGTGATGGGCGCGATCAGCGACTTGCTGCATATCGGCTCGACCGGGCGTTTGGGGGCTTGGCTATTCGCCGCCGGGATCGCGGTGATCGGAACCCAGATCCTGTCGCTGACGGAGGTGATCGATCTCGATCGGTCGATCTACCTCGGCCCCAGGCTCGGCTGGCTCGGGCATATCGTCGGCGGGCTCGCCTTCGGCGTCGGCATGACCCTCGCCGCCGGCTGCGGGCAGCGCAATCTCGTACGCGTCGGCAGCGGCAGCCTCAAAGCGCTGGTGGTCTTGCTGGTGCTCGGGATTACCGCCTACACCACCTTGCGCGGGCTGTTGGGGCTGTTGCGGATCGGCGTTTTTCAAGCCCCCGATACCGATCTCGCCCGATACGGAATCGAGGATCAAAGCGTGGCGTCGTTGCTGGCGGCGATATCGGGGGCGGAGGCGGGCGCCGTCGATACCCTGCGCCTCGTGCTGGCGCTGATCTTAGGCATCGGGCTGGTGGCTTTTTCTCTTTCCCGCCCCGCCTTTCGCCGCAATGCCGATCATCTGCTGGCGGGATTCGTCGTCGGGGGGGTGATCGTCGGCGGATGGTATTTGACCGGCCGGATCGGCAACGATGATTTCGACCCCGTACCCTTGGAGTCGATGACCTTCGTCGCTCCGACGGGCAATACGATCAACTACCTGATGACCTTCACCGGATCGACCATCAACTTCGGAATCGCCGCGGTGCTGGGGATGATCGGCGGATCCCTCGCTTATTCCCTGCTATCGGGCGGCTTTCGCATCGAGACCTTCAGCAATCGATCGGAGATGGTGCGCCACTTGATCGGGGCGGTGCTGATGGGTTTCGGCGGCGTCCTCGCCTTGGGTTGTACCATCGGTCAAGGCGTGACCGGACTTTCCACCCTCGCCATCGGATCGCTGATCACCGTCCCGGCGATTTTCATCGGCAGCGCGATGACCATGCGCACGGAATATCACATGTTGGACGAGCATTCCTTGTTCGTATCCCTGCGGATGGGGCTCGAAGATGCCTTGATGCCTTGGCGCGCAGCGGATCGATAAGCGGGACTTGCCATAAAAGGAAACGATATCCGATGAACCTGCATCGTCGCGAATTTCTCGAAATCCTCGCCTGCGCCGCCGCCCTAGGGATGCCCCTGACCGGTCGCGCCCGGGATGCGCAAGAAATCTACCGAGACAAGGCTTTCGGCAATCTGCGCCTGCTGCATATCACCGACTGCCACGCCCAACTTCTGCCGGTGCATTTTCGCGAGCCCCACTTCAATATCGGCCTCGGGGGGGCGAGGGGAAAACCGCCCCATCTGGTCGGCGAGGCGCTGCTCGAGTATTTTCGAATCCCCGCCGGGGGTATCGAGGCCCATGCCTTCACCCACCTCGATTTCGTCGAGGCCGCGCATCGCTACGGCAAGGTGGGCGGCTTTGCCCATCTGATGACCCTCGTCTCGAGATTGCGCGGGGAGGTCGGGGCGCATCGCAGCCTGCTTCTGGACGGGGGCGACACGTGGCAGGGGTCGGGTACCGCGCTATGGACGCAAGGAGAGGATATGGTCGAGGCCGCCAACCTCTTGGGGGTGGATGTGATGACCGGTCATTGGGAATTCACCTACCCCGAACAAAGGGTGCGAGCCAACCTCGAGCGCCTGCAGGCGGATTTCATCGCACAGAATGTGCGGGTGCGAGAAGAGGCCCTTTTCGATGGCGCGCCCGCCTTCGACGAAGACAGCGGACACGCCTTCGAGCCTTATACGATCAAGGAGGTCGGCGCCCACCGCATCGCCATCGTGGGGCAGGCTTTCCCCTATACCCCGATCGCCAACCCTGCGCGTTTCATCCCCGATTGGAGTTTCGGCATCCGAAACGACGAGATGCAAGCCTTGGTGGATGCCATCCGCGAGGATGAAAAACCCGACGCGCTGGTCTTGCTATCCCATAACGGCATGGACGTGGATCTCAAGATGGCATCCAAGGTCCGGGGTATCGATGCCATCTTGGGGGGGCATACCCACGATGCGGTGCCCGCTCCGGTCTTGGTCGAAAACCCCGGGGGGAAGACCCTCGTCACCAATGCGGGCTCGAACGGCAAATTCCTTGCGGTGCTCGATCTCGATATCGATGCCAAGAGGGTGCGGGATTATCGCTACCGGTTGCTGCCGGTCTTCTCCGATCTCTTGGATCCCGATCCGCAAATGAACGCCTTGATCGAGCGGGTACGCGCACCCTTCGTCGATACTCTGAACGAGGCGCTGGCGGTTGCGGATCGGCCGCTCTATCGACGGGGAAATTTCAGCGGCACCTTCGATCAGCTGATCTGCGATGCCCTGCGCGCGGTGGAGGATGCGCAAATCGCCCTCTCGCCCGGGTTTCGCTGGGGAACGACGATCCTCCCCGGCCAGACGGTGACGATGGAAGACGTGCTCGCCCAGACCGCGACCACCTACCCGGAAACCTATGTGCGGGAGATGAAGGGCTCGGATCTGAAGCTGATCTTGGAGGATGTCGCCGACAATCTCTTCAATCCCGATCCTTATTATCAGCAAGGTGGGGATATGGTGCGCGTCGGCGGCCTTGATTATGCTTGCGATCCATCGCAGTCGATCGGCCGGCGTATCTTCGATATGGCCTTGGATAACGGGGAGGCGATCCAAGCGGAGAAATCCTACAAGGTGGCGGGCTGGGCCACCGTCAACCCCTCCCCCGGGCCTCCGATCTGGGAGACCGTCGCCGCCTATTTACGGGATCGCAAGAGCACGGGCATCGAGCGGATGAACAACCCTAAACTCGTCAATGTCTCCGGCAATCCCGGGATTGCCGAGGGTTCGGATTCGTAGGATCGGGGTTTCAGGATTCGGCGCGACGATCGAAAACGATTCATCGATACTCAGGCTGGAAACGCCGGGGTTGCAATCCGGCGGCGAACCAGATGACGAGGCTGTGGAAGTCGTAGACCGGCAAGCCGGTCGCGGCCGCGATATCCGCCGCATACGGGGGCATATTGGTACATTCAAGCACGATCGCGCCGAGATCGGGGCAGCGTCCGTGCAAGCATCTAGCGGCATCCACCACCTCCTTGCGGGCGCGCTCGACATCCAAGCGCATCTCGTCTTCGAGCAATACCCGCGCGAGTTCTCCATCGGCGGCGATGCCCTCGATCGGGGTATCGGGGTGCGCCCCGGCGCATTCCAAATGCTTTGGCCCCAAACTCGCAGCATCGACCGTCACCACCCCCGCCCGACGACCGGGCGGCAATATCCGCTCCAACCACGGCAACTGCAACAATGCGGAGCTCGCCACCGGCACCGAGCAAGCCTTCGCGATCCGCCTTTGATGCAAGATCAGAAACCCGCAGTTGGTCACGATCCCGTCGGCGCCGTCGGCGACCAAATCGCAAGCGGCGGCGGCGAATCGGTCCACCAATCCTCGGGCGCTGCCTCGCACCACGCCGCTCGGAGTCGCTCCTTCGATCACCCGAGGGATCACCGGAAAAGGCCAAGTCCCGAGATTGCCGCCATCGCCCAAGATGCGAGGGAAACGGGTTTTCAGCATCAAAATGCCGATGCTCGCCCCTTGCACCGCTTTGCCCTGGCCTAAGACCATCGCCATTTTCCGCCCTCCTTGCAGCGGGCTTTTTTCGATCCTTTTCGCCTCTATCCACCCTCGCCGACCGAGGTCGATGGTCATCGGGGGCAGTATTTTTTCTCCCGCCCCATGCATCCTTCGCATTCGGCCGTCTTCACATTGCGTCTTCGGGATTCGCCCTTATCGGTATCGAAGCGAAGCGATGATTCGAGGCCGAAGCCGAAGGCGATCCCTTTTCGATGCTCCTTGCCTAGGATTTGGCGAGCGTCCTGTCGAGATAGGCTCGGATCGAGGCCCGAGTCCCCTCGCTTTTCCACATCGCATGGATCGTTGCCCCGACCTCTTTTTCCCGATGACGAATGGCATCGATCGCCGGTCGGCGAACTTCATGCTTGACCGTGGCAAAGGCGCTCCCGTCCCCGAATATCATGGACTCGGCGAGGGCGAGGGAGCGCTCCGAGAGCGTATCGGGCGGCACCACCTCGTCCACCAACCCCAAAGCCAGGGCTTGGGCCGGAAGGTGGGTATCGGCGCCCAAGACGATGGTCCGAAAATGCTGCGATGCGGTGATCGATCGCATGATCTCCAACGCCCCCGGGGGGAAGGGAACCCCCAGCCGAAGTTCGGGAGTGCCGATTCGTCCCGGTCCGTCGGCCATCAATCGCCGATCCGCCCCCGCCGCCAACAAACAACCGCCGGCGATCGCATGACCGTTGATCGCCGCCACCACCGGAGCCGGGTGGGTGAAGATGCGCTCGAAGATCCCGTTCATCGCCGGCAGGAAATCGTCGATGAAATCCGGCGCCTCGTTCATGATGCGAAAGAGATCGACCCCGGCGCTGAAAAAAGCGCCGCTACCGGTCAATACCACCGCCCGAGCCTTGTATGCCCGATCCAAAGCCTCGGCGATTTGCCCGCATAATTCGGGATCGATCGTATTCGCCTTGCCGTGATCGAGCCGAAGAAGAGCGATACCATCTTGAAGGTCATAGCGAACCATGAGGCACTCCTTCTTATGCGCTCGGTGCGAAAGAATCATCTTTGCTCGTCGAATCCGCACGCATAATGGTATGCGATACGAAAGGGCCGCCGGGCGGGGGCGACGGCGGGGGACGAGCGTCGATGCAAAAGCCGCCGGCGGCGGACTCGTAGTTGCGCTGCGGGTATCGTTGTCCTCGGCTTTTTATGCGATGAACGATGCAACCTCGATCGAAGATCCGGGGCAAAATCCCGTCAATATCCCGCCCCCTCACCCGATATCAGGATCCGATCATGAGCCAGTACCCTCACCTGCTCACTCCCTTCGAACTGCGCGGGCTCGTTTTCAAGAACCGACTGATGAGCACGAGCCACGCTCCGGGCTATGTCGAGGATCGGCATCCCAAACGCCGCTATCAACTCTATCACGAGGAAAAAGCCAAAGGGGGGCTCGCCCTGACGATGTTCGGGGGCTCGTCCAATATCGCTCCGGATTCCCCTTCGGCATTCGGACAAATCTATATCGGGGAGGATTCGATCATCCCCGTCTTGCAGGAATTCTCGCAACGGATCCATCGACATGGCTGCGCCATCATGTGCCAGATAACGCACATGGGGCACCGCACTTCATGGAGTGTCGAGAACTGGCTGCCGACATTGGCGCCCTCGGTGGTGCGCGAGCATGCGCATCGATCCTTTCCCAAGGAGATGGATCGCCACGATATCAAGCGGGTGATCCGAGCCTTCGGCGATGCCGCGATCCGCTGCAAGGAGGGCGGCCTCGACGGGGTCGAACTGCTGGCGCACGGCCATCTGATCCATCAGTTCTGGACCCCTTTGGTCAACCGTCGCACCGACGGCTACGGCGGCAGCCTCGCCAATCGAGCCCGCTTCGGCTTGGAGGTGCTCGAGGAGGTGCGTCGGCGTATCGGGGATGATTTGCCGGTGGGTTTTCGAATGATCGGGGACGAGCTCAAAGAAGGCGGTTTGACGCAGGACGATTGTCTGGCCATCGCGAAGATCTACGCCGAGAGCGGAATGTGCGACTTCCTGAACGTCATCGCCGGACAGGTCGGCAACGAGCGCGGACTGTCGATCTCCATTCCCGGCATGGCGGGGCCGAGAGCCCCCTTCGTCGATATCGCCGCCCGCATGAAACGCGAGACGGGGCTCGCCGTTTTTCACGCCACCCGCATCGCGGATCTCGCCACCGCCGAGCATTGCATCCGCGAGGGGTTGATCGACATGGTGGCGATGACCCGCGCCCATATCGCGGATCCGCATATCGTGGCCAAGATGAAACGGGGCGAGGAGGATCGCATCCGCCCCTGCGTCGGGGCCGGCTACTGTCTGGATCGCATCTACGTCGGCGGAGACGCCCTTTGTCTGCACAACCCGGCGACGGGGCGCGAAGCCCATCTGCCTCATGTCGTCCCCGAAAGCGCCGGGCCGAAATACAAGGCGGTGGTGGTGGGAGCGGGACCTGCAGGTCTGGAAGCGGCGCGGGTTCTCGCTCTGCGCGGGCACGAAGTGACCCTCTTCGAGGCCGCGAACGAGGCCGGCGGGCAGGTGCTTCTTGCAGCCCGCGCCACTTGGCGAAAAGATCTGATCGGCATCGTCCAGTGGCTGATTTCGGAAATCGAGCATCTCGGGGTGCGGCTACGGCTGAACCACTACGCGGAAAAAGAGGATATCCTCGCCTTGGAGCCGGATATCGTCATCGTCGCCACCGGCGGGCTGCCCAATACCGAGGTGTGCGAGGGCGCCGAGCATGTGGTCAGCGTCTGGGATATCCTCGGCGGGCAAAGCGAGCCCGGAGCCCAAGTGCTGGTCTTCGACGATCACGGCGATCATCAAGCACCGGGCACGGTCGATTTTCTGATCGAGCGGGGATCGAGGGTGGAGCTGGTCACCCCGGATCGAACGAGCGCTCAGGAAATCGGGGCGACGAACTATCCGGTCTATTTGCAGCGCTTCTACAAGGCCGGGGTGCGGCTCACCCCCGACAATCGCCTGCTCTCGGTGCGCAAAGAAGATAACGGCAATCGCCTGCGAGCGACTTTGCGCAACGAATACAGCGACTTGGAGGAAATCCGCTTGGTGGATCAGGTGGTGGTGGAACACGGCACCTTGCCCGCAGACGAGATCTTTCACGATCTCGCACCGATGGCCCGCAACGAGGGATCGCTGGATATCGAGTCCCTGCTGGCCGGTCGAGCGCAGGAGATCGCCGGCAATCCGGACGGGGCGTTCATGCTCTTTCGAGTCGGAGATGCCGTCGCCGGGCGCAATATCCACGCCGCCATCCTCGACTCGCTGAGGCTTTGCAAGGCTATCTGAGCCGAGGATCTTCGCTTTTATCCGACTTTTTATCGAACCACGGTGCGGTGAGAGCACCGAATCCACGCCCATCGACCCTCGAGGGCCTGATTTCGTAAGGATCGGGCGCGCCGGGGATCGTTCTTTTCAAGATCGAGGCCGAGACCGACTCCATAGCCAGCGCAGCAAGGCATCTTGCAAGCGCGTGCCCTGACCGTAGTGCGCCCCGGGCTGATTGTGCAACACCACCACGACGAAATCTCGCCCGTCACTGCCATGCAAATAGCCCGCCAGCGAGCGCACATCGTCGATCAGCCCCGTCTTGGCGTGCACCCGTCCGGCCAAACGGGTGTTTTTCAGCCGCCGCCGCAAGGTGCCATCGACCCCGAGCAGCGGCAAGGAAGAAACGAACTCCGCCATCAGCGGGCTCTCATGGGCGGCGCGAAGGATCTCGCCCAAGGTGCGGGCGGTGATCCGGGTCCGGCGAGAAAGGCCCGATCCGTTATCGAGGAAGAGCCCTGCGGATTCGATCCCCCTTGCCTCCAGCCACTCCCGAATGACCTCTCGCCCCTTATCCACCGTCCCCGGGGTTTCGCCCCCATGAGCCCCGATGGTCAGCAGAAGCTGTCGGCTCATGACATTGTTGCTGAACTTGTTGATCGGGCGCAGGAGATCGACCAAGGGCGGGGATGCCTCGACGATCACCTCCGTCGCCGAATCGGGCACCGATCCGGTGCGAAATCCCCCGGCCAAGGAGGCATCGAGACCGCTCCAAAGGCTACGAAAAGCGCCTTGGAGCAGGGTTTGCGAATCGAAGGTCGAGCGCCAAAAAGAATGGGAGCCGCAAGAAGCCGGGTAATCACCGGAAAATCGCACGCGACGATCGAGTCCCTCGCCCTCGATGCGCATCCGGATACGATAATGACGCCCGCCGCAGGCGCCGGCGGTCAATCGCAAACGATTGTGAACGGCATCGCTCGCCAGCGGAGGGTCGGTGGTGATCACCACCTTTCCTGCGCTCGAATCCGGATGAAAAGAGAAGTGCGTGGAGCTGAAATTGAAGAGCAGCGAGCGAGGCAGGGCGTTATAGCTGCGATAAGGCCGTTCATCGAAACTGCCCGGATCCTCTTGGGCGAGAGAGAAAAAATCCTCGTCGAAAACCACATCGCCTTCGATATGGCGGATCCCCCGCCCCCGAAGGCTCTGCAAAATCCGCCATAGCGACTCCCCGAGCAGGTGCGGATCCCCGCCCCCCTCGATATAAAGATCGCCGTCGAGTCTCCCGCCGCCGACTTCGCCTTGGCGCAGCACCCTCGTCTTCCAGCGAAAATCGGGACCCAAAATATCAAGGGCCGCGAATGTCGTCAGCACCTTGATCACCGATGCCGGCACCCGCGCCGCATCCGGACGATAGGCGACCAAGGGCTTTTCCTTGCCCATCTCCTGTATCCAAAGGCTGATGCCGTCGGGATCGACATTCTCTTGCGCGAAAGCGTCCCGGATCGGCTCGGGCAGGGGAGGCTCGGGATCGGCGGCCAAGGCTTGGGATAAAAGCGATCCGAGAGTGAGCGCAAATGCCGAGATGATCTTGCAAAGGCGAAGAACTCGCACGGGGATCAACCGAGGCGATCGGGAAAGGCGATGCCGGTGCCCCCGTGGCCGCAACTGCGAGAGGGATTTTTCGCCAAGAACTGCTGGTGGTATTCCTCGGCATAGTAAAAAGGTCCGGCGCTTCGAATCTCGGTGGTGATGCGTCCATGGCCCGCCTCGTGCAAGGCCCTTTGGTAGATGGCGCACGAGTCCATGGCCTGTTTCATCTGTCGATCGGATGTGACATAGATGCCGGATCGATATTGCGTGCCGATATCCACTCCCTGACGCATCCCTTGGGTGGGATCGTGGGATTCCCAGAAGAGTTCGAGCAGATCCTCGTAATCGATGCGATCCGGATCGAAAACCGCCAGCACGACCTCGTTATGACCGGTGCGGCCGCTGCACACCTCCTCGTAAGTGGGGTTCGGGGTGTGGCCGCCGCCATAGCCGACGGCGGTGATGTGCATCCCCGGCAGGGTCCAAAGGAGTCGCTCCGGCCCCCAAAAACACCCCATGCCGAATATCGCGCGCTCCAAACCCGGCCAACCGTCGAGCGCCGGGGGATGCAAATCCCGGCCGCTGACGAAATGGGTTTTCGCGGTGGGGATCGGATCCGCCCTCCCGGCCAAGGCCTCGTCCGCCGCCGGGATCTCCTTGCGATTCCAATGAAACATCATCGTTTTCCTCCAAACCGAGCCTTCCCGAGCGTCGGGGGCGGCGAAAATACGAACGAGAACGGAGCCGATCTTGCGCAATTATCCCCCTTGCGGGCATGCGCGGGCGCTTTTTCCTTGGAGGGCTTCGAAGATCGCAAGACTCACGATTTTCCATCGGGGGGATCGAGACCTGCAAGATCCGTCTCCATTTCCGCCCCCATTCGAGCGAGGATCCGATCGGGGTCGGTCCATCCGGTATCGTCCTGGATCTCGCGGCAGCGAGCGAGGATCCGGCCGAAATCGGGGCCGGGGGCCAATCCGCGATCGATCAAGTGCCGACCCGATACCACATCCTCGGGGGGCTTGCGTTCGACGCCGTATTTGCGGGCTTGTTCCAAAAAGATCTCCCCGGCTTCGAATCGCCCGGACAAGGCCTCGGCGGTGGTGCGCCCCAAGTGATCCGCCCTCGCCAAGCGTTCCAACAGTTCGAGGCTCGCTCCTTTGGCATCCAATCGACGGGAAAGGCGTCGATAGCCCCCGGCCTTGGCCCCGTTTCGAACATAAAGAGCCGGCGCCAAATGATGCTCCACCAAGGACTCGATGCACTCGATCAGCCATTTCGGGGCTCGCATGCGCATCAAGAATGCACGCGCCGGAGCCATCCCTTGCTTCGAATGATCCAGCGAACGAATGCGGCCGTCGATGCAAGCGGTGGTGGCGGGCTTGCCGAAATCGTGGCATAGCGTACCGAACATCAGGCTCAGCGCATCATCGTCGGCGATATCGGATTTCGGCGCCTCTTCGTGCAGCGATCCGGCGGCGGCGTCCACCGCCATCAGGGTATGCACCCATACATCCCCTTCCGGATGCCACTTCGGATCTTGGGGAACGCCGCGCAGAGCGTCGAGCTCGGGGAAAAAATCCAGCATCCCGGTCGCCTCCAACAACCGCAATCCCGAAGAGGGGCGGTGCGAGCGCAACAACAACTTCTTGAACTCGTCGAAAACCCGCTCCCCGGAAAGGGATTCCAAATCCAACCCCCGGCAAAGGGCGATCAAGTCCTCATCCGGGCGCATCGCAAGGCGGGCGGCAAAACCGACCATGCGCAGACCGCGCAAGGGATCTTCGGCGAAACGCTTAGGGCAGGTCGCGCGCAAGATTCCCGATCGAAGATCCTCGATACCCCGGTGGGGATCCAACAACTCGCCGGTCAAGGGATCCAAGCCGATGCTATTGACGGTGAAGTCGCGGCGGCGGGAAGCGCGCGCGAAATCGAGCGACGGATCGGCCTCGATCTCGAATCCGCGGTGGCCGCGGCCGCGCTTGCGCTCGCTGCGGGGCAAGGAAAAGTCGGCATCGATCCCCGCCACTCGATAAACGGCGAAGGCGCGACCCACCATATCCACCCGCCCGAATTCGCCCAGCAGGGATTCGAGCCTATCGGGGGCCAAGCCGAAGATTTCGATATCGATATCCTTGGATCGAAGACCCAAGAGACGATCCCGCACCCATCCCCCGACGATCACCGCCCGCCCCCCGGCTTTTCGCACCGCTTGGGCGACCTTTAAGATGCGGGGCTCGATCGCAAGCCCCGCCGAATCAAAGGCACCGATTCGATCCGGCTTCGGGGATTCGATCGGATCCGATTTCATCGACCTCGGGATCCGAAAAGGGCTTTTTCCAAAGCCGCTAGCAGCCGATCCTCGTCCGCTTGGTTGTTATAAAGATGCCCCGTGATGCGCAGGCAATCACCGCGCACCCCGACATGGACATTCTCTCGGGCCAATGCCTTGGAAAGAAAAAGAGGATCCGTACCCGGCGGGCAGCGAAGGCCGAGAAAATGACCCGCCCTTCGATCTTGCGCAAGGGATTGAAATCCCAAGGTATCCGCGCGCTCGACGATCCTTGCGGATCGCTTGGCCAAGGTCTCGGCGATCTCCTCCACCCCCCATTCCAAGATGCGCTCCAAGGCGGCGATGGCCATGGGGACGAGGTGGAAATTCGCGCTCTCGCCCATGTCGAAACGCTTAGCTCCGGGGGCGAATTCGTCTTGATAGTCGACCAAGCGAGCGAAATCTCGAGCCCCCTTTCGAGCCCCCCAGCCATATTCCAAGGGTTCGCCGGATTGACGATCGGCTCGCACATAAAGAAAGGCGAAGCTATAAGGACCCAATAGCCATTTATAACAAGCGCTGACCGCGAAATCCGGGGCGATCCTCGCCATATCCACCGGCAAGGCTCCGGCCGACTGACTGAGATCCAAAGCCAGCGCCGCTTTCGTTTTTCGGATCTTGGCCGCGACCGCTTCCAGATCGATCAGCGCCCCGTCCGTCCAGCGGCAATGAGGCAAGGCGGCGATGGCGGTGCGCTCGTCGATGGCATCGACAACCGCCGCCGAGAGATCGTCGCCGGGCGCAACCTCGACCGCCACCACTTCGGCTCCCGCCCGCCGGGCCGCTTCGTGCCAAGGATAGACATTGGATGGAAATTGATCGGCGAGGAGAACGATATTCCGCCCCGCCTCCAAGGGCAAGTTGCGGGCGGCGATCGACATCCCGTAGCTCGCCGCGGGGACGATCGCGATGTCTTGAGGCTCGGCATTGACCAACCGGGCGAAGCCGGCGCGCGCGCGATCCGGATCGGCGAAAAAATCCGGGGGCTTGATCCGCCAAGGATGGCCCTTGATGCGAACGCCCCGCATCCCCGCTTCCATCACCTCGTGCATCAATGGCCCCATATAGGCGCAGTTGAACCAGGCCAGATCTTCGGGGATATCGAATCGATGGCGCTGACAGGCAATGGTCATGACCTAAAAGGCTCCTTCATCCTTTGCCTTGGCTCGGTCTTGGTCGACCGATGCGCGAGCTTAGGCTTCGGCGGTAGGGATTGGGGCTGCTGCGGCAATGCGACAATGCGACAACGTGCGAAGAGAATCGACGGATGCAAAGGGAAATAGAGCCATACTCCGCTCGGATCGCTTCTTCGAACCCCTGTGCTTTCGAAACGACATGACGGTGGCAACGACCATGGCGACGATACGAAAACCCCGATGTCCTTGGGCGATGAACGATCCCCTCAATATCGCCTACCACGACGAGGAATGGGGGGTGCCGCAGCGAGACGATACTCGTCTTTTCGAGATGCTGACCTTGGAGGGGGCACAAGCCGGGCTTTCCTGGCTCACGATCTTGAAAAAGCGAGAGGGTTATCGCAAGGCTTTTGCGCAGTTCGATATCGAACGCATCGCGCATTTCAAAGCGCGCGAATGCCGAAGTCTGATGGCGAATCCCTCCATCGTGCGCCATCGCCTCAAGATCGCCTCGACGATCACCAATGCCAAGGCGGTCCTCGACCTCGAAAAAAAGGGGATCTCCTTCGGGCAATATCTTTGGTCCTTCGCCCCCGAATCCCCGAGCCCCGCTTACCGGCGCATGGAGGATGTGCCGTCGACGAGCGAGGCTTCTTCGGCCATGAGCCGAGCCATGAAGCGAGATGGCTTTCGCTTTTGCGGACCGACGATCTGCCATTCCCTGATGCAAGCGGCGGGGATGGTCAACGATCATCTGAAAGGCTGCTTTCGTCATCGGGAACTGTCGGCTTCGAAGGGACCTTGAAGCGCTATCGAGACCTGAGCGTCTTTCCCAAAGACCATCGAAGGCGAGAGGCGAGAACGTCGAGGCGACCTCGCCCCTGCGGTTGGGGGCGCAATTTCAGCCCTCGAATCATCGGATCTTAGAAGACCGAATCCCTCGGGTTGGCATCGGATAGCCTGCCCGATCAACCCTCGAGCCGGGTACAGGCGCGCTGGATCCGGATGCAGGCCTCCTCGAGCCGATCCGTGGCCAGGGCGTAGGAAATCCTGAAATAGGGAGACAGGCCGAAAGCCTCGCCGTGGACGGCGGCGACCTCCTCGCTCTTTAGCAGGTATTGCGCGAAATCGCCGTCGCTGCCGATGGTCTCGCCTTCCGGGGTGCGCTTGCCGATCGCCCCCCGGCAATCGACATAGAGATAAAACGCACCCTTCGATGGGCTGCACGAAAGACCTCGAGTCTGGTTGAGGATGGAAACCCCGAGATCGCGGCGCTCGCGAAAGACCACGACATTGCGCGCGATGAAGGACTGATCCCCGTCCAAGGCCTCGACCCCGGCCCACTGACTGATACCGCAGGCCCCGCTGGTGGTCTGGGATTGCACCTTGGCCATCGTGCGAATCAAATCCTTGGGCCCGGCGGCATAGCCAAGACGCCAACCGGTCATGCAATAGGACTTGGAAAGACCGTTCATGGTCAAGGTGCGATCCGCAAGATCGGGGGCGGCGGCGGCCATGGTCGAAAAGGTGACCCCGTCATAGACGATATGCTCGTAGATATCATCGGTGAGGATGAGAATGCGCGGATGGCGCCGCAAGACCTCGGCCAACCCTTGCAGATCTTCCGCCGAATAGACCCCGCCCGAGGGATTGCCCGGACTATTGAGGATCAGCCATCTCGTGCGTTCGTTGATCGCCGCCTCGAGCCTTTCGGGGGTCAACCGGAATTCATCCTCGGCGAGGGTCTCGACCACCACCGGCTCGCCCCCGCCGAGCAGGGCCATATCGGGATAGCTCACCCAATAGGGGGCGGGGATGATCACCTCGTCTTTCGGATCCAACGTGGCGATCAAGGCGTTGCTGATCACCTGCTTGCCGCCGGTGGAGACGATCACCTGATCCGGGTGATAGTCAAGGCCGTTCTCGCGGGAGAACTTCCGGCAGATCGCCTCGCGCAATTCCATCAGCCCCGTCAACGGCGGATATTTCGTATGCCCGTCGACGATGGCCCGCATCGCGGCCATCTTGATATTGTCGGGGGTATCGAAATCGGGCTCTCCGGCGGAAAGGGCGATGACATCGCGGCCGGCGCGCTTCATCTCCATCGCCTTGTTGGAGATCAATATCGAGGGTGAGGATTTGATGCGTTCGAGGAGTTTCGAGGAAAAAGCCATCATGGCCCTCCGAGATCGATACCTGATTCGATGTCCGCAAAGTGAAAGGAAAAAGGGTCTTTACATGGGTCTTTACATGGACGAAAAGGAACCCGTGCCCGCCCAAGCCCCGCCAAGGTGTCATCTTAGAACAAAAACCCGATGCGGCGAGGCTTTGGAAGGCGACATTCGATAGCGAAGTTCGGTGAAAGCATAGTCGATCGCCGGCGATCTTGGCATCGTCCGGTCGATGCGGGATTTTTCAGTTCAAGAAAAAGCCGATCATCTGCGCCACCCCTTGACCGATCTCGCTCTCCAAGGGAAAAGAGAGCATGCCCATCACCGAATAGCCGAGCAGCCAAGGCATCAGGTAGAAACGAAAGAGATAGAAAAACCAAGCGACATAGAGGGGGATCACCGGCGGGATCAAAAAAGACGGGGTCACCGGCGAGAAGAGTCGAAGCAGAGGATCGGTGGCGCGCACGAAAAAACGCATGAAAAAGAAGCGGCTGTCCTGGGGCAGGAAAAGCCCCATCCCGAAACGCCCGATCAGCGTCCACATGATCGCCCCCATCACATAGTCGAGGGCCAGCACCCAAAGAGGAAAAGCACCGTGCATCGTTTGTATATCGACCTGATCGCCCCGATGATCGAAAAAGCGGGCGCTGAAAAAAGGGTTGAAAGACGAAAGGATGCTTATCGGGGATAAGAGAATCCGAAAAAGGATTCGACCTCACCTTGGCATCTGCGCGTTTCGAAATCTTTCGGTGAATCCTTGCCGTCTTGCACCCATCGCAAAAAAGTCGGGGGCGGGAAGGTTCCCGCCCCCGACGACCATCGAGCCGTCATCTTGGCCTAGTGCGACGAAGAAAGAATCGTATCCCCCTTCGGCACCCGGGTGTCGTCGACCATCTTCTGGATCTCGTCACTCGGCGCCGGGGTCATCAAACTGACCACGACCATCGCCACCAAACTGACCGGCATACCGATGATGCCGAAACGCAGGTGGTCGATACCGAGCCAAGGCTCCATGCCGCCGAAACGCACCGCATAGAGGTACAAGGTACCGGAGATCAGTCCCGCCAACATCCCGGCGATGGCTCCTTGACGATTGGCGCGTTTCCACCAAACGCCTAGCACCAGCGGGAAGAACAGACCGGAGCAGGCGAAGTCGAAGGCCCAAGCCACCGCTCCCAGGATGCTCGTGAGCTTGAGACTGGCGACCGCCGCCGCTCCCGCCCCGATCACGATCAACAAGACCCGCGCCACGATCAGGCGGGTTTTGGTCTCCGCCTTGGGGTCGATGATCTTGTAGTAGAGATCGTGCGAAAGAGCGTTGGCGATGGCCAGAAGCAGCCCGTCGGCGGTGGACATCGCCGCCGCCATACCGCCGGCTGCGACCAGACCGGAGATGACATAGGGCAGGCCTGCGATTTCCGGAGTCGCCAGCACGACGATATCGCCGCGCATGAAGAACTCGTTGATCTGCAAGAGTCCGTCGCCGTTGGAATCCACCACCTTGAGGAAGCCGACCTCGCTCCAGTTCTTGATCCACTCCAGAGCGTTGACCTCCGCGATGGACTTGCCGATGATGCCGGTGGCGAGATTCGGATCGAGCACCTGCAGCTTGGTGAAGGTGGCAAGGGCCGGGGCGGTGAAGTAGAGCAAGAAGATGAAGAGCAAGGACCACGCCACCGATTGCCGCGCGGCCTTGACCGAAGGGGTCGTGAAGTAGCGCATCAGGATATGCGGCAAGGAGGCGGTTCCGGCCATCATGCACAGGGTCAAGGTGGCGAACTTCCAAGCGGCGAAGGGATCGCCGGCGGCCTCGGCATGCTTGACGGTCAGAGCTCTAAGCCCGGCGAAGGTCTCGGCCGGTTTGAGTTCGCCGACCTGGTGCAGCGCTTCCAGCTCGCCCAAGCGCATGACCGCATCCCCGTAGGCCAGCTGCGGGAAGAGACCGAAGCCCTGCTTGTTCGACATCCAGATCACCGGCACGAGGTAGGCGATGATCAGCACGATGTACTGGGCGACCTGAGTCCAAGTCACCGCTCGCATCCCGCCGAGCATCGAGCACAACAAGATGCCGAGCAAGCCGAACCACACACCGACTTCGAAGGGAATATGCAAAGCCCTCGAGGCGATGGTACCGGTGGCGTTGATCTGGGCCGTCACGTAGGTAAAGGAGGCCAATACCAAGACCAATACCGCGCAAAAACGCGCCAGATTCCCGCCGTAGCGAGTGCCGATGAAGTCGGGCACGGTATAGCAACCGAACTTGCGCAAGTACGGCGCCATCAGCGAGGCCACCAATACGTAGCCCCCGGTCCATCCGACGACGAAGGCGAGATAGGCATGACCGCCCATATAGATGCCGCCGGCCATCGCCACGAAGGAGGCGCCGGACATCCAATCCGCCGCCGTCGCCATGCCGTTGAATACCGGTGGTACCTGACGCCCGGCAACGTAGTAGGCATCCACCTGCATCGTGCGCGAGAGCCAACCGATGGCGGCGTAGATGAAGACGGTGAAGCCGACGAAGAGGATGCCGATGGTGTCGGCACTGACCCCCATCTGCTCCAATACCGCCATCAACAAGATGAAGACGAGGAACCCGCCGGTGTATATCCCGTAGATTTTCGGCAGGTTATCAATGAAATTTCCTGATTTTTTCATAGTTGGACGCTCCCTCTTTTACTCGTCTTCTTCGGCGAAGCCGCATTCGCGATCGATCCGATCCTGGGCCCTTGCGAACCAGAAGATCAGCACGACGAATATGAACAAGGAGCCCTGAGCGGCCATGTAAAAGCCGAGCGGGAATCCCAAAAACGACGATTCGTTGAGGGCGCTGGCGAACCAATGCACCAAGAACGAGAAGACGAACCAGATGGTCAAGGTAACCCACATCAAAGCGCGGGTCCGCCGCCAATGGGTGGCATGATCACTTCCATTGCTCATGAGAATCTCCCCCCTTGAGGTTTTTATCGTTAACGCCGACGATTCGGCGATGGATAAGGCGACCGTATCGACGGATCGCCTTCGTCCCCCGCCACCTCGTCGCTTTGCGCTCCTTATGGCTTCTTTCGAGACGGCCTTGAGACCAAGCCAAGGTCCGAATCCAGCAGCCTTCGATATCGGACCGACGATGCGAAAGCGGGTGCCGTCGTCGATCCAAGGGCTGTCCTGTTCGGGTATCTTCGTAAGTTCGACCGACAATTCTACCCTATTCGGCATCCTTAATCCCATACCTGCAAGCGATCCCGCCTTCGGGTCGGACCCCTTGAAGTATCATCGCTTTTTTCGATCGTCGACGACTCGGGTTTTGATATCCTTGGCCGATGAGCGAGGAATGCGGCATCGAGATCGAGCCCTTTTCATCGCACGCATCGCAAGCAGCGAATCGGCGAAACCATCGGGAGTGATCGACGATGCGGGCGCAAGAAAGAATTCGTGAACTGCGGCATTGGCTCAAGACCATCACCGACTACATGGGGGCGGGGCGCAATAAAAGCCGAGGAACGATCGACTGCCATTCGGCGCTGGTGGATTTCCTCGATACCCGCTCGAGTCTGGTGGCCCAGACCACCCTCTACGGCTATCTGCGCACCCGCGCCGGGATGCGCTACCCCACCCTTTTCGAGAACGATGCTTGGGTGGGGGCCATCAACCATGCCAAGTGGCAGATGTGGCTCGCCTGCCTTTCGGATCTCTCGGTCTTCGCCGGAGGGACGATCGCGCGGCATACCCGGGGCCGTGCGGATTCGAATGTCGCCGGGGGCATCGCCTGCAAGGCCGCTTTCCACGCTTTGGAACGCAAGAATATCCCGGCGGATTCAGGTCCCCTTTTCACCGATACCGCGCAGGAGTTGCGCCGGCGGCTGCTCGCCTGTCGCTGGGAGTCGGTGGATGACGGCGAGGGGGCCTTCGTCGAAAGCCCGCAAGCGTTGGTGCTCCACGCCCCGATCATCGAAGAACTGATGCAGCTCGACGAGGAGATCGTGCGCAACTCGGTGCGATTTCGCTGGGAAGAGATTCGCTGCGAGCTGCGAAAAAAGATGGATGCCGAGGCCTTGATCGAATCCGCCGAAGGCGATTGATGCGATCGATCGACACCTTTGGCTCAAGCGCAACGCAAATCGTCGATCGCAGCGGCGATCCTCGCCTCGAAGGCCGATCCGAGGACGAGGGCGGGCATCCCCTCAAAGGCTGCGGGCGATCCCCAGTCCGAGCCATGCCGCGGCGAGGCACAAGAAGGCGTTCGACAATAGATTGATCGATGCCTTGGCGTATCCGCCTTGCTGGATCAACAAAACGCTCTCGATGGAAAAGGCGGAGAAGGTGGTGAAGGCCCCGAGCAATCCCACCATGATCCCCGCTCGCAAGGAGGCGGGGATGGCATAGCGCTCGAAGAAAAGACCCCACAGGATCCCCGCCGCCAAGCAGCCGCCGACATTGACGATCAAGGTGCCGAAGGGAAAATCCCGGCCCAGCATGATCGCCGCCCCCTGCCCGACCCAAAAACGCAACAGCGCCCCCAACGCCCCGCCGACGGCGATGGCAAGCGAGGTCGTCATCGATGCGCTCACCTGATTTTGCTCCCTATCGATCGAGATGGTGGGGATATTCGAAGGGGTCGCTTTTCAACCGGCGCGCTTTTCAACCGGCAAGAGATCAAGACGACGAGGCAAGGGCGGGGCCAAGCGAAAACGAAGCGCAAAGAAAGGGAACTATATCGAATAGTGCCGAAAGATAACCGAGAAAAAGGGGCTCGCATGGAGCCCCTTTTTTATTTGCCTACTTAGGGTTCATCGACCGCGAGTTGATTGATTACCCAGATAAGAATCGGGATAGCAACCTGCATATTCTCCCGCACCACGGTAGCGTCGTTGTCCGCTAGATGGAAGCAGGAGTACGGGTCGGTACCGCAAAGCGGGTCGGTGTCGAGCCTGATGTCGTATTCCGGCTCGGGCGACGAAGCGATCATCGTCGTGGGCTGCCCCGCATCGATGGACGCCTGCGGGTAAAACTTGTCGCAACGATCGTAGCAAGACTGCGACCCGTCCTCATACTCGTCACAATCGAACTTGCAGTCACTTAGCCCCGCAAGCATCGTGTCCGCTTTGGTAGCCGCAGACCCGAGCGCAGATCCATCTTCGCCGATGCCCTCATCCATTTCCTCAACTTCGAGATGAGCCTTGTTCGGCCAGCACCCGGTGTCTGAACAGCAGTAAACTGCATCGCAAGTATAGCCAGCGATCATTGCCGGCATCGTGGACTGCTCGGCGCTCGACTGCTGACCGACGTCCTCCATGCAATCGATGTAGCACTCCTGTTTTTCGTCCGCAGGCTTGCCAGAGCACTCGCTGCAAAAGTTAAGGTGAATGCCCGCAGTCATCGGCTCATCGGTCGGCTTAGACTCGATCAGCGCATCCGGCGCGGTGTCGTCGCCCGGCTTCAAGTCATCGCAGTTATTCGGATTCTTCCTACACACAAAGCCATCGTAGGCGAGCATATCGGCGGAACGCATCGGCTGATATTCGATGCCGTCGATGCCATCGATGCCCCCATCTTCGGGGCGAGCCTTGTTCGACCAGCACCAGTCCTTCCCGAAGGGATTGGTCACGCAGCATTTGCTGCCCGCAGGGGTGCATTGCACCAATGCGGTCTGGGTGGGCGCGTCGATGCTCGCCTTCCCGCCTGACAAGCAATAGGTGGGTGTGAATATGAGATTGACGCAAATCTGCCAAGCGTGCTGCGTACCAAACAACTCATGGGCTTGCTCGGGCGTAGGAGCGACGTGATTCAGCCAATCGACGAACTCTTGATCGACCGAAGCCTTATTTTTGTTCTGGCAATCGCTCATGCACTTGCCGTAATCGTCTTCGCGCACGTCACGGCATTCAATCTCGCACGATCCCAAGGCTTGGGGCGGAGGAATGAACCCGCCATTGCCGGTCGGCTGGGCGGTGATGATCGGATCGTCGGTCGGCTTGGTCTCGATCCATCCGCCCTCTTCCTCGACGTCGGGCTTCATGTAGCCGCAGCCGAGCGGGTGATGGCACGAGCCATCGGCAGTCATCATTTTCTCGACGCGATCCAAGGCTTCGAGAGCCTCGTTCGCATCGTAATTCGCTTGGGGATCCGGGTTCGGACAGCCCTCGGCGGTACAGGACACGCCAGCGTGAACCGCCCCGACGAAGCCGAAGAGCATCGCAATCATCGCTATCTTTTTCATGGCTACTTCCTCCGTGGTTATCACTTGTGTACCCGTTCCTATACCCTTACTTTATTTCGATCGAAATGTCAAGATATATCTCTCGGCACTATCCGATATAATTTCCCAAAGAAAGCCCTCCGTCGAGATCGCAAGGCCCGGCATCCCGCTTTCTTCCCCGTTCGAACCCCTAAGCACCGTTCAAACCCCGGAATCCTTCAACTTTCGCAACGGGCGGTGGAGGAAGAATCCCGAGCGCGGTTTGGGATCGAACCATGTCGATTTCGGAGGCATCACCGCCCCGGCATCGGCCACCCGGATCAGATCGTCGATGGTCACCGCATGCAAGGCGATCGCCGCCCGCCAGCCCGAGCGACAGGCATCGGCCAAGTGGGCCATCCCCTCGCCCGCTTTTTCCGATGGTTTGGCCGCGACATAGCCCAAACGCGGATCCGAGCGCGGATCCGCGATCTCGAAGATCGGATCGAGGATATCTCGTTGCAGGATCGATACGTCGAGCGCCCCGGCGGGGTCTTCGCTACCGTCGATGCCATCGCCCGAAATCGGCGGGCGATCCGGCGAGGGTGGAAAACGAAAGCGATACCAGCGTTCGTCGAGGAACAAGGCGTACTCCTTGGGCTTTTTCGGGCGCGCCTGCTTCGCCGGCAGCGCTCGGGGATCCGCCGCATTCGAAGAGGCGGTATCAACGCCCTTGCCCTGCCCGCTCGAACCCTCGCCGATCTGCGCCAAATGCCGCAGGAGTTCGTCGGGGCGGGTATCGAAACGAGGACCCAAATCCCGCAACAGCCGATGGTAGGGAAGGATCCGCAGCGCGTCGGCGGGAAAAAGCGCCGCCAACAGCCGCGCCTCGTTCGATCCCTTCAAGCCGCCGGCGGCGCGCTCCAAGGCCGCGCAGCGATGGTGTCCGTCGGTGATGTAGACCTCGGGCACCCGCTCGAAGGCGCGGATCAAACCCTGCGCCGCCGACCCCTCGATGCGCCAGATGGTGTGCGAGACCCCGTCGGGATCGGTAAAGGAGATCAGCGGATCTCGATGAGTTCGAGCCTCCATCATCGCCCGGATCGCAGATCCATGGTCGGTCTCGGAGCGAAAGGCGAGGCAGACGGGGCTGGAGGCGAAACGCACCTTGTCGAGATAGTCGGCGAGCGCCGCTTCTCGGGAAAGGCGGGTGTGTTCGTGGCGCTTGATGCGCCCTCGCCTCAAGGACTCGAGGGCGATCTCCCCCACCACTCCGTACTGCGAATGACTCCCTAGTCGAAGGCGGTAGATGAAAAGACAAGGAGGCTGAGGGATGAAATCCCCGCGATCGATATAGCCTTGCACGAAGCATCGATTGCCCTCGAGGATCGCCGCCCTTCGACGGGGATCCGGATCGATTTGGACATCGGCGTCGGCATCGATATCGTCGTCATCCCCGTCGAAGGCGTCGCGCATCGCATTGAGGTAGCTGCGCGGATTCGCATCGGCGCAGCGGCGGCGCTCGAGCGGGGTCATGGTGTCGCTCGGCGGCGCCACGATCTCGGCCACGCTCGCCGGCGCCACCAAGTAGCCCTCGAAGGGTCGAAGAAAGGACACGCGTCGGTTGCCGAAAAGGGGCGAGATTCGAAGGCGGGAGATGCCATATCCCCCGGCGCGAACGATCTTATGCCCTCGAGCCTTTCAGTGATCGCGGCGGAAATCGCGCATCAACTCCGCCAACTCGACCACCCCCTCGCGCGGCATCGCGTTATAGAGGCTGGCGCGGCATCCCCCGACGCTGCGATGTCCCTTGAGGTTGAGCAATCCCCGCTCATCGGCCGCCGCGAGAAAGCGCCCCTCGAGTGCTTGATCCGGCAATCGGAAAACGACATTCATCAACGAGCGACAACGCGCATCGACGGGGCAGGAATAAAAGCCCTCGCTCTCGTCGATTTCCTTGTAGAGAAGATCGGCCTTGACTTGCGCATTGCGCTCCATGGCCTCTATCCCGCCTTGCGATCGCATCCACCGCAGCACCTTGCCGACCATCGCGATCGCGAACATCGGCGGGGTATTGAAAAGGGATTCCTTGCTCGAATGCACGTCATAACGCAAATAGCGAGCGAGCGGGCGCGCCGGTTCGCAAGCCACCTCCTTGCGGATGAAAACCATCGCCATCCCCGCCGGGCCGAGATTCTTCTGCACCCCGCCGTAAACGATATCGAATCTCTCCCACGGGATTCGACGGGCCATCAACTCCGATGACATATCCGCCACCAAGGGAACCCCCACCGCCGGGAATTCGGGGAAGCGGATGCCGTCGATGGTCTCGTTGGAAGTGATATGAAGATAGCGAGTCCCGTCGCGCACCGCGATCTCGGCATCATCCGGGACGCGGCGCTCGCCTTGCGCCGAACCATCCCAAGCGCTGTAGATATCGCCGCAGGTGCGGGCGTCGGCCATCGCTCCTTTGGCCCATGATCCGGTATCGACATAACCTGCGCATTGCCCGGCGCCCAATAAATTCAGCGGAACCATCGCGAACTGCAGGCTCGCCCCGCCTTGGATGAAGAGCACGTCGAATTCCGGCGGGACTTCCCAGACCTCGAGGGCCAGCCTCTTGGCTTGGCGGTGCACCGCATCGTACTGCAAGGCGCGATGGCTCATCTCGATCAGCGAAAGGCCCGCCCCTTGATAATCGACGAGCTCGCTTTGCATCTCTTCCAGGACTTCGAGCGGCAAGGTGGAGGGTCCGGCACAGAAATTGTGCTTGCGGTTCATGGCATTCCTTCTTCGATGTTTTTTTGCAATGGAATCTCGAAATGGAACTTTGAAACCGACATTTCGAAAAACCAAGGCCCTTCGAATTCCGTCGACGCTCGGCATCGATCTCTTTTTCGAAGGGCGACGAGGGTTTCGATCCCTCCTCCTCTTTTATAAAAACGCGGATCTAAAAATCCAACGCCCGCTATCGCTGCGCCCCTGAATCGGCGGATATGAAATCGACGAGAAGCCGGGCGATCGCTTGCGGCCGATCCTCCATCGCGAAATGACCGCAATCTTCGATGATATGCAGTGTCGAGCCGGGGATGGCGGCGTGAATTTTATGCGCCCAGTCGACCCTTTGCCAAGCATCGTCCCGACCCCATATCACCTGCACCGCAAGATCGCCCAATTCGTGGAGACGATCCGATATCTCCAAGGTATGTTCGGGATCGTAATGGGCGACTTGATGCTGGAACAGGCTGCCTTGGCCGACCGGCCCCGAGATGAAATCGAGGTAGGTCTGAAACGCCCCTTTCGTCAACCCTTGCCGGTCGACAACGGTCGAAAGCAGCCATTGCCCGAAATGGGCGCGGTGATCGGCGTCCGGCTTCTTCGCCAAGCGATCCAATCCCTGGTGCATCTGCTCCAATGTGCGCTTCGACGGCCAGCTATCGAAACTACAGACATCGATCAGCGTCAGCGAGGAAAGGCGTTCGGGGGTGAAGACCGCCAAGCGCTGGGCGATGGCGCCGCCGATATCGTGGGCGACGATATGCGCTTTTTCCAAGCCCCAATGCGCCAGCATTCCCTCGAGGATCGGGACCTGCCCCGTAACCGAGGTATCGACATCGAGACTCCACGGGCGCTCGGAAAGACCATAGCCGAGCAGATCGTAGACATGGACCAAGTGGCCGGCATCGACGAGAGGGGGGACGATATTGCGCCAGATATAGGAAGAGGAAGGGGTGCCGTGGATGAGCACCACCGGCACCGAGCGCCGTTCGTCCTTCGATCCGTGAACGCCGTAAGCGATGCGAACGCCGTCGATCAGGACGTGCCTTGGTACGAGTCGATGCGGTGACATGGGCCATGGGTGGATAGGCAAAGCAAGCGATCCGAGCATTATCGAAAAAAGCGATCGAAAAACGAAGGCTTAGAGCCTTGCGAGCGTTCCCTAAGGCTGCGAGCCGATCCCCGACATCGAAACTCCGTCCTCGCTCCGGCAAGGGATCGGGATCAAAAAGCCTCCGCCTCCAAAGCCATCAACGCATCGGCTCCGGAGCGGATGCTCGTCAACAACGAGGCGGTCGTCGGAAGCAAGCGCCGCATGAAGAAGCGAGCGGTGGCGATTTTGGTGCGATAAAAGCCGCTATTGTCCCCTTGGATCCGCGCCAAGGCGATCTCCGCGCTTTCCGCCCATATCTTGGCGAAGGCGACCAACCCCAACAGACGCAGGTAATCGTAGGAAGCGGATCCGATCTCGTCGGGATCCTCCCTCGCCGCCTCCTGCAACCAAGTGGTGGCTTCCTCCAATCGAGAAAGCGCAGCGGCCAAGGGATCCAAGAACTCCTCCAGCTCGGGCCGTCCGCCGCGTTCGCCGATGAAGTCCGATACCGATTCGATATAGGAGCGGATCGGCCGCCCCCCGTGCATGGGGAGTTTGCGTCCCACCAGATCCAGAGCCTGGATGCCGTTGGCTCCTTCGTAGATCTGCGCGATGCGGGCATCGCGGACCAACTGCTCCATCCCCCATTCCGAGATATAACCGTGTCCGCCGAGGACCTGCAGACAAAGATTGCAGCTCTCGAAACCGCAATCGGTGATGAAGGCCTTGAGCACCGGCGTCAAGAGATCGACATGATCCTGCGCCGCCTCGCGCACCTGCGGATCCGGATGACGCGCTGCGCGATCCGATTGCAGCGTGATCCAGCCGATCAGCGCTCTCGAACCCTCGTTCCAAGCCCGAGCGGTCAGCAGCATGCGCCGAATATCGGGGTGGACGATGATGGGATCGGCGGGGGATTCGGGGGCGACCGCCCCCTTGAGGCTGCGCCCTTGCAGGCGATCTCGAGCGTAGGCGACGGCCTTTTGGTAGGCGACCTCGCCTTGGGCCAAGCCCTGCTGCCCGATCAACAACCGCTCGTAATTCATCATCGAGAACATCGCCCGCAAACCGCGGTGGGGCTCGCCGATGAGATAGCCGGTGGCCCCCTCGTATTGCATCACGCAGGTGCTGGCACCGTGGATCCCCATCTTGTGCTCGATCGACGAGCAGTGCACGGCATTGCGCTCGCCCCGGTCGCCTTCGGCGGTGGCGATATATTTCGGCACCAAGAACATGCTGATGCCCTTGACCCCGGGCGGGGCATCGGGCAACCGGGCGAGGACGAAATGGACGATGTTTTCGCTCAAGTCGTGCTCGCCGCCGGTGATGAAGATCTTGGTGCCGTGCACCCGATAACGACCGTCCGGGGTCGGCTCGGCGCGGGTGCGCAGCAAACCCAGATCGGTGCCGCAATGCGACTCCGTCAAACACATCACCCCCGTCCAACGACCCTCGATCAGCTTCGGGAGATAGCGCCGACGCAAATCCTCGTCGGCGTGGCGCTCCAATGCCACCAATGCCCCGTGGGTCAATCCGACATAGATGGCGAAGGCCATATTCGAGGATTGCAGCATTTCCTCGACGAAAACGCCAACGGTTTGCGGCAATCCCTGCCCCCCGAATTCCGGGTTGGCGGCAAGGCCGTTCCAGCCGGAGTCGACGAAAGAACGATAGGCGTCGACGAATCCGCGCGGCGTGCGCACCTCGCCGTTTATGAAGCTGCAGCCTTCTCGATCCCCGCTGTGATTGAGCGGAGCCAAAACGTTCTCGCAGAACTTCGCCGCCTGGTCCAATACCGGATCGATCACGTCGCGATCGGTCTCTTCGAAACCGGGCAGCGCCGCAAGCGAGGCCTCGGCATCCAAGAGCTCGTGGAGCACGAAACGAATATCCCGTAGAGGGGCTTGGTAGCTGGTCGTCATTTTCGCCATCCTCATTAAAAAGCAAGGCTTGGTTTTCACCTTGGCCTGTTTTTCAAATCATGGGGTTTTTTCGATCCGATCAGTATAACGGAAAACCACCCTCGGACTGCTTTTTCACCCTCTTTTTTTCGGACACTCGATCGGCTTTGTATGGCTTATGCCGGGCCGATGCGAATATCGCCTACGATGCGTTTCGAGTTCGATATTTCGACATCCGAGAACGCCGAGAGATTTGTCGAATGGATTTTTCGATAAAAGAGAAATAAAAACGAATCTGTCTTTTTTGTGTAATGGCTCTCGATTTTTTTGGGATCGTCATCGGCAATGTCGCTGATGGATATATCGAAAATTTCATTTGAAGGATGATAGAAATCATCTTTCTATCGTTAGATTGAATTCCCTTTGCAATTTCTTTGCGATTTTTTATCGGCTCGCACTGTATAACGCAACGCTCATTGCAAAAAATTATTCCTTCGAAGATCGATACTCATCCAAAGAGCCTTTCGATTGCATCGTTTTTTCAACATAAAAAATCCTGATCGGATAAATCGAAAAATATCAATATCCCCTCTTGCGATACGAAAGCGAAAGCGCCGAAAACGATAGCAATCGAGCCCTCGATGCACGCGCCGGTTCACATCCCGGGATAGTTGGGACCGCCGCCGCCCTCGGGGACCACCCAATGGATATTTCCGGTCGGATCCTTGATATCGCAGGTCTTGCAATGAACGCAGTTCTGGGCGTTGATCCGAAGTTGCGCGCCCCCTTGAGGACCATGCTCGATCTCGTAGACCCCGGCCGGACAATAGCGTTGCTCGGGGGCGTCGTAATCGGCGAGATTGACGGTGATCGGCACCGCATCGTCTTGGAGAACGAGGTGGACCGGTTGATCGTCTTCATGGTTCGTATTCGAAAGGAAGACCGATGAGTTGCGATCGAAGCTGACCACCCCGTCCGGCTTCGGATATTCGATACGTCGATGATCCGCTGCCTTGCCCAAGGCCTGTCGATCGGAGTGGGGGTGACGCAAGGTCCATGGGGCCTTGCCCCGCAGCAGCCATATATCCACCGCGGAATAGAGCATCCCTCCCCATAGCCCCCAGCGAAAGGAAGGGCGCAGGTTGCGCACGCGCCGAAGTTCGTCCCATAGCCAGCTGTTTTCAAGTCGCGCTCGATAACCCACCGAGGTCGCAGGCTTCTCATCGGCACCCGCATCTCGGGTCAACCGCTCGAAGATCGACTCCGCAGCGGCGATACCCGATTTCATCGCGGTATGGGTGCCCTTGATTTTCGGAACGTTGAGGAATCCCGCGCAATCCCCGACCAACAAACCACCGGGGAATTCGAGCTTGGGGAGGGATTGGATACCGCCTTCGCTGATCGCCCTGGCCCCGTAAGCGATACGCCTTCCGCCTTCGAAGACGGGACGAATCTTCGGATGGGTCTTGAAGCGCTGGAACTCGTCGAAGGGGCTCAAATAGGGGTTGCGATAATCGAGGCCGACCACGAAACCCACCGAGACTTGATGATTTTCAAAGTGATAGAGGAAAGAGCCGCCATAAGTTCCACGATCCAAGGGCCAACCGACGCTGTGGACGATCCGTCCCGGACGATGCACACCGGGATCGACCTCCCACAGTTCCTTGATGCCGATGCCATAAGTTTGGGGATCGACCCCTTGGCGCAGGTCGAAGCGCTGGAAAAGACCCTTGGTGAGATGCCCCCGGCACCCTTCGGCGAAGACGGTCATCTTCGCATGCAGTTCCACCCCGGCCTCGAAATTCGCCTTCGGTTGGCCGTTGCGCCCGATGCCCTTATCCCCGGTGGCGACCCCCTTGACCGAGCCGTCCTCGTGATAAAGCACTTCGGCGGCGGAAAATCCGGGGAAGATCGCCGCCTCCAAGGCCTCCGCCTGCTCGCCGAGCCAGCGACAAAGATTCCCCAAACTGATGATGTAGTTGCCCGCATTATGCATCTGCGGGGGAGTCGGCAAACGCAGAGCGTGTTTTCGGGTGAGAAAGAGAAAACGATCGTCGCTTGCGGGGGTTTCGAGGGGAGCGCCGCGCTCTTTGAAATCCGGGAAGAGCTCTTCCAAGGATCGCGGCTCGATCACCGCTCCGGAAAGGATATGGGCCCCGACCTCGGATCCCTTCTCGACCACGCAGACCGAGAGATCCTTCCCATGCTCCTCGCCGAGCTTGCGCAACTTGATCGCGGTGGCAAGCCCCGAAGGCCCGGCGCCCACGATCACGACATCGAATTCCATCGACTCGCGCTCCACCTGCCTTTCTCCTTATTCGGACCCGCGCGCAAGGGTGGTCGGGTCGGGTCGGCTTGTTATCACAATTTTTCGGCCAGGCGTTTCGCTTCTCGATCCGCCTTCATGAATGCTTTTTTTCGGATTTCATTGTCCGTCGCTCGGCCTGATGGTCAAGCTGCCAGACGGTCGAGCAGGATGGGTCAAGCATATCGTTATCTCGAATCGCAAAGCCCCCATCATCATCGGGCAATGGCTTCGGCTTTGTCGATGGCAAGTCGCATCGATGATCGCTCTTGGCAAGACAAGCCCCGCTTGCGCCGGCGCCCCCCAAAGACTCAAAAGGCGGATATCCCGGTTTGGGCGCGGCCCAAGACCAAGGCATGGATATCGTGGGTGCCCTCGTAGGTATTGACCGTCTCCAGATTCATCAGATGACGGATGACATGGTATTCATCGGCGATCCCGTTGCCGCCGTGCATATCGCGAGCGAGGCGGGCGACCTCCAAGGCCTTGCCCGCGCTGTTGCGTTTGAGCATCGAAACCGCCTCGTGCGGGGCGCGCCCCTCGTCGAAAAGGCGTCCCAAGCGCAAGCAGGCGGAAAGACCGATCGCGATTTCGGTTTGCATATCGGCGAGTTTTTTCTGTATCAGCTGATTGGCGGCCAAGGGCCGATCGAACTGCCTGCGTTCCAAGGTATAGCTGCGCGCCGCATGCCAGCAAAATTCCGCGGCCCCCAGCGCGCCCCATGCGATTCCGTAGCGGGCGCGGGTCAAACAGCTGAACGGACCTTTCAGGCCTCGAACCCCTTGCAACTCGGCATCGGCGGGAACGAAGACATCGTCCATCACTATCTGACCGGTGATCGACGATCGCAAGGAGAACTTGCCCTCGATGGTCGGGGTTCGAAGACCCTCCATCCCTCGTTCGAGAATGTAGCCGCGAATCTCATCCTCGTCGTTCTTCGCCCACACCACCATGATATCGGCGATGGGGGCAAGGCTGATCCAGGTTTTGGTGCCCGAAAGCCTGAACCCTCCTTCGACACGACGAGCCCGCGTGCGCATCGAACCCGGATCCGAACCCGCATCGGGCTCGGTGAGCCCGAAGCAACCGATGAGTTCGCCTTTCGCCAAGCGGGGCAGATATTTCTCGCGCTGCGACTCGCTGCCGAAGGCATGGATGGGGTGCATGACGAGGCTCGATTGCACGCTCATCGCCGATCGATAGCCGGAGTCGACGCGCTCGATCTCCCTTGCGACCAAGCCATAGCCGACATAGCCGATCCCGGCGCAGCCATAGCCGTCGATGGTGGAACCGAGCAATCCGAGCTCCCCCATCTCGCGCAGGATCGCCGGATCGAAATATTCCTTCCGATGGGCTTCGACGATCCGAGGGGCGAGGGCTCTTTGCGCATATTCATGAGCGCTTTCCCGCACCATGCGCTCCTCGTCGGCAAGGGCGTCGGCAAGATGCAAGGGATCGGCCCAATCGAAGCCGGTCTTCGGATTCAAGGGTCCGGATTCGTGCTTGGCCGCGCCCGATATTCCCGCCGGAGAGGTTCCCGCCGCAGGAGAGATCATGCCGTCGGATTCCATCGCTCGTCCTCGTCGATCGCCGCCGGCCCGGTGAGGGCTTGCAGCGGCATTGTCAAGATTCTTGGTCTTCGGGATCGACCGCCTCGAATTCGTTGCGCGGTCGGCCGAAGAGATTTCGCCCTTCGATGCGCAGAAACTTCGACGGACCGTCGAAGCTCGGGGAATGAATATCCCCCTCGTTATAGAGAAAGGCATCCCCCGGCTGCAACCGGGATTGCGATGCGACCTCGACCTTCTTTCGAGCGCCCGAGGGCTCATCGTTCTTCGCCGATTCGACCACGCGCCAATGCGTCATATCGGTATGGCCTTCGACTTGGGCGTAGATGGCCCAGCTCGATCCGTGATCGTGAGGAGGAGAGCGCCCGGGGTCCTTGCGGCAGTGGGACACGATGCAAAAACCGAAGTCCGGATCTTCGTAAATCAGCCGGCGAGGGGAGTCGTTTTCGGGTCCGGGGCCGAACCATCGGGCGACGAAATCGCCATCGATACAGGCCCGGATACAATAACGGCGCATCCTCTCCCGGGCGGCCAAGGCCTTTTCCTTGCGAAACGAGCGCCTGCAATCGAGGATCAGATTGTCCAATTCATATCCCACTTGATCCCGCTCCTTGCTGAAAAACCCTTATCGATCATAGCCTTGCGATCATCGAAGGCCGGATCCGACACATGTAAGCGCGCTCGATGAGTGAAATCTCGACCATCTAATGACGATACGAGGGATCCTCGCGATCGAGCATCCTGAGCACCGCCTCCCACTCCAATTGACAAGGCTCGCTTCCGGACGGGGAGCCGTACTGGGCGAGCCTTTCGACCGCCTCGGGACGAGGATGAATGATCTCCGCCCTCGAAGAAAGCACGTCCACCTGCACCTTGCAGGCATTTTCGAGGTTGTAGAGCATGGTGAAGGCCCGTGCCACCCCGGCAGCGCAACTGAGCAGGCCGTGGTTATGAAGGATCATCATGTTATGAGTGCCCAAGTCCGCCACCAAGCGCTCGCACTCTTCGGGTCCCGATGTTTGCAGGTCGTATTCGTGATAGGCAAGATGACCGTCGAAGAGCATCGCCTGCTGGGTGATCGGCAACAGCCCCTCTCGCATGCACGAAACGGCCATACCGGCCCGGGTATGGGTATGCAATATCCAGTTGAGATCGGGGCGATGTTGCAAGATGGTGCTGTGGATCGCATGCCCGGCATCGTTGAGGGGGTAGTCGCCTTGGACCACATTGCCCTCGAAATCCACCTCGATCAGATTCGATGCGGTGATCTCGTCGAAGAGCAGGCCATAAGGATTGATGTAGTAGCGATCGTCGATGCTCGGGTGACGGGCGGAGATATGGGTATAGATCAGATCCGTCCATCCGAACTTGACGAAGGCGCGGTAGCAGGCGGCGAGATCGCAGCGAACCTGCCACTCCTGCCGGGAAAAGCGACTGTCGGAAACCGCCCTTATCGCATCCATGTTCGCCCTCCTTCGAAAGGGGAGTAATGTCGGATCGTCGATTCGGATCGCCCGAAGGCACCCGCCCGTCGATGGCGCCTCGTCGTCTTTGTGGATGACGGCATCATCGATGATCGGGAGCGATCGTCGATGAGGATCGCTTGGTAGCGAGCGCTCACTCCAAGGCGATATCATCCTCGATTTCGAGTTCGACTCCCAACTCCGGCAACTTCAAAACCACCTTGGCCCGGATCTTGGCGTCCCCCGCAAGGCTTCCATCGGCGATGGCTTTGCGCACCGCCTGTTCGATTTCGCGCTGCGAGCCGACCCCGACTTTCTTGAGAAATTTACGAGTTTGTAAGTTGAAGGTCTCTTCGTTCATCGCCCCTTCTCTTTTTATGATCGCCCGGATATCCGAATCGTTCAGATATCCGCAAGGAGATCTCCTTCCCAAAGCGATCGATTGGCATCTTTGGATGCATGCGCGGCCTGCTTTCGCAGACCGTCGAGGATGGCAACGGCCCGCTCCTCGCACTGCGCCGGGATCAGAAGATGGTCGTGGTAGAAAGCGGCGAGCACATTGCAAGGGATATTTTCCTCGGCGAGGGCGGTGGAGATGGCCGCCGTGAGTCCGACCGAATCGAGCGCCGAATGCACATCGATGGTCAGCCACGAGGCGATGAAATCACCGATCCAGCCCTCGCGCTCGGCTCGCTGCGTCGTGGCCACGACCGTATCCCCCTGCCGCTCGTGCACCACCGCCTCGACCCCGTCGCCGATCGAGGGGGCGGTGCCGGCATCGAGAGAAACGACCGTGTACTTTCCCGTGCGCACCGAGACGCTCAAGTGCGCGATCATCGAATCCAAATCACGTACGGGCAACATCGTTCGGTTCACTCCGATGGCAATCGCTTAGGTACCCGAAAAAAGGGCGCGGCGATGCCGGATTCGTTCCGAGCGCCGCCGTGCCTCGTCACCGCCGAGATCACAAGCCCGAATGCTACCACTTACTCGGCGCTTGGCAAGCATGGATCATCCATGGATCATCATTGATTTGCACTTCGGAGGATCCGCATCAGAGCCATCTTCGATCCGATCCTCACCGATCGCTTTTCGAAAGATCCCTTTATCATCGTCGATCCGATACAAAGCCTCGTCACCGCTTCGAATCGTAAGCAGGCTTCGATAACCGGCGAGGATCATGAGGATCTTTTGACAATCATGAGCGTTTCAACCTATCCGAAGGATCGCATCACCGCGCTCGTGCTCGCCGGCGGGCGCGCTCGGCGCATGGGAGGCAAGGACAAGGGGCTGATCCCCTTGGTCGGGAAGCCGATGATCGCCCATACCTTGCGGGCGCTCGAAAACCAAGCGGCGAGGGTCATCATCAACGCCAACCGCCATCTCGATCGATATCGGGCGATCGGCAACTGTCCGGTGATCATGGATCCAGTGATCGAAGGCGAGAAAGACGAAGGATCGGCCGAAGCGATCGCCTTCGCCGGACCGCTGGCGGGGATGGCAAGCGGGCTCGAGGCCTCGACCACCCCCTTGGTGCTGACCGTTCCTTGCGATGCGCCCTTGCTGGACGAGACCTTGGGACCTAGGCTTCATGCGGCCTTGGAGCGTGAAAAAGCGGAGATCGCCGTGGCCCATGACGGCAAGCGCCTGCAACCGACCTTCGCCTTGCTGACCCGCCCTCTCTTGCCCGATCTGCTCGCCTTCCTAACCCAAGGCGGGCGCAAGATCGATCGTTGGTATGCAACCCGCCACACCTTATCGGTGGATTTTTCGGATCGACCAAGGGGCTTTGCCAATATCAACAACCCCGAGGATCTCGAACGGCTCGAAGCGATGCTCGAACACCGAGCGCCGAGCGGGGTATCGTAAGTGAGGCCCGCCGTGGAGGCTCGGCTGGGCTCGGCTATCGAATCCTTCGAATCAACAAATGGCGACGGGGCGTTACTTGCAGGCGAAAATGCGCAGCGACGAAGGTGGAGGTCTCGTCCTCGCAGACGATCGCCGGGCCATCGAGACCGGTGCCCGGGGCAAGGTCCTCTCGCCGCCAAAGCGGCACCCTAAGACTCGAGCCGCTTTCGAGATCCGGCACTTCGAGATGGTCGAGCGGAGGCGGGGGCGGCTTGCAAGCGGGCTGTGCCTGCTCGTTCGCATCGAATCCGGCATCGGCATCGGCTTCTTGCGATAACGAGGTCGATGAGTCGCAATGGTTCGAGACCGTCGAGACGCTCAAGGTAAAAGTCAATACCTCGATCTCGGCCTCGGGCAGGGTGCGGCGATACAAGCGCTTGTATGCTTGATCGAAGGCTGCGCGCAAGGACGAGCGATCCCCGACATCGAGCCCTCGCACCGGCAGGGGGACGAAGATTTCATGCCCTTGACCGACATAGCGCATGAACGCTCCGCGGCTTTGTCGGATCTCGGCTTCGGGGGCCGCCCGGCGCACCACCGCCAAGGCCTCCTCGGCCATCTCGGCGAGCAATGCGTCGATGAGGCAGGCATCGAAATCGCGCAAGCGCATATTGCGGCTTCGCACCACCTCGTAGGCGATCGGTGCGCGCAGGAAACCCACCGCCGAACCCACCCCCGCCTGCGCCGGAATCACCAAGGTCTCGATCCCGAGTTTGTCGACAAGGCGGCCGGCATGCAAAGGAGCGGCGCCGCCGAAGGCGATGATCGCATGCTCGGCGGCGTTTTTCCCCTGCTCCACCGCATGCACCCGGGCGGCGTTGGCCATCGTCTCGTCGACCATTTCGGCGATTCCGAAGGCCGCCATCCTCTCGTCGATCCCCAACGGTGCGGCAACGGCATCGGCAATCGCCCGGCTCGCCGCCGCCCTATCCAAAGGGATCGAGCCTGCGGCAAAGCGCGAGGGGTCGATCCTCCCGAGCAGGATATCGGCATCGGTGACGGTCGGCTTCGTCCCGCCTCGTCCATAAGCCGCCGGACCGGGTTCGGAGCCTGCGCTTTCGGGTCCGACCGATATCCGACCCATGCGATCGACCCCGGCGATCGAACCTCCGCCGGCGCCGATCTCGACCATCTCGATCACCGGAATCCGCAAGGGCAACCCGCTGCCCTTCATGAAGCGAGCGCGGCGGTCCACCTCGAATTCTCGAGCGGTGCCGGGAACGAAATCGTCGATCAGGCAGATTTTGGCGGTGGTGCCCCCCATATCGAAGGAAAGGGCCTTTTCGAATCCCAGCTCCCGCGCGATACCGGCGGCGAGGATGGCCCCGCCGGCGGGGCCGGATTCGACGAGGCGGATGGGAAAACGCATCGCGGTATCGAGTCCGGTCAGCCCCCCGCCGGAGGTCATCAGCAACAGCGGACATGTGAACCCGCGTTCGACGAGCCTTCGCCCCAATCGCTCGAGATAACCCGCCATCAAGGGTTGGATATAGGCATTGGCGACGGTGGTGCAAAAACGCTCGTACTCGCGCACCTCGGGACACACTTCGCACGATAGGGTGATGGATACCCCGGGCAGGCAGTGGGCGATGATCGCCTTGGCTTTTCGTTCGTGGTCGGGATTGGCGTAGCTATGCAAAAAGCCGATCCCGACGCTCTCGACTTCGAGCGCCGCCAACCCTCGGGCGAGAGCGGCTACCTCGGATTCGTCGAGAGGCTCGATCACCTGCCCTCGGACATCGACCCGCTCCGGGACCGTAAAGCGCAGCTCGCGCGGCACCAACGCCGGCGGCTTTTCGATCATGATGTCATATTGATCGTGGCGGCTTTCGTAGCCGATATCGAGCACGTCCCGGAACCCCGAGGTGGTGATGAGGGCGGTCTTCGCCCCCTTGCGCTCGATGATGGCGTTGGTGGCCAGCGTGGTGCCGTGGATCGACAAGGAGACATCGCTCGCATCGCATCTTGCCCGTTCCAAAACCTCATCCACCCCGACCATCACCCCGTCATCCGGAGCGAAGTGCGTGGTCAACACCTTGGCCGTGGCCGAACCCGAGGGATGTTCGAGCACCACATCGGTGAAAGTGCCGCCGATATCGACCGCCAAACGGCAACCGCTACCGCCTTCTCGGGGGCTTTCGCTCATCGTTTGCAACTTTCCTTATTTCCTATCCGACCCGCTCGGCGGCGGCGATGCGGCGGATGCGGTGGGCAGGGCGCCCTTTGGCACCCCGCGCACCGCCCGACAGGATGAAGCCCTCGCTCGCACCGGATCAATCCCGAATAAAGACCCTCTTGCCTCATCGTCAGCCGAAAACATCTTTCACACCCGAGCGCACGATATCGACGATATCGTCGATGATCGCATCGGGAACGATGATCGGCGGGGCGAGGCAAATCGTATCCTCGCCTTTGAGTCGGGTGAACAATCGGCGCTTGATCAGTGCCTTGAGGAGGCGAGGACCGACCCCGTCCTCGGCGGTGAAGGGCTCCTTGGTCGCGCGGTCTTTGACCACCTCCACCGCGCACATCAATCCGAGCCCGCGGATATCCCCGACATTGGGATGACTTTCGAGCGCATCGCGCAAACCGGTGAGCAAGCGCTCGCCCTTGCGCGCCGCTTGGGTCGGGAAATCCTCGTTCTCCATGATATCGAGGGTCGCCAACGCCACCGCACACCCCACCGGATGCGCGCTGTAGGTGTAGGCATGCATCCACGGCTTGCCGCCGCCCTCGATGACCTCGGCGATCTCGTCGCTGATCCCGATACCGCCGAGCGGGAAATAACCGGAGGTGATGGCCTTGGCGTACTGTATCAAGTCCGGCTGCACCCCCCAATGCTCCAACCCGAACCAGCGTCCGGTGCGACCGAAACCGGTGATCACCTCGTCCGCGCATAGCAATACTTCGTGGCGGTCGCAGATTTCGCGGATACGCGGAAAATAATCGTCCGGCGGGGGGATCACCCCGCCTGCGCCTTGTACCGGTTCGGCGATGAACATCGCGACATTCTCGGCGCCCTCCTCCAAGATCCTCTTTTCCAGCTCGTCGGCGGCGGCCACCCCCGGGCTCGTCCCCGGCGGCGCCTGATAACGATAGGGATAAGGCGAGGGGATATGGGAAAAGCCCGGAACCCGAGGCTCGAACATCGGCCAGTAGGTCGATATCCCCGTTGCGCTCATCGCCGCCAAGGTCACGCCGTGATAGCCGAGCACCCGAGAGATGATGCGGGTCTTGTCCGGCCGCCCCCGCGCTTTCCAATAGTGGCGAGCCATTTTGATATTGCTATCGGTGGACTCCCCACCCCCGGAGGTGAAGAAAAAACGATTGATCTTGGGATAGGTGATCCGAGCCAGGCGCTCCGCAAGTTCGATGGCATTGGGATTGGAACTGCCGGCATAGCCCGAGGCATAACCCAGCGAGTGCATTTGACGGCTTGCGGCATCGGCCAGCTCCTTGCGCCCGTTGCCGCAGGTGTTGTTCCACAACCCCGCCAGACCGTCGATAAAGACATCCCCGTTGGCGTCATGAAGCATCGCCCCTTCGCCCTTCACCCACACCCGAGCGTCGACATGCTGCTTCGGGTTGTGCAAGGGATGGATCAGATGACCCTGATCGCGCTCGATCCAAGCGGCATTCTCGTCGTTGTTCAAAATCTTGGCCCCCTCTCCTTGCAAGTTTTAGGAAGAGAAACGAAAAACGCTCTTAGGCACCCGAGATCGAATGTCGGCGTCGCCTCACCGCATCCCCCTCATATCCGCGCCCACGGATGCGCGCCGGATTCGATATTCGGCATCGAAGATCGAGGGTGCTTTGGAAGCCGCCCACTTCGAGGATCATCGAGCGACGAGGATATCGCACAATGGCTTATTATCACCCCCGCCCCCCGCTTTCGATCCTTGCCGCATCGAAGAAACGAGATCGAAGCGATGAGATCGAAAAGACAGGGGCATCAACGGGAGCGGCCTTGATATGCGCATCGTCAGCTGGAATGTCAACGGAATCAGAGCCTGCGCCGGCAAGGGTTTTCTCGATGCCTTGGGCGCATCGAAAGCCGATGTCTTCGGCATCCAGGAGGTGCGGGCGTTCGAAGCGCAGATCCCCGAAGCGGTGCGATCCCCGGCCCATTGGCATACGCATTTCGTGGCGGGCAAGCGCGGCGGGTACAGCGGGGTCGGCCTTTATTCGAGGGAAAAAGCGGATCGTGTGGAAAGCGCCTTGGGCGAGGAGCGATTCGATATCGAGGGTCGCTACCAACTCGCCCTTTTCGGGCGCATTGCGGTGATCAACGCCTATTTTCCCAACGGCAGCGGCAAGGATCGGGATAACGGACGCGTTCCCTATAAACTCGACTTCTACCGTGCGGTCTTCGATCGCGCCCAACGACTACGCAAGCGCCATCTCGTCTTCGTGATCGGGGATTTCAACACCGCCCATCGCGAAATCGACCTCGCCCGCCCCGATGCCAACCGCAAGACCAGCGGCTTCTTGCCCGAAGAGCGAGCGGAGATCGACCGGTGGCTCGAAGCCGGTTGGGTCGATACCTTCCGCGCCCGTCACCCGGACGCCCCCGGCCACTATAGCTGGTGGGCGCAACGCTCCGGTGCCCGAGCGCGCAATGTCGGCTGGCGGATCGACTACGTTCTCGCCTCGCCGAAGGCGATGTCGGCGGTGCGAGAGGCCTTCATCTGGCCCGATGTCATGGGCTCGGACCATTGCCCGATCGGGGTCGATATCGATCCTTAGAACTCGATCTTCGAGCCGAAAGCGACGAGCCGCTTGATCCGCTTCGAGGCTTTCGAAGGCTAAAATAGCGCGAAAAATCTGCCCGTCGATGGAAAAAAAACGAGGAAAAAACGAGCGTCGTCAAAGAAAAACGATGGTCGCCATGCTCGCCAACACCAGCCCTGCGGACCACGTGAACAGCCACCACTGCCTTCGCTTGCCATGCCACGCCGCCCAAGCCATGACGATGCCGACCAAGATGCCGAACATCGCACTGAAAAAGATGAAATCGTAAGTGATGGAGGCCTCCGCAATCAGCGAAGTCTCCTCATCGATCCGATAGCGCATCATCCGCCCCCTGTCCTATCATCTTGTCATGTCATCGAAATGTTGCCGAATGAAAAGCATTCTACCCTCATATCTTCGCTCGGCCTTTGAAACCGCCGCCAGATAAAACCTCATCCAAAACCTTTTTACCGATATGCCGACTCCTCGCTTTCGTTATAAACAACAGTCTTTTCAGCAAGAGGCGGTTCGGGCCGTCGTCGATATCTTGAAAGGCATCGATATCGGTCGATTCCAACGCACCCCGGTCAATCGATTGCATCCCTTGCAACCGATGGATGCAAACTCATCGCCTAGCCCTTCGCCTTACTCCTTCGATTTCCTCTTGGCCCACCGTCATCGGTTGCAAGATAATTTGACAACCGTGCAAAAGCGCAACCGTATCCGTCAAAAAGAGCTTCGCCTCGACCATGGTCGCCTCGTACTCGATACACAGATGGAAACCGGCACGGGAAAGACCTTCACCTTCATCAATACGATCTTCGAGCTCCACCGAGAGTATGGTTTGACCGCCTTCGTCATCATCGTCCCCTCGATCGCCATCAAAGAGGGCATCAAAAAATCATTCGAGACCACCGCCGAATATTTTCGGCAGATCTACCGACAGCAGGTCAAAGTGCTCGAAATAAAGCCCAAGAAAAGCGCCAAAGGACGATCCGGGGCACCGACGGAAGTGATGGATTTCATCCTCAGCCAGGCCCCGACGGTGTTGATCATGACCAACCATGCCTTCAATTCCTATAACAAAAACCTCAATCGCAATATCGAGGGTTTCTATGCCGACCACGCCGAAACCCCGATGGAAGCCATCGCCTCTAAACATCCGGTGGTCATCATCGACGAACCGCAGCGAGTGGAAGGAAAAAAGACCTTGGAACGGTTATCCGATTTCAAGGCGACCCTCATGCTTCGTTATTCCGCAACATTCAAAGCCGGTCAAATCGAAAACCTCGTTTATACCCTCGATTCTTGGGATGCCTTCGATCAAAATCTGGTCAAGGGGATCTCGGTGGCCGATTATCGAACCGATCGAACCCAGAACGCTTTTTTGGGGCTGACCTGCCTATCGGGGACGAAGGCGATATTGGATGCGATCGATATCGATGGAAAACCGAAAACGATCGCCATCGACAATGCAGAGGACGAGGGCAAACCCGGAAAACTATACCGTTCCACCCGCAACCCGGAATATCGCGATTTGAGAGTCGTCAAGATAGATGGCGCGAAGGGATCGATCGAACTTTCGAATGGAAGCCGTCTTGGCTTGGGGGAATATAGCGGAACGATAGAGACGAACGATCGGCTGGTCGATGAGATCATGCTTAGAGATACGATCGATCGACATTTGGAGAAAGAACGCGAACTGTTTCGGCGAAGGATTAAATGTCTTTCCTTGTTTTTCATCGATCGCGTCAAAGATTATCGAGATGGCGACAGCGCCGATAGCCGGGGTTGGCTTCAAGAATCCTTCGAAAGAATCTACGATGATCGCCGAAATCGGCATATCGAAAGACTCGATCCGGCGGATCCTTGGCGCATCTATCTCGAACGATGGACGGCGGCCGAGGTTCATGGCGGTTATTTTTCTCAATCGAAAACTTCGAATAAAAAACTCGATGACGGAAAAGGGGATGGTCAAAGCGACGACGAAAGAAAACTGCAGCAAGAAATCAACGAGTTGATCTTGCGCGATAAAGAAAGAGTATTGGATCCGAATAACAAACTGCGTTTCATCTTCGCCCATTCCGCCTTGCGAGAGGGTTGGGACAATCCGAATGTATTTCAGATCTGCAAACTCAGAACCGGATACTCTCAAACGAGTCTGGTGCAGGAAGTCGGACGAGGTTTGCGTATCTGCGTCGATGAGAATCTGGAGCGTCAGGATAGAGATAGCATCGGATCGGAATTCTCCTCGATCAATCGATTGCATATTTTCACCTTGGGCAACGGCGACTTCATCGACAGATTGCAAAAGGAATTCGGCGAGCGCCGTTGTTCCCAAAAGATGACCTTCGAAATTCGCATCGAAGATCTATGCGCTATCTACGGGATCAACCGCAACCAAGGTCGCAAAGTGGCCGATGCCCTTTATGAGGCCGGATGCATCGACGAAAACGATATTTTGGTCAGTTACCAAGGCATGGAAGGAGTTCTCGAGAGATTCGATCTTGCCCTCGATAAATTGATCCGCGAAAAAAATCTTCCCGTTCACCTTTGCGAACCGCCTCGGGCCGAGGATTCGAGAAAAGAAGATTCGAAATCCAGAAAATACAAAGCAAGTGCGATGCATTATGAAAAGTTCAAAGAACTTTGGAGGATGCTGCACCGCAAAGTCATCTACGAAATCAAATATTCCGACGATTTCATCGAAAACGCCAGAACGAGTGTCGATCGGATCAAGGATCGAATCGAACCCCCGAGCGTTCACATCAAAATGGATTCCATTCGGCTCGGCGATGATGCCATCGAAAAAAGCGAAGCGGAAGAAATATCGACGCAACCGAAAAGCCCGCTCATGGCCTCCATGAGTACGAGGGAATTTCTGAATCGAGTGTCGGAAAAAACCGAACTGCCCCGCAATCGGGTGATCGAAATCCTCGAAGGAATCGATCCCGATTGCTGGCAAAGGATATGCAGCAATCCTTGGCTTGCGATCGAAGAGGTGAAAGAAGCGATCAAGGAAGTGATCTTCGCCAGCATCGTCGATAATATCCGCTACCACTCGTTGGATGATTTGCGCGATGCTTGGAGTTCGATCACGCTGAGCGATCGACAATTCGATGCCAAGGACTATATCGACCTGAAAAGACTCACCTTCGAACATCAAGATAATAATCTATGGGAGGGGATCGCTCCTTATGACAGCATCGATCCCGAAAAAAGAATATCGACCGAGGCGTTGAAAAATCAAGATATCGTCGTCTTCGCCAAAATCCCTCGAACGATCAACATCCCCGCCCCCTTGCACCCCAAAGGCATCAATCCCGATTTCGCTTTCGTGGTGAGAAATAGCCGGAGCGATGACTCGAATTTCTACTTCGTCGCCGAGGCGAAGCCGACTGTCATCGAGGATGATTTGATCTATCCTACGGAAAAATATCGAATTCGCTTCATGGAACGATATTTCGAAGGCATTCATGCCGATCGAATTCGGTTCAAGGTCGTCGACGGATATCGCGGACTGATGCGATGGTTCGAAGAATCAGGAGTTATCCGATGAATTTACGAAAATCCTCATGGCAAGCAATTCTTCTTCGCCTCCGGGAGTGTTTCCCCGATGCCCTGACCGAGAATGAGCGGATCGGGGAGGATGGGAAGCCCTATATCGTTTATGGTTTGAAAGGAGAATTCCTTGACGATTTGAAAGAACATATCGATGTCTTCGATGACGAAAACCGCTATGAATTGCAATTTCCCGGAAAGCGTCGAGCCCGGCTCCAAACGCAAATCCCTTCCGACAAGACGCTGATCCCGGAAAACGGCATCGATAGCGATTTCAACGAAACCGGAAATATCTTCATCGAGGGGGATAATCTCGATGTATTGAGGATGCTGCAAAAATCCTATCGCGAACGAATCAAGATGATCTATATCGACCCTCCCTATAACACCGGAAACGACGATTTCACCTATCAGGATGATTTCAGTCGGAATCAGCAGGAATATCTCAAAGATATCGGGGTTTTGGACGAAGACGGGGTGCGGCAGATCAGCGAACTCAAAGACGGCCTTCGAGGTCGCTTTCACGCCGGCTGGCTGGCGATGATGTATCCGCGCCTCAAACTGGCCCGCGAATTGTTGACCGATGACGGGGTGATCTTCATCTCCATCGACGATAATGAGCAGGCGAATCTCAAAATTCTTTGTGACGAGATATTTGGTGAAGATAATTTTGTATCGAATATCATCTGGCAAAGAGCAAGCGGCGGTGGAAATGCAGGCGACGTGGTCACAGGGCATGATTTTGTTCTCTTGTACAAAAAAGACAAGAAAATGAAATTTTATGGAGATGAATCATCTCGGGGAAAGATAATGGAAATCGACGGGAAGCAACTACGAGTAGATAACGATGTCATCAGAAAGGCTTTCGGTAGATATAAAAAAGGCATCGAGAGACGTTGCTATTATGAGGAACTTTCAGAGTATAAAACCAAAGATCAGATTGACGATATTCAAAACAAGATTGACAAAGGAGAGTATGTTCTACTCAAGCAACCCAACAACAAACATTTCATCGGTCAGATTATTGAACAAGGACAGAGAAAAATTCTTTATTCAATAGTCCAAAATATACTCAACAGCCAAGGCACCGAAGAGTTGAATGATCTCGGCGTTGTCTTTTCCAATCCTAAACCTGTCAATCTGATTAAATATTTAATTAACTCA
>JFBG01000028.1 GCA_000583135.1 Thioalkalivibrio sp. HK1
CGGTCGGTTGCGCCGACAACTGCACGTCGAAGGTGGCGGTGTTGCCTTCGGTAAGCGCAACGGCGCTCGAGGGGAGGGTCAAGGTGCCTACGTCATCGTCCGTCACGTCGACGCTCACCGTACCGGTGGCTTCGCCATAGCCGCCGCCCGATGCCGATACCGAGATGCTCGTGCTTTCGTCGTCGGTATCGTTGTCTTCCGCTGCGCTCAACGTGACCGTTTGCGCCGTGTTCCAATCGGATGTCGTGAAGGTGAGGGTGTTCTGTTCGCCGGTCGCGGTGGTGTCGGTATCCACTTTGACGTCGGTGTTGCTCGGCTGGGCCAGCGTGACCGTCACGCTAGCGGTCGGTTGCGCGGACAGTCGCACGTCGAAAGTGGCGGTGTTGCCTTCGGTGAGCGCAACGGCGCTCGACGGGAGGGTCAAGGTCCCCGCATCGTCGTCCATCAAGTCGATCCCGACCGTCCCTCCTACATTGACATAGCCGCCGCCCGAAGCCGAAACGGAGATGGTTGCGGTCTCGTCGTCGGCATCGGCGTCCTCGGCCGCATTGATCGTGACCGCTTGGGTCGCATTCCAATTGGAAGTCGTGAAGGTGAGGGTGTTCTGTTCGCCGGTCGTGGTGGTGTCGGTATCCAGCTTGATGTCCGTGTTGCTCGGCTGGGTCAGCGTGACCGTCACGTTGGCGCTCGGCTGCGTCGACAACTTCACATCGAAGGTGGCGGTGCTTCCCTCGCCAATCGCAATGTCATTCGTCGGGAGCGTCAGTCCCGCAGTGTCGTCATCCGTTACTACCACCCTCAGGCTATCGGTGACGGAGTCATAGTCCGCTCCCGATGCGAATAGTTGGATGTTCGCGCTGTCCTCGAAGGAATCGTGGTCATCGGCGGCTATCACCGTCACCGTTCGGGCTTGGTTCCAATTCGAGGTCGTGAAGGTCAGCGTACCCTGATTGCCGTTTCTGCTCGTGTCGGTGTCGATGGATATGTCGGTGTTGGGCGTGCCGCTTTGGGATATCACCACTCCTACATTGGCGCTCGGTCGGGTATCCAATTTCACCGTGAAGGTGGCATTGCCGCCTTCATCGACGGCCAAGGGATCGCTCGCCTGAGCGATGCTCAATCCTCTCGTATCGCCATCCGAGACCTTGACCGATATGGCGACATCGGCGGCGGAGCCGTAACCCCCGCCCGAAGCGCTCACCGTGAGAGTCGCTTTGTCTTCGATCGCATCGTCGTCATCGGCCGCTCTTACCATCACGGGTTGGGCTTGATTCCAGTTCGAGGTCGTGAATGTCAGGGTGTTTTGATTACCGTTGACATCGGTGTCGGTGTCGATGGTCACGTCGGAGTTGGCCGGGTCGCCTTGGGCCACCGTCACCGTCACATTACCGGTGGGCAACGTCGCCAACTGCACAGTGAAGTTGGCGCTTGCGCCTTCGTTCATGTTGATGTCGGAGGAGGAAACCGTCAGGTTCGCAGTGTCGTTATCGGTCACCGTCACCGTTATGCTTCCGGTGACGGAGCCGTAATCCGCCCCCGATGCGGTCAGTCCAAGGGTTGCGCTATCGTTCGCGGTATCGGCGTCCTCGGATGCCCTCACTACCACCGCCCGAGCCACGTTCCAGTTCGAGGTCGTGAATGTCAGGGTGTCTTGATCGCCGGCGCTGTTCCCGTCGGTATCGAAATTCACATCGCTGTTGGTCGTGCCGCTTTGGCTCACGGTCACCGTCACATCGGCGCTCGGTTGCGTCGCCAATCGCACCGTGAAGGTGCCGTTTCCACCCTCGGTCAAACCCAAACTGGCAACCGGCGATAGCGTCAGGCCTACCATATCGTTTTCCGTCACCCTTACTGTCACGATCACGTCTCGGATGGCGGAGTCGTAGCTGCCTCCCGAGGTCTCCAAAACGAGCCTGGCGCTATCGGTGATCGCATCGTCGTCTTCGCTGGCTCTTACCTTGACCGTTTGAACTTGATCCCAGTTCGAGGTCGTGAAATTCAGGGTGTCTTGGTTGCCGGCTTGGTTCTCGTCGGTGTCGAAGGACACATCGAGATTGCCCGTTCCGCCTTGGGATACGGTCACCGTCACATTCGAGGTCGGCTGGGTTGCCAATTTCACGGTGAAGGTATTGTTCGATCCTTCGCCCACGTCGATACTTCTGGAAGAAATCGTCAGGATATCCTTATCGTCATCCGTCACCGTCACCTTTACGCTCTTGGTGACCGATGCGTAATTGCCGCCCGATGCGGTCAGGAGAAGCATCGCGCTGTCGTTTTCGGCATCGACATCCTGGGAGGCGATGATCGCCACCGTCTGGCTTTGATCCCAATTCGAGGCCGTGAAGGTCAACTCGTCCTGGTTGCCTTGGCTGCCGTTGCTTAAGTCGGTGTCGAAGGATACGTCAGGGTTGGCGGTGCCGCTTTGCGTTAACTTCACCTTCACGTTCGCGCTCGGCCGCGTCGATAGCCTCACCGTGAGGTTGCTGACTCCGCCCTCGGGGACGCTGATATCGGTCGAGGAGAGTGTCAGATCCGCCCCATCGTCATCCGTTACCGTCACCCCCACGCTCCGGGTGACGTTATCGTAGCCTCCGCCCGATGCGCTCAAATCGATGGTCGCGCTATCCGCCGTCCCATCGTCGTCATCGGCAGCCATCACTGTCACCCTTTGCGCAACACTCCAATTCGAGGTCGTAAAGGTCAGCGAGGATTGATTCAAGGTCACATCGGAGTTGACCGGGGCTCTTTGTGACAAAGTCACCGTGACATCTCCGGTCGGCGGCGTCGCCAAGCGCACATCGAAAGTATCGCTCTCGCCTTCGTCCACGTTGACGCTGGTGGAAGAGAGGGTCAGATTGGCCGCGTCGTTATCCGTTGCCGTTACCGTCACATTGCCGGTGATGGAGTCATAGCCACCTCCCGTAGCGCTCAGTATGTAAGTCGTGCTGTCCGCCAAGGTATCGCTGTCCTCGGCGGCGCTCACCGTCACCGCTTGCGGCGTGATCCAATTCGAGGTCGTGAAGGTCAGCGAGGACTTGTCCACGGTCAGGTCGGCATTGACCGTATCACTTTTTTGTGACAGATTCACCGTTACATCCCCGCTCGGCTCCGTGGCCAAACTGACCGTGAAAGTGCTGTTGTTGCCTTCGTCCACGCTTACTCTGTTCAAAGAGGGTATCAACCCCGGGGTGTCGTTATCCGTCACCGCCACATTCACATTCCGGCTTTCGGATCCGTCATAGCCGCCACCGGAGGCGCTCAGGACAAGGGTTGCGCTATCGGCGATTGCATCGGGATCATCGGCGGTGCTGACCGTCACCGGTTGCGCCACATTCCAGTTCGAGGTCGTGAATGTCAAGGAGGCCGGGCTTGCGCTGATATCGGGGTTGGCCGTACCGCTTTGCGCCACTGTCACTCTTACGTCACCGCTCGGTGGACTATTCAGCCGAACCGTGAATGTGCCGCTCTCGCCTTCGTTCACACCCAGGTCATTCGATGAGAGTGCGATGGCGAAGGGGTCGTTATCCGCCACCGAAACCGAAAGGCTCTTCGATATGTTGTTGTAATCCGCTCCCGATGCGTTCAAGGTGATCGATGCGGTGTCGGGATCGCCGTCCCCGTCCTCGGCGGCGCTCACGCTTACCGTCCGGGTCGTATTCCAGTTCGAAGTCGTGAAGGTCAAGGTGTTCTGGTTGCCGGTGGCCGTTGTGTCGGTATCGAAGGTTATATCGGGGTTGCCGGTGCCGCTTTGCGAGAGGGTCACTGTTACATCACCGGTCGGTTGCTTCGTCAACCTCACCGTGAAGGTCTCGCTTGCGCCTTCGGCCACTCTCAGGTCGTCCGAAGAAAGCGCCAAGCCTTGGGTATCGTTATCCAACACGGACACCGATATGGATTGGTCATGGATGGAATTGGAATTACTTGACAACCGCAGTAGATAGGTTGCGCTGTCGTCCGTATTGTCGTTGTCCTCGGCGGCGCTCACCGTCACCGTCCAAGCCGTTTCCCAATTCGAGGCGTTGAAGTCGTGAGACGAGTCATCGAGGGTGATGTCGGGGTTGGCGGTGCCGTGATTTTCAAGGGAAGCGCTCAAAGTTCCGCTCGGCTGAGCCGTCAACCGCACCGTCAAAGTGCCGTTGCCGCCCTCGATGATATTCAATGTGCTGGTCGAGGCCTTCAAGGTCAAACTATCGTTATCCGCAACGCTTACCGTCATGTCTCGGGTGGCGGAATCGTGGCCACCTCCCGATGCACTCAAGACGATGGTCGCGGTATCGTCATCGGCATCGTCGTCTTCGGCCGCCTTCACCGTCACCGTCTGGCTTTGATTCCAGTTCGAGGTCGTGAAGGTCAGGGTGCTTTGGTTGCCGTTGGCGGTCGTGTCGGTATCGAAACTGACATCGGGGTTGGCGGTGCCTTTTTGCGAGAGGGTCACTGTTACGTCTCCCGTCGGCTGGGATACCAACCGCACCGTGAAGGTATCGCTCTTACCCTCACCGATGATCAGCGACGGATCCGACAGGAACAGTACGGCATCGGCGCTCAACGCCACTTCGAGTCTGGTCGTAGGAGCGAGACCGACACCGGTGAAATCGATGTACTCGTTACGGGTCGTCGAGGCCGCAGCGCGGGCGACGGTGACGGTTTGATCGGTATTCCAATTGGCCGTGGTGAAAGTCACCGAGAGCAGTGTGCTCGGCGTACCGCCGCCGGTGGAGAGTTTGATGTCGGCATGGGTGCTTTCCATGACGATCGTTCTATCGTTGTCCGGCCGTTTTTTCAGCGCGATGGTGAAGGTGGAAGAGGAGCCCTTGTCAACGGTGAGGTAGCCAAGGCTCCGGTCGATTTCGATGGGCTCCCTCGTGTTCACGGTCGCATCGGCAGCGGCGATACCGAGACCTGAAAGGTTGATCGTCGCGCTGCTGTCGTCGTCGTTGCTATCCGCTGCGACGTCGACCCTCACGGATTGAGGGATATCCCAGTTGTCGGGCTTGAATGTCAGCGCGGTCTGATTGCCCGGAGTGTCGGGATCGGTATCGATGGTGACGCCGCTATCGCTCGAGGTCAGGTTGACGGTCCGGTCGCGGTTCAGTGCCAAGTCGAGTTTGACGGTGAATGTCCCCGATCCACCCTCGGTCACCGCCAATGTCGAGGCCGATAGGGTCACTCCGATCGCCTCGAACACTCGGGCGTTCAAAGATCCGCCTCTAAAGCCGGTACCGGTGAGGTTGATCACTGCGGCGTCATCCACCGCATCGCTGTCGGTCGCCGCACTGAGAGTCACGGTTTGGGCGGTATTCCAGTTCCCGTTGCTGCCACCGGTGAAGGTCAGCGAGGTCGGGCTCAGCGTGATATCGGAGTTGTCGGATGCCAAACTGACGATCCGGTCGACGCTTGGCTGCCGATTCAGTTTGACCGTGAATGTCGCCGATCCGCCTTCGGTCAGATTCAACGAAGATGTCGATAGAACCGTTCGGACGAGATCGTCATCGCGCACCGTCACCCCGATTTTAGAAATATCGACGAGGTCGTTGTAGGCGAGCCCGAAGCCGGTGAAATCGATATGCTCGTCGTGATCCGCCTGATCGTCGTCATCTTGAGCGGCGCTGACCGTGATCGTTCGACCGACATTCCAGTTCGTCGAAGTGAAGGTCAAAGAGATCTGTGTGCTTGGCGAGCCGCCGGTGGAGAGCCCGATATCGGCATAGCTGCTCTCCATGACGATCGTTCTGTCATTGTCGGGCCGTTTTTTCAGCGAGACGGTGAAAGTCGTCGTGGAGCCTTCGTCCATGACCAAGGAATCATGGCTTCGATCGATGGAGATGGATTCCCATACGCTCACATCTTCTAAGTGGTCGTCGATGCCGGTACCGGCGAGATCGACCGACAGAGTATCGTCGCTATGGTTGCTGTCTTGAGAGGCGGTGACGGTCACGGTCTGCGGGGTATTCCAATTGCCGCCGCTGCCGCCGGTAAAGGTCAAAACGGACTGGTTGCCAAAGGTGTCGGGGTCGGTATCGATCTCGATATCGGTATCGTTCGTTGTCAGATTGACCCTTCGCTCCAGGGACGGTTGTCTCGCCAATTTGACCTTGAAGGTTCCCGATGTATTTTCGGCCAATCGCAAGGGTACATCCGATAGATCCAAGGCGATATTTTCGAGCACGGACGCAACGAGCGAAGTCGAAACGATGCCGCTTCCGGTGAGAGCGATGGTCTCGATATCGTCGATGCTGTCGGAATCCGGTCCGGCCGTGACCCTCACGTTCTGTGCCGTATTCCAGTTGCCGCTATCACCGCCGGTGAATTGGAGGGTGGTCGGGCTGAAAGCGATATCGGGGTTGTCCGTGCCGTTGACGGCCAAGGTGATCGTCCTCGAATCTTTCTTCGGTGGCTGTTCCGACAGTTTGACGGTGAAGGTGCCGTTGACGTTCTGCGTGCCTTCTTCGAGTTCCAGAGGTGTCGGCACCAAAGTCAATCCGACATCGTCATCTTGTATCGATATCTTCAATCTCGGGGGAGCCTTGCCATATTCCAACTGCTGCCCGTAGCGCATGGCGGTATCCAGTTTGGTATCGATATATTCGATATCGTCGCCTCCGTCGGAATCGTGCTCGGAGGTGATCTTGATCGTCTTGGTCAGCGAGTCATCGTCGGGAGAGAAGGTCACGGTGATCTTTCGGCTCGGAGTGTCGTCGCCGGTGGAGAGTTTGAGATTGTCGCCGGTGGTCTCCAGTTCGATCGATCGGTCGGTGTATATCTCCAAATTGAGCGACATGGTGAAAGTGGTCGATGTGCCCTCATAAAGAGCCAACGAGTTGGACGAGTCCACGCTCCGGCTGACTATCCGGTTATAGAGAAAGGGGTCGACATTGAAGTCCAAATCGGTGGGAGTGATCCCGGCCCCGGAAAGCAAAAAGTGATGCTCGAAATCGGTGTATGTCCTGAAGTTGCTGGAGATCGTTACTGTTTGTGGGCTATCCCAATTGCCGTCGTCTCCGCCGGTGAAGGTCAGCGTATCTTGGTTGCCCGATGTGTCGGGATCGGTATCGAATCGAATCTGGCTGACAAGGGAACTTTTTCTTTGACCGGTGAAGCCGAAGCCATCCACGGGTATCGTCATTTTGACTTTTCTATCGGTCTCCGGCTTAGATGCCAGCCTGACCGTGAATGACTGATTCGGGTTGGTATGCAAGTTGTCTATCGATGCCAGGCTCAAAGTCAGACCGATAGGCTCTTTCGCGGCAACGGGCAGTGAATGCGAGATGATATTGGTGCCGGTCAGGCTGATCGTCGTGTCATCGTCGGTCGTATCGGTATCGGCAAGTGCGGTGACTTTCACTTTTTGCGCAGTGTTCCAGTTGCCGTTATCGGCGCCGGTGAAGGTCAATGTGTTCTGGTTGCCCGCGGTATCGGGGTCGGTATCGTTGATCGTGACAAGGTCGGTATCATTCGAGGTCAAGGTTATCGACCGATTATCTTTGCCCGGCGGTTGTTTTGCCAGTTTGACGGTGAACTCCCATTCGCTCCCGTCGGAGGTCACTTCCAACCTCGTTTTATCCACAGTCAAGGCGACATCGTCATCGGTGATCGATACCTCCAATCGTTGGTTCACTCCGCTGCTATGGGCGAGGCCGAGGTCGAGAGTGGAATCGATATATTCGGTGCGATCCGTCCCGTCGTCATCGTGCTCGACGGTGATCTTGACCGTTCGAGCCTGATTCCAATTGTCTCGAGTGAATGTCAAGGTGAGACTGTCGCCCGGGGTATTGTTGCCGATGGAGATTTTCAGATCGCTATGGCTGCTCCTCAAATTGATCTTTCTATTGCCGGGGGGCTGTGCTTTCAGCACATAAGTGAATGTCGCCGTCGAGCTGCCTTCGATGGCGGAGACGGTATTGACGCTCCGCTCGGCTTCGATCGTCGTTGCCTCGAATAGCGTTACGATCACATCGTCGTTGTTGACGCCGTTACCCGTAAGCGTGATCGTTGCGCTGTCGTCGAGCGCATTATCATCCGCCGATGCACTGACGGTCACGGTTTGGGGACTATTCCAGTTCCCGTCGCTGCCGCCGGTGAAGGTCAGCGATGTCGGGCTCAAGGTGATATTGCTATTAGCCGAGTTCAGGGCGACCGTCCTGTCGCCGGCAGGCTCCATGGCCAGTTTGACCGTGAATGTCCCGCTATCGCTTTCAAGCATGCTCCAAGAATCTCTCGATAAAACCAAATCGATATCGTCGACTTCCTGCACGGTGAGGGGCAACGAAGCGGACTCGATTCCGATGCCGGTGATTTCGATCGTCGTTTCGTCATCGAGGGTGTCGCTATCGGCCGCTGCGGTGATCGTCACGGTTTGGGGGACGCTCCAGTTGGGACCGGCGAAGGTCACGGAAGACGGGCTTAACGTTATGTCATCGTTATCCGATGCCAAATCCATCGCTCGATGATCGCTGCCCGGCCGAGAATTCAATCTGACGGTGAAGGTCTCGGTTCCGCCTTCTTTCACCGTCAGCGTCGTCGGATTCGAAACCGCTTCGATGGGATTTTTCGAGATGGCGGTCAACGAAGCGGTTCCGACGCCGGTGCCTTCGAGGGTGATGGTCGTTGATTCGTCGGCATCCGCCTCGTTGGCCGTCGACGTGACATTCACCGTTTGAGGAGTATCCCAGTTGCCGCCATCGGCGCCGGTGAAGGTCAGCGTGTTCTGTTTGCCCGAGGTAAGGGGATCGGTATCGTCGATCGTCAGATCGGCGTTATTCGAGGTCAAGATGATGGTCTTGTTATCTTTGCCCGGCGGTTGCTTCGCCAATTTGACGGTGAAATTCCCCGTACCCCCGTTATTCAAATCCAGCGAGGTCGGTGCCAAGGTCAAGGCGATATCGTCGTCTTTGATAGTCACGCTCAGTCGATCGTTCGTCCCGCTTTCATGGACAAGGCCGTCTCCCAATGTGATATCGACATATTCCGTGTTCTCGGCCGCATCGGCATCATGAGCGGCATGAAGCCTGATCGTTCGGGCTTGATTCCAATTTGCGTTGGTGAAATTCAAGGTGAGATCGGTGCTCGATGTGGTATCGCCGGCGGATACATTCGATAGTGTGAGACCGGCATCGGTGGTTTTCATTTTGACTGTCCGATCGAATAGCGGTGCCGACTTCATCACATAAGTGAAGGTCTCCTCGGCAAGGACCGTTCCTTGCGGGGTGCCCTCGTTGACTTCGAACGCATTTTTATCACGGGTTATATCTTTGTTCCGTACGATCGTGAGGGAATCCAGCATATCCACGGTTATTTGCGTGAGGGCGACGCCGTCACCGCTGAGAACGAGCCTTCCCGATTTCTCCGAGTCGTCATTGTCCACCGCAACGCTGACCGTCAATGTCTGCTCGACATTCCAGTTATCGTTGGTGAACGTCAACGATGACGGATTCGAGGTGAGATCCGAGTCGAGCGATCGAATCTTGATCGTCCGGTCGTTGTTTGGCTGGGATGTCAGTTTGACTTTGACATCGTCGGAGTTGCCTTCCACGATCCGCAGCTTTGTCGACGACAGCATCAGATCGACGTTTTCATTGACATTGACCGTCAGCGTCGCGGTTTCGACCCCGGGGCCTTCCAAGGTAATGGTGATGGTATCGTCGGTCGTATCGTTATCCCGGGCGGTTTGGAAATCGACGAGTTGGAAGGTGTTCCAGTTGCCATTATCGGCGCCGATGAAGGTCAGCGTGTTCTGATCGCCCGGGGTAACGAAATCGGTATCATAGATCGTGAGTTTGGTGTTATTCGAGGTCAAGGTGATGGTCTTGTTATCTTTGCCCGGCGGCTGTTTGGCCAGTTTGACGTTGAACGATCCGCTCAATCCATCGCCGAGATTCAAAGATGTCGGCGACAAAGTCAGTGCGACATCGTCATCTTTGAGCGCCACCGCCAGCCTCCAGTACGAACCGCTTTTATGGACGAGGCCGGAGCCGAGGGTGAAATTGACATATTCGGTGCGATCGGTCGCATCGTCATCATGGACGACCTTCATCGTGACCGTCTGGGGTTGATCCCAGTTTTGGTCGGTGAAGGTCAAGGTAAGCGAGCGGTTGAACGAACGATTTGCGTCATCGCTGCCGGTGGCGATCGTGAGATCGGCATGGGAGGTTTGCAAAACGATCGTTCGGTTGGTCGTCGGCCTTGATTCCAGCACATAGGTGAAAGTTTCCGTCGATGTGCCCTCGGCGACCTCGATGTAATTTTTGCTTCGACGGGCCTCGATGATCTCGAAGATGGCCGCACCGACCGTCGCGTCGGCGAATCCGTCCCCGGCAAGGGTGATGGTCGCGGTATCGTCTTGTGCATCATTGTCCGTAGCGGACGTAATGGTCACTTTTTGCACCGTATTCCAGTTGCCGTCGTCGCCTCCGGTGAAGGTCAACGATGTCGGGTTCAATGTGATATCAGGGTTGGTGGAGGTCAGATCGATCGTCCGGTTGAGCAAGGGCATGGACGAGAGTTTGACGGTGAATTCCCCGCTATCACCCTCGTCCATTTTCAACTGCGTGTCCGAAAGAACGATCGTGATATCGTCTTCGCGAATGAATGTCCGCAGGGTGGCGCTCACTCCGCTACTGGCAGCCCCTCCGCTCTTATGGGCAAGGCCGGGCCCCAAGGTGAAATTGATCGTTTCTTCGCGCTCCGTTGCGTCGGTATCTTGCGCGGCGCTGACCTTGACCGTTTGTCTTTGATCCCAGTTATCGGGGGTGAAGGTCAAGGTGAGCGATCGACTCCAAGTGCCGGTACCGGTGGCAACCATGAGATCGGCATGGCCCGTCTCGATGTCGATCGTCCGGTTGCCGGTCGGCCGACTGTCCAGCACATAGTAAAAAGCATCCTTCGATGTGCCTTCATCGACGATGATGAAGTTGCGATCCCGATTGGCATCGATGATCTCCAAAGCGTTCACGCTGATCGAGGTATCGATCACGTCGCTGCCGCTTAGGCCGATCGTCGCGGTATCGTCGATCGAATCACTGTCCGTTGCGGCGCTGATCGTCACCTCCTGCGCGGTATTCCAGTTGCCGCTCGTGAAGGTCAGCGACGTCGAATTCATGGTGATATCGGAATTGTCGGATGTCAAGGAGATGACGGTATCGTCGCTCGGGCGCTCGGCGAGTTTGACCGTGAATGTATCGGTTCCGCCCTCGGATAGGGTGGATGATGATTTCGATAGGATCATCGAGGGGTTGTCGTCATCGCGCACCGATACACTGATGGAGGTCTCGGCGATCCCCTCGCCGGTAATGGTGATGGATTCGTTTTGATCCGTCGAATCGGCATCTTGCTTGGCGAATACCCCGACGATCGTAGTAGAGTTCCATCTGGCGGGCTCTATTGTCAGGTATATCTGCTTGGCCTCGATTCCGGGGCCCAAGAGCATATCGTCGTTGGAACTGACCAATTTGATGGTCCGGTTTCTATCCGGTTGTCTTTTCAGCCGGATAAAGAAATTTCTGCGGTTGCCCTCGAGTACGACGATTTGGCTGTTATAAAATCTGATCACATCGATGGATTCCAGCGCGAGCACCGAGACCTGTGCGGCAGTGATGCCGGCACCGGTGAGATCGATCGTCGAGGTATCGTCGCTATCGTTGCTATCCACAGCGGCCTTGATCGTCACCGTCCGAGCGCTATTCCAATTGCCGCCGTTGCCGCCGGTGAAGGTCAAGGTGGTTTGGTCGCCCGTGGTATTAGGATCGGTATCGATGGTGATCGCAGGGTTGCTCGATGCCAGATCGATCGTCCGACTGCCGCTGGGCTCGGATGCGGGCTTGACCGTGAAGGTCTTCGATCTTCCCTCGGTCGTCGTCAATGACGTCCTTGACAGGGTGAGCCCGATGACCTCCTTGGCGCTGACCGCCAGCGAGCTCGATACGATACCGGTGCCCGCAAGATTGATGGTCTTGTAATCGTCGGTCGTGTCGGCATCCGCGGTCGTTTCGACCCTCACGGTCTGGGCGGTATTCCAGTTGCCGTCGTCGCCGCCGGTGAAGGTCAGCGATGCGGGTGAAAAGGTGATATCGGGGCTGCCGGCGCCGTCCGAGGTCAAGGTGATCGTCCGGTTATCTTTCCCCGGCGGTTGCCGTGCCAGTTTGACGGTGAAGGCGCCGTCGCTACCCTCGCTGAAATCCAGAGATGTCGGTGCCAAGGTCAAGTTGACATCGTCATCTTGGACATTCACGACCAGCGCATCGTTCGTCCCGCTTTTATGTTCAAGGCCGGTATCGAGATCGAAATCGATATTGGCGGAGAGGTTCGCCGTGTCGGCATCTTCGGCGGCGCTGATCGTGACTGTCTGCTCCTGATCCCAGTTGTTTTCGGTGAAGGTCAAGGTGAGATTTCGGCTCGGGGTGCCATCGTCGGTAGCGACCAGGATATCGGCATGGGAGGTCATCATCGTGATCGTTCGATCGCCGCTTGGCCGGGATTCAAGGACATAAGTGAAATCTTTCGATGCCCCCTCGTCGATGCCGATCGTATTCAGGTTTTCGTTGTCGTTTGTATCGGCCCGAATCGCATCGATGCTTCCCCGCACATCCACCGTTGCCTCGGCGGTTTTCAAGGCATCGCCGCTGAACACGATCTTGGCGGTACCCTCGCTGACGATGTTGGCGGCGGCCGTGAGCGTCACATCTTGGGTGGTATTCCAGTTATTCCGGGTGAATTCCAGCGATGTCGGATTCAATGTGATATCGCTGTTATTCGATGTCAGGTTGACTGTTCTGTTTCCGTAAGAGGTTTCCGACAGCGTGGATCCAAGCCTGATCTTGAGTGTCACGCTATCACCCTTGACGATCACCGGTGATGAATCGGAAAGGATAATTTCGATATCGTTATCCCGTAGCAAGGCCTGCATTCCTCTAAAGACCGTATCGCTATGGACAACACCGGGGCCGAGGTCGAAATAGAAGATCTCGATGCGATCCGTCTTGTCGGCATCATCGGCGACCTTGATCTTGATCCTTTGCGCGGTATTCCAGTTGTCGGGGGTGAAGGTCAATCTGAGGGTTCGGGCGAAGGTGAGATTCGCGTTGTTGTCACTACCGACGAGGGCGATCGTGAGATCGGCATGGGGGGTTGTCATTTCGATCGTTCGGTCGGAAGGGGGCCGCCTATCGAGTACATAGGTGAAATCGGAGTCGGAGGTGCCTTCATCGACGACGATGCTGTTGCGATTCCGAGTGGCTTCGATGCCCTCCATCACGGTCAAGTTCATCGTGCTCTCGCCGATGCCGACGCCGCTTAGGGTGATCGTTCCGCTATTGTCGAGAATGTCGGTGTCCTTGGTGGCACTGACGCTCACGCTTTGATCGGTGTTCCAGTTGCCGTCGGTGAAGGTCAGCCGGCTCGGGGAGAAGGAGATCGTGTTGTTATTCGATGCGAAGTGGACAATCCGATCGCCGGGGGGCTGCGAGTCCAGCTTGACCTTGAATTCCGCGCTTAGACCCTCGGTCACCACCAGCGATGTATCCGACAAGGTCAACCCGACACCGCTTTCCTTCGCGGTGACGACCATCGAACCCGAGACGATGCCGGTGCCGCCAAGATTGATGGTCTTGCTGTCGTCGACCGTATCGGCATCCGCGACCGTTTGCACCCTCACGATCTGGGCGGTATTCCAGTTGCCGTCATCACCTCCGGTGAAGGTCAACGAGGTGGGCGAAAAGGTGATATCGGGGCTGCCGGCGCTGTTCGAGGTCAAGGTGACCGTCCGGTCGCCTGTCTTACTCGGCGGTTGCTTTGCCAGTTTGACGGTGAAACTGCCGCTTTCGCCTTCATCGATATTCAAAGATGTTCTGTTGAAAGACAATCCGACATCGTCGTCTTTGAGAAGCACTCGCGCTCGATTACTCACACCGCTTACATGAACCAAACCCAACCCTAGCGTGGTATTGATATATTCATTGCGATTGTCTGCATCGTTATCATGAGCGATGCTTATCTTGATCGTTCGAGGCGTGTTCCAGTTGTCTTTGTTAAAGGTCAATGTGAGGTTTTGGCTCGGGGTGGCGTCGCCGGTGGCGATCTTGAGATCGGCATGGGTGGTCTCCAATGCGATCGTTCTCGGGTATTTAGCCAGCGGCCTCGATCTCAGCACATAGGTGAATGTCTCCGTCGAGCCGCCCTCGATGGCTTCGATGTAATTTCGGCTTCGATAGGCCTCGATGGCTTCCAAGACCCCCACGGTTACTGTGGCTTCGGTGGACTCGTCGCCGGAAAGGGTGATGCTCGCGATATCATCGAGCCCATCATCGTTCGGACCACTGTCCGCAATGGTGTTGACCGTCACCGTCTGAGTGTCGTTCCAGTTGTCGGGGGTGAAGGTCAGCGAGGCCGGGCTAACGGTGGCGTGATTCAGATCATCCGACACCACATCGATCGTGCGACTATCGGCCGGCTGCGAGCCCAGTTTGACGGTGAAGGTCTCGGAATTTCCTTCGATCACCGCTATATTCGTCGTCGATAACACCAATCCGACCCTCTCTCTTGCGGTGATGACCATCGAGGTGAGTGCGACCCCGGTGCCGCTGAGGTTGATCGTCGCGCTATCGTCGTTCGTATCGCTATCCGCCACGGTGTTGACCGTAACGGTTCGAGGGTTGTTCCAGTTGGCGGTGGTGAAGGTCAGCGAGGCCGGGCTGAAGGTGATATCGGGACTGCTCGTGTCGCTCGAAGCCAAGGCGATCGTCAAATCCGAGGTGGGCTGTGTTGCCGGTTTGACGGTGAAGGTCCCCGATGTGCCCTCGGCCACTTCCAGCGATGCCGGGGTCAAGGTCAGCCCGATATCCGGATCTCTGATCAACACCCGCAAACGGTAATCCACTCCGCTTTCATGGACCAAACCGGGACCGAGCGCGGAGTGAACATATTCGGTGCGATTCGACGAGTCGTCGTCTTTGGTGGTGCTGACCATCACCTCTTGTCGGGTATTCCAATTGTCGGGGGTGAACTCCAAGGTAAGGGTTCGGCCCGGAGCGCCTCCGTTGGTGGCGATCTTGAGTTCGTCGTGGGAGGTGCTCAACTCGATCGTTCGATTGCCGGGCGGCTGCGATCTCAAAACATAATAAAAAGCGGTGGTGAGGCCTTCGGCGACTTCGATATAGTTGTTGCTCCGATAAGCATCGATGGATTCTGCGGTGTTCACGGATACCGAGGCGGCGGTAAGACCCTCGCCGCCAAGCGTGATCGTTGCCGCCGCAGTGTTGTCGAGGGTATCGCTGTCGTCGGTGGCGCTGACCGTCACTTCTTGCTCGTCATTCCAGTCGTTGTTGGTGAAGGCCAGTGTGGTTTGGTTGCCCGCTGTATCGGGGTCGGTATCGATCGTGATGCGGGTGTTGCTCGATGCCAAGCTGACCGACCGGTCGCGCGATGGCCGAGTCCCCAACTTGACCTTGAATGTCGCGCTTCCACCTTCGGTTACGGTCAGCGATGTATCTGAAAGGGTCAAGGTCACATCGTCATCGCGCATCAACACATCCATCTCGTTGCCGACCCCGCTTTTATGGGCAAGACCCGGGCCGAGGGTGAATTGGACGTGTTGATCGCGATCCACGGTATCGCTGTCTTGGGCGACGCTGATATTGATGACTTGCGGGGTATTCCAGTTGTCGGGGGTGAAGGTCAAGGTGAGTTTCCGGCTCGGGGTGTCGGTGCCGGTGGCGATCTTGAGATCGGCATGGTCGGTGGACGCAGCGATCGTTCGATCGTTATCCGGACGACTTTCCAGCACATAAGTGAAGGTGGCGGTAGAGGTGCCCTCGTCGGCGATGACGAAGTTGCGATTGCGGAATGCGTCGATGATCTCCATCGTGGTTACGGTCACCGAAGAGGGGAGGAGCCCGATGCCGGTCAGATCGATCTTCGCCGGATCGTCGGCCGAGTCGCTGTCGTTGGCGGCGCTGACCGTCACGGTCCGCTCGTCATTCCAGTTATTGAGGTCGTAGGACAAGGTGGTCGGGCTCAAGGTGACTTCGGCGCTGTTCGATGTCAGATCGATGACCCCGTCGGTGGCGGGTCTCGATGCCAGCTTGACCGTGAACGTCCTCGATCCGCCTTCGGATACGTTCACAACGTTCGAGGAGAGCGTCAACCCCACCTCATCGTTATCGGTTACCGTGATCGTCACATTGCCGGTATCGTCGTAGCCGCTTCCCAATGCCGTCAGATCGATGATCACCTCATCGTTCACGGCATCGTCGTTCTCTTCGTTCGCGCTCACCGTCACTGTTTGGGGGCTATCCCAATCGGCGCTCGTGAATGTCAAAATCGCCTTGTCCAATACGACATCCTCATTGGGGGTTCCTCTTTGCCGCAGTCTCACCGTCACGTCGGCGCTCGGCCGGGTCATCAGATTCACCGTGAAAGTGGCGCTGTTGCCCTCGGCGATGGTCAAGGATGAGGCGGAGATCACCAAACTCGCGGCATCGTTATCGCTCACCGCCACCGATAAGATGCGATTGACCCCATCGTACTCCACGCCGGAGGCCGTCAGGTCGATACTCGCGCTCTCGTCGGTGGCATCTTGATCGTCGCTTGCGCTCACTCTGATCGTCCGAGGGATATTCCAGTTATCGCTCGTGAAGGTCAGCGAGTTTTGGTTGCCGGGGGTGGCGGTATCGGTATCGAAGGTCACGTCGGGGTTGGCGGTTCCGCTTTGCGAAAGGCTCACGCTTACGTTCGCACTCGGGGGGGTGCTCAGCTGCAATGTGAAGGTCTTGTTGCCGCCTTCGGTGACGGCCAAGGGCTCGGCATCGGCCACGATGGTCAAGGCCGCGTTATCGTTATCCCTCACCGTGATCGAGATGGCGCCGGTCACGCTGCCGTATTCCGTCGCTCCCGAAGTCGCTAAGGAGATGTCGGCGTTGTCGTTGGCGGCATCGTCATCCTCGCCGGCGCTCACCGTCACCGTTCGGGGGGTGTTCCAGTTGTCGCTCGTGAATGTCAACGAAGTCTGGTTGCCGGCGGCGCTCGTATCGGTATCGAGAGTCACGTCGGGGTTGGCGGTTCCGCTTTGCGCCACATTCACCGTCACATCGCCCGTCGGCTGCTTCGCCAAGCGCACCGTGAAACTGCCTTGTCGGCCCTCGTTGACCGTCAACCTGGTCGGGGATAGGGTTAGCCCCGCGCTGTCATCGTCGGTGACCTCGATCGTCATGCCGGCGCTTACGTTGGCGTAACCACCCCCCGAAGCGGTCAGGGAAACGCTCGCCTCGTCGTTGGTGGTGTCGTCGTCTTGGGCCGCGCTTGCGTTTACCCTTTGGGGGGTGTTCCAGTTCGTGCCGGTGAAGGTCAGCGATGTTCGATCCACGCTCACGTCGGGATCGGTCGGCTGGGCCAAGGTCACCGTTACGTTCGCGCTCGGCTTTGTCGCCAATGTCACATCGAATCCGCCGCTTTCTCCTTCGGTGATGTTCAAGGGGTTCGGAGACAGGGACAGACTCGGGGTGTCGTCATCGTTCACCTTGATCGACACGCTGCCGACGATATTCGCATAGTCGCCCCCGGCGGCCGTCAATGCGACGCTTGCGTTATCGTCGTCGTCGTCGTCGTCTTGGCCTGCACTGACCGTCACCACTCGCTTCGTATTCCAGTCGGTGGTGGTGAAGGCCAACGCGGTCTGGTTGCCCGTCGTGCCGGGATCGGTATCCACCCTCACATCGGTGTTGGTCGGTTGGGTCAAGGTCACCGTGACATTGGCCGAGGGCTGCGTCGCCAGTTTGACCGTGAAGGTTTGGTGGCCGCCCTCGGCGACGGTCAATGGATCGGCGGCGGCTTCGATGGCTAGGGAGATCGTGTCGTCATCCTTCACCGTGACCTCCACGCCGGCGGTCTTGCCCGCATAATCCCCTCCCTTCGCCGTCAGGTTGATCGTGTCGAGCTCCGCGCTCGCATCGTCGTCATCGTTGGCGGTGACCGTCACCGCCTGAGGGCTATTCCAATCGTCGCCGGTGAAGGTCAAGGTATCGGGGGAGAAGTGCATGGTATAGAAGCGATTGTTTTGCCCCGTATCGGGACGATCGAAGGTCAGATCCACGGTCACGGTCGCGGTCGGCCGGGTTCCCAACTTCACGGTGAAGAATTCTCCGGCCGCTCCTTCTTCGATCGACAAGGTCGTATCGGAAAGAACGAGGCCGATGGTGTCGATATCGGTGATGGCGATCGTCACGCTCGCCGTTTTATTCGCATAACCCCCGCCCGAGGCGGCGATGGCGATGGTCGCGCTATCGTCGGCGGAATCGTTATCTTTGACCGCGCTCACCGTCACCAACTGCGTTTGTGTCCAGTTGCCGGCGGTGAAGGTCAACTCGGTCTTGTCGATCGTCACATCGGCGTTGTTCCGAGTCAGCGTCAGCGTGACATCGTCCGAGGGCTGCGACCTCAAGCGCACGGTGAAGGTCTTTTGACTCCCGCCCTCGATCAGGGTCAGGCTCCGTTCGGAAATTTGCAGATCGACGCTCTCGTCATCGTTCACCCTCAACTTGACGGAGCGGGTGAATTGGCTGTCCACGGATCGAATCGCCACGGTGCCCATATCGTCGTCGGCATCGCCGTCTTGAACGGAGGTCAAGGTCAGTCGTTGCGTCGTATCCCAATTCGACGAGGTGAAGGTAAGGATTCTGGGGGTGACCGTCACATCCCGGTTGGAGAAGGGGGGTCTATGATCGATGTTGGCAATCACTCCCGCCACGCTCGGCTGTCTCGCCAACTTCACCGTCAGAGTCTTGCTCAAACCCTCGTTGATTTCGACTTGGCCGGCGACGATGGTATCCACGATGAAGTAATCGTTATCGGAGACCGTCACATCCACCTTGCCGGTGGCGGTTGCGTAATCGCTCCCCGAAGCCGATAACGACAAGACCGCCGTTTCATATTCGCTGTCGCTGTCTTCGGCCGCCGAGACCGTCACCGCCTGCGCCGTATCCCAGTTCGAATCCGTGAAATTCAAGGATGTCGGGGATAGAGTGACCTCCGACGCCGAGGACGTCAACGTCACCGCCACCGGGCCACTCGGTTCGGTCGACAGCGTTACACCGAATTGAGCCGAGCCCCCCTCGACCACTGTCAATCTCGAAGGATCGCCGATCAATCGTTCGAGGACGTCGTCATCCGTCACCGTGACCTTCACGCTCTCGGTAATGTCGCCGGTGCCGTAATCGCCACCGGAGGCCGACAACGATATATCGGCGACCTTTTTGTAGTCATTATTGTCGTCATCATCCAGCGCTCTCACCACTACCGACCGGGCGCTGTTCCAGTTCAATCGCGTGAAGGTCAAGGTGGTTTGATTGCCGTTGGTGTTGGCGTCGGTATCGAGTGTTACATCGGATCTCGATGAGCGCAAATTGACGGTTACGTTCCCGTTCCTCGGTCTCGATTTCAACTTCACGCTGAACCCGATATGGTCGCCTTCGTCCAAATCGATACTCTTTGGAGAGACCACCAAACCCCGATCGTTATCGATCGCCTTCACCAAGACGGAGCCACCATAACTCCCCCCGTCGGGGCTTTGGTTGTAATCGGCCCCCGAGGTGCTCATCCATACCGTATCCGTGAAATCGGTGTTGCTGTCATCCTTCTCCGGGGCGCTCACCGTCACCGTTTGGGGGCTTTTCCAGTTCGTGCTCGTGAAAGTCAAACCGCTTTGGTCCCCCGATTGATTCGTATCGGTATCGACCGACATACCGCTGTTTTGGAGAAATCTGATACGCACTGCCACGTCACCGCCCACCGGCCGGGTCGTCAATGCGACGGTGAACGAGGCGCTGCCCCCTTCGTCCAATGTCAGGTTGCACTCGGTTGAGGTGCAGGCGGAGATCGACAGGTTGCGGGTGTCGTTATCGGAGATATTGATCCGCACGCTATCGCTGGTGACGTTTTCGTATTCACCGCCCGATGCCGCCAACGATACGTCCACGCTCTCATCGGCGCCGTCGTCGTCCTCGCCGGCATGGAGGGTTATCCTTCGCTGCGTATTCCAGTTCGAGGGGGTGAAGGTCACCGTATTTTGATTGCCGGGTTGGCTCGAATCCGCATCGGCGCTTATATCGGAGTTCGAAATCGGATCCACGCTCACGGTGGTATCGACGCTTGGCTGCGTTGCCAAACGCACCATGAAATGACCGCTCCCGCCCTCGGTGATATCCACCTTTGTCACCGAAACCACCAAGTCCGGGGGAGTTTTATCCCTTACCGAGACCGAAACGAGCTTGACGATGGAGTTGTAATTCGTATCGGCGCTCTTGCTTCGAATACTCAAGGTGGCGCTATCGGGCAACCCGTCATCGTCCTCGGCCGCCGATACCCACACCGACTGCGCGGTGGACCAGTTCGAGGCCGTGAAGGTCAAGGTGGTTTGATTGCCCGCCGTCGCCGTATCGGTATCGGCCGTGACATCGGAATTCGAGGACGTCAAATCGACCGTTACGTTGGCACTCGGCCTTGTCGTCAGCACTACGGTGAAGCCGTCGCTTTCGCCTTCGGCAATTTTTAGATGATTCGTGGAAATCGTCATGCCCGCGTTATCGTTATCGATGACATCGACCACCAGACTGCCGGTGAGGTTGCCGTAATTCCCGCCCGAGGAGGTGATGGAGATGCTTGCGCTGTCGTTTGCGATATCGTCATCTTCGGCGGCGCGAACGCTCACCGTTTGGGCCGCGCTCCAATTCGATGACGTGAAGAGCAAAGTATTTTGGTTGCCGGCGGTATCGGAATCGGTATCGATCGTTATATCGGGGTTGGTCGTTCCGTTTTGCCCCAGATTCAAGGTCACATCGTCGCTCGGCTCGCTCGTCAGACTCACGGTGAAGGTTTTTTCGCTGCCCTCGGTGATGGTCAGCGTGGTCGGGGTGACCGTCAAGTTGGCGACCTCGTCGTCGTCCACCTCGATCAGCGCCGCACTTTGCTTTCCTTCGAATTCATGGGCTCCGGATGCGCCCAAGATCAGATGCACGCGCTCATCGACGGCATCGAGATCTTGAACGCCGCTGACGGTCACGGGTTGATCCATATTCCAGTTGGATCTCGTGAACGTCAATCTCGCGGGAGAAACCGTCATCGCCCCGATATCGCTGCCAGAAAGCGCCACGTCGACGTTCCCCGAGGGTCTTCCTTTGAGCCTCACCTTGAGGCTGCCGTTGCCACCTTCGTCGATGGTCAGCGTGCTCTTCGATAGAACGAAGGTCGCATCGTCGTCGAAAACGCTGAAGGTGTCGGTGACCTCCACATCGACGGGGCCACCGGAGGCCTCGTCGAAACGCCCGCCCGTGGCCACGAATTTGAGTTTGACGACTTCGTTCAAAGCGTCTATGTCATCCACCCCGGATAACGTGAATGTCTGATCTTGATTCCAGTTATCTCTGGTGAACTCCAAGACGGCAGGGGAGATCGTCAACAGCGACGGATTGGATGAGTCGACGGATACCGAAGTTCTCCCCGGTATGCCGCCAAGCGTGGTCAGTGCCGGCGCCGCGCTGAGTTTCACCTTGATGGTGGCGGTGCCGGTCTCCACGGGATTGCCCGGGTGCTCGGTGGGGGCGTCTCGGGTGATTTGCAAAGACGGGATCGTCCGGTCTTCGATATAGACATAGACGATCGGTTTTGCTACGCGATATTGAGCATCGCCATCTTGTTGCTCTTCGACATCGAACCTCACCCGGGCGATATCGTTATCGATATCCGCATCTTCCTTGGCCCGAAACTTGAAATTTCGAAAGAGGTGATGACCATCATTCTGACGGTAATAACGATGCTTTGTGCTTCCCACGATATCCAGCCTGCTTTGATCCTCGTTCGGGATGGACGCTTCGATATCGATCCAATTCCCGAAAAGATTGTCTTTGCCCACCATCGACAAGGCCGCAGTGCCGACGCTGCCCGCAGAGAGTCTGGCCGAGGATGACAATAGCGTCACCCCACCGGTGGCATTTCTAAACTCGACGAGATCGATGTCGATGATGCCGGTGCCTTGGTAAACGCCCTGATCGCTTCCTTGGGTGTCATCGTCCTTGATCCGGCGAACCAAGAGTATCTGACCCACTTCATCGCTTTGCTGCTTTAATTGACCATCGGTAGGATTGTCCAATGACGGCAATATCGTAAAGGTCTTGTCTTGATTCCACTGCTCCGGGGTCCATTCATGGACCTTGGGAGCGACTCGAATCCATGTTGGGCTATTGCTGATTGCCTCCACCGTCGTCCGGCTGCCGGCTTTTGGCTTCGACGCCAACTTCACCGTGAAGCTGCGGATTTGTTCCGAGGTTCCCGACTTGTATTGGACAATAGGGTATTCGCCTTTTCGTATCGCTTTCCTGAATTCTTCCGCGTTTTCCCGATCCAAGAAAGACTGGAAGATATTTTTGATGAAGTAGGAGTATCCGAGCCATTTATCCGATATCACCAATCCGCTTGCATCGGCATCCATGACCGAAACCATCACCTTGCCGGTGGCGTCGTCGAACCCTCCGCCGGATGCACTCAAGTTGACGTGGGTGCTTTCATCCTTGGAATCGGAATCCCTTCGGGAGAAGAGCGTTATCGTTCGATCTTCGTTCCAATTCGAGGTGGTGAAGGTCAGTGTGGATGTCTTGTCGGTGTTTTCCACCCCGTTCGTTATGATGCTGGTATTGACTTCCAAAAGAACATCTTGCACAGGTTCGACCGTCACCGTCACATCGCCCGTCGGCTGGGAAGCGAGCCTCACCGAGAAAGAGAACATGCCTCCTTCCGTGAGGTTCAGGTCGGTTTCGGAGATGACAAAGGACTTTTGCTGTGCCCATGCAGGGGTGGCAAGCATAAGCCCCAAGACGATTGCAAAGAGGATGGTGGGGATCTTTCTCATCGCATCATGCCGGCCATGTCAGCATCGGCTCCATGATAGGCCACTGACATCCCCACGATACTCGATCGCCGCTTCGGTCTCTTGATCGCTCGCATTTTTCTTTTTCACCCACCCTGTGAACGCCTGCCGAAATCTCTGGTTCCCTTCGAAATACGCATCCGTGGATGAGCCTTTGCCCAACCGATTGAATCATATCGGGATTTCAATGAACATACCACAAAAGCAAAGCGATATAAATAGGGTGAACGGGTTTTTTCGTCTTCCATTTTTTGTCTCGTCGTGATGAAAAAAGCGGCGATCGCTCATCGAGCATCGCTTTGTTCCGTCGACAAGACGAACCGCCACCGAGAGGCATCTCTCGAGGCGCCGCTTTCGAATCCGATGCATGGATCCCGGTTATTTTGTCGGGTGTTTGGGGTCGTTTTGAAGGGAAGCGCCTTGCCGAAAAAGTCTCTCTCATCCTTGGGATGCTTTGATCTCCTTGGGTTTTTGCGCCTTTTTCACTGATCTTCGGGCAAGGTTCGAAAGGCACGAGCGACGAGCCATGAAGGCTTTTCAGCGAACGTTCTTTCATGCGGATATGTGGATGTAAAGGGATTTCAACTCGACATCGAGGGTTCGGATTCGACGTTCGGGCGGATCCGAAAGGGCTTGCAAAAAAGAAAAGACGAGGCATCGGATTGAAATGACTTTGCATGACATCTAGGCTTTTGTCTACCGAGGGACTGTCGACGAACCCGCAATCCGTGCGGTCATGACGAAGCGGCATCGTCGACAGACATGCGGGGTAGGGGGCTTGGAATCTTCGATGGCTAAAGGTCGTATCTCAAGATCGAAGGCAAGGCCGATGCCTCGGAATTCAACCCTTGAACATTGGGCGAGATCGTCGACAATTCCGCTTTCTTTCGGTAGCAGCGATTCTTGGGGCTTTTCACCGGCGACATCGACGATATGAGCGGGTAAGGGAGGTTTTTTTGGTATGTCCGTGCTTTGACGGCGGGATCGGGTGATGGTGCCGAGGACATGGTCGAGCATTGCTGGCCCCGATGGCAACGGACATTCCTGCACCCATTGCTTGGATGATATCGAGTCTACCGAGTGCCGGTGAGGGGCGCTGCTGCATCGAGCCGGGCCAATCGGTTCGTGATTTTTCGTGGCCGATACCTTGAAGGTGCTATTCGGGGCGGGTTCTTCGAGATATATTCGACTCGGCGAATTCCGAGAACCCGGGCTTTTGCCGGTGCTGGGTAAAGTGCGGCCACCCGCCGATCATCGGATGACTCGGCGGGGCGGTCTTCGCTGTTTTTGGCTGCCGGGTCGGCGAGGCAAGAGAGGCGGGTGGGGCTCGTTTCAATTCCCGCCGAATGAGCCGCCGCTCGCGCTGTTGTTGACCAAGGCTCTTCCGCCGCCGGTCCGGGTCAGAATCTGCACGCTGAACGGGCTGTCGGTGCTGACCTCGCAGGTGACACCCA
>JFBG01000029.1 GCA_000583135.1 Thioalkalivibrio sp. HK1
GCATCGCCGTAGCCACCGCCCGCGGCCGAGACGGAGATGGTCGCGCTCTCGTCGGCGGCATCGCTGTCCTCCGCCGCTCTGACCGTGACAGACTGAGCCGTGTTCCAGTTGGAAGTGGTGAATGTCAGAGTGTTCTGCTCGCCGGTGGCCGATGTGTCGGTATCCACCTTGACGTCGGCATTGCTCGGCTGGGTCAGCGTGACCGTGACGGTTCCGGTCGGTTGCGCCGACAACTGCACATCGAAGGTGGTGGTGCTGCCTTCGCCGACCGTGATGGAGTCCGATGGGAGGGTCAAGATCCCAGTATCGTCGTCCGTCACTTCGATGCTGACCGTGCCCGTCGCTTCACCATAACCGCCTCCCGCTGCCGAAACGGAGATGCTCGCGCTGTCGTCGTCGGCATCGCCGTCCTCGGCTGCACTCACCGTGACCGACTGAGCCGTGTTCCAGTCGGTAGTGGTGAAGGTCAGAGTGTTCTGTTCGCCGGTGTCTGTGGTGTCGGTATCCACTTTGACATCGGTGTTGCTCGGCTGGGCCAGCGTG
>JFBG01000030.1 GCA_000583135.1 Thioalkalivibrio sp. HK1
TCGTCCGATACCGTATAGGGGGCGTGCGGAGCCAGCGCGGTATCGATGCGAGGATGGTTGCGGTACTCGTCATGCACCTCCAATCCGCGCTGGAAATACTCCTTCGTATCCTTGGCCCAAGCGGTGGGGAACTCGATTACCACCATCCCCAATGTGCAGCGCAGTTTGGCGGCATCGACCACGCGCCCGGTCTCTCCCGGATAGAAATACATGTCGTTGAAACAGGTGGTGCCGCCGCGCAGCATTTCGAGGACCGCAAGTTCGGTTCCGTCGCGCACGAAATTCTCGCTGACCCACTTGCCCTCCACCGGCCACACATGTTCTTTGAGCCAGTCCATGAGCGGCAGATCATCGGCGATCCCCCGCAGCAGACTCATCGCCGCATGGGTGTGGGTATTGACGAATCCGGGCAATAGCACGTGGTGGCTATCCAAGCGGATCGTTCGCTCGACATCGAATTGCGAGCGCGCCTCTTGGCAAGGGAGGATGGCTTGGATCTTTCCCTTGCGCACCACGATGCCATGATCGTCCAAGACCGTATTTTCCGGTTCGATCGGAATGATCCATCGCGCTTCGATAAGAAGATCGGCTGTTTCCATCGGAAAAATGACTCCGAGATCCATTGATTGATTCGGTCGAGGCTGCAAGAAATCGAACGAGGTGCCGATATCGGGAGCCGATCGGATGTGCCTGAATCGGGGGATTCGTCGATCTTGATCCTAAGTATCATAGCCCATCGCTCGCTTTTTCGTGGCATGCAAGATATCGAAGCCGATACCTCGATGCTCGCAGGCCAAACCGATCCCTCATCCGTCCATCGATCCATCGTCCTTGGCGTCCACGTGCTAAAATAGGCGATCTTGGCACGGTTTTTCGCATATCTTCAAAGGCATAAAGCGCGAAAAATCCCCCAAGGTATTCGAAATCCGTCGATCATAGCCATCCCAAGCCTTGGATGAAGGGATCTCGCCCGCATTGCCGTCTATTGCCCTACCCTTTTCGATCCCTTAGCCGAAGACTCTAGCCGAAGACCCTCTCGAGAACATCGCAAATGGCTGATTTTGCAAAAGAAATTCTGCCCGTCGATATCGAAGACGAAATGAAGAAGTCCTATCTCGATTACGCCATGAGCGTGATCGTCGGGCGGGCGCTTCCGGATATTCGAGATGGCCTCAAACCGGTGCACCGGCGAGTGCTCTATGCGATGCGCGAGCTGGGCAACGATTGGAATAAACCTTATAAAAAATCCGCGCGGGTGGTCGGCGATACCATCGGTAAATATCACCCTCATGGCGAGAGCGCGGTCTACGATGCATTGGTGCGCATGGCGCAGCACTTTTCCATGCGGGGGATGCTGATCGACGGTCAGGGCAACTTCGGCTCGGTCGATGGCGACCCGCCGGCGGCGATGCGCTATACCGAGGTTCGAATGGCCCGCCTCGCTCATGATCTGTTGGCGGATATCGACAAGGAAACGGTCGATTTCGTTCCCAACTATGACGGATCCGAGATCGAGCCTTCGGTTTTTCCCGCCCGCTTCCCCAATTTATTGGTCAATGGTTCATCGGGGATCGCGGTGGGGATGGCCACCAATATCCCGCCCCATCACTTGGGCGAGGTCATCGATGCTTGCATCGCGGTCATGGACAATCCATCGATCGATATCAAAGGGATCATGGAGATCATGCCCGGGCCGGACTTCCCCACCGCGGGCATCATCAATGGCTCGGGGGGGATCGTCGAGGCCTATCACACCGGTCGCGGACGTATTTATGTGCGGGCCCGGGCCAATACCGAAAATATCGATGGCGGCAATCGCAAGCGCATCGTCATCACCGAGCTTCCCTATCAAGTCAACAAGGCGCGCTTGCAGGAGAAGATCGCCGAACTCGTCAAGGAAAAGAAGATCGAGGGGATATCGGAACTGCGGGATGAATCCGACAAGGACGGCATGCGCTTGGTCATCGAGCTGCGGCGCGGAGAGAACGCCGATGTGATGCTCAAGAACCTCTATCGACAAACGTCCCTGGAGACGGTCTTCGGCATCAACCTCGTCGCCTTGGTCGAGGGTCGTCCGCAGCTGTTGAATATTCGACAGATGCTCGATGCCTTCATGCGCCATCGGCGGGAGGTGATCACCCGGCGCACCATTTTCGAACTACGCAAGGCGAGGGAAAGGGCGCATGTCCTCGAAGGGTTTGCGGTGGCCTTGGCCAATATCGATCAGGTGATTGTCCTGATCCGCGATTCCGCGACCCCCGCCGAGGCCAAGCAGGGTCTGCTCGAGAGGGTATGGAACGCCGGGGTGGTGCGAGGCATGCTCGAAAGGGCGGGGGCCGATACCTCCAAACCCGAGGATCTGCCGGCGGGCTTGGGGCTTGTAGGAGAGGATTATCGATTGAGCGAGGCGCAGGCGCAGGCGATCCTCGACTTGCGTCTGTATCGCCTGACGGGGCTCGAGAAGGATCGAATCATCGACGAGTTCGACAAGATTCTCGAAAAAATCCGTGAACTGCTATGGATTTTGGTCGATCCCGAGCGCTTGCGCGAAGTGGTGCGCGAGGAACTCCTCGAGGTCAAGGAGCAGTTCGCCGATGCCCGCCGGACCGAGATCGAGGCCTATCGGGAGGGGATGGATATCTTGCACTTGATCAAGCCCCAGGATGTCGTGGTGACGATGTCCTACCAAGGCTATATCAAGTGGCAGCCGCTGGCCGACTATTCCGCCCAGCGTCGCGGCGGACGAGGAAAGATCGCCGCGAGCACCAAGGAAGAGGATTTCGTGGAGCGACTTTTCGTCGCCAACTCCCGCGATACGATGCTCTTTTTCTCCAGCCGAGGGCGGGTCTACTGGAAGCCGGTCTATCGCTTGCCGCAGGCGACGCGCACCGCTCGCGGTTTGCCGCTGGTCAATCTATTGCCGATCGACAGCGAGCAAGGAGAGCGGATCAGCGCCATATTGCCGATGAGCGCCCTCAAAGACGGGGGCTTCATGCTGATGGCCACCGCCTCCGGCATTGTCAAAAAGACCCCTTGCGAGGCTTTTTCCCGCCCCCGTGCCAGTGGATTGATCGCCGTGGATCTGCGCGACGACGATCATCTGATCGGGGTCGAGGTCACCGGCGGTGGCGACGATGTGATGTTGGCGACGAGCAACGGCCAACTGATTCGTTTCCCCGAGGGCGATGTCAGATCGATGGGGCGCACGGCGCGCGGAGTGCGGGGGATCCGTCTTGCCCCCGACTCCAAGGTTATCTCCTTGATGATCGGCGCCGATGGACTGGTGCTGACCGCGACCGAGAACGGCTACGGAAAATGCACATTGGAGAGTGGATATCGATCTCAAAGCCGCGGCGGCAAGGGCTTGCGCTCGATTCTGACCAGCGAACGCAACGGCGCCGTGGTCGCCGCCCGAACGGTGAGTTTGGAAGACGAGATCATGTTGATCACCGACGGGGGCAAATTGGTGCGCACCCGGGTCAACGAAATCAGCGTGGTCGGACGCAATACCCAAGGGGTTCGCCTGATCAACTTGGGCGAAAGCGAGATTTTGGTCGGGGTGGAAAAAGTGGTCGAGAGCGAGGAGGCCGAGGATATCGAATCGACGCCAATCCCCACCCGGGCCTTGCAACCGCTCGATGAATCCTCTGCACCTTCGATCGCCCCCGATGCCGCTCCTTTCACCTTGGCGCCCCCGGATATCCCCTCGCCCGATCGTTCGGACGATTCCGCTATCGACGACGGCTCGGCCGCCGGCTCGCCGCCGATATCGGCCGAAGACGACGGCGACGACTCGGCATGAGGCGGCTTGATATGAGATAGAGCCTTGTGAGCGTATGCGGACGAAGATATCGAGAATGCGGGGATCGATCGGCGCGAAAGATCATCGAAAAAACGCCAGGTAAAAACCCCGATGCGCAATCCACATCCGATCCTCGATCCTCGAAGGCCGAGATCGCCTCGCTCTTTGCCTGTATCTGCGAGGACTCCGTCATCTATCGAATCACCCGCCATCCGGCTCGATCGTCCCTCCTTCACTCCATCATCGACTTCCAACCCAAGAGACCTCCATGTTTCACATCCAAACCCTCGATTCGATTTCCGCCACCGGACTTTCACTATTTCCTTGCGAGCGCTATCTCGTCGGTGACGATCCGGAGCGGCCGGATGTGATATTGCTTCGATCGCGCGATCTCCATCGCCATGCCTTTCCCGAAAGCGTCAAGGCGGTGGCTCGGGCCGGGGCGGGGTTCAACAATATCCCGGTCGATTCTCTGACCGATCGGGGAATCGTGGTCTTCAATACCCCCGGAGCGAATGCGAACGCGGTCAAGGAATTGACGATGGCCGGGCTGCTGATTTCTTCTCGGCGCCTATGCGATGCTTGGTCTTTCGTGCAGGGGATCGAAGACGACGATCCCGCTTTCACTCAAGCGATCGAGCAGGGGAAGAAGCGCTTCACGGGTTCTGAGATCGCCGGCCGGACCTTGGGGGTGGTGGGGCTCGGAGCGATCGGGGTGGAGGTCGCCAATGCCGCCATTTCTTTGGGGATGCGGGTGCTGGGATTCGATCCCTCGATGACGGTGCGCCGGGCGTGGCAACTCTCGTCGAGCGTCGACCAAGCGGCGAGCGTGGAGGATATTTTCGCCGCCTCGGATTTCGTTACCTTGCATGTCCCTTTGGGCGAGCATACGCTGAGCCTTGCCGACGCCCCTCGCATCGCCCGGATGCGCAAGGGAACGACGCTGCTCAATATGTCGCGTAGCGGTATCGCCGACGACGAAGCGGTCTTGAGGGCTCTCGACGAGGGGCGCTTGGCGAACTACGTCACCGATTTCCCCTCCCCGGCGCTGCGAGGGCATCCGAGGGTCATCGCTTTGCCCCATATCGGAGCCTCCACGGTGGAAGCGCAGGAAAATTGCGCGACGATGGTGGCGAAGCAGACGATCGATTTTCTCGAAAGGGGCACGATCGTCAACGCCGTCAATTTCCCCGAGATCAGGTTGGCCGATAGCGAGGGGAAGCGAATCGCCATCGCCAATGCCAATGTTCCCAATATGCTCGGACAGATCTCCACCGCCATCGCCGACGCCGGACTGAATATTCTCGATATGCTCAATCGTTCCCGAGATCGAGTGGCCTATACCCTGACGGATGTCGACGGGGAGGTCTCCCCGGATCTCTTGAAGGCATTGCGCGCGATCGAAGGGGTGCTCTCGGTCAGGGCCTTGTAAGCGAAAACCGGTGAGCGAAGCCTCGTGAGCAAGGATTTCGAACCCCCGTGGTCGGGCGCGAAAAGGGTTTTGCCGCCCGATCCGCCGCCCGATTCGCCTTACCCAAAGGACGAAGCCCTTGTTTCCTTGCGCGCAACGATCGATTCCATCGACGAGGCAATTCTGGCGTTGCTCAATCGCCGGGCGCAGGCCGCTATCGATGTGGCGGGCATCAAATCGAGCCTTCCGAGCCCCCCTCGCTACTATCGCCCGGAGCGAGAGGCGCAGCTGCTAAGCCGTCTCGCCGCTCGCCAAAAACGAGATGGCGGCGCTTTGCCGGCATCGGAAACGATTCGTCTTTTTCGGGAGATCGCATCGAGCTGCCGCTCGCTCGAGCAGCGCTTGACGATCGCTTGGACCGATCCATCGACGATGCATGCCGCCCTCGGTCATTTCGGAGGCGCCATCGATCTGTGTCGCTTCGAAAGCGAGGAGGAAGCGCTGGCCGCGGTGGCGGCAAGGCAGTGCGACTATGCGATGATCGCCTTTGTCCATGACGGTTGTGCCAATCCATTGTTGATTGCTGCGCCCTTCGAAGGACAGGCTTTGGTCGGCGAATGGAGGAACGAGAGGGGGGATGGTTTCCTGGCCGTGGGAGCGGAGCGGGTGCCCGCCTCGGGCAATGCTTGCAGTGTCTTGTCGATCGCAAGCCAAGACAAAGAAGCCCTTGAAAGAGCCCTGCTCGATGGATCCCCGCCGCCGACGGTGGATTTCTACCCGCTTCGAAAAACGAGTCTCGATGAAGGCAAGCGGCCATCTGCTCAGGCCGATGGTTGGGCCGATGGTTGGATCGTGCGCATTGCGAATATCGACGAGGAGGCGCTCGAGGATCGAATCGGTTCGTCGCCGCTCGGAGGGATGCGACGAAGCCCCGCTTGGATCTCGGTCGGGAGTTCCACCGGGAGTTCCGCTTGCCAAGCCGACGATGCTTCCCACAGCGGCGAAAATGACGGCGAAAGAGGCCAGAGCCCGATCCTGCTGGGCTCTTTTCCCATCGTCGATACCACCTTCGCGCCTTGAAGAGGGCTCTTCGAATCCATCGCAAAAGAAGTGGGCGATCGATTCGAAAGCGATTCGAAAGCGATAAGGATCAGTGATGATTCAAAGGCTTTGCATCATCGGCACCGGGCTGATCGGGGGATCGCTGGCGCGGGATCTCAAACGGCTCGGGGCGGTCGGCGAGGTCGTCGGTTCGAGCCGCAAAGTGGCCAACCTCGAAAGAGCCCTCGCCTTGGGGGTGATCGACGATTTCGATCCGGATCCCGCCGCCGCCGCTCGCAAGGCGGACATGATCGTGATCGCCGTTCCCTTGGGGGCGATCGCGAGCGTCTTCGAGCGCCTATGCGCCGGGGGAGGCATCGACGAGAGGGCGGTGATCACCGATGTGGGCAGCGCCAAGGCCTGCGTGATGGAGGCTGCGGCTTCGACCCTCTCGCCCGATCAATCGGCGCGTTTCGTCCCCGCCCATCCCATCGCCGGAACCGAACACAGCGGAGTGGAATCATCGATCGAGGGCCTTTTCGAGCGACGACGGGTGATCCTGACCCCGATGGAGCGCACCTCCTGCGAAGCGCAATCGAGGGTGAGATGGATGTGGGAGAGGGTGGGAGCCGAAGTGATCGAGATGGACTTGCACAGGCACGACGAGGTCCTCGCCTTGACCAGCCATCTACCCCATCTTCTGGCTTATACCTTGGTCGATGCCTTGGGTCGGCATCCCGATCATGCCGAACTCTTTCGCTACTGCGCGGGCGGGTTTTACGATTTCACCCGCATCGCCTCGAGCGATCCGCAGATGTGGCATGACATCTGCCTTGCCAACAAGGATGCGGTGGTCGATGCCTTGAACCTTTTTCGCGGCGATCTCGACGGTCTGATCGATGCCGTGCGCCAAGGGCGGGGCGAGACGATACGCTCGGTTTTCGCCCGCGCCAAGTCCATCCGCGATCGTCATGCCGAATCGGTATCGGGTCAGGCACCTCCCTCGCATCCATCCCAAGACGCTTCGCCATCTTTCGAGTATGCGAGCGATCGCAACGCATCATGACAACCACCGCCCCCATCGACTACCTCGTACGCCCGACCGGAGCCCTTTGCGGCGATATCCGGGTTCCGGGCGACAAGTCGATATCCCATCGAAGCCTCATGTTGGCGGCGATCGCCGAGGGGCGAACGCGTATCCGGAACCTGTTGCGGGGCGAGGATGTTTTGGCGACGATGGCCGCCCTGCGCTCGATGGGGGTGCGGATCGACGATCGCGATCCTCAGCCTTCGAAGGGGGAACGAGGCCGAGACGATATCGACGAGATCGTCGTCCACGGGATCGGGGATCGAAGCCTTTCGCCCCCTCGATCCGGGGTGTTGGATCTCGGCAACTCCGGCACCTCGATGCGCCTGTTGGCGGGGCTGCTTTGCGCTCGGATCGACCGCCCGTGTTCATTGACGGGGGATCCATCGCTGAGTCGGCGTCCGATGCGACGCATCACCGACCCCCTTTCATCGATGGGGGCGAAGATCGAGCCCTCCCCATCGGGGACGCCGCCCATTCGCCTTGAACCCATCGCCGGCGACCCCTTCCAAGCCCGACTGAGGGCGATCGATTTTTCCGGCGATGTGGTCAGCGCCCAAGTCAAATCCGCCATCTTGCTCGCCGGGCTTCGGGCCCGAGGGACAACCTGCTACACCGAGCCGGGGCCGAGTCGAGACCATACCGAGAGGATGTTGGCGGCTTTCGGGGCCCCGCCTTCGCAAGAGGGGCTTCGTACTTGCATCGAGGGGGGGATCGGCCTTCGGGGAACGGTGATCGATGTGCCGGGGGATCTTTCCTCGGCGGCGTTTTTTCTCGCCGCCGCCGCCGGTCGGCCGGGCTCGGATATCATCGTGAGGGGGGTCGGGATCAACCCCACCCGCAGCGGGGTGCTGTCGATCCTCGAGGGGATGGGAGCGCGGATCGAACGGCACGACATTCGGGGCAGCGGTGGCGAGCCGGTCGCGGATCTTCGAGTACGGGGTACGCGATTGCAAGGCATCGATATCGATCCGGCATCGGTGCCCTTGGCCATCGACGAGTTTCCGGCGATCTTCGTCGCCGCCGCCGCCGCTCGGGGATGCACTCGAGTGCGCGGGGCCAAGGAGCTGCGGATCAAGGAAAGCGATCGGATCGCCGCCGTCGCCGACGCTCTTTTCGCGCTTCGCATCGAGGTCGAGGTCTTCGATGACGGCATGGCCATCACCGGCGGAGAGATCGCCGGAGGGAGCGTCGACAGCGCCTCGGATCACCGGATCGCCATGGCTTTCGCCACCGCCGGGATCGGCGAAGGATCCTTGCGGATCCGGGATTGCCGTCACGTGGCGACCTCCTTCCCCGGCTTCGTTGCGCTGGCAGGCGAGGTCGGCCTTGACATCGAGGTGCAAGGCGGCGATGCCTGATACCGCTGCCGAGCGACCGGGTTCGCCGCCGCCGGTGATCGCCATCGACGGCCCCGCCGCCTCCGGCAAGGGAACCGTGGCTCGCTTGCTCGCCCGATCCTTGGGCTATTCCATCCTCGATAGCGGCGCCCTCTATCGCATCCTCGCTCTCATCGCCCGGCGATCAAGCGTTGCCTGCGATCGAGAGCGAGATCTGGTCTTGCTGGTTGCGAAGATCGAGGGCGAGATCGAATTCCTTCCCGATCCCTTGGAGGGCTCGAGGCCCTTCATGAAGGGTGAGGATATCGGGGATGCGATTCGCAGCGAGCGATGCAGCGAGGATGCCGCTCGGGTTTCCGTCCACCCCCAAGTACGCCAAGCCCTGCTCGGCCTGCAAAGGAGTTTTCGCTCTTATCCGGGCTTGGTCGCCGACGGTCGGGATATGGGCAGCGTGGTTTTCCCCGACGCCTTCTTGAAGGTTTTCCTCGAGGCCGGGGTCGATGAACGGGCGAGGCGGCGCCATCGGCAATTGATTGAAAAGGGTATCTCCGTTACCATTGACGAAATCAAGCAGCGGATCGTGTCGCGCGATACCCAGGACAGCACCCGTGCCGTCGCCCCGCTGCGCCCGAAGAACATGGCGGCCGATGTGCTGTCGGTGGATACGACATCCCAAACCGCCGCCGAAGTCGCCGACGATTTACTGGAAATCGCAAGACTCCGTCTTGCCGGTTGATCGATCATCCATCGGTATGGTCGAGGCTTCGTCGGGCATCGTTCCAAGCGCGTTACCCGCGGCGCTTGGAGGCGGTGCGCAGCAGGTGGTGTTCGAAAAAATAACGATATCGTCATTCTCGGCAAGCACTGAAATCGAATTTCAAAGCGCTCGAACGCTTCGCTTGCCGGATTGCGTTTTCTAACTTGCGGGTCTCAACTGAAGGAAAATCGATTCGGTCATGGAAAGCTTTGCGGAGCTGCTCGAGCAGAGCGAAGTCGACAGAAAAATGCGCCCGGGGGCGATTATCGAAGGCACGGTGATTGCCGTCAGCCCCGAGTTCGTCACCGTGCATGCCGGTCTGAAATCGGAATCGACCATACCGGTCGATCAGTTCAGAAACGAAAGCGGAGAGGTGGAGGTCGCGATCGGCGATCTCATCGAGGTCGCCCTCGATTCCGTCGAGGACGGATTCGGCGCCACTCGGCTTTCGCGCGAAAAGGCCAAGCGGGCCCGGGCATGGAGTCGACTCGAGTCGTCGTTCGAAGGCGGCGATGTGGTCACCGGAATGATGACCGGCAAGGTCAAGGGCGGATTCACCGTGGATGTCGACAGCATCCGGGCTTTTTTGCCCGGCTCTTTGGTCGACGTTCGTCCGGTGCGCGATACCACCTACCTCGAGGGCAAGATGCTCGAGTTCAAGGTCATCAAGCTCGATCGTCGGCGCAACAACGTCGTCGTTTCGCGTCGGGCGGTGGTCGAGGAGGAGTATTCGGCGGAGCGTGAATCCCTGCTCGAGAACCTCAAAGAGGGCGCGGTCCTGCCCGGGGTGGTCAAGAACCTGACCGAGTACGGCGCCTTCGTGGACTTGGGCGGTATCGACGGTCTGCTCCATATCATCGACATGGCATGGAAGCGAGTGAAGCACCCGACGGAAGTCGTCAATGTCGGCGACGAGATCGAGGTCAAGGTGCTCAAATTCGATCGCGACCGCTCCCGGGTCTCTTTGGGGTTGAAGCAGCTCGGAACCGATCCGTGGATCGATATCTCCCGTCGCTACCCCGATGGCACCCGCGTCTTCGGTCAGGTGACGAATATCGCCGACTATGGCTGTTTCGTCGATATCGGCGATGGGGTCGAAGGGTTGGTCCATGTCTCGGAAATGGACTGGACCAACAAGAATGTCCACCCCAACAAGGTGGTACAGCTCGGTGACAGCGTCGAGGTGATGGTGCTCGATGTCGATGAAAATCGCCGTCGCATCTCGCTCGGTATCAAGCAGTGCCGACCCAATCCATGGCAGGAATTCTTCGATAACCATCGCAAAGGCGATCGGGTCAGCGGGGCGATCAAATCGATCACCGATTTCGGGGTCTTCGTCGGCCTCGACGGCGGTATCGACGGACTCGTGCATCTTTCGGATCTCTCTTGGGGCGAGCCGGGCGAAGAGGCGATTCGACGCTACAAGAAAGGGGATGAGATCGAGACCGTGGTGCTAAGCGTCGATCCGGATCGAGAGCGTATCTCGCTGGGGATCAAGCAGATCGACAAGGATCCTCTCTCGACCTACCTATCCAACAATCCCAAGGGCTCGATCGTCAAGGGCAAGGTGGTCGAGGTCGATGTCAAGGGAGCGACGATCTTACTTTCCGAGGGTGTCGACGGCTACCTGAGGGCGTCGGAGATCGGCCGGGAGCGCATCGAGGATGCCCGTACCGTCCTCAACGAAGGAGATGAGATCGAGGCCAAGTTCGTGGGGCTCGATCGCAAGAAGCGCGTGCTCTCCTTGTCGATCAAGGCTCGGGAGAGCGAAGAGGAAGTGCAGACGATGCAGGAGTACACCACTGCCGCCTCCGCTGCGCCCACGACCTTGGGGGATTTGATCAAAAAGCAGATGGACTCTCATTCCGAGGAATCCTCGAAGAAAGAGGCGCAAAGCGACTCCGCCGACGAATCTCGGGATATCGAATCCGCCGCTTCGACCCAAGCCTCGGCCGATGAACCGGCCACCGAGGAGAGCGCATCGGCGAGCGAGAGTTCGATCGAGGATGCGAGCGAGGATGCATCGGATGATCCCGCACCGGCCGCCGACTCCGCTTCGGACGAGGCATCGGTTCACGATCAATCCGCATCCGAGCCCGAAGCCGAAGCGGTTCGGGGATCGACGGAAGATCGAGGGAGCTGATCCCCGAAAGCTCGGCGGCGACGATGCCAAAGACGATGCCGATGGTCCCATCGGCCTTGTCCCCGCTCAATTAAGGGGGAAAGGCCGATGGGCGATCCTCTCAGGTAGCGCTTTTTCAATCGCCGCCACCGCTTTTTATCGAGTCGGCGCTTCGGGGCAAGGAGGCGGTAAGTCAGGTAGAGAGATTTTGCGATCGACTCCCCTCGAAGGGCGAACTCCGGCCCTTTGCGGATTCATCGATTCCCCTTGCGGATGGGGTTTCGGCGGCGTATCGTGGTCATCGAGATGGAAGTCATGAAGATCCGGCTGCCCTGAAATCCCCGAGGAGCTGCGATGACGAAATCCGAGTTGATCGATCATCTGGCGAACTTGCAGCCTCATTTGGTTCATCGCGATGTCGAGTCGGCGGTGAATGCGATACTCAGGCAGATGGGGAATGTCTTGGCCAAGGGGGAGCGGATCGAGGTGCGCGGTTTCGGCACTTTTTCCGTTCGTCGGCGCCCGCCGCGGACCGGGCGCAATCCTCGCACCGGCGAAACGGTGGAGATCCCGAGCAAGCGAGTCCTTCATTTCAAGCCGGGCAAGGATTTGCGGGATCGGGTCGATGAGGGCGTTCATTCGCAGCCCCACGACTTGGATCCCGACTCCGACGCCATCGAAGAAAAACGGACTTCCCCGTCCGAGGGTCCGCCGGTGGTCGAAGATCAAGACAAGAACGACAAGAACGACAAGCACGAGGAAGCCGCCTTGCCTCGAACCCTTGACCCGCCCCCGAAAAGGGTCTTCGATGGCAGGGCGGGCAGCGAATGACCGACCCCGACGATTCGACGATTCGCCCCCGTCTTCGAGCGAAATCCCGATGAGCGGATTCGATCTCCTGTGGCTTCTTTTGCCGGTGGCGGCCTGCATCGGCTGGTGGACCGGGCGTAATGCCGCTAATGACGGGAATAAAAAACAGGAGGCGGATCGGCGTTTCAGGCGTTTCCGATCGGATTATTCTCGCGGGATCAATTACCTCATCAACGAGCAGCCCGAAAGGGCGATCGATATCTTTATCGAATACCTCGAAGTCGATGCCGAGACGGTGGAAACCCACCTCGCTTTGGGGAACCTCTACCGTCGTCGCGGGGATCACGAGCGCGCCATCCATATCCACGAGAACATCATTTCCCGCACTTCGCTCAGCGCCGGTCAACGCACCGAAGCCAAGATGGAGTTGGCCCATGACTATTCGAGCGCCGGACTTTTCGATCGAGCCGAGGCCATCTTCAAGGAACTGACCGAGGTCCATGGTTATCGCGTTCAGGCATTGAAGCAGCTGGTCGATATCTACGAGCACGAGCGCGATTGGGGGCAGGCGATCGTCAGCGCCCAGCAGCTGGAATTGGCGACCGGCGATCCCTTGGGAACGATCATCGCCCACTATTATTGCGAGCGAGCGGTCCGCTACCAAGAAGAAAGGCGTTTCGAAAAGGCTTTGGAGGAGCTCCGCCGGGCGCGTGAAACCCATGATTCGTGTGTGCGAGCGAGCCTGATCGAGGCGGAAATTCATACCACCTTGGGCGATCATCGAAGCGCCATTCGCGCATTGCAGCGGGTGGAGAGCCAAGATCCGGAATTCATTCCCGAAACCATCGGCCCTTTGCACCGATCCTTCGCCGCCCTCGGGCAAGCCGATGCCTTGCAGGAATATCTTTCGCGCTTGCACGAGCGCTATGGCTGGAGCAGTGTATTGCTGGCTTTGGCGGCCATCCGGCAAGAGAGCGACGGACCCCGAGAGGCGATTCGTTTCATCGGAGATCGCCTGAAACGGAAGATATCGGTGCGCGGTCTCGATCGGATGTTGGAGCTCGAGATCGACGAGTGCCGGCGTTCGGGAGACGAGCCGGGGAGCCGGGTCGAGATGCTCAAGGGTCTGACCGAGGGCTTGCTTCTCGATCGCCCGGTCTATCGCTGCGAGCGCTGCGGATTTCCCGCCAAATCCCTGCACTGGCAATGCCCGAGCTGCAAGCGTTGGACAACGATCAAACCCATCCGAGGGGTCGAGGGAGAATAGATCCCCGTAGGATCGATTCGCTTTGTCCCCGTTTCGGATTCGATCCTAGCCCCGAGCATGCCCGGCCAAGCCATATCCGAGCCTATCCGCACCCATGTCCGAGCCACGCCATCGCCTTGATCCCCGTCATCATCGCTTGAACGATGGGCAAAGGAGGGTCGAGCCGCGCCTCATCGCCGCCCTCGATTTCCCGTCGTCATCCCAAGCGCTGGACTTGGCGGCCAGGCTCGATCCGGCCCGTTGTCGGATCAAGGTCGGCAAGGAGCTCTTCACCGCCGCCGGTCCGCAGGTGATCGAGCGCTTGCATCGGCTCGGCTTCGAGATTTTTCTCGATCTCAAATTCCACGATATTCCGAATACCGTCGCCGGGGCTTGTCGCGCCGCCGCCGCCCTCGGGGTGTGGATGATCAACCTTCATGCCGCAGCCGGTCGACGGGCTATGGAGGCCGCTCGAGATGCCCTCGATGCCGATAGAGGCGGGGATTCGAACCCCGCCCCCTTGTTGATCGGGGTGACGGTGCTTACCAGTATGGCGCGAGAGGATCTGAGGTCGGTCGGCATCGATGCCGAGCCGGATCTGCAAGTACGAAGACTTGCATCCCTCGCCCAAAATTGCGGGCTCGACGGGGTGGTCTGCTCCGGTGGCGATATCGCTCGTTTGCAAGAGGGATTCCGCTCGGACTTTCTACGGGTCGTTCCCGGGGTGCGACCTGAATCATCGCTATCCGCCTTGGCCGTCGACGATCAGCGTCGGGTGATGACTCCGATGGCGGCGCGCCGAGCCGGAGCCGATTATCTGGTCATCGGTCGGCCGATCACCGCCGCTTCGGATCCGATGATGGCCCTCGAAGCGATCGAGCGCGAACTCGCTCTCGCTTGAGTCGGCGGTTCGAATCCTCTCAAAGATCCTTGATCAATACCCTCGATCCCCGCTGATCGTTATAAAGGGATTGTTTTTCTCGGGGGAGGGAGGATCGATCGCTTTCGACGAAACCGCGTTCTTCGAACCATTGTCCGGTCCGGGTGGTAAGAACGAAGATCCGCGTCGCGCCTGCGCGCTTGGCTTTCTTTTCGACCAGCGCCAACAGGCGCTCCCCGTTGCGGTTGCGGCGATAGGCGTCGTGCACCGCAAGGCAGGCGAGTTCCGCCAGCGCCTCTTCGGGGTAGGGGTAGATCGCAGCGCAGCCGATGACCGTCCCGTCGCGTTCGATGATATTGAAGCGGGGGATCTCGGTTTCTATCTTCTCGCGGGCGCGTTTGACCAATACCCCGGAATCCTCCAGCGGACGGATGAGGTCCAGGATTCCGCCGACATCGTCGATGGTCGCTTGCCGAATCGAGTCGTAGTTGTCGGCATTGATCATGGTGCCGATGCCGTCGCGCGTGAGCAGCTCCAACAGCAGCGCGCCGTCGATACGAGGATTGACCAGATGCACCCGTTGCACGCCTCGGCGACAGGCTTCGATGGCGTGTTGCAGGCGCGAAGCGATACCCGAGCACTCGGGGGATTGCGATGTCCTCTGTGAACGGATCCGAGCCAGCTCTTTCGCTTCGTCCAAGGTGATCTCGCGCAAGACCCGGCCTTGCGCATCCTCGAGCAAGGGATCGTCGTTGAGAAAAACGAGTTTGGCGGCATTCGTTTCGATGGCCACCGAGGTGGCCACTTGGCGGCTTTCCAAACAAAAGACATGGCCGGTGGGCGAATAGCCCAAAGGAGAGACGAGGACGATGGCTCCGCCTGCGAGCTGCTGCCGAATGGCCTCGACATCGATCCGCCTGACCTCCCCGCTATTTTTGAAATCCACCCCCTCATGGATGCCCAAGGGTCGAGCGGTGATGAAATTCCCGGAAGAAACCCGCACCCGCATCCCGGCCGGAATCGGGGTATTGGCAATCCCGCTCGATAGTTTGGATTCGATCGCCATTCTGATCGACCCTGCGGCTTCTCGGGTTGCAGCCAAGGCGTGATCGTCGGTGATCCGCACTCCGTGCAAATAGCGAGGGCGATGTCCCTTCGCTATCAGTTGCCGATCGATTTGACGGCGCAGTCCGTGCACCACGACGAGGTCGATGCCGAGACTGTGCAGGATCGCCAAATCGCGGGCGATCTCGCGAAAGCGATCGTGATCGACCATCGCCCCGGGGATGGCGACCACGAAAATCTTCCCGCGGTGGCTGCTGATATAGGGAGCGGCCTGGCGGATCCAGTATAAAAAAGCCGAGGCGTCGGCAGGGGATGGCGGAGGGTTCACGATCGATCGAAAAGAAAAGGATATTCAGCGCAAGGGGGCGGGGGGTATGGGCGAAGGTCGAAGGAGTATCGTAGCGGGTATTGCAAGGATGATCGATATCACTCGTTCAAAATCAGGGTGTCATCGAAATCCCAGCTGATAAAACATCGCTTTCCTCGCTCGCTTTCGCAAGGTTTGCGTTTGCTGTTGACCGATGTCACCGAAAGCCGTCCACCGCCCTCGGTAATCAAATGCAGATGGCTTTGGCTGCCATGATAGGCAAAACCCTCCAATCTCGCCTCGAATGCGATCGGATCCGCCGGCCGCTCGGCGCTCAGACGAATCTTTTCCGGTCGTATCGCCAAGGCGGTCGATGCCGCCGGCATCGGGCTACCGGCGGTGCGCGAGCGGGGGAGCCTTAGTTCCCCGAGCCCCTCGACCTCGAAAACGATCCGATCTTCCGCATCGAGGACCTCTTTGACCACCGCATCGAAGAGATTCACCTTGCCGATGAATTCGGCCACGAAACGAGAGGTGGGGGATTCGTAGATGGTGGTCGGATCCGCGATTTGCCGCACCCTTCCCCGGTCCATGATCGCGATTCTATCCGCCATCGAAAGGGCCTCGTCCTGATCGTGGGTGACGAGGACGAAGGTGATGCCCACTTTTTTTTGCAGGCTAACGAGCTCCATCTGCATGGTCTCGCGCAATTTGGCGTCGAGGGCCGAGAGCGGTTCGTCGAGCAACAGCACCCGAGGTCTTTTCACGAGGGCTCGGGCCAAGGCGACCCGCTGTCTTTGCCCCCCCGAAATCTGATCCGGCATCCGCTGCCCCAAGCCATCGAGGCGCACCAAGGCCAGTGCCTCCTCCACCCGCTTGCGCCTTTGCGAGACAGGAACTTTCGATACCTTCAAGCCATAGGCGATATTGTCGAATACGCTCATGAAGGGGAAGACGGCATAAGATTGGAAGACCATATTGACGGGCCGCCTGTTCGGCGCAAGCCCGGCGACATCGACCCCGTCGATGCGGATCGTCCCTTCGTTCGGATTTTCGAAACCGGCGATCATCCTCAGCAAGGTGGTTTTTCCGCATCCCGAAGGACCGAGCAGAGCGAAAAATTCCCCTTCCGCGATATCCAGATCGATATTGTCGACCGCAGGCCACGCCCCGCCGAAATGTCGGGTCGCCCCCCGGATCTCGATGATGGGTGATTCGCTGTTTCGATCGTTCATGAGCTGTTCTCGAAAGGGGTTCGATCGTCCGCCGTTATATCGTCGAGGATCCCGCATCGAAGAGCGAGACGGTTTTTTTGCACTTCTTTCGCACTTTTCGCGCTTTTTTATACCTTTTTATCCGGGATGCCTTTCGTTGCCTCGGTTTTGCAGCCACAGTGCGATGCTGGTCAAGACCAGGGTGATGACGATCAGCAAGGTGGAAGCGGCATTGACCTCCGGGGTCACCGAAAATCGAACCATCGAATAGACCTTGACCGGGAAGGTCACCGTATTCGGCCCCGAGGTAAAAAAGGTGATGACGAAATCATCCAAAGACAGGGTGAATGCAAGCAGGGCCCCGGCGATCAATGCCGGGCGCAAGTGCGGTAAGAGGATATCTTGAAAGCGTTGCCACGGCGAGGCCCCGAGATCGTGGGCCGCCTCGTCGAGTTCGCGGTTGAAGCTCGCAAGCCGAGCCCTGACCACCACCGCCACGAAGGGGAAACTGAAAGAGATATGCGCGATGGTGATCGCCCCCAGATTGAAAGGCCAGATCAAATCCGTCGGCCAGCCGATGCGGCTGAAAAAGGCGAGCATCGCCACCCCCATGCAGATTTCGGGGATGACGATGGGCAAGGCGAAGGTCGCATCCGCGGCGCGGCGAAAGGGGAAGGGGAATCGCCACAGGGCGATGGCGGCCATGGTTCCGATCACGGTGGCAACGAGGGTGCAGGCAAAGGCGATGGTCAGCGAGTTGACGAAGGCCTCGATCAGTCCCTCGTTATTCCAAGCCTTCTCGTAGTATTTGAGGGTGAAGCCCCGCCAAACGATATTGCGCCGGCTATCGTTGAAGCTATAGGCGACCAAGGTGATGATCGGGGCATAGAGAAAGACGAAGGTTGCAAGAAGCATCAGCCGTAGCCATGCCGAGCGCCCGTATTCCAAGGGGCTCTTAGCCCTTTGCCCGAGTTTCTTCATGCCGGCGTCGAGCCCGAGCCTCGATTGCCCTTGTCGGCCAAGGCCCGCACCGCCAGTGCGAAAAAGGTGATGTACATCAAGATGAAGGAGAGCGCCGCCCCGAAAGGCCAGTCATTGGCGGATTTGAACTGACGCTCGATCACATTGGCGATCATCTGGCTGTCGGTGCCCCCCAAAAGATCCGGGGTGAGAAAGGAGCCCAAGGCGGGAATGAAAGTGATGATGATGCCGGAGATGATCCCCGGCAGGGCCAAGGGCATCACCACCGAAAAGAAGGTGCGCAATTGACCTGCGCCCAAGTCGAGGCTGGCCTCGATATAGGAGCGATCCATTCGATCGAGGGCGGCATAAAGCGGTAGGACCATGAAGGGCAGGTGCACATAGACCAGCCCGAAGACCACGGCGGTATTGTTGTACAGCAGTTCGAAAGGAACGAAGCGTTCCCCCAATAGCTGATAGTCCCCGAGCCCCAACAGGTTCAGCCCCGCATTCGCCTTTTCCCATAGCCACTCGGCGCTGAAATTGACGTAGCCTCGGGTGCGCAGCACCGCGATCAAGGCGTAGGTACGGATCAGCAGATTGGTCCAAAAGGGAAGGATGACCAGCAACAGCAGAATCGGCTTCCATTTGGCGGAGGAGAAAGCGATGATCAGGGCGATGGGAAAGGCCATGATCAAGCAGATCAAGGTCGTCAGTCCCGCAAACCAGAAGGATTTGACGAAGATACGAAGATAAAGCGGATCCAGTGCGCGTAGATAGTTATCGAGGGTGCCGGTGATGACGATATCGATCAGCCCGCGTTTCTCTGCGAAGCTAAAGCCGAAAACGAGAGCCAAAGGGGCAAGAAAAAAGAGCGCCAGCCATAACGACGGGGGTAGGAAAAACGTCCAAAAACTCGTCGACCTATGCATGGCGCTAGGCCTGCCATCGTCTTATATGGATAACCCGATACCTCCATGAAGGAGCGAATCTGCGCCGAGGCGAGGGCAATTCGAATCTCGCCGATCCCGATCCCCGGGGCCTTGTATCGAGGCCCCGGGATCTTCGCGGACCGGACGCTTTTCGATCAAGCGGCATTGATGCGTGTCCATGCCTCGTCGATCAAGCGTTGGCGCTCCTCGCCCAGATAGATCGCGGTCTCCGATTTCTCGACCGTTTCGGGCGGCGGGAAGATGGCGGGGTTTTCCAGATAATCCGCCGGCAGATATTGTTTCGCCGCCTTGTTCGGAGTGGCGTAATAGATGAACTCGGCGATGGAGGCCCCCACTTGGGCGTCGAGGATATAGTCGATGAAGCGGTGGGCGTTTTCGGGATGCGGGGCTCCGGTGGGGATGGCCAGCGTATCCTCCCATAGCAGCCCGCCCTCTTCGGGCACCGAATAGCCGATATCGTCATCCTCGTCCATCACCTGCAAGATATCGCCGTTCCACTCCATGGTGAGATCGACCTCGCCCGAGGCGAGCAGATCCTGCCCGTTATCCTCGGCGAAGGTCTTGATATGCCCTTTTTGGCGGATCAGGAGCGCTTCGACCTCCTTGATATGCGCCGGATCGGCATCATTGAACGAGTAGCCGAGATATTTGAGCCCGATCCCGATCACCACTCCGCTATCTGCGAGCAAGGCGATGCGCCCGGAGAACTCGTCGGAATCGTAAAGGCTCCTCCAACTCGTCGGCGGATTGGCGAGCGCCGATTTCCGATAGCCGATTCCGATCGTGCCCCACATATAAGGCAGGCTGTAGCGGCGGCCGGGATCGAAGACGGCTTTCATGAAAACATCTTCGATATTGGCCAGATTGGAGATCTTCGAGTGGTCGATCTCCACGAGCATATCCTCGCTGATCATCCGCTCCACATAGTCGTTCGTGGGGACGATCAAATCGTATCCCGGATTCCCCTCTTTGAGTTTGGCGAAGAGTTCGTCGTTATCGGCGAAGAGATCCATCTTGACCTCGATCCCCGACGCTTTCTTGAAATCATCGAGGGTGGTCTCGCCGATATAGGTATCCCAGTTATAGAAATTGAGCTTCGGCTCCTCGGCCGCCCACCCGAACTTCGGCAGGGTGAGCCCGGCGGCGGCAGTTGCGCCCACTCCGGCGAGAAAGCGGCGGCGGGAGGGGCGATATCCGTATCTGGTTTTCATCATCGTTTTTCTCCGGGTGCGTTATTCGTCGATGGTGCGGGGAGGTCATGGCGATTTGGCGGATGGTCAAGGTCGGGATCGTTGCATGACTTGTCCGATTCGGCGGATTTTAGACATTGCGCAGCAGAAATTCCCGCTCCCAAGAGCTGATGACTTGCGAGAAAGTATGCAGCTCGCATTCCTTGACCGCATTCCAAGCATGAACGAAGCGTTCGCCGAGCATCGAGGTCAAGGGCGGGCATTCGCCGAGCAAGCGCAAGGATTCGGCGAGGCTCAAGGGTAGACCATAAGGCATTTTATAGGCACTGCCTTCGATGGCGGCCGTCGGTTGCCGTTCTTCGATCATCCCGAGCAGCCCGCAGGCCAGCGAGGCCGCGATGGCGAGATAGGGATTGGCGTCGGCTCCGGCCACTCGGTTCTCGACCCGGGTCGAAACGCTCTTCGCCAGCGGCACCCGCAACCCCGCGGTGCGATTGTCGATCCCCCATTGAAGGTTGATCGGGGCTGCGAAGTATTTGGTGATCCGGCGATAGGAGTTCACATTCGGTGCAAGGAAGGACATCGCCGCCGGCAGATAATTTTGCAAACCCCCGATATGGCTATGGAAAAGACGGGTCTTGGCTCCGTCCTCGGTGGCGAAGACATTTTCGCCGGTGGCGATATCCACCACGCTTTGGTGGAGATGCATGGCACTGCCCGGCTCTCGCTCCATGGGTTTGGCCATGAAAGTGGCGCATATCCCGTGACGTCTGGCCGCCTCGCGCACCGTGCGTTTGAAAACGAAGGCCTGATCCGCCAGCAAGAGCGGATCGCCGTGGGAGAGGTTGATCTCGAGCTGCGCCACCCCGGTTTCGTGGCTCAAAGTACCGAGTTCGATCTCCTGTTTTTCGCAGAAGTTGTAGATATCATCGACCAAGGGATCGTATTCGTTGAGGATGTCGATCCCGAAGGATTGGCGGCCGCGCTCGACCTGCCCCGAGCGACCGACCGGGGGCTCCAAGGGATAATCGGCGTCTTCGTTGCGTTTGACGAGGTAGAACTCGAGTTCGGGGGCCACGATCGGTTGCCAGCCATGCTCGCGGTAGAGATCGAGCACCCGACGCAGTACATAACGGGAAGTGGTTTCCACCGGGGTGCCGTCGGCATGGAAGCAATCGTGGATGATTTGGGCCGTGGGCTCCGTCGCCCACGGAACGAGTCGGATCGTGCTTTCGTCGGGCCTTAGCACCATATCCCGATCCGATGGATCGACGGCGCTCCAATCCTCGGGATAATCGCCGGAGACGGTTTGCAGGATCAGGGCCTCGGGGAGGTTGAGTCCGAGATCGTGACAATAACGATTGCGGGGCATCACCTTGCCCCGTGCGACCCCGGCCATATCTGGCATCAGGGCTTCGATCTCCAAGATCGAGCGCTTGGCGCACCACTGCTCGATGGATTCGTTCACGGCATCGGCCTCGGCGAAGCGCCTGAAAAAGAGTGAGATTCGGCGGGCACGGGATCCATGGCATCGCGAACATCGCTTGTCTCGATCTCGCTTTTCATTGCCGCCGTTGCCGCTTCGGTGCTTCGAACGATATTTCGGTTTCGCACTCCACCTCCCTTTCGGCGCTCGTTCGCCTGCCTTGCCGCTTGCGCAAAGGCTTCGAAGATGATCTTCGAGGCCCTATCCTCGATGGCCCGCCATTCCGGATGCCATTGCACCGCCAAAGCGAAGGCCGGCGCTCCCTCGATCCGCACCGCCTCGATCAAGCCATCGGGGGCGGTGGCCTCGACGATCAGATCCGGGGCAAGACGATCGATTCCTTGGTGGTGGAGGGAATTGACTTCGATTTCGCAGGTCTCGAACAATCGGTGGAGAAGACCGTTTTCCGTCAACATGATCCGGTGCGCGGGGGCGTATTGTTCATCGATGCTCGCATTTTCATCCGGATGATGGTCGATGCCGCCCGGTCGCTCGTGCACCCGCCGATCGAGGCTGCCCCCGAAGGCGACATTCACCTCCTGAAATCCGCGGCAGATCGCAAGCAACGGCACTCCCTTCTCGACGGCCCGGCGGATCAAAGGCAGGGCGGTTTCATCCCGATGGGTATCGTGCAAGGTATCGAGAGAATCGACGCCGGGGCCGTAATGACGGGGGTGGACATTGGAGAGGCTGCCGGTGAAAAGCACCCCATCAAGCATCTCGAGCAAGGGACTGTCGACGATCCGATTTCCGATACACGGAAAAAGCAAGGGGATCGCATTCATCCCCACATTGACGGCCGAGATGTATTTCTCCTGTACCGCTTGGTACATGCGCCGGTCGGATTCATGGCGACAGGCGATAATGCCGATCACCGGAGTGATCACCGGGGCGATCCCTTGTCGGTCCGCATCTGACATGGATGACTCGATTCGATTGCTCGATATGCGCAAAAGAGGTCAAAAATACCCGGGAAAATACCCCAAGGATCAAAGCGGCAATAATAGGGCAATCGGCGCGAGGGCGTCGGTCTCTTTTGCTTTTTTTGCGATCTCGAACGATCCGTCGAAAAGCGAGATCCCGGTCCCTTGGACATTCGACAGGCATCGATAGGCGAAGCGATTTTTCGGTGCCTTGGGTCATGCCTTCCAATCCCCTGCAACGGAGAATCCGCACCATGCAAGATTCGACCACGAAATCGATCAATCGTTTCAGCGCTCGCATCACCCGCCCCAAATCCCAAGGGGCCTCTCAAGCCCAGCTCCTGGCCACCGGCTTTTCCGAAGCGGATTTGGAAAAGGCCCAGATCGGCATCGCCAGCATCTGGTACGAGGGGAATAACTGCAATATGCACTTGCTCGATTTGGCGCAAAAGGTGAAGGAGGGGGTGGAGGAGGTCGGGATCAAGGGCATGCGCTTCAACACCGTCGGAGTCTCCGATGGCATGTCGATGGGCACCGAGGGGATGTCCTTTTCCCTGCAATCGCGCGATCTGATCGCCGATTCCATCGAGACCGTCACCCGTGGCCAGTGGTACGACGGTCTGGTCACCATCCCCGGCTGCGACAAGAACATGCCCGGCTGTTTGATGGCGATGGGTCGTGTCAATCGCCCTTCGATCATGGTTTACGGGGGCACCATCCGCGCCGGTCGCACCGCCAAAGGACAGGTCGTGGATATCGTCAATGCCTTTCAAAGTTATGGCCAATACTTGGCCGGGAGCATCGACGAGGAGGAACGGGCGGAGATCGTGCGCAAGGCCTGTCCGGGTCCGGGAGCCTGCGGCGGGATGTATACCGCCAACACCATGGCCACCGCCATCGAGGCCATGGGCATGTCGTTGCCATTTAGTTCCTCGACCCCGGCGACGGATCCCGCCAAACTCGACGAGTGTCGGCGAGCCGGGGCAACGGTTCGGGCGTTGATGGAGCACGATATCAAGCCCCGAGATATCATGACCCGAGAGGCCTTCGAGAACGCGATGGTGATGGTGATGGCTTTGGGGGGGTCCACCAATGCGGTATTGCACCTGATAGCGATGGCCCGCGCCGTGGATATCCCTTTGACCATCGATGACTTCCAGTGCGTCAGCGATCGCATCCCCTACATCGCCGATCTCAAGCCCAGCGGCCGCTATGTGATGGAAGATCTGCATCGCATCGGAGGGGTGCCGGCGGTCATGAAATACCTTTTGGACGAAGGATTGATCGACGGCCGTCCCTTGACATGCACGGGAGAGACGGTCGCCGACAATCTCGCCCGGGTTTCGCCCTTGACCGAGGGGCAGGATATCGTCTATCCGCTGGATCGGCCGATCAAGAAAAGCGGTCATCTGCGGATCCTGCGCGGAAATCTCGCTCCCGGGGGCGCCGTTGCCAAGATCACCGGCAAGGAGGGCCTTCGCTTCGAGGGGCCGGCCAAGGTCTTCGATGCCGAGGAAGACATGCTAAGCGCCTTGGAGGAGGGGAATATCGCCAAAGGAGATGTGATCGTGATCCGCTACGAGGGGCCCAAGGGCGGGCCGGGGATGCCGGAAATGCTGACCCCGACATCGGCGGTGATGGGCGCCGGGCTCGGCTCCGATGTGGCATTGATCACCGATGGCCGCTTTTCCGGGGGGTCGCACGGATTCATCATCGGCCATATCGTGCCCGAAGCGCAAGAGGGCGGGCCCATCGCCTTGGTCGAAGACGGCGATCGGATCGTCATCGACGCCCAAGAGAATTCGATCGTCGTCGATATCGACGACGATGAAATGCAAAGGCGCCGCGCGGCGTGGGCGATGCCGGCATTCAAAGAATCCCGCGGAACCCTCTACAAGTACATCAAGACCGTTTCCGATGCCTCCTACGGATGCGTCACCGACGAATAGCGATATCTCTCGCCGATCCGGATCTTCGATCATGCTCTTCGACTCCCCTTCCACCTTGAACGATTCGATCCGAATGCGAAAGCGCGCATCGGGGATCGTTCGGTGGCGAGGGTGGATGCGATGGTGCGCCCTTTCGGTCTTGTCGGGGATATGCCTCGTTTGCCCCGCCGTGGCCGACGAGGGCATCACCGACGATATTGCCCGGATCGAATATCGCATCGTCTCGAAGTACCCCCACGATAAGCGGGCGTTCACCCAAGGCCTGCTCTTCGCCGATGGTTTCGTCTACGAAAGCACCGGCCTTCGCGGCGGCTCCACCTTGCGCAAAATCGATCCGGTCAAAGGGCGGGTGGTGCGTCAAATCCGGCTATCCAATCGACTCTTCGCCGAGGGTCTGACCCTCGTCGATCGATCCCTGTATCAGCTCACATGGACATCGGGCCGGGCTTTCGTGCGGGATATCGATAATTTTTCTCTGATCAAGGAGCATCGCTACGAAGGCGAGGGTTGGGGGCTCGCTTGGGATGGCCGGCATTTGGTGATGAGCGATGGCAGCGCGACGCTGAAATTTCGCGATCCCGAGACCTTCGAGATCGTGCGCGAATTACCGGTGCGCCAGGGATCGCAGCCGATCGAGCGACTCAACGAGCTGGAGTTCTTCGACGGGGCGATCCATGCCAATATTTGGCTCTCGGATCGGGTCGTTCGAATCGATCCCGCCGACGGCAAGGTGAAGGCTTGGTTGGATCTGGCTCCCTTGGCCGAGCGGGAGCGAGACAAAGCCGAGATGGAAGGTGATCGCGAAGTCAATGTCGCCAACGGCCTTGCTTGGGATCCGGCGATGCGTAGGCTTCACGTCACCGGGAAGCTGTGGAGTGCGGTCTATCTATTGGAACTGATCGATTCGCAAGCGATCGATCGAGATCCCGCCGGAGGGTGATGCGATGGAAATTCCGCTTTGGGAGAAACTCTTGGCCGGGGTGGCGGCTCTGGCCTTGCTCTTTTTCTTCGTTCCCGGTTTGAGGCGATGGTTCAAAAATCCCCCGAAGGCGGGGAAGGGCGATTGGCCGGCGGCGATCTTGCCCATCTTGGCCGTGGCCGCCTTCGTGATGTTGATGATCTACATGATTCGTTGACCGGTTTTTTATAAAAGCGCAAGTCCGGCCATCGATCCGTCGCCGGCGATGTTTTTCTCTCTCGCCCGCTTTTGAGATCACCCGAGAAAGCCTGATTTGAAACCGCAATGGCGAAAAAGCCTTTGATCGACGACGAGGATCGAGATTCCTTCGCCCGGGCCGTCGAAGGAACGCGCCCTTTGGGGGGACGAGGCGAATATATCGATCCGGTGCGCAAGCCCGTCCGTCATATTTTGGATTCGAGGCGTGCTGGCCAAGATGATCCGATGCCCGCTTTCAGGGCGAGGCGGGATCCCGGGTCGAAAACGAAGCCGTCGAAGACAAGAGGATCGCCCCTGTCGCCCACAGCCGAGGATATGCCGCGCAATAGCGGAATCCAGAAAAAGACGAGACGGGAATTGGTCAATGGAAAGTCGATCAAGCGATCCAGATCCGGATCGATTCCCGATGACATCACCATCGATCTACACGGAATGACCCTCTTCGAAGCCGAACGGCGCTTGATGCGCTTTCTCGACGATGCCTTCTATAAAGGAAAGCGCTGCGTGTTGGTGATCCATGGCAAGGGCCACGGTTCTCCCGACAATAGAACGACGATCAAGGCGAATATCGGCAACTGGCTCGATCGGCACCATGCGGTATTGGATAGCAGTTTCGCCCAAATAAGGGACGGCGGTACCGGGGCTTCGTATGTTCTGCTTAGGGTATCGACCACTCGCTGATCCCCGGCGATATGGCCTATCCATTCAGGGTTGATCTCGATACGCTCGACGCATAAGAGCGCCGAGACTAGCGCGCGGCACCGGATTTTCCGAGCAGTACATATAAAGCCCCGGTGTCGCCATCACCGGGTTGTGCGGAGCAGTAGGCCATCACATTGTGAGAGCGTTTTAGCCATTTCCCGATATTTTCCTTGATGATCGATCGACCACCGTCGGAGCCGTGACCTTTGCCATGGATCACCAGCACGCAGCGCTTTCCCAGTGCCGAGGAGTCCTCGATGAAGCGCTCCAAGGATTGTTTGGCATCATCGAGCGGCTTATAGCGTAGGTTGACTTGATCCTCGTAGGGGATTCTCCCTGCCTTCAAACGCTGCATCCTCTTGTCTTGTACTCCCGGACATTGGAAAAACAGGCTTTTTTCGGTAGGGGCCATCGACAAAGACAATCCTTTTCGATCCCGGCTCGGATCCCGCTGCGCCCCAAGTGCGGGCATCGGATGATCATCGTCCTTTCGCTCAGGGTTCGGGATGTTTTTCTTCGGGCGTGCCGGGGGCTTGCGCGCAGGCTTTGCGTATTCATCTCGCCCATCCAAAGGGCGCACACCCTCGATGGCTCGGGCGAATGAATCCCGATCTTTGTCGTCGATCGCATGTTTTCTCGCCATCCCCCGTGTCCTCTCGTCCATCGAGTATCGACAGGATTCCCCGCCCTTTCTAAGGCGTCGCTTTCGGGGCGGCCAAGCGTGTCTTGCGGAGGTTGCCCAAGGCTTGGAGCCGCCGCGAAAGAGGTGGCAGCCGCGCCACCAATAAAAGGGCGAGGATCGAGGCATAGATCAGCGGCTCGCCCTTATCGGCCTTGACCAGCCATAGAAAGTGCAGCGCTCCGGCGATCGCCGCCGGGTAGGCCAGCCGATGCAATCGACGCCAGCGCACCGGACCCATACGTCGCACCATCGCATTGGTGGAGGTTATCGCCAGCGGGATGAGCATCAAGAAGGCGGCGAAACCGGCGGTGATATAAAGCCTGTCGATCACGTCTTGAACGATATAGGCGGGATCGAGCGAAGCGTCCAATATCGCATAAGTCAGAAAATGCATGAGCAAGTAGAAAAAGGCGAATAGTCCGAGCATTCGTCGTAGCCGGGTCGGCCAGACCGCTCCGATCAGGTGGCGCAAAGGAGTGATCATCAAGGTCACGATCAAAAGGCGCAAGGCCCACTCGCCGGTGACGTGGGTGATCTCCTCCACCGGATTGGCCCCCAAATCCCCCTGAAAGGCTCGTAGCAGGAGGGCGGCGAAGGGAAGGCTCGCCAACACGAAGACGACGATCTTCGCCCGTGAAACGAAGCGCTCCCGCTTTTGCGCGACCGATGGCATCGGCGATGCCGGGCGGCTCTTTGCGCCGGTGTCGGGGATCTTTTCCATCGGAGATATCGATCGGAGGTATCGAGTGGGTGATTGATTGCCGCCGAGATCGATCCGCAAAGATTCTTGCGGATCAGTAGTTCTTCGCCAAGTCCATGCCCGCATAGAGCGCGCCGACTTCCTCGGCATAGCCGTTGAACATCAGGGTATCGCGTTTGAAGAATTCGCCGATACGCCTTTCCCTCGCCTGACTCCAACGCGGATGGTTGACCTCGGGGTTGACGTTGGAATAAAAGCCGTATTCTCGAGAGGCGGCGAGATTCCAACTGGTATCGGGCTGTTTTTCGACGAATTCGATGGAGGCGATCGATTTGATGCTCTTGAATCCGTATTTCCAAGGCACCACCAGCCGGATGGGAGCTCCGTTTTGGTTGGGTATCATTTTGCCGTAGATGCCGATGGCCAGCAGGGTCATCGGATGCATCGCCTCATCGATACGAAGCCCCTCGATATAGGGCCAGGAGAGGGATCCACCTCTTTGCCCGCGCATCTCTTCGGGACGATGAACGGTGCGAAAAGCGACATATTTCGCTTTCGATGTCGGTGCGAAACGATTCAGCAGATCGCCCAAGGAGATGCCGACCCAAGGAACGACCATCGACCATGCTTCCACGCATCGAAGGCGGTAGATACGCTCTTCGATGCGGTGGGGGGCGATGATCTCCTCATAGCCGATGCGACCGGGTTTTTCGCACTCCCCCCCGACCTCCAAGGTCCACGGGAGCGGCGTGAATTCATCCGCATAGCGCGCAGGATCGCCTTTGTCGGTGCCGAATTCGTAGAAGTTATTGTAGGTGGTGATATCGGACCAGGAGTTGAGCTCCTCATCGACCCTCCAAGCGCTTTCGACGACGCTCTCGATATCCTTTCCCGTCGCTTCCGGGTCGACGGCGATTGCCGCTTCGCCCCTAACCGGGGCGAGCAATCCCAACCCCGTTCCCGCCGCGATCCCGGCGATGGAGGCGCTTCCTTGCAGGAATTTCCTGCGGCTTTCGAAAACTGCCTGCGGGGTGATTTCCGAGGGCAAGACGGGGTTCGAAGAGCGTTTGCGGATGAGCATGGCCACATCTCCTAAAGGATCGGCTCGAAAGGGACTGAAAGATTAAAGCATTGATGATCGCATAAAACCGGATTGTGCATCATCTTGCCAAGACGGGAGATCGAGTCTTGCTTTTCATCGCCCGATTTTCCATCCTACAAGTATCCATCCTACCGGTACATCCGGGGGATGGTTTTTTTTGCGCGCAAGGTCAAGAGATCATGGGGTTTGGTGTGATCGACCCTGCCATCATCGATCATAAGACCCTCGAGCGTCGACGGATTCCTCGTTCGCCGAAAAGCCGATGGAGGGCTCGATTTTTTCGAAACGAAGCGCTTTTACGGGTCTTCGGGTGCAAGGTCCCGCAGGCTCACGGGCCCAATCTCAACCGACCTGGTGTCGGGCATTGCGGAATATGCGCATCCAAGGACCCTCCTCGTGCCAATTCGGTGGATGCCAGGAAAATTGCACCGAGCGGATGCAGCGCTCCGGATGGGGCATCATGATCGTCACCCTTCCGTCTCGGGTGGTAAGCCCCGTCACCCCTCCTTGCGAGCCATTGGGATTGGCGGGGTAGCGCTTGGCCGCCTCGCCGGTGGAATCGATATAGCGAAGACAAACCGAACCCCCCTCGGGATCGAAGTTCTCGTCGCTCGCCCGCCCTTCGCCGTGGGCAACGACCACCGGCAATTGCCAACCCTGCATGCCTTGGAGGAAGATCGAGGGCGAGGCCTCGATCCGAACCATCGACAGCCGACCCTCGAAGCGCCCGGAGCGATTGGGCGCAAAATGAGGCCAGTTTTCCGCTCCGGGGATGATCTCCTTCAAGGCGGCGAACATCTGGCAGCCGTTGCATACCCCCAAGGCGAAGCTGTCCTTGCGCCGAAAAAACCCTTCCATCTCTTCTCGACAGCGCGGCTCGAAAAGGATCGAAGCCGCCCATCCCGCCCCGGCTCCGAGAACGTCCCCGAAAGAAAATCCCCCGCAGGCGGCGAGCCCCTCGAACTCCGCAAGGCGGATACGTCCGGAAGCGAGATCGCCGGTATGCACGTCGTAGGCATCGAAACCGGCGGCATCGAAGGCCGCTGCCATTTCGACATGGCCGTTGGTTCCTTGCTCGCGCAGGATCGCGACCTTGGGTTTCAATCGCAGCAAGGGGGGGGCGGGGCGATCTCGGTCGCCGGTGCCGTGTTCGACCCCGCAGGGATCGTCTTCGGCGATGTGTGCAAGATCGTCATCGTCGACGGGCAGGGGATCGATATCGACCCACAGCCCCCGCTCGTCGGGATCGTCGATGCGCGCATATTCTTCGTCGGCGCATTCGGGATCGTCCCTGAGCCGTCGCATTCGATGCGATGTCTGCGACCACAGACGATGAAGATTCGAGCGCGAACTCGCAAAGAGGATTTCGTCCCCGAGCCGGAAAAGGCATCGATCCTCGTCGATGATGCGACCGATCGGGTGCACGCAATCGCCCAAGGACCGCTCGGATCGCAGGATGCGAAGCACTCCTTCGAGATCGTCTTTGCGCACTTGGAGCACGATCCCCGGTTCCTCGCAAAAGAGCAGCGCCAAGGGATCCGGCTTTGTCGGTGCGATCGAAGCCGGCAGCAGCGGGGTCAGATCGAGCTCGAATCCCGCCCGACCGGCGAAGGCCATTTCCAGCGCGCAAGTGGCGAGCCCCCCGTCGGAACGATCGTGGTAGGCCAGCGCCAAGCCCTCCCGTCGCAGGTGATCCAACGCGCGAAAAAGAGCGGGCAGAGCCTCGGGGCGGTCGATATCCGGTGCTTGCATCGCGGTTCGGCCCCAAGCCAAAGCCAGCGCCGATCCGCCGATGCGATGCGCTCCGAAGCCGAGATCGACCAGCACCAAGAGGGTCTCGCCCGCATCGAGCCTCGCCATCGGTACGAGGTTCTTGCGGATATCGCGTACCGGGGCGAAGGCGGAGACGACGAGCGAGACCGGGGCGATCACCGCTCGCTCCTTGCCCTCATGGTCCTGCCAGCGGGTCTGCATCGAGAGCGAGTCCTTGCCGACGGGAATCGCGATTCCCAGTTTCGGACAAAGCTCCATCGCCACCGCCTCCACCGCATCGAAAAGACGGGCGTCCTCCCCCGGATGGCCGCAAGCCGCCATCCAGTTCGCCGAGAGCGCAACCGTACCGATATCCGGCACATCCGCGCTCAATAGATTGGTCAGGGATTCCGCCACCGCCAATCGGGCCGCGGCGCGGGCATCGAGAAGGGAGACCGGGGCGCGTTCTCCGATGGCCATGGCTTGGCCGTGAAAGCCCTCGAAGTCGCCGATGGAGACGGCGCAATCGGCGACCGGCACCTGCCAAGGACCGACCATCGGATCCCGCGCGACGAGCCCGCCGACGCTGCGATCCCCGATGGTGATGAGAAAGGATTTATCGGCCACCGCCGGCATGCGCAGCACTCGCTCGAAGGCCCGCTCGATATCGATGATGGATAGATCGAGGGACGAGGGCACGATCTCGATGCGCTCGACATTTCTTTCCATCCGCGGCGGATCTCCCAAGAGCAAGGAGATCGGCATCGAAACGACATCGCTTCGAAAGAGGCTGTCGTGGACTTCGAGTCGGCCATCGGCGAAGGCCTCGCCGATCACCGCCCACGGGCAGCGTTCGCGGGCGCATAGATCGGCGAACTCGTCGAGGCGATCGGATTCGATGGCAAGGACATAACGCTCCTGCGATTCATTGCACCAGATCGCCAAAGGTGATAGGGAAGGGTCGGCGCTCGGGATGGCGCGCAAGTCGAAATGCCCCCCGCAACCGGCATCGGCCACCAACTCCGGAAGGGCATTCGAAAGTCCGCCCGCTCCGACATCGTGGATCGAGAGGATGGGGTTGGCCTCTCCCCGCCGCCGACAGGCATCGATCACCTCTTGGCAGCGCCGCTGCATCTCGGGATTGCCCCGCTGCACCGAAGCGAAGTCCAACGTCTCGCGAGTTTCCCCGGCGCTTGCGGCGGCTGTCGCCGACGAGGCCGCTCCACCCCCGAGTCCGATCATCATCCCCGGTCCGCCGAGAACCACGATCCGGGCTCCGGCGGCGAATTCGCGTTTTTCGATCTGATCGCGATCGATATTCCCCGAGCCCCCGGCGATCATGATCGGCTTGTGATAGCCGTAGGTGCGCAAAGACGGGGTGTCGTCGCTGCCGGACTCGCCCTCGCCCTTTGCGGTCGCAACGTCGATGCCCAGCGTTCGAAAATAGCCCCCCAAAGTCGGACGCCCGAATTCATTGCCGTAGGCGGCGGCTCCCAAGGGGGCATCGATCATGATGTCCAAGGCCGAGGCGATTCGATCCGGCTTTTCTTGGTGCCCTTCCCAAGGCTGCACGAAATCCGGGATTCGCAGGTGCGAAACCGAATACCCCGCCAACCCCGCTTTGCTGCATCCGCCGCGTCCGGTTGCCGCCTCGTCTCGGATTTCGCCGCCGACCCCGGTCGCAGCGCCGGGGAAGGGCGAGATCGCGGTCGGGTGGTTATGGGTTTCGGCTTTGATCACGAGGTCGATCCGTCGGTTCTTGGTTTCGTAGCGCCCGCTTTGCGGATGCGGAGCCAGCCACTTCGTCTCGTGGCCGCCGATCACCGCGGCGTTGTCGCGGTAGGCCGAAAGCGTCCCTTGGGGATTCAGGGCGTGGGTGTTGCGGATCATCTCGAAGAGGGTCGATGGGGCGACGACCCCGTCGATGATCCAGCGGGCATTGAATATCTTGTGGCGGCAGTGTTCGGAGTTGACCTGCGCGAACATCATCAACTCCGCATCGGAAGGATCCCTTTCGATTTCGCCGAAGCGTCGACGCAGATAATCGCGCTCCGATGCCGACAGACCGAGACCGAGCGCCAAATCCGCAGCCTCGAGGGATTCTCGATCGAGGGCGATCCCTCGATGGGGCGGGGGTTCGGTACGGGCGAAGATCGCCTTCGGTTCGAAGATCGACCATCCGGATGCCGATGCGATCGCCCCATCGTCATCCTCGCTCGGAGCCGGCAAAAAGATCGCCTCGGTCATCCGATCGTGCAGCAGACCGAGTTCGGCAATGCGATAGGGCGGCGGGGTCGCTCGAGGGTGCGAGCTGTGATGAGCGAAGCGCCATGCAATCCCGCGTTCGATGCGCTGCACCTCATCGATCCCGCAAAGCCGAAGGATATCCAAGACCTTGCTCGACCACGGGGAGATCGTACCGGGGCGGGGAACGACGATCAGCGCATCGTCTTCGAAGAACGAAGCCCCGCGCTCGTCCTTCTTGCCTTCGCTCCATATCGCTTGTGCGGGGTCGGCATCGAGGAGTCGGGCAAGCCTTGACAGCGATTCCTCGCTCAAAGGAGTCGTTTGCGCAAGGTAGAAGCGACATGCATGGGGAGTTTCGATATCGGCATGGATTTCCCGCAGGCTCTCGATTCGCTGATCTCGACGCGAAACGAGGCGCACGCTTTTGCCGCGCAACATCAAGAGGATTCGAGGAGAGGCATCGGACATGCCCGAGATCATAACGATCTCGATTCTTGGATCGTGCCAAAAAAAGATCCCGCGAAAAAAATCGAGCGATAAGGAGCGATAAAAAGACTCTCCTTGCGAACAAGTAATATCGATGGTACGAGCAGGGACGAGGGGGATTTTTCCTCGATGCTCGGTCCATCGAAGGGCGCGATATGGCACTTCGATCGATCGGATCGAGGCGCCGTCATCGGCGCGCGCTCACCATCGACGAAGATCGGATCCCCTCTCGATGAAAGCCCGCATCGCAGCGATCGGGATCATCGCTCGAAAGGGCAAAATCGGGGGCGAGGGTCGGCGCTACCCGACGATGCACCGATGAGGGATGCCAATCGGGAATCGCGATCGCCAAGACCGTCCCGAGATGCGAGCGCAAGATGCAAGCGAGGGTATCGAAGATGGCGCCGAACCCTCGTTCGCCGATGCCGCCGCCGTCATGATGCCAAGGCAGTGGTAGCATTGCGATATTCCCTTCTCGATTCGATGAGACAGGAGGCTCGGATATGGCGACGAGAAAAAGCGCATCGGCGACCGATGACGAGAAAAAGGTCGAGAATGACCGGAAGGCCCCGGCGAGGAAATCGACCGCGAAGGATTCATCGGCCAAGAAAAGCGATGCGAAGGGTGCCCGAAGCCGGAGCGCGGCATCGACCCCAAGCGCAAAAACCCGAGTGCGGGCCGCGCAAGCCGGATCCGCCAAGAGCGCGCAGAAAAGCCGCGATATCCCTGACGGAAAGAAAAGCGCGGATGAATCGACATCGGCGAAAAGCCCCGCCGAGCCCTCGAAGACCCGCAGCGCCGATGCCGAGAACGAGACTTCGGCGACCGAAACCCCCGGCCCGCCCCCCGAGCCTTCGCAGGCGAATGAGACTTCCGCTACCGAATCATCGAGTCCTGAGTTTCCCCAAAGCGCATCCCCGCTTTCTCCACCTCCGGCCAATGTCGAGGAAAATAAAAGCCTCGTCAGCTATTTGGCCCTTTGGGGGCCTTTGATTATCGTGGGTTTTTTGGTCATCGTTTTTCACGGCGATCAACCGCAGCAAGAATCGGCGGAGATCGGGGCGTTGTCGGAGCCGGAGCCGATAACGGCAACGGCCTTCGTCGAACCCTCGCCTTCGTCCCTTGCCGATAACGGATCGATGCCGCCCGCCTCCCATCGGGACATGGCAGGGGATACCGTCGCCTCCGTGCCGGAGCCTCGTCGAACGTCGGATCTTCATGGCTCCGCTTCATCGTCTTCGATGGCCACCGGTTACGAACCGCCGAGGGGATATCCGCCACCTTTGGGTCCCTATATCGATCCTCGGGGGAGTCAACGGCACGATCCTTGGATGATCTTGGAGGATCGCCATATCGAGGATCGTTATTTCGAGCCGGGGTCTCGATCAGAGCCCTTCATGAGTCAGGGCGAAGACGGGGGCCGCCTGCCATACCAAACCCCGCCTTAAAAGTGCCATCTCGGATCCGCCGCTGATATGGTTTTCGGTCCGACCGCAAAGCGGGATCGACGCCCGATCGGACCGACGAGCGAGGGTATCGTTTTTTTTCGGGCGAATAAACGGGTTTTTACGGCCGCCTTCGTTCGAAGAATCTAAGTCTCGATATTGCCCTGGGGCCCCTTTCGGGCTTGCCATTGCTGCACGGCATCCTCCTCCGATCCGAGCAGCACGGCGATCCAATGGGTATCCGGGCGGGAGTCGAGGGCGATTTTGATCATGATGGTCAGGGGCACGGACAAGAACATGCCCACCGGGCCGAGTACCCAACCCCAAAATACCAACGAGAGAAAAACCACCAAGGGCGAAAGACCCAATCCGCGCCCGAGCAAGCGCGGTTCGAGCAGGCTCCCGACGGCGATATTGACGATCAGATAGCCGACGACGGCGACCAGGGTCGTCCCCGGCCCGAGCTGGATCAGGCAAAGCAGCAAGGCCGGTATCGCGGCGATGATCGAGCCGATATTGGGGACATAGTTGAGCAAGAAGGCGAGCAACCCCCATAGCACGGGATAGTCGACTCCCAGCAGCCAGAGCCAGAGCCAGATCGCGGCGCCGGTCAGCAAGCTGGTGGCGGTCTTGATGACCAGATAGCGTTTGACGTTCTGACTGAAGGTCGTGAAGCGCTCGAGGGTGCGGCCATTGCCGTTGTCGAGGGTGTGGAATTTGATGGAAAAGACCGAGGCCTCGAAGAGGATGAAGATCACGGTCAAGAAGATCAGCATGGCATTGGTCAGCAGCGCCCCGAGCCCGTTGAAGAGGTCGGCGGTGAGTTCGATCGCCAACTCCGGTCTGAAAATATCGGTAAGGGAGATGAAGGGCGAAGTGATCCCCCGCCCCTCGAGCCAAGCGCCCAATGCGGCGCTTTGCTGATTGATGCGCTCTTTGTACTGCGGCAAGTCTTGACCGAAATCCGCGATCGCCGAGCCCACGATCCCCATCATCATCGCCCCCGCCACTATAATCGCGCCGATGACCGCGACCATCGCGAGCCAGCGCGGCAACCCCAAGCGTTCCAGCCAAGCCAAGGCCGGGGTGCCGATGATGGCGATGAAGGTCGAGAGCAGGAAGGGAATGATGATCGGTCCTGCGGTTCGAAGGCCCGCGATGACCACCACCAAGGCGGCCGCGATCACCAGTACATTCGCGGCCTTTCCTCGCTCCGGATCGATGGCGTCGAGGTTTTTCGATGCCCCCGAATCAAGCGAGGGCGACGGTATCGGCATCGCCCCTTTTTCCTTGTGATCCTCTTCGGGATCGGCGTGATCGTTCATGCGTTTTTTCGAAGGCCTTTCAATCGAAGGGGTCGCTCACCGAGGCGGCATCGGGGATCGAAGCGAGACTCGATCGGCCATCGATTGCTTCGAGCGGAAAAGGGAACGACGCAAAGAGGGAGTCGCACTTGCGCTTCGTTCGCCTGCGATTTAGAAGGTTGCCGTCGGGGGGCGTATTTTCATCCATCCGTTTGGAACTCGTCGGCTTTTGCGATGCCATCCGTGCACCGGTCAACGGCCGCATCCGCGGTTCGTTGGAATATCGATCCTCTTCGAACGAAAACACTCGGATATCGTGCACCAGATAGTCGAATCCGCTCGAATCTCTACTCTCAAATCCCCCGTCGCCCTGATTCCACTTGCTATTTAGCGTCGATCACCTCATGGCCCCCGGCACCGCTCCCGTCGCTTGCGATCCTCTCGGCTCGAAGCGCGGCATCGAAGGTCTCGATTCCCCTTTTTTGATCGCGCTTGCCCAAATGGAGGTTCAAGCGGGCAGGCCGGATCGCAATGTCGAGAGGATGCTTCGTTTCATCGATCGCGCAAGAACCCAAGGAGCGGCGATCGTCGCCTTTCCCGAACTTTGCATCCCCGGTTATTTTCTCGGCGATCTTTGGGAGATCGACGCTCTGGTCGAGGATTGTGCGCGATTCTCTCAAGTGATCTGCGAGGCGAGCGAAGGCATCACGGTCGTTTTCGGCAATGTCGCCTTCCAAGCCGGTGTCGGCGGCGAGGATGGCCGTCTTCGTAAATTCAACGCCGCTTGGGTCTGCCATGACGGATCGTTCGTCGAGCGCCCCTCCTTGCCCGCCCCCTTGCCCGATGGGGTGCAGCCCAAGACATTGCATCCGAACTACCGCATCTTCGATGACGATCGGCATTTTCATTCCCTGCGCAAGATCGCGGCCGAGACCGGCACGGCCCTTTTCGATTGGATGGTCCCTTGGGAAATTCCCTTGACGATCGCCGGGGGGAGAACCTCGATCCGGTTGGGAGTGCAGCTTTGCGAGGATCTGTGGCACTTGGATTATCGCGATCGAGGCGCCCCCGTCGATACCCTCCAAGCATGGGATCGGGCGGGTGCCGATCTCGTGATCAACCTCTCCGCCTCGCCGTGGACCCAAGGCAAGAACGACAAGCGCAATCGAGTGGTGCGAGAAGCCATGGCGGGCTCTCGGCTCCCCCTTTTTTATGTCAATTTGGTCGGGGCGCAAAATAACGGCAAGAACGTGTTGGTTTTCGACGGCGGCAGCAGCGCTTATCGTCCGGACGGCTCGCTCGCCGGGGAAGCCGCCTCTTGGCAAGAGGATCTGTTGCTGCTCGATCTTGCGGCCTCGGGATCATCTGCGATCGATGCTTCGGATCGTGAAAGTGCTTTGCCTTTCGAAGCGGCCTTGGATCCTTCCGCCCCCGCCCCTTGTGGAACGCCTCGGCAGGAAATGGATGATATCGCCCAAGCCATCATCGTCGGGCTGCGCCATTTCGATGCGATACACGATCGAAAGGGACGCTATCTGGTAGGCGTCAGCGGTGGCGTGGATTCGAGCGTGGTCGCCTGCTTGCTGCAAATCGCTTTCGGCCCCCAGCGGGTTTTCGCGGTCAATTTGCCGACCCGCTTCAATGCCGATCTGACCAAGGAGAATGCCCGGATACTGTGCGCCGAGCTCGGCATCGAATCCATCGTCTGTCCCATCGAGGATCTCTATCGGAACCTGTCGGCCCGCCTATCCGAAATCGGATTCGAAGGCGCTCCCGGGAACCAAACGGTGCAGGTCGAGGAAAACATCCAAGCGCGCATCCGAGGGGCGGATATGCTTGCGGGGATCGCCGCCAAATGCGGGCTCTTTTTCACCAATAACGGCAACAAGACCGAAACCGCTCTTGGCTACGCCACCCTCTACGGCGATGTCAACGGGGCCATCGCCCCGATCGCGGATCTCTACAAGCCCCAGGTCTTGGCTCTTGCCGAGCACCTCAACCGGAGCCATTTCCGGCGCGAGGTGATACCCGCCAATCTGCTCGATGGCACCGTTCCCCCGAGCGCGGAGCTATCCGCCGATCACGATATCACCTGCGGGCGAGGGGATCCGATCAAATACGGTTACCACGATGCGCTGCTGACCGAGATGATCGAATACCGATATCACCTCGTGGATCTGCTTCGATGGTATTGCGCCGGGGAACTGCAAGATCGCATCGGCTGGCGGGATGAGGAGCGTTTCCGGCAATGGTTTCCCGACCATCGCTCCTTCGTCGAGGATCTCGAAGAATTGGCCCTGGCCTTGCGCCGGAATTGTTTCAAGCGGATCCAAGCCCCGCCGATCATCGTGTTGAGCAAAAGAGCCTTCGGCTTCGATCTGCGCGAGAGTCAGCTCCCCGCTTGGTGGCCGCAACGCTACATGGAACTCAAAAAGCGCCTCCTCGAGGAGGGCTGAAAGCGTCGATTTTCGGAATCGATCGTGGCTGCCCTCGATGGCGGGCGAAGGACTCGGCTACCGGCTGCGATCACGAAACGGGATGTGATCGCAGCCGGTGATCGAGGCAGATGGTCGCTTTCGACCGTGCGGCACCGGAATATCCCCGGATAAAGCACCTTCGACGGACCTTGCACCGCCGATGATCGATGTTCAGCGCAACGAGCCCGCCGAACCGAGCCGAGTCAAGCCGAATCGAGCAAAGACCCGGGATGCCTCATTCGCTCCCTCGGGTCGGCACCACCGCAATATCCACCGAAGGCCGCAGCTCGGCGCAAACCGAGAGCACCTCGTGAATATTCGACGACCGGAATTTCTCGAAGGGGGTCTCGTCCCCGCTCCCCTCCTTGTCGATCGCGGTGTAGGCCTGTTGTTTGAGGATATAGTCGAAGCGCGCCGCCCATTTACGAGCCCCCAAGCGGGCGGTGGTCGAGCAGTTATCCACCATATAGGAAACCCCCTTGTAGTCCATATAAGGATTGAGGCTATCCACCGCTTCGATGATCGATTCGTTGGCGATCTCCGAATAAGGATGGCCGCGATCCGCAAGAAGATCGACCTGAGCCATCATGCACGCGAGATAGACGCCGGCGGTCTCGGGGTGGATCGGGGCGTAGTTGCGGGTGCTGTCGGCGCGCACCTTCTCTCCGGTTGCCCACATATCGGTGCTGTCGATCGTCCCCATCGGATAGGTGCCGTGACGCCTCGTTGCTTGGATCACGCTGCGAACCTCGTTGCCGGAGGCGACATCGTCGTAGATCTCCTCGAGGATCTCGCGGCAAGGATGGTAAGACGCGTTATAAGCCTTGCGAAACGCCGCTTTCTCGCTTTCGTCGAGTTCTTCGTAGACCGCATTGAGGCCGGAGCGGGAGATGGTTTTGCTGATAGGACCGGTGATCGATTCCGCGCTGTTGATAAAAGCGTCGTCGCGGGATTCGCCCTTGTCGACGAAACGCGAGTAAAGACTCTCGGCGATGCCGTGCACGGCTCCGAGAAGGATCCCCCGCTCGCCGAAAATATCGGATTTATATTCGCTTTCGAGCGTGGTCTCGAAGGTATAGGGGGAGCCCAGCGCCACCGCCCAAGCGAGGGCGTAATCGGTGGCTCGGCCGGTGATATCCCGATGGACGGCAAACGAGCAGTTGATCCCCGCGCCGTTGACCTGTCGCCCCTGTTCGTACAGGCGTCTTACGGAAGGTCCCATGCCCTTGGGGCAGACCGCGATGACGTTGATATTCGCCGGAAAATCCTCGCCGAGGGCTTGTAAGTGGGAGAGCAGGAATCCGTGCGAGAGCCCCAAAGTGGTCTGGGGGCGGAAGGCATCGAAGATACGGCGGTAGTTTTCCGCAAAGGCCGCATCGGAAATCAAGAGCAAGGACATATCCGATTCGTGGATCACCTCGTACATCTCGCCCAAGCCCCCGCCTTCTTTGGTGAAGCCCACCGCCTCGGCTTCTCGCATCGAGGAGGAGCCCTCCCTCAGACCGACCTTGACCTTGATCCCCGATCCCTCGAGCGACTCTCGCAGATTCTGCGCTTGCGCCGGACCCTGTGAAGACCATCCGATCACCCCGATCTGAGAGATCCCTTCCAAAGCCCGGGGCAATAGGGGGAAGAGATGGCGACCGCCGGCAAGGATGGTCTCCTCTCGATCGGCAAGCGAGATGGTGCGGGTGTCGAAGATATTCGAGGTGAATGCCACGATACGGCTCCTTGAGTGATTGATGGACAAATGGATGCAGCGCAAGATTCGCAGCGATCCCGGCTGACAGATTCATGCAAGGCAAGCAATAAGGCCTTCGATGCCTTGTGCGAATACCGAACCCTTGATCATACCCGTGCCGGTCAAGGGCGTTTTGCGAACGGTCAAGGCTTTTGCATCTCGAGATCGTTTGCGGCGGCGAGGCACTGGCCTCGACTCCCCCTTGTGCGGATCCCCCGCAATCGACCCGAGCATCGCCCGGTTTCGGCGCCGCCGAAGGCGCAGCACCCGATGCGAAGGATAAGGCATTGTCGAAGATTCCGTCGGATATCGGCGGGTGCGATGGAGCCCCCATTCCTCTGAGATTGCCGCCGGATCGCGTCGACTTTTGCCGGTGTTGGAGATAGAACGGTCGAAAAGATCCCACGCCGTCAAAGCATTGACAAGGGCTCTTGAGAAGAAGCGGCGGGCGAATCATTCCTTCTTTTCGAGCATGAAAAGGAATTCCGATGTTCCGCTCGAATCGCCGATCGACGACTTGCCGATACCCTCGGCTTCGATGGTGATCCGGGCCATCGTCGACCGGCGCCATTCGCCCCCTGATTCACACTACTGCCCCCCTTGTCGAGGTATCTTGTCTTTGATACGATTACCCGCCGATTTCGGGGCGAGACCTGAGGATCTTCATCCGAATCCCCCCCCTTATCCATCCAAGAATCAACCCCTATCGCTAGGCGTTTTTATCGGGCTATCGACGCAATCCACCGGTCGGCTGCATCCAATAATCGATTCCCTTCCAAGGCTCGTATCGGAAGATCGCTTGCGGCGGCCGATGCCTCGGCGAAGGTATCGTTGACAACATCCCATCCGGCGTGAAAATTCGCTTTCGATATCGAAGCGAAAAAAATGATTGAAAAGGGGTTGAAAAAAAATAGAAAATCGATTCAAAATATGCAAACTGCGAGTCGACCATGAGCGGTCGATACCATGTCTCAAGCCTCTTTTGGTATTTGATTTTCTGTGATATAGTCAAATCAGATGAAGCATTGACCTTCGGCTTGGTGATCCTTCGGTTTGGCGGTTGCAAAGAGATGGCAACATTTTTCAAGATGTCTTTGGAAGGTAAAGCGTGTCCTTGAAAGAGAAGAAGGCTGATGCTCGATTGAGGAAACGAGGGCTTTGGGATTTCGGGTGAAGGCGAGTAGTGGGAAGGTGTGGCGCCTCGACGAAAGAAAAAATGGAAATCGATAGGGATATCGGGAAGATGAACGGCCGTGACGGCATTGAAAATCGGTTGCGAAGTCAAGATGGGTTGTCGAGATCGGGAGGCGGGGTACGACCCTCTTCGATCTCGTTTCATCGTCGGACTCTCGAAGTCGGTCATATCTTGACCGAACGCCTCCGCTTCGCAGCGGAGGTGCCATCGTCGTCGCCGAAATCGGCGGTGCGGGTCGATGGGCCTTATCGGGCGCAGGGTCGATCCGTCCTTTGGCGACCCATCCGTGCGATCGTGATCGCTATCGATGCTTTTCCTCGTCGGTGCATTGCCGGTTGCCGCGCAGCAAGAGCCTGACAACGAGTGGACCGGCGAGCGATTCGCGCAGTGGTGCGCCGACAATCAGGCGGTTTGTACCGCCGACGTGGTCGACAGGTGGTGTCGAGCGAGCGCGGCCAATAAAAAATTCTGCCAAATCAAAGAACAGCCGGACTTGCCGGCCTTGGATCGGCCCAAGGATATCCAATCGACATTCAACGGCACCGTGCTGGTGATCACGTGGACGGCCTCTGTCGATCATCCCGAGCCCGAGAAATACATTGCCGGTTACTCGGTGAACATCGATGGCGGCAAGGCGTATTTCACGACCGGCACGAGGATCGAGATGGACGTGCCCGAGGTATGCGATGACAGCTATCTGGTGCGGGTGCAGGCGATAACGGTCGATGGCATTACGATGGCGGCATCCGCCGGGCGCAAGACTTTCATTTGCCCGGCACTGCCGACTCCTCCGGGAGCCGTGCCCGGGTTGGTATTTTTCCCACAGAGATTGGAGGTGGTCGAGGGCGGCAGCGAGACCTTCGAAGTGAGGTTGGCGACGCGGCCGAGCGCGAATGTAAGCGTGAGCCTGACTCAGCCGACGAATACAGACATAAGAGCCGATACCGACTCCACTGCCGCCGGCAACCAGACCGCCTTGACTTTCACGGATTCGAATTGGAATAGGCTGCAAAGGGTAAGCGTTTTTGCCGCCCGAGATGACGATACCGACGATGACAGCGCAAGCGTGTCGTTCTCCGCTTCGGGCGGTAGTTACGACGACATCGGTGGCAGTTTGCGAGTCTCGGTGAGGGATAGCACCCCGAAGATGGTGGTTATCGATCGTTCCCTTCAAATCGATGAAGGCCGCTCGAAGTCCTTCATCGTACGGTTGGAGACGAGGCCGACAGCCGGCGTAAGGGTGACATTGACCCAGCCTTCGAATACCGACGTAAGGGTCGATACCGATACCCGAACATCCGGCAATCAAAATACGCTGAGCTTCACGACTTCGAATTGGAATACATCGCAGCATGTCGTGGTGTCCACGGCTTATGACGAGGATACGACGAATGATGCAGCGACCATATCGCTGCGGGCATCGGGCGGGAACTACGAGGGGTTGTTAGATAGCGTATCCGTGAGCGTTATAGATCATGATCTCACGGTCGGTGTCGTGATCCCGAAAGTCCCCCATGGGCCCACCTCTCCGGGAGGGGAGGTGATTACGGTGCCGAATCCCGAGCCGACGCCGAATCCGACGAATCCCCCGAACCCGAACGGCCCATCGAACCCCGGCGGTCCGACGAATCCCCCGAACCCGAACGGGCCATCGAGCCCCGGTGGCCCGACCGATCCATCGGATCCGAATGCGCCCACCAGTCCGGGTGGTTCGACCAATCCGTCGAATCCCAATGGCCCGACCGACCCAAGCGCCCCGGGCAACCCCTCGAATCCGAGCGCCCCGACCAACCCTAAGGGTCCGGACTCCCCGACCGATGCCACCGGTCCCACCGGCCCGGAAGGTCCGAGCGACCCATCGAATCCCGACCCGGGCACCCCCGAAGGCCCGACCGTTACCGATCCCAAGAATCCGTCCGATCCGACGACTCCGGGCACAGGTGCGGCGAGAGTGGGGCTGATCTTCGATGGAGTGCCACTGATACTCGACGAGGGAGAGGTCGGAAACTTCCGAGTGAGATTGGCGATGCGGCCGACGGAAGCGGTGACATTGGCGGTGGGTATATCGCTCGGAGTCGATCTCGAAGTGGATGCGGATGTGGCTGCGAAAGGGGTGCAGAACACGGTGGTGATCGACCCTGTCGATTGGGACAATCCGCGCGATGTGAAGGTGACGGCGCTGCGAGACGAGGACGACTCCCGAGGTCGAATCATCTTTCAAGCATCGGGAGGGAACTACGAAGGAATCGAGGGCAGCGTGAGCGTGAAGGTCAATGACCGAAAGAGGAAAGCGGCGTGGTTGACTCGATTCGCAAGAATGGTGGGATTGCAGGCCATCGAGGGGATCGAGAGCCGCATGGACAGTGCCACCGGAAGGAATCTCGGTCTGTCGGCGAGGATAGCCGGTCGCGATATCGAAATCGGCGATGCCTCGACGGTGATGCGCCCCGATGACAAGGGCTTGGATGATGACTTCGAGCGCGAGGACATCTTGACGCTGAGCCAAGTGCTATCGGCCGGGGCTTCGTTCAACTTCACGCAACGCACCGATGCCCAAGGAAACGCACCGATGCCCAAGGAGGAATGTCGCTGTGGGGCCGCGGCTGGGCATCGGGATACCAAGGAGAGACGGCCGATGTCGAAGTCGATGGGCAAGTGAGCACCGGAATGCTCGGAGTGGATTACGCCCGAAGGGGCTGGATGGTGGGGTTGTTAGGGACATATAGCGAAGGAGAGGGTGATTTTCTCGAAGAAGGTCGATTGACGCACAAGGAAGCGGATCTGACGACGATGGTCCCGTGGGTGGCGATGGAACTCGAAGGCGGAATGCGCTTGCGCGGCGCTGCCGGTTATGGCGAGGGAGAGGTGAGATTGAACCATCCGGGCGAGAGCGTCTTCGAAGGCTCGCTGGATTGGAGGATGCTGAACGCCGGACTCGCGAAGGATTTGACCGAGTTGCCGAAAGAGGGAGGATTCGGCCTTAGCTTCATGACGGATTTCCTGTGGACGAGGATTCGCTCCGATGAAGTGGAAGGATGGGGCGAGATCGAAGGCGAGGCAAGACGCATCCGCGCCGGATTCGAGGGCTCGCTGATGCAAAGGAAAGGGGAGAACGCCCGCTTCTCGCAGAGGGTGGATGCCGGTATTCGCCATGACAGCGGGGATGCGGAGAAGGGATGGGGGTTGGATGTGGGAGCGGGCTTGGTCTACGAAGATCGAGAGGCGGGACTGGAACTGTCTTTGAAGGGTTGAGCGCTGGTCTATCACCGCGAGGAGGCGGCTCGGGATTGGGGTCTGTCGGCGGGTGTCGAGTGGGATAGCGATCCGGCGACGAGTGATGGATTCTCGCTTCGCATCCATAACGAATACGGAATAGGTGGAGGATCCGATGGAGGAATGAAGACCCTGTTCTCGGATGACGCCTTTGCGAGTCTGGATGGCAGCAAGGGCGAAGGGATGCGTTGGCGGGCGGAGGTTGTCTACGCAATGGATGTGGGTGGGTTGGTGGGTTCGCCCTATTTGGAGCATGTCCATTCGAGGAGCGAGCGTCGGGATCGGCTGGGCTATCGTTTGAATGACGAGGGCGAAGGTGGGCTGGAAGTCGATGTCTATCTGATGGTCAAGGAAGGCGAAACAGGGCGAGCCGATCGAGACCTCGGAATCGGGGGGATTTTGAAATACGAACTTCGACCATGGAATCGATCGAGAGTCCGTCGATGATCGAGACCGTTCCCGCCTCGATCATCGGCATTGTTCGAAAGCTTTAGGGATCGATCGCAGCGAAGAAAAGGAAGATACCGAAGAGCCGGCTCTTGATCGACCCGATACCCTCGGGCTCCAAGGGTGAAATTTCGAAAGCTATATCGGCCTAATGATGGGTCAGCACCGCAAGAACCGGCGAGAACCGCTTCGAGATTATCGGGTAGCGTATGCAGGTTGATGAGCGGTTCGTTATCCCTTGGCCCCCTTATTCGAATAACCGCGAGCGCAGATCCCTCCGGACCGGCCCCGGGTTGGCCAAGGTCTTTCCGGTTGCCGAGCCGATCCTTAGGTCTCCCCCGTCCTAGAGTTTTTTCGCGGGTGGATCGCGCCGAGATACCGGCTGGCGCCTGCCCGCCAAAGCGCTTCGTCATCTCCCCGATGGACTGTCGATACGAGCGGGCGATAAGGGTGATCCGGTCGTTTCTTTCTCGGAATTTCCCGGCTTTCGATCTCTAAAACGGCCATCCCTTCGGCTCCGGGCGATATGTCTTGAAGTGCCAATCAATATCTCTTATGGGGTTATAGTATTTTTCATTTTCATGTATAGTATTCGGTTAGCCCGAGGGATCGGTGCTTTATTTCGATCCTTGAAGGGTCGCTTGCTTGCGGCAACGAGTTCGGTTCCGAATGCAAGGGAAAAAGAAAAGCATTGATTGACAATGGCGGTACACGGTTGCCGTAAAAAGCGAAATCAAGACAGGGAAAAATGTTGGGAAAATGAATCGTCGGCGAGATGCTACAAAACTTTTGCTCGATCCGACTCGGCGGGTATCGTATTCGCCGATCGCTCGGCCTCTTACTCCCTTTTTTCTCGTCCACCGCCTCCCTTTTCGTCGTTCTCGCCTCCCTTCCTATCCATCTTCCCTCTTCGCATCTCAGAGAACGAGCCGGGTCGAAGACGGGAGATATTGCCTTCCCAACATACCCCGCCTCCGCCTTGCCGGTTTCGTTTTTTTCGCGGTCTTTCACGTCCTCATCGCTTTGGCGACGATACGGGTTCATGCCGTCGAGGCCGGGTTGGATATCGAAAACGAGAAGGTGAGAATCATCATCACCGATATCGACGGAGATCCGATCTCGGTCGATCCTCGGACAACCGCCCGCTTCGATCAATACAGCTACCCCCCGACATTCACGGTGGAGGAGGGTAAGAAATTCAAGATCAGAATCAAACTATCCGGGCCACCCATAGCCACTCGTGATCGTGGAAGGATCGAATTCAGTCCCAGTCAGGATGTCAACTTTGACGGTCTCGATGACAACCGTCGGCTCTTTTTCCGCCATAGAGCCGACCAAGACGAGTATTGGGACCATTATCAGACGGTCACGATCACCGTCAATTCCGATGACGATCTGGTCGACACAGCGATTCCCATCGAGATCGAAGCAAGACGTGATAATGAATGGGAGTCGGGTCAGCAACCCGACCCCGTCGTCTTTTGGATACGACAGCTCGATAGCGACAGCGGATTGACATTCTACGAAGCCCAATCGGGTTCCCAAGTTTACGATGCAAGCAATCCCTTGCAGATCGAAGAAGGAGGGCGAAAAACCGTTTATGTCCAGACTTCGGAAAATCCCAGACCCAGAGCGGATATCAATATTCGAGCGGATGAAGGGATCACCGCCGACAGATCCAGGATTTCCGTCACCCATTCGAACTACCGAAACCGGCATTCCGTCACGTTGACGGCGGCGGTGGATGCAAACGATACCGACGAGAGCAAGAAGGTCGTTTTCAGCACCCCGGCTCCCTCGTCCACCGACAATAGCGATCTCAACGTAGGCTATGGATTCAGAATCACGGCCGAACTCCCGGTCATCGTCAGAGAGCCGACATCGGGCGGTAACGAGCATAGACCCGTTCCCAATTTCGTCGCTCCCTTGACGATCGAAGAGGGGAAGGTCGTCAATATCGGATTCAAGTATCCATCGACCGGCAACAGCAATTTCATATTCGCCAGAGTGACGGATGCAAACCGGATCAAGATCGCCCGGGCCACCGGCCCGAACGATATCGGCTCTTCGGGCGACCTTCCGAACGAAAGTCAGATCACGATATCCGGAGGATCCACAACCCCCCTTAGGGGATATCACTACATCAAGATCCATGCCGTGGATAACGATCAGGTGGAGACGGGGGCGAGTGCGACGCTCGAATTCTCCGATAACGGCGATGCGTGGGCTCCCTCCAACTTCATCGACGACATCCAGATCCGAATAAGGGAAGACGATACCCGTGCGCTCGCTTTCAGCCCCGCCGCCAGCAAGCTCGGCGGGTTCAAACGACTCGGCACACTCGGTGGCGATAATCGAGATCGGCCGCTGGTCTTGGAGGAAGGGGCTGCCGGGACGTTGAAAGTCAAACTCACATCGAAGCCGACGGGGAGGGTGACGGTGAGCGGCAAATCGCTTCCGTCCTTCATCGGCCTTAGCCCGAGCACCTTGGAGTTCACCGCCACCGATTGGAATCAAGAGAAAACTTTCAGTATCTCAGCCGCCCACGACGTGAATCACGTCAATGACAACATCCCTCTGACTTTCAACGCCCTCGGCGGGGGTTATGTGAATGTCGAGGGCATCGCTCGGATCGATGTTCAGGACAACGACACCCCGGGGATAACGGTGACCCCCTCGACATTGACGATCGACGAGGGCGGCGCCGGCAGTTTCAAGATCGCCTTGGCGACCCGCCCCGACCGGGATGTGGGATTCTCGATCGACGTGCCGGGAAGCGCCGCCACCGCCATCACCATCGACGGCAATTCGAGGAGAGGGGGTACCCAGAGCGATTTGATCATCGAACCCGATGATTGGAGTCGAGGGCATTCGGTCAGAATCCTGTCGACCGACGATGACGAAGTCGAAGACCGGAGTTTCGATATCACCGTGACAACGACCTTCGGCAGCGGCTATTCGGATCTGCAAGGAAATCGCTTCTCGGAGAAGGTCACGGTCAATGTCAAGGATAACGAAGAATTCGGTTTCGTGATCGATGGCGACAGGTCCGCCAGTTTGACCGAGGGAGATGCCCTCTCATACAAAATCAGGCTATCCAAAAAGCCGACCGAAACCGGTTCTCAAGTGACGGTGACGCACCGGCCATTCGGCACTCGATTCCAAAACGTCGAGATGACCCCCGCTCAGCTGATTTTCACCGATACGAATTGGAATGTAGCGCAAACCCTCCTCATCAGAGCCGAAGATGACAACGATTCGCTCGACGAGATCGGGGGTTTCATCATCGGCGCCGATGACAGCGGACACGATGGCGGCGGCTACGATCTGGCGAGCGCCACCCTTTCTTTGAGGGTAGCGGATGACGATGCGCCGCATCTGGTTTTCGGTCCCCTGTTTCCCAGGATACAAGAAGGCGGCGTGGGCCGCGTGAGGCTCAGGCTCGGGAACGCCCCGACGGCCGATGTGATGGTGGCGGTTCATGCCGGCGACGATAGCCTGTCTTTGGTCTCCCCCACCCGCGTTCACGAAAATCGCAACGAAAGGGTCCTGACCTTCACTGCGCAAAACTGGGAAACCACCCAAAGCGTCTATCTATCGGCGAAACACGACGAAGACGGAATCGACGGTCGTTCGGAGGTGGTCGCCTATGTCGTCGATACAAGCGCCTATAACATCGTTGGCAGTCGGCGAAAGTCCGTTCTCGTTCACGATGACGATACTCCGGGCTTCGTGATCGATCCGAAGACTTTGACGATCGATGAGGGCCGGAGCGCTTCTTTCGATATCAAACTCGTGGCCAAGCCGACCTTTTCGAGTTCCGGCGGCAATGCCGGCAGCGATGTCGTCGTCGATCTCTATCATCCGGATCCCGATTTGGTCGTGGACAAGAGTTCGTTGCGCTTTACCGCCTCGAACTGGAACCAAAATCAGAGGGTTTCCGTTTCCGCAAGGAACGATCTCGATTTTCATGACGAGTCGATATCGCTCACTTTGACTTCCCAAGGCGGGGATTACGCCGGTGTCGGCGATAGTATGAACATAGCGGTCAAAGACGACGAGATCGCAAGTATCGTCATCGACCGGCAGAGCCTGTCGTTGCTCGAAGGGGCGGCGGTCGCTATCGTCGTCAAACTCTCGCACGAGCCGAGCGGCGATGTCGTATTGAACTTGGAACAACCCCGACTTTCCTGGATAACGGTCGACGGCGATGCCAAGCGTTCGGGTCTGCAATCCACCCTCACCTTCACCCGAACGAATTGGAATCAAGGGCGCAGGATTCGCATCATCGCCGCCAAAGACGAAAACGCCAACGACGAGACGGGGACTTTGCGTTTCACCGCAACCGGCGGTAGTTATGAAGGCGTTGTTGCGAACCTGTCGGTGAGGGTCTCCGATCCGGATACCAACGATCTATTGATCACCGGGCTTGAAAACCCGACTTATGTGGAAGGGCAAAGTTATAGTTTGGGCGTTCGTCTCAAATCCCGGCCGACGGGTCAGGTGAGCGTCAGCGTCGCCGCCGACGATGACATCCTCGTTTTCACCCCGTCGTCGTTGACCTTCACCCCGACGAACTGGAAGAAGGTGCAAAGTATCGGTCTATCGGTCTTGGAAGATGACGATGCTCTTGTAAACAGACCGGTGATCACCTTCACCGCCACCGGCGGGGGCTACGATGGGATGTCGAAGCAATTGACGACGACCGTCAAGGATAACGATGTAAAGCGGGTGATCGTCAGTCCCAGAGCGGTCAGTATCGTCGAGGGTGGTAGTGCGATCATCGGAGTCCGCCTGTCGGAGTCCCCTCAAACGCAGCGTATAGTCGTATTTTCTTTGGATATAACATCGACATCGGCGGGGTATGCGGGTAGTTATGTCAATATCGTCCCGAATAGCGGTATGACATTCACTCGTGATAACTGGAATGTCGAGCAAACGCGTCGTGTGGAGTTATCGGATGACGACAATGCAAAAAACGAGACGATCGTCGTCAGGTTCGGCCTGCCGCTAGGAACAGGAGGCGGATATCAATCCGATGAGGTGACAATCACGGCGGTGGACGAAGACACCCAAGGATTGATGATCTCTCCGACAGGCGACATCACCGTGGAAGAAGGCAATAGTCTGCCGGTCGATATCGCTTTGCGGGCGCAGCCGGTATCCGACATGGAAGTGAGGTTGACACCCCCGCTTTCCCAAGCGCACTTATCCATCGCGCCCTTGACATTGACGTTCACGAGGGATAACTGGAGTGCATCGCAAAGGGTGACGCTCTCGGCGCCGCTCGATCTGAACAGCGTCAGCGAGCGTTTCGAGATACCGATGAGTGTCCATGACAAGCGAACCGGCGCCATCGATATCCGTTTCGGCAAACCCTCACTTTCGGTGGATGTGCAAGATCGAGATCAAGATCCATCGAAGCCGATTCCGGGAATCGTGATGCTCGATACGTTGAAGATCACGGAAAATATCAACACTTCGGTCAGCGTGCAGTTGGCCAACCGCCCCTCGGGGAGGGTGAATGTCGTCATCACTCCTTCCGAAGAAGGTGCGGCGTTCCTGCGGCTCGGCCCGATCTTGACTATCCCTCACAGTATCGTTCCGACCAAGACCTCCCATACCCTTTCTTTCGATCAAGATAACTGGAATCGATCGCAATCATTCCTGTTGGGATCGGTGCGCGATTACGATGCGGTCGATCGAAAGGCGCAACTGGTGGCGGTGGCATCGGGCAGCGGCTATGACGCCGTGCATCGGATGACGGTCAGCGAACAAGATCCCGATGTGGCGAAGTTGCTGCCGGACAGCACCAATATCTCTTTGGGGGAAGGGGGCGAAACGCCGCTGAAGGTGAGGCTCGCAACGATACCCTTCAAAGGCAGCGTCACGGTGAATGCCGTCGTCGCCGCCTCGAGTGGCATCACCCTCGATCGAAGTTCGCTGACCTTCACTTCGAATAACTGGAATACGCCGCAAGTCATCAATCTGAGCGCGGCCGAGGACAGCGACGACAACCACGGACAATTCGTCCTCACCCTTCGCAGCACCGGAGCGGATTACCAAGGACTGAGCGCATCCGTGCTCGTCGATATATCGGATAACGACAGACCCGAACTGATGTTGGATTATACGAACGACGGGCTCTTCAGCGGTATCTCTCTACCCGAGGGCGGAAGCGGCACTTTGAGGGTCAAGCTTCGAGAACGGCCATCGGCTTTGGTCGGTGTGGATCTGAGGACTGTTTTATATCTTTTCGGAGATTCAAAGAGACCGGAATACCGAAGGGTCAACCCCACCGGTATCCAAATGGATAAAACCTTTCTTGCCTTCACCCCGTCCGACTGGGATACTTGGCAGAGCGTGGGATTCTCTTCCCCTCAGGATAATGATTATTGGGTGGAAACCGGCAAGGTGGTGATGACTTACGGGATTCGGCCTCGGCAGGATGTTCTGGAAGTGCCGATCGTCGTCATCGAAGATGACGCATCCGGGCCGATGATCGCAGGCTTTCCGGAGACGATCGACGAAGGCCAGACCCTGACCTTCACCGTCAAATTGGATGCGAAGCCCTCCTATCCGAATGGAGGCACTCGCTATCCTTGGTACCCTTCCCAAAATTACTACGAAGTGGAATTTCGTTCTTCCAACCCCTTGGCGCTGAACGGTGTCTTTAACGACAGATCCAGATTGATCAATTATTGGAGATACAGTTTCAACTCCAGAAACTGGAATGTGCCGCAGACGGTCACCATCACCGCCCCCGAGGATGACAATGCGGTGAGCGAAGAGGTTGTCATTCATTCCAAGTCCGTCGGATTGGATAGGCGCTATTACAAGCATCCGACCATCAATAAAACGTCGACCATCAAAGTGATCGATAACGACGCTCCGAGGTTGATTACGGATAGGGACGGAGTGCAAGGTTATTTGGTGATCGACGAGGGAGGCAGCAATCGTTTTCGAATCAGGCTCTCGGCCGAACCCGTGGAGCCGGTGCGAGTGGATATCGTCCTTCCCGACGATGGCGAGTTGAGCGCCGATCCGAACTCCGTCGCTTTCAATTCCTCGAATTGGAGACAGTGGCAAACGGTCACTTTGACCAATACCCCCGATAGCGATAACTATACCGAATATCGGGATGTGAGGCTGGTCGCCCACGGTGGACAATATTCGAAGATCGAGACCCGGGTGGCATTGGAGTTGACCGATAAAGATACCCCGATGATCGATACCGATCCCGAGGAGATGGTGCTCATCGAAGAGGGAGGAAGCGCCTCTTTCAATGTCCGCTTGAAGACCCGAGTGTTCTCGACGAGCGATCCGGTGCGCGTGGCATTGAGCCTGCCCGCCGACAGCGATCTGACCTTGGATAGCGATCCGTCGACCGCCGGCGATCAGAACGAACTCGTTTTCACCGATCGCAACTGGGATCGTTGGCAGACCGTTTCGTTGAATGCCGCCACCGACGATAACACCGTCAACGATATCGTGACGATTTCCATGGTTGCCAACGGAGGAAGTTATGTCGATGTAAAGAACACGATGAAAGTGACCATCGCCGATGCCGAGCGATCACCGGCGATCGTGCTGACAAGTGAATTGATAAGAATCGACGAGGGAGGAAACGCAAGTTTCGATATAAGCCTCGGATCCAAACCCACCGCCGATGTCGTGCTTACCTTCCCTACGCCGATCAATTCCGATCTGACCATCGACGGCGATGACAGCGTCATCGGTCATCAAAGCGCCCTTCGTTTCCAGCCCGCCAACTGGTATGTTCCGCGTAAGGTGGTCGTCGATGCCGCGCAGGACGATGACTTGATCGGCGAGAACGAGACGATCGACATCACCGCCGCCGGTGGAAACTATGACGATATGGAGATCGGTATCACGCTTTCGATCGTCGACGACGATCGAGCATCGCTGGTATACGAGCCCGACCCCCTTACGATCGTCGGAAGAAAGGGTTCGTCGGCCAATTTTCGAGCCAGGCTCTCCCATCGCCCGATCGGTGAGGTCACCGCCACTCTTCAAGTGCTCGATAATGCCGCCATTTCACTCGATGACGACGAGCATCGATTCGATGCCACGAATTGGGATCGATGGTGGACGATCAATGTCAGCGTGTCGGATAATCGATCGGGGAATCGAAAGTTCAAGATGAGATTGAGCACGACCGGCGGCTATTACGACGAGTTGACGAGCGATATCGACGTTCTCGTCTCCGATAGCGGAAACGATGCCTTGATCGTCAGCAACGCCCCCGAAGAAATCGACGAGGGCGAGCGTATCGATTTCACGGTCAAACTGGCCACGGCCCCTCGGAATCGAGCGGAGGTCAAACTCGTATTGAACGATCCTTCGAATTCCGGGGCGTTGCGTCTCGACCCTGCGACATCGATCTTCACCGCTCTTGATTGGGACCAGCCTAAAACCATCACTTTGGTGGCATTACCCGACGACGATGACGAGGATAAAAGTCTTGTCGTCACCCTCGATGCCTCTTCTATCAATACTGCCAACTACAATGCCAGTTATCGTCTCGATATCGATATCGAAGACGACGATAGCAAGGGATTGGTTTTGAATCCGGCCACCGTGACCATTCACGAAGGAAAGACGCAATCCGTCGATATCAGCCTTGCCACCAAGCCCGAAGGCAATGTCAGGGTGGCATTTCCTTTCGTCCTATCGGGGCATACATTCGATAATCACTTGATCGCTCCGTTGAATGCCGCTCGGCAGCCGGTGCCGGCCGTTCATCTTGACTATACCCCTGAGAACTGGAATCGACCGCAGACCGTTTTCTTCAAACATGCCGATGATGACAACTGGTATTCGATTACCAACCACTTAATCACGATAACTGCCAGCGGCGGAGGATATGACGGTCTAACGGGCTCTTTACGCTATGACACCGTCGACAATGACCGGGCGGATATAAGGTTTCAGGATATCCCCCTTACGATGGACGAGGGTGAGACCGCCACATTCAAAGTGAGACTGGATAACGATCCTTTTTCTGTCTTCAGAGTGGGCGAATTTCAGGAAGTCAGCATCACCAGCAGCCATCCTGCGCTCTTGAGTGTCGACAAGAGCACGATATCGGTCGATAGAACGACATGGGTCGATGTCACGTTGACGGCCCATGACGACGATGTATTTCTCTCGAGAGAGGTCGAACTCCTTTTCGAGTTGAATGACAACCATCTGGTCGACGTCGTGCATTTAGTGAGCATCGTCGATGACGATGCATCTCGATTGGTCATCGACGATACGCAAGTGACGGTCGACGAAGGGGGTTCCTCCGACTTCACCGTCAAACTCGGTAACCGTCCCTTCGGCTATGTCGATCTGCGCATGGTCAAAAGCGGCAGCCCCGATATGACCTTCGATGCCGATCTTCTCAAAACCGGGAACCAAAGCACGTTGCGCTTTACCGAGACGAACTGGAACGCAGCGCGCACGGTACGAGTCAGTGCCGCATCGGACGGGGATGCGGCCGACGATATCGCCACCATCTCCGTCAGCGCCCGCGGCGAGTTTCCGCGCGACGGCTACGACGATCAAAGCGCGCAAGTCAATATAAGAATCGATGACGACGAGACCGCCGCCGTCATCTTCGATCCTCGCCGGACCAAAATCAACGAGGGCGGCAGCGCCTCGTTGGATATTTCCTTGGCAACCAAACCCACCGCCACCGTCAAAGTGCTTTTTCTCCGCTCCACCAACTTGGATGTCAAGGTCGATACCACCCCCGCCCTCGCATCCATCGGGAGTTCCTTGACCTTTTCGCCGGATAAATGGAATCAACCTCAAACCATCCGAGTCTTCGCATCGGACGATGACGACACCATCAACGATCACGCCTTCATCCCCGTTCGCGCAACGGGCGGCGATTATGAATCGCTCACCTTCAGCCATCCGGTGCAAATAACGGATGACGATACCGCCGATATCATCTTTTCCGATTTCCCCGACTCGATTTCCGAGAGCGCATCGGCCCATACATTCGGTCTTCGTTTGATCCGAAGACCGACTTCCGATGTAACGGTCACCCTTGCCTATAGCGATACCACCGACAGTGCACTCATCGGCTTCGACAAAACTTCTTTCGTTTTTACCAGCGCGAATTGGGATAGCGTACAAAACGGGATATTGACCCCGGTCGACAATGATGAGATGTCGGGGGATATGGATGTCGAACTCGCTTTCACGCCCGTAGGTGGAGGGTTCAGCGGCGATCAAAACAAGCGGACGATCAGCATCATCGACGATGACCAAGCGGGTGTCGAATTCGAAGGCGTACCGGTCTCCGTCAAGGAAGGAAACAGTGCCACCATCAAGGCAAGGCTCGCCACCCGGCCTTATTTGGAGAACGAGGTCTCCGTGACCTTCCAACAGCCCGACAATACCGATGTGCGCATCGGTAGCGACCGCAGCGCTGCGCTCGTTCTAGAGTTCACCCGGGGTGACTGGAATACATGGCAGAACATCGATTTGACGGCGGCGGCGGACGACGACGCCTTCAGCGAAAGCGCGATCGTTTCGTGGAGCGCCGCCGGCGGCGAATACGGGGATTCGACGAAGAATATCGCCGCCATCACCGGAAAGGTGGACGTCAATGTCTTGGAAGACCTGCCGGAAACGACGCAGCGCTCGCTGGTTTTCGAGGATGTGCCGGTGATATTGGATGAAAGCGCGAGCGAGACCTTCAAGATCAGGCTAGGCACCCTCCCCAACGGAAATGTCCGGGTAACCTTGACTCAGCCCGACAATGTCGATATCAGGGCCGATACCGACGCCACCGCCACCGGCCATCAAACGACCTTGGATTTCACGCCCGCCGACTGGGATACGGCGAAAACCATCACCGTCTTCGCCGCCGCCGATTACGATGCCGATGACGACAGCGGGGTGGTCGCATTCAACGCATCGGGCGGCGGATACGATGATATCGCCGCCCAAGTCAAGGTATCGGTGCTCGACGATGACCGAGCGCCTGCGCTGGTCTTCGAGGATTTGCCGCTGACGATCGATGAGGGTGCCTCGGGAGCGTTCAAGGTCTATCTGTCGACGCGCCCGAGCGAGGTTGTCAGCTTGAACATCACCCGCGCCCCGCCTTCCAACTCCGATATCACATTGGATACCGATACCGCTACCGAGGGAAACCAAAAGACGCTTTCATTCACATCGTCCAACTGGTATATCGCTCAAAGCGTCACCATCTCCGCCGCCCAAGACAATGATGCATTGAATGATAGTCAAATCTTCAACATCAATGCATCCGGAGGCAATTATGCGGGGGTATCCGGTCAAGCATCGGTGGTCGTCCTCGATGACGAAACCCCGGCGCTGGTTTTCGATCCGACCTCTTTGACCATCGATGAGGGTGATCGAGGCAATATCGGAGTCAAGTTGAGCACGAATCCGATATCGACCGTGACGGTTACATTCACCCAGCCCACCAATGAAGACATCACCGCCGACGCCGATACATCGACGTCCGGTAACCAAACCTCCCTGACATTCGGTCCCTCCGATTGGAGCGTAGCCAAAACCATCGTCGTCACTGCGGCCATCGATGACGCTACGGGTCATGACACCGGCACCATCCCCTTTACCGCCTCCGGCGGTGGCTATGAAAATGTCTCAGGTAGCGTTTCGATAACGGTCAGGGATGGCGACTATAGCATCGTGAAAATCGATCCTCGCTTGGCCGATTTTTTCGAAGGTACCAGCTTCGTTCATGATGTTTGGCTACCTTCTCGGCCATCGGACGATGTGGTGATCAACTTCTATTCGGACAACCCGGATGTGACCATCGACACCGATAGCAGCGAAGCGGGAAATCAGACCACCCTTGAATTCACGATCGCCAACTACAATACAAAGCGAAAGATCACCCTCCGTGCCGCCGATGATGAAGACGATAAAGACGATCGCGCCAAGATGACCATTTCGGGATCCGGTGGCGGCTACGATAGAGTGGTTGTCAATACCTTGGAAAACCGACACCCGGATACCAATCACATTCCAGTGACGGTAAGAGACGATGATACCGATCGATTGGAGTACAGGAATTTCCCCCATTCCTTGCCCGAAGGAACCTCCGCCACGTTCAATATAAGACTAAAGAGCGAACCACCCAACGATATATCCATCAACATGGATCATAATCAAGAGGCAATCGATAAAGAACGTCTTGGCTTGGGGGATGTTGTCGATCTTACATTCACTCCGAACAATTGGGATGAATGGCAGAATTTGACCGTCACCTCTCAAGACAATAGTTGGCATTGGTTTTTGTCCGATAGAAACGATAGCATCAATATCGACTTCACCATCAAAAATTCGAATTATCACGATACCAAAAAAATAGAATTCATCGATGATGAAGAGGTGAGGCTTCTATTCGATCCGAATCCGACAAGAGTGCTGGAGGGGAATAATCTCGTTCTTAGGGTCAAAGCCAACGCTCCTCCGAATACAAGCATCATCCACGGTCAATCTTGGAATGTGACTTTTTCCCAGCCTTCGAACACGGATCTAACGATAGATACCGATACCGTGGCAGGCGGCAATCAAACCACTATGGTTCTCGATTCAACGGGGCAAAGGGCTTGGAATCAATGGCAACCGATCATGATCAGAGCGGCGCAGGATGCTGATTCTTCGAGCGAAAAGGTCGACATCGATTATGAGATGAGAGTAAACCATATTGACACTACTTATAGATTCAACCTTAAGCATGAAGCGACAATCATTGATGACGAAAGTCTAGAGTTCGTTCTCGAAGACACTCCGTTGGCGTTGGACGAGGGAACCACTGGATATTTCGGTATCAAGCTCGGCGGCCAACCGACGGCGAATGTGACCGTCAACTTGGAGCAGCCTTCGAATACCGATGTAACGGCCGATACCGATACGAAAACGACGGGCAATCAAACCTCTTTGACCTTCACCTCCGATGATTGGGATACCTCGCAAAGAGTTGCGGTCACCGCATCGAGGGACAACGATGCCGAGGACGAGAATGCGGCGATCTCCTTGAGCGCCACCGGCGGAGGCTATGACGATGCGAGCGCCACCGTCAATGTGGCGGTCCACGATACCTATAACAATCAAGCATTGGTGATCGACAAGGAAACCGTCAGCCTTAGCGAGGGCGAGACCGCCACCTTTTCCGTGCGACTCTTGGTTGCTACGTCGGTCGATTTGAAAGTGCTGATATCGGATTCGAACAATTCCGATATCAGCCTCGATAAAAGCGAGTTGGCCTTCACCGTCGATAACTGGAATCAAGCACAAATCATCACCGTCAGCGCCGCCCATGATCCGGGTATCGTCGACGATCAGGCGACATTCAACCTCACGGTGGACGATGATGACGGCCTTTATGATTCGGTCACCGGGGGTGTGACGGTGAAGGTGATCGACGATGACAAACCTCATATCCTGCTCGATCCTTCAAAGCCGGTCATACCCGAGAATGGTTCCATCACCGCCAAGATCAAACTCGGTATCGCTCCCACCGCCAATGTAACGCTAACGCTCGTTCCGGAAGCTGGTAGCGATTTGACGCTTGATACCGATGACGATCAAATCGGCAATCAATCTACCTTGGCCTTCACGACCGCCAACTGGAATGTCGAACGAGACATCGTATTGAAGGCGGCTCATGATGATGATAGTACAAACGATACCGTCAAAATCAATGTATACGCATCCGGCGGTGACTACGAAGGAGTGCTTGTCGATCTCGTCAAGGGGTTGACCTATATCACGGCCAGGATCCAAGACGATGATTTTTTCTTCGCTTTCCAAGGCTTGCCGAATCGTCTTCGAGAGGGGCAATCCGCCACATTGAGATATAAATTGTCTTCGAATTTTAATAATTCCCACCCTTTTGGTGGTGGATATCAGCAAAAGGTCTGGCTGGAAATTATTGATTCCAATTTATTGAGACGTACCGGAGTGGATGTTTATTCTTATGTCAAGGTGAATAACACTTTACTAGAGGAGGATGAAGAATCCTTGGATAAACCCAAATCCACAATTTATAAAGGTTTACCGGATATGACAAGAGAAAATTACAATCAATGGCAAGAAGTCACAATCACTGCGGTGGATAACGATCGACTTTGGTTCAGATCGACACCCTTCTCGGTCAAGATCAATTTCATACCCGACCGCCCATTTTTTGCCACCGGCGGCACCTTCGGCAGTCAAACCCTGACCATCGTCGACGACGAGTCCGCCGATATCGTATTCCAACCGGCAACGGCGACGGTTGTCGAGGGTGGGAGTCTGGCGGTCGATGTCAAGTTGTCGGTACCCCCGCCTCGGGTGCTTCGAACCCCGCCGTCGAACGACCTGTCCAAATACATTAATTATGACTGGACGGTCACCCTGGGTGCCCCCGACGATTCGGACCTGTCCGTCGATAAAAAGACCCTGACCTTCACTTCGAGCGGTAATACCCAATGGGATCAATGGCAAAGGGTCAATCTGAGCGCCGCCGAGGATGCGGACGGCATCGACGATGCGGTTCTCCTTTCGGCGAGGGCGACGGCAAGGCACGATGTCAGAGCGACGGGGAGGGCGGCGGATTATGTATTGAATGACGGGTTGTCGGTGACCATCGACGACGAGGACGATGCGATCCTGTCCATCATCGAGTTGGGCGGCGTTCCGGTGAGTGTGGACGAGGGCGCATCCGAGAAGTTCACGGTGAAACTCAAAAGTCAACCAGCCCAGTCGCGGACGCTGACATTCGATCAGCCCGACAATCAGGACGTCACGGTCGATATCGACCCTGATACCTCGGGCAATCAAACGACACTGACGTTCACGACCACCGATTGGCAGACCGCGCAGGAAGTCACGGTGGCGGCGGGTGAGGACGACGACGCCATCGACGAAACCGCATCCATTGCGTTCACGCTCACCGGGAGCGACGGCGATACGACCTCGGCGATTCCGGTGGATGTGGACGACAACGACACGGCGGGCTTGGTCTTCGGCGACTTCCCCGAATCGGTGGGCGAAGGCGAGACCGCCACCTTCAAAGTCAAACTCTCAACCGTTCCTTCGAGCACCGTCGATGTTGCCATTGCATCGGGGAATACGAACGATCTGACGGTCGATAAGACGACCCTCGCATTCACCTCGTCCAACTGGGATGCGTGGCAGAACGTGACGTTGACCGCGGTGGACGATAACGAGGCCTACGGTCCTGACGGCATCGACCTCGTTTTCACCCCCGCCGGATACGGCGAGGCGCAGACGAAGACCGTCAATGTGGTGCAGGACGATAGCGTCGGCGTGATCATCACCCGAACCCCGCTCTCGGTCCCCGAGGGCGCCACTCGGTCGTTCAATGTCAGATTGAGATCCGAACCCACCTCTTATGGAAGGAATCCCTTATTCTCGAACAACGCATCCATCGTCTTTTCCAAGTTGGGCAACAGCGAAACCCGCTTCAATATCGGTACGGGCAACAGCCACACGCTGACCTTCAACCAAAGCAACTGGAATCAAGATCAGCAGGTTGCGATCGCCGCCGCTTCGAACAGCGTTGACGGTCATGCGCAGGTGGAGATTGCCTACACCACCTCCGGCCATGAATACGGCGATAGCCAGTCTATCCCTCCTTTTTCGTCGCTGACAGGGAGGGTGGGTCTGATTCTCGTCGATCGGGGGCAGACACCGGATCTTGACATCGAAGACTTTCCGGCGCTCGTGAACGAAGGTGGTTCCCAGACCTTCATGGTGAGTCTCACCACCGCTCCGGGGACCCCGACCGATGCCGGGGAGACGGTCACGGTGACTTTTTCCTCGAACGAGAGCGACGTCACCATCGACAGCGATTTGGATCTGACGGGCGATCAAAATACCTTGGTATTCACCGCAGCGGATTGGCATCGGGCGAAGACGGTCACCATCAAAGCCGCCGAGGATGACGATACCGAGCACGAAAGCGCGACCGTCTCGGTGGCCGTCGACGGCAGCCTCGCCAGCAGCCCGTGGGACGATGTGAGCGCATCGAAGCGTCTGACCGTCAAAGACAACGACATCACCATCGGCTTGGTCTTCGAAGACACGCCGGTCTCGGTCGAAGAGGGCGGCACCAAGAAATTCAAGATCAAACTCAGCAGCCCGCCGACATCGGCGGTCAGCATCCGTTTGTTCCAACCCGCCAATACCGACGTCACCTTGAGCACCGCCAACTCTCAAACGGGGGCCCAGTTCGTTGCGTTGGCATTTGCGACCAAC
>JFBG01000031.1 GCA_000583135.1 Thioalkalivibrio sp. HK1
CCAAACCATGTCGCGAAAACCGTCGAGAAAAATACTGAGCATTCCCCTTTCCCCGCCGGCGGCGGGAAGGGCTCTTGCGGCAAGGGAGTCACGGATGACTCAGGCTTGGGATGCGCTTTCGAGCGGGGCGCTCGATGCTCTGGGCCTCGAGGCCGCCGGCGTTGACGATATCCTCGACCCGTCGACGAAAAAAGCGCTGCGAAAACCCTTCGCCGAGGAGGCTCGGATCTCCGATCCTCGATTCGCCACCCCGATCCGATCCTGGCCGACCCTCTTGCTGCCGGGCTCGTTCAATCCGCTGCACGAGGGCCATCGGGGGATGCTCGATCTCGCCTCGTCGCTCATGGGTGAAGAACAAGAGGACTTGCGCAATATCGGCATCATGCACCATGGTGCATCCGGCTTCGAGCCCACCGAAACGCCGAGCCCGGCCTTCGAACTCTCCATCGAAAATGTCGACAAACCCCCTCTCGATGCCCTCGAAGCCGCCGCCCGCCTTGAGCATTTCGCGCACCGAGACGCCCTTTGGCTCACCCGCAGCGCAACCTTCTCCGACAAGGCCCGCCTCTTCCCCGGGGCGACCTTCGCAGTCGGCGCCGATACCATCGTCCGCATCGGGGATTTGCGCTACTACGAGAGCGCCTGGGCTCGCAACCTGGCGATGCATGCACTGCGTCGATGCCGCTTCCTGGTCTTTTGCCGAAAGACGGGGGATCGACTCCACACCCTTTCCTCTCTGGATCTCCCGCCGCCACTGCGCATCTTATGCCAAGAGATCCCCGCCGAGGCCTTCCGAATCGACCTCTCTTCCACTTCGCTGCGCTTGGCGAAGCGATCGAATCCCAATTGATCGACCCCCAATCGATCGATCTTGAATTCACACTCGATAAGTGCCGATAATGCGATGCAAATTGCCCGTTTATCCTATTAATATCGATTTTTTACCCGAATACGGGCAAAAAATCGTATTTTGTCTTCGAATTCATTCTATTTTCTTGTCGATTTTGCTATGCTTCGATAGATCATGGACCTCGATCCCGCCCTCGATACCCCCATCCCCGACGCTCTGATCGAGCGGCTGGTACGGGTGCGGGGTCTTTCGCCCTCGAGCGCTAGGCAGATCGTCGAGGAAGTGGCGGGGTTTTACAGCGAGACCTTGGAGGAGTTCGTCATCCGCCGCCACTTGGAGCTGCGGGCACAGGGCAAGCGCAATGCCGAGATCTATCGGCAGGTCCGAGAGGAGATCCGTCGCCGGCGTTTTCGTTCTCCCTTGCCGAGCGAACGCCGGATTCGGCGCATTGTCTATGGCTGAATCATACGGATGAATCCTGTGGATAGGCTCGGCCACCGGGGTAGATCCGGCTTGATCGGCAAAGAGACTGTCGCGCCCGAAGATTTGCGCTCTTGGTTGCGCTTTCCAAGGGCGCAAGGCCAAAACATCGAACCATCTTCGAGAACGCTTTCATGTGCGGAATCATCGGCTATATCGGCAATCGCAGCGCCATCCCCATTCTCGTCTCCGGACTGATGCGCCTTGAATACCGCGGATACGATTCCGCAGGCTTGGCGTTGAGCGTTCGCGGTTCGCTGAAGGTGCACAAGGCCGCAGGAAAACTCTTTCGCCTCAAATCCATCCTCCCCAAGCGATCGGGGGGCAAGATCGGCATCGGCCATACCCGTTGGGCGACGCACGGTGCCCCCACCGATATCAACGCCCATCCGCACCTGAGCGCGGACGGCAAGACGGCGGTGGTGCATAACGGAATCGTCGAAAACGCGGCCGAACTGCGCTCCCTTTTGGAAGATGAAGGGGTCGAGTTCGTCTCCGAGACCGATACCGAACTGCTGGCCCACCTCATCGCCCGCGAAACGGACGCCTCGCTCGAACAACGAGTGGGCAAGGCGTTGGCCTTAGTGCAAGGCACTTACGGCATCGCCGTCATCCATTGCGACGAATCGGATCGGATCGTCGTCGCCCGCCACGGTTCTCCGATCATCATCGGCGTCGGCGACCGGGAAATGCTGGTGGCTTCGGATATCGCGGCATTGGTGCGTTATACGCAGCAGGTGGTCCATCTCGACGATGGTGAAATCGCCACTTTGGATGCCAAAGGGTTTCGCACCATGACGATGGATGCGCAGCCGATTCCGAAGTCTCCATCGACCGTCTCGTGGCAAGACGATGCCTACGAGCGCGGCGAATACGCCCATTACATGCGCAAGGAGATCTTCGAGCAGCCGGCGGCGATCGCCCGCACCTTGAGCGGACGGATCGAGGATCGTTTCCATACCGCCCACCTCGGCGGTCTCAATCTCGAGGCGAGCGATCTGCGTGATATCAAGCGGGTGAAGCTCCTCGGTTGCGGCTCCGCCTTCTATGCCGGGGTAGCGGGCGCTCACTTCATCGAAAGCCTCGCCCGCATTCCCGCCTCGGCCGAGCCTGCGGCCGAGTTCCGCTACCGCAACCCGGTCATCGAGCGCGATACCCTCCATGTCGCCATCAGCCAATCGGGGGAGACCTTGGATACCCTGATGGCCATCCAAGAGGTCCGAAGAAGCGGCGGACCGGTGCTCGGCATCGTCAATGTCGTCGGCAGCAGCATCGCCCGCGAAGCCGAGGGCGGGATCTACATGCACGCCGGACCGGAGGTGTCGGTGGCTTCGACCAAGGCCTATACCTGCAGCCTCGTGGCCCTCGTTCTGCTGGCGCTCCATCTGGGGCGGATGCGCGACCTTTCCATCGAGCGCGGAAGCAATCTGATCGAGGCCTTGAAACGGCTGCCCGACGATATCGAGAGCGCTTTGGCCACCGAGGATTCATTGCGGGATCTCGCGCAGCGGCATGCCCGTTGTTCGAGTGCCTTTTATATCGGCCGCGGCACCGGTTTCGCCGTGGCTCTGGAGGGGGCGCAAAAACTCAAGGAAATCTCCTATATCCACGCCGAGGCCTATCCGTCTTCGGAACTCAAGCACGGACCGCTTGCGCTGGTGGGGCCGGAGCTGCCGACCTTCATGGTCATGCCGCACGGGGCGATGCTGGAAAAATCGATCGTCTCCCTCGAGGAGGTCAAAGCCCGCAAGGGTCCGGTGATCGCCTTGACCCATCCGGGGGATGCACGCATCGCCCGCCGGGCCGACTCCGTGATCGAGATCCCGCATACCGACGATCTCCTCGCACCGGTGGTGATGGCCATTCCCTTGCAACTTTTCGCCTATCACTGTGCGCTGGCGCTGGGCCGGGATATCGACCAACCGCGCAATCTCGCCAAAAGCGTGACCGTGGAGTGAAGGGGAATCGTGAAGGGGGCTTGCGATGCGGGCTTTCGGGGTTTGACATAAAGCGACCATCGATCGATGGCGCAAGGCTTTCGCGGACCCTATCGATGACGATGACTCATCGAAAGCGGTTTTTTTCGAGCGCCGACGAGTGCCTACGAGGTCGCCGACCGGTATTTTTCGGGTGCGCTCTTATTTGCGATCTTCCTTATTTTCAACCTTGGGCGGCGTCGGCATGGGCCCGGATATGGTGCATCAGCGAGGGCAGGTCGTTCGGCAGGCTCGTATAGTGCTCGGGCCTTCGATGCAGATCGGCAAGATGGGCGGGAAGCGCCGGGCGGATACCGATGGCCCTTTCGACCGCATCGGGAAATTTCGCGGGGTGAGCGGTCGCCAAGGAGATCATCGGCGTACCCGCCTCGTCGTCTTCCTTCATCCGCTGTCGGGCCACCGCCACCCCCACCGCGCTATGCGGATCGATCACGAGGCCGGTCTCGGCGAAGACCGAGGCGATGGTCGAAAGGGTTTGGGCATCGTCGCATCGACCGGCAACGAAGGGCGGGCGGATCGAATCCATCGCCTGCGGATCGATACGAAAAACGCCCTTGTCGGCAAGATCATGCATCAAAGCGCTCACCTGCTTTGCATCGCCTTCGTGCATATAGAAAAGGAGCCGCTCGAAATTGCTCGATATCTGAATATCCATCGAGGGGGATATCGTCGGGCATACCTCGGCAAGGCGGTGTTCGCCGGTACAAAGCACCCGGGTGAGGATATCGTTCTCGTTGCTTGCAACCACGAGGCGAGAAATCGGCAACCCCATTCGCAAAGCGACGAGGCCGGCGAAGACATTGCCGAAATTCCCCGACGGGACGCAAAAGGAGACTTTACGATCCGGAGCGCCCAAGGCAAGCGCGGCGGTGAAGTAATAGACGACCTGCAAGGCGATCCGCACCCAGTTGATCGAATTGACGCCGGAAAGGTGCATCTCCTTTCGAAAAGCGGCATCGTTGAACATCGCCTTGACCAAGGCCTGACAATCGTCGAAGGTGCCGTCGATGGCGATATTGTGGACATTGGGAGCGTGAACGGTAGTCATCTGAAGCCGCTGCACTTCGGAGACCTTGCCCGCCGGGTGGAGGATGAAAATCGAAGCCCGGGAGCGACCGCGGATGGCCTCGATGGCGGCGGAGCCGGTATCGCCGGAGGTCGCCCCGACAATCGTCACGCGGGTGTTGCGCTTTTCGAGCACGTGCTGGTAAAGGCGCCCCAATACCTGAAGGGCGAAGTCCTTGAACGCGAGCGTCGGGCCGTGGAAGAGTTCGAGCAACCACTCATCAGTGCCGATCTGGACCAAAGGAGCCACCGCACGATGGGTGAATCCGGCGTAGGATTCACGGGTGATCTCGGCGAGGCGATCGGGATCGATGGCGTCGCCGGCGAAGCGGGAGAGGATCTCGGCTGCGACCTCGGCATAATCGCGGCCTTGAAGGCGACGCATTCCTTCGGCATCGAAGGGCTCGGGACCGTGCTCCGGCACATAAAGACCGCCGTCTTCGGCGAGCCCCGCAAGCAGCACTTCTTCGAAACCCGAGGCTTTTGCGCGGCCGCGGGTGCTTATATAACGCACCTGGCAAGACTCCTTGTTTCGAGGACCTCTCGATGATTTGCCGGAATTCTACCCGTCTTGCGACGGGTCGATCGACCTCGGGGCGATTCGATCCCCGGCATCGCTCGTTTTCGGGCTTGGGTCCATGGATCGGCCAAGAATCTTTCATGATCGGATGCCGAGCGAACCCGCACTATGATCCCCGATTAAAAAGACGATTCGAAAAAGCCGTCGGTAGCGGCAAGCGGCGGCGATATCACCATCGTCGATGATGCGAAAGCATCGCTTTCGAACGACCGTCATTGGAACTTTCGACAAGGTACTCAACCATGCCATCCATACCCTTCATATCGCGTCGGAAAGCGCAGGTGGCCTTGGTGCGTTGCGCCGGCATGATCGGTGCCCGCTCCCGTATGCCCGGCAGTTCGGGCTTCAACGATGCAAGCCTGGCCCCGGTGCTCGAACGCGCCTTCTCCGCCCGCAAGATACAGGCGGTGGCCTTGGTCATCAACTCCCCCGGGGGCTCGCCGGCACAGTGCGCGCTGATCACCGCCCGCATCCGTCATCTTGCCAGTCGCCACGATATTCCGGTATGCGCCTTCGTCGAGGATATCGCCGCCTCCGGCGGTTATTGGCTCGCCTGCTCCGCCGACGAAGTCTTCGCCTTGGATTCATCGATCGTCGGCAGCATCGGGGTGATCAATGCCGGCTTCGGATTCGTCGACGCCCTTGCAAGACTGGGAATCGAACGCCGGGTGCACGCCACCGGAAGGCATAAGGGAATGCTCGATTCCTTCTTGCCCGAACGCGAAGAGGATGTGGCGATCCTGGATGCGATATTGCTCGACCTCCACGCCCAATTCGTCGATCGGGTCAAACGCTCCCGCGGGGCTCGCCTTGCCGCGAATGACGATGATGTTTTCAGCTCCGCGATATGGACCGGGCGACAAGCCCAAGAGATGGGGCTGATCGACGGGATCGGGGATGCGGGCACCGTACTGCGCGAGAGATTCGGGAGCGATGTGCGCATCCGCGAGTTCAGCCCCGCCCGCGGATGGCTGCGGATGCGAGGATCGACGCAAGCGCTATGGACCGAGGATCTTCTCGAGCGCATCGAGGCTAGATTGCTCTTCGATCGGTACGGGCTTTGAATCGCCCGGCCGGTCGTCGAGAGCCATCGTCGAAAGCGAGGGGCGCCGCCGACCCTCGGGCGGATCGATGCCGCGCAAGGTCAAGATATCGATCGGCGCTCGAGATCCTTCTTCGATGCATCTATCCTTCGAATCGAGAGGATCATCATCGAATCATCGCCTCGCTCCATGCCCCTTCTCCAAGGCCTTTCGGATATCTTTATCTTCCTCTATTCCGATTTTGTGCGATGATCCTATACTTACGACCGATTTTTTTCGGATCCATGATCTCATGGAACCCTATGGAGCCCTTATGGTCAAGGGTTGGCAACAACATCACCAATCGAGTTTCGAGGAGAAAGAGCATGCGCAAGTTGATTGAACGGGTGGTCGCAATGACAATCGTGACCGCTTTTGCGGCCTCGGCGGCGATCGCCGAAGTCAAAATCCGGGTGCAGTCGGTGATCCCGGCCAAAGCGGACGAAGTCCACATGCTGAACGAATTCGCCAAGGATGTCAGCGATCTGACCAATGGCGAAGTGGTCATCGAGGTACTCCCGGCGGGGGCGGTGGTCGGGGTCAGAGAAACCCTCGATGCGGTGGATAAAGGCCTCGTCGAGGGCGGCTTCGCTTGGACGCACTATTGGTCCGGCAAGCATCCGGCGGCCATGCTCTTCGGCTCTCCGGTGGCGGGCGCAGGAGTCGGCATCGACAATATCGCCTTCATGTCATGGTTCCTCTACGGTGGCGGCAAGGAGCTCTACGACGAACTCTGGGATGAGATGGGAGTCAACGTCAAGGGCTTCATGCTGCAGCCGGTCGGCCCCGAGGCGCTCGGGTGGTTCAAAGAGCCGATCAACTCCATGGAGGATTTCCGCAAATATCGCTTCCGCACCCCGCCCGGCATCCCCGGACAAACCTACAAGGATATCGGCGTGGCATCGGTGGCGATGGGGGGGGGTGATATCCTGCCCGCGCTGGAAAAAGGAACCATCGACGCCGCCGAGTGGTGCTGCCCGAAACCCGATAGCGTTTTCGGTTTTCAAAAGGTGCTCAAACACTACTATCTGCAAGGGCTGCATCAGGTGGTGGTCAACGCCGACATCTACATCAACGGCGATGTCTACGATAGCCTGACCGACCATCAGAAAAAGGCGATCGAGGTTGCGGCCAACGCATCGCTGACCAAAGCCTTGGCCTATCGTATCTACGAAAACGGCAAGGCGCTCAAGGATCTGACGGAAAATCATGGCGTTCAGCTTCATGATACGCCGACCGACTACTTCTCGGCCTATATGAATGCGGCCAAGGCCTCGCTGGAAAAGAATGCCCAAGACAACGCCTTCTTCAAGCGCGTTTGGGATTCGCAAAAAGCCTTTGCCGAAATTGCGGTTCCTTTCTGGGCCGGGGCGCAAACTTCGAATGCGAATCTCGGAAAGGCCTTCGCCGATTCGATGATGATGAAATAAGGGTGCCGAAAAAAGCCGGTGGGGGTCTTGGGCCCTCACCGGCTGCTTTTTCGTACCTTCGTACCGCCCGCCGCATCGCTTTTTTCGATCGCTTTTTAGCAAGCCCCTTTGTCGAATCCAAGGGTCGAGTGCCCTGAAACGAAATTTCAAAAACCAAAGAAACGAACGATTCCTTGTTGGATGATATCTCGTCGCTCACCGATGATCTCGGGGAGCGGCATTCTCGTTCTTTCGAAAAAACCGCTGCATCCCTCGATCGACGATGGCGTCCCGCTCGAGGATCGAATCTTCAAGCGATTCGAAATTCACGATATCGATGATCGGGCCTTCCTCTTATGCGAGAAGAGCGACCGGTCAGATAGGAGCCCGGCCAAGGGCTCCGAAACGAATGCCTTCGATCCGAAGGAGAGACCTGCGTGAGCAAAGAAGCGGAGAAGGATATCGAGGCAATCCCGGCGATCGACTCTCTCGATACGACCGACGAGATGATCGCCGAGCGCAGGCAGGCTCCGGGCGTCCTCCCCGATGATATGGCTCCTTGGATGCGCATCGGCATCGCCGGCATCGATCTATTCAGCTTGTGGTGCGGACGCATCTTCTGTTGGATGCTGGTACCGCTGATGTTCGCCATGGTCTTCGAAGTGGTGGCCCGCAAACTCTTCATCGCTCCGACCATCTGGGCCTACGATACCAGTCGAATGCTCAGCGGCGCCCTGTTCATGGCGGGGGCGGGCTACGCCTTGATGCGGGGGGTGCATATCCGAGCCGATTTCATCTACCGCCTGTGGGCTCCAAGGCATCAGGCGATGGTGGATGCCCTTCTCTACCTGCTGTTCTTTTTCCCCGCAATGGGTTATTTCCTCTGGATTTCCCTTGAATATGCCGGATCAGCGTGGATATCGTGGGAACTTAGCATGGATACCGCTTGGATGGCACCGGTGGCGCCGGTGAGAACCGCAATGCCCGTCGGAGCCGCCTTCTTGATATTGCAAGGGATATCGGAGTTGCTTAAGTGCATCTACGCGATGCGTACCAATCGATGGCCGTGAGGAGTCGCTTCGAATGAGCCCCGAGACCATCGGATTCATCATGATCGGGATCATGCTGCTGGCGATCTTCGTCGGCTTCCCGATCTCGTTCACCCTGATCTTCTTGGGTCTCGTATTCGGCGCATGGGGCTTCGGGCCGGATCTGGTCGTTTATTTGATGACCCTCCAGTTCAATAGCGTCATGCTGGAGCAGACCCTCGCCGCCGTACCCCTGTTCATCTTCATGGGCATCTTGATGGAGCAGGCGGGGCTGATGGAAAGGCTCTTCCGCTCGGTACAGCTGATCCTATCGAGCACCCGGGGATCGCTCTATATCGCGGTGCTTTTCGTATCCACCATCTTCGCGGCCGCGACCGGGATCGTCGGAGCCTCGGTAACCATTCTCGGGATCATGGCCGCGAAAACCATGAATCGCTCCGGTTACGACGTGCGACTGGCCGCCGGAACCATCACCGCCGGCGGCACCTTGGGTATCTTGATTCCCCCCTCGATCATGCTGGTGGTCATGGGGCCGGTGCTGGAAGTGCCGGTGACGGATCTCTTCGCCGCCGCCATCGTTCCCGGCATCATGCTCGCTTGTCTTTATACCGGATATGCCTTGGTGCGCTGCTGGCTCGATCCGAGTTTGGGTCCGCCTCTGCCCGAGGCCGAGCGCCCGGAGCATTCGGGCAAGATGTGGCTGGAATTCATCGCCGCGATCGTCGTTCCGATCATCGCGCTGATCGCTGTGACGGTGATCGTACGCGCCTTCACCTCGAGCGCTCTTTCGGGCGACGACTTCTTCTTGCGCTTGATATCCATGCTGCTTCATCTCGCCGGTTGGATCGGGGTTTATCTGCTCCTTCGACGGGCACATCTTTGGCTGAACGATCGTCGTCCCTTCGGGTTTTATATCAGCGAGGTCTGGGTGGAGTTCTACAAGGGACTCGTTCCCCCGGCGATGTTGGTTTCCTTCGCCTTGGGATCGATTCTGCTCGGCTGGGCGACACCGACCGAGGGGGCGGCTTGCGGGGCTTTCGGCGCTTTGCTGATGACCATCGGATATCGCCGGATGACCCCCGCCAAATTCCAGGAAGCGCTGATCAAGACCCTCGAAATCACGGTGCTCATCCTCTTCCTCGTGGCGGCCTCCAACTTCTTCGGCGCGGTGTTCTCGAGGCTGGGCACCCCCACGATGCTGACCAACTTATTGCTCTCCTTCGAGCTCTCCCAGATCGAAGTGCTGATCATCGTGATGGCGCTGATCTTCTTGCTCGGCTGGCCCTTGGAATGGGTACCGATCGTCCTCATCATCGTTCCGATCTTGATCCCCTTGCTCGAAAAGATGGAGATCAACCTGACATGGTTCGGAATACTGGTGGCGGTGAATCTGCAAACCGCTTGGCTTTCGCCACCGGTCGCTCTCTCCGCATACTTTCTAAAGGGAGTCGTGCCCGAGTGGGATTTGAAGGATATTTATATCGGCATGATGCAGTTCATGCTGATCCAACTCTTGGGGCTCATCCTGATCATTGCCTTCCCCCAGATCGTGCTCTGGCTACCGGAAATGGTTTACGGTCAATAGATAGCCGAGGGTCTTCCTCGCAAACCCGAAGTGCACCTTAGCCGTCATCCGGCAAGCGCCGGTGAACGATTCTTATAAACAGGGTTTCCTTTCACCTGCCCTTTCGCTGCCGATCGTCGAATATCTCTTCCCGACCGAGTCCGAGATCGAATCTTCGATCCTCGCTCGATCCGCGCTCGATATTGGGGTAGGGTCGGTTGTGAGAATCCACCCCCTCATCGAATCGCCCTTTATCGAATATTCGGGACTTATACGGCATAAGTACCTATCCCCCCGGATAGGGGCACATAGCGTCGATCTTTTCCTGTTTCCCATCGCCGATGGGTCCGGTCGATCAATGCCCGAATCGATGCAGTTGATACGCATCCGCCGGATTCAACCCTCATTCTATCCTCGCTCCACCAAGAACTTCCTGGGTACAGATATCGGCCCTGCTCGGCGGTCCTGTTTGGCCGGAGCCGGGCTTTTTCGAGGCAATAAAAAACGGCGACCTTTATCCAAGGCCGCCGTTCGAAAAACCGGATATTCGATAGGGATTCTCTTTCCGTTCAGGTCGAGGAGAATCCACCGAGTATCCGAATCGATCTCATCGTCTTGCTGATCGGGGTTCTTGTCGAACCTTTCATCAAGAGCCTTATCTTTCGAGCACCCTTTCCTCGTTCCTTCCCGAATCATCTTCTCGACGATGAAGAATCGGAGAAACCAAGTGATACGAAGGTGTCCTCGCAACGACTCGTCTTCATGACTCACCATATCCGATGAGTACGAAAACGGCTACGAGATCGAAACGCGAATATCGGAATATAAAAGGCTTGGCAGTGTCCTACTTTCACATGAGGAGGCCTCACACTATCATCGGCGCTGAGCGTTTTCACTACCGAGTTCGGTATGGGTTCGGGTGGTTCCCACTCGCTATTGCCACCAAACCAAGAGGGATATTCGCGAAAATAAAAAGAAGAGTTGTCATGAATGCAAAGGTATATCGCTTCGGCCGATTGCTTCGGCATCCGCTTCCCACCGAATCTTCGTCGAAAGAACCGAATCGATCGTTCTCGATCGTTCGATAAGACGAAGGAATCGCTTGGGTGTTATATGGTCAAGCCTCACGGACAATTAGTACCAATCAGCTTCACGCATTACTGCGCTTCCACACTTGGCCTATCAACCTCGTAATCTTCAAGGGTCCTTTAGGGATCTCAAGGATCCAGGGAGACATCATCTTGGGGTGGGCTTCCCGCTTAGATGCTTTCAGCGGTTATCCCTTCCGTACTTGGCTACCCGGCAGTGCCACTGGCGTGACAACCGGAACACCAGAGGTACGTCCACTCCGGTCCTCTCGTACTAAGAGCAGATCCCCTCATGTCTCCAACGCCCACGGCAGATAGGG
>JFBG01000032.1 GCA_000583135.1 Thioalkalivibrio sp. HK1
GTATGAGCCGAAGTTCAAGATCGAAAATCTGGGTGTCATTCGCGAAGGCGAGTTCACTCAAAAGCCCTTGACTATTTTTTGTGGCCCGAATAACAGTGGCAAGACATGGGTAATGTACTCCCTCTATTATTGGTCGAAAATGCTGAGTGATCCAGACTTTCGTTGCTCTCAATACTACCGCATAAGTAATGGTCACTCTGTTAAACCGACCAATTTCAAGGATATTGTGAATAGCGGACTGGCCGGTGTTTTTAATGTTAAAGAGGCGATGTTGGAGGGATCCAGAGTCGATTTAGTCGGCTCGGTCAAATCGCTGAAAGTCTTGTTGGACGAAAAGCGAAAGACTCGAAACGTTATTTTGATGCCTGTGGAACGCAGTAGTCTGTATCCGTTTTACCGTAACATCGGAAATCGTTCGACGACATTACCACATCATGTAGCGGAAGGTATATATAGTCCCAGTGAATCGTTGCGCGATACGATGCGCTCGTACTACGCCCAGCCGATCGCCGACTATATCGATTGGTTGAGTGAAATACCGGAGATCATGCGTGAAGGTAGAGGAGGGTTTCATAAATGCGCCGATGTACTCAGAAAGCGTCTTCTTCGAGGCACTTTCAGTATCAATAGAAGAACCGGCGATATCACATTCAAATCCCACCAAGCGAAGTGCGAAGGTCATAAGGTCCGACCCGTGAATCTGCATATTGCATCGGCAACGGTCAAAAGCCTGTTCGGGCTATGGTTTTATCTCGAATATCAAGCCCAAAAAGGCGATCTGTTGATGATCGAAGAGCCGGAAATCAATCTTCATCCGGCAAACCAAGTTGAAATGGCTCGCCTTCTGGCAAGACTGATCAATGCCGGATTGCGGTTGGTTATCAGTACCCATAGCGACTACATCGTCCGAGAACTGAATTCTCTCATCATGCTGAACCAACAAGGATCTAGCGGTATGCGGAAGCAATATCGCTACAAAGAAGAAGAGGTTCTCGATCCCGAAAAAGTCAGCGCCTATCAATTCGACGATCAGGTCATCGAACCGATGGAGATTTTCATGGAGGATGGTATTTACGCTATCACATTCGATAAGGTGATAGCAATGCAAGAAAAATCTAACGATGATATCTATTATACAATGAAAGAGCGCAGAGATGGATATTGATATTATCAGGATGATTGAGAAGGCGATCGATTATCGATATCGTTTGGAAAGAAACGCTCGTAGTTGGCTGCTGAACGAGTTTGATAAGCGAATCGAATTCCGGGTTCCCAGCAGCAATTCAATTGCTTTCTCATTAGACAGCGAGAGGGAAAAGCCTTTTTCCTTCTTCAGTAAATCACCGCCTTTACACTGGGCAAAGATATGCGATGCCTTTTTAGCTTGTGCTCACGAGGGTATCGTATATTTTTTCATTATAGAAATTAAATCCTCTTATGAGAATGAATGTGAGAAGCAGCTCATCAATGGCAAGTTATTTTGTGATTGGCTGTTGGCTTTATGTCGGGAGCACAACTATCCGAATGCTGAATTTTCGACCGCTTCCATGTTGGTATGGGAGCCGCGTGAACGAAAAACGACTCGTAAGGTCACGAGCGGCCACACTAGCCCCGATAGCCTTGGCATACAACAGCATGGCATTGTAGAAAAACAGGGGACGAACCATTTCCCCATTCGATTCGATGTCAGTAATCAAAGAAAAATAGACATCGGAGAGTTGATCTCTCGTATGAACCGCCGCCCCCGGCGGTAGCCAACCAATGGGCAGCGTGTCTTTCGAGTGACGGAGATGCCGACGACAAGAATCGATAGATGATTTTGACCATACGGACACTCGATGTGCCGCGAAGGATTGAAAATCGCTACGAAATGCCATTTCTAATTAATGCCACTAAGATGGCTATTAAGCGGATATAGGATAGCTCTCCCCAACAAAAATAAGGAGACACCATAATGATCGACCCTCGCCCGTTCGATAGTCTGGGAGCCTTCAAAACCAACTGGCTCGATGCCAAGCATCATTTCAGTTTCGGCCATTACACGGATCCCGAGCGCATGGGGGTGGGTGCCCTGCGTGTTTGGAACGATGACACCATCGAGCCCGGAACCGGCTTCGATCCGCACCCGCACCGTGATATGGAGATCATCACTTATGTTCGAAAAGGGGCGATCACTCACCAAGATGCTCTGGGCAACGAGGGACGCACCCAAGCCGGAGATGTACAGGTGATGTCCGCAGGTACCGGTATCGTTCATGCCGAATACAACCGGGAAAGCGAGCGGACGCAGATCTTCCAGATCTGGATCACCCCGGATTCAACGGATTATGAGCCTCGTTGGGATACCAGATCCTTTCCCAAGGGCGACCGGGCCGGAGAGTTGGTCGTGCTGGCATCGGGTCGCTCCCAAGACGAGGGTGCGCTGAAGATCAACCAAAACGCCGCCGTCTTGGGCGCCACTTTGGTATCCGGCCAAAGCGTCACCCACCGACTCGATAAGGATCGCAAGGCCTACCTCGTCCCGGCGATGGGTCAGGTGACGGTCAACGGCATCGCCATCAACGCGCGCGACGGCGTTGCGATCTTCGATGAGTCCGAGATCGTCATCACCGCAACCGAGACCGCCGAGATCGTCTTGGTCGATGTTCCCTAAGACCCTTCACGGCACGCTCCTCCATCGACACCGAAGCTAGATGAGCCCCGTAGGGAAGACAGCGAGGCGCGCTCACCCTTCATTTTCGCGGTGAGTCGGCGGTCAACGGTGTCGCCATCAATGTGCGAGATGGTGTTGCAATCCATGATGAACCCTAAATCGTCGTCCCCGTGACCGAGACTGCCGAGGTCGTTATGGTCGATGCCCCTGAAGATTCCGCTCGGATCCTTGGCGCCCCTTATTAGGAGTCAGGCGAGCCATTCGAGGGACGACGGAGCGCGCACGCTTGGAAAAGATCGCCGCATCTATCCCGGCTACATCCACAAATCGTTGCTGTCAAGATGACCCAATATCCGCCAGACTAAAAAGCGGTAAGGCGCTTTTGGGCGCGAGGTCACGACAAGAACGAAGGGAGGGTGAGTGACCAGAGCGAACCAGTTGAAGGCGTTTTTGAAGCCATCTAGAAGAGGACGAAGATCGCCCCCTCTCTGTGGCGATGCAGGTGGCAGCCATCGATCAAGCCAAGACTCGTCGGGGTTTGCCATCGCCGAGTGGGGGCGGGGAGATGAGGCTTTCGATCAGGCGCCCGCACGATGATATTGGCGGTCATCTACCCGAAGGTGCACGGGCTCCGCAGAGATGGTGCTCGAAATGCCTTGGCGAGCCAACACAATCGGGCGATCAAGGGGCAGCGGCAACCATCGAAGGCTCTCTCCCGCCGCAACTCTGCTGATGGGTGTACCGGGCACCGGAAAAAATGATGACGACATCAGTGTTCGCTGGCGAACTCGGCCTGCCGCTCACTCAAAGTGCATTTGGGCAGTCTGATCACCAAGTACATGGGCTAGACCGCGGTCAAACTACGGAAAGTCTTCGATTTGACCGGCCGCCCTCAATGCGTATATCTTGTCGATGAGTTTGATGCCATCGTCTCGCAGCGCGGATTCGTCGACGATATCGGTGAAGTTCAAAGCACCCTGAACAGTTTCCAGCAAATGATCGAGCAAGATGACCCGCAAAGCCTGATCATGATCGCGATCAACCACCCTGAAATCCTTGGCCCAGTGCTCTTTCTCCGCTTCGACAACGTTCTGTACTACAATCTACCTAGCGAAGCCAGCATCATAACGATCCTCAAATCTAGCATCGGAAAGATGGTCGCCAACGGCATATCATGGAAGCGCCTCGCCACCTTGGCTACGCCGAAGAGCCCTGCATATCGGAAGAGGCCTTGAAGGAAGCCCTGATCGACAATCGTCAGAGCCTCACGGAGGCTGATATTCGCCGAATGCAGGAAGAAAGGTAGAGAATCTCGAATCGAATCGCCCATCTACAAGGGGAAAGCGATTGATCTTTGGTAGGCATGAAGTAGAGTAGGGGCCAAGTGGGTATCTTAATGCAGTCCAAGATCGTCCCCCTCAATGCCATTTCCTTCTGGATAAATAAAATGAGAGCATATCGAGGGTGATTTTAAAATGCAATTTATCAAAGATGGTCCTGATATTCCAGAGCGATTGTTGCAGGCGCATGAAGAAGGTGGTGTCGTGTTTTTTTGTGGTGCCGGCATCTCCCGTTCGGCGGGATTGCCGGATTTTGAGGGTTTAGTGAAAAAGCTATTTGAGAGCGTTGGTGTTGATCCTAACAATAATAAAGAACAAAGAGAAGCTATAAAGGCACGTCAGTATGATACTGCCATTGGACTTCTGGAAAAATTTCGCAATGATCGTAAGATGGTGCGAAAAAAACTAGCAAGTATTTTGAAACTAAATTCCGATATCAAAAATTCCACTGAAATTCATGAGGCACTACTGATGTTGAGTAGAGATCGTAAATATCTTGATAATAGTGACGGACGTATGCGTTTGGTTACTACCAATTATGACCGTTTATTTGAAGAAATAATTACCAAGAAATATCCGTCAATGGAAAGATTTAGAGCTCCACTCTTACCTATTCCAAAGAAAAGTCAATGGAATGGGTTGGTTTATCTGCACGGATTATTAGAGGAGAATCCAACATCTACTGATTTGGAACGTCTAGTAATTTCAAGCGGCGATTTCGGCTTGGCATATCTCACTGAACGTTGGGCGGCTCGCTTTGTGAGTGAGCTACTTCATAACTACATAGTTTGTTTTGTCGGATATAGTATCAACGATCCTATGCTGCGTTACATGATGGATGCACTTGCTGCCGATCGCTTACTCGGAGAAGTGCCCCTTGATATGTTCGCTTTTGGAGATTACTCGAAAGGTAAGTATGATGATGTTGCCGAGCAATGGAAGGCAAAAAATGTCATACCTATTCTGTATCGTAAATATAAAAATCATTTCTATTTACGCAAGACACTATGTAATTGGGCTGATACATATCGCAATGGAGTGCGCGGTAAGGAGCAAATAGTTGTTGAGCTTGCTCGTTCGCGTCCTTCAAATAGTACATTAGAAGATGATTTCGTTGGACGTATGCTGTGGGCTCTGAGTGATTCTAGAGGCATACCTGCTAGAAAATTTACTGATTTTAGTCCATCCCCGTCTTTAGATTGGTTAAGTGTTTTGAGCGAAAACCGTTATCATAATGCCGACTTATACCGTTTTGAAATTTTCCCAAAATCAGATACCGACAAAAATATCACTTTCAGCATGATTCGAAGACCGCCGCCTTATTTCTTGGCGCCGCTGATGAGTATTGCAGATGATGGCGCCAAAAGAAGTGAATGGGATAATATAATGTGGCAGCTGGGGTGCTGGTTAGTCAATCACATTGATAATCCGAAGTTGTTGCTTTGGCTTGCCAAACAGGGCGGTCAATTACATGATAATTTTATTAGATTAATAAAAGACGAGATGGATAAATCTGCTGATATGAATCATGATAGCGAGACACCAAGGCAGATGTCATCTTCTGGATATGATGGCAAGAAAACCCTCAGTCCTGCAATGCGAATTTTTTGGAATTTGATGATTGCTGGCCGTGTTAGATCCAGAGAAAATAGCACGGGAATAGACAAACATCACATGTATCATTGGTGTGAGCGATTCAAGAGAAATGGACTTACTTCAGATATGCGTCTGAAGCTTCGGGAGTATCTGACGCCATGTGTATTTCTGCACGAACCGATTTATCGATCAATCGAAGGTAACGATGAATCAAAAGATATCAGACACTCGATTGGTTGGATGATCGTACTATCGGTGGACCATGTTCATCGGGACATAAAAAATCTATTCAATAACGAGCAATGGATCGATCGCTTACCGGAACTCCTATCCGATTTTACCAGCTTGCTCCAAGATACACTTGATCTCATGCACGAACTTGGAGTTGAGGATGAACAGGATGAAAAATCTCATATTCATCAGCCTTCCATAAGCAAGCATTCTCAGAATAGGAAATTTCACGATTGGACAGTACTAATTGACTTGGCTCGAGATGCATGGGTTGAGGTCGCAGAGGAATCATGTAAACGAGCGATTATTGAGGCAGAGCTTTGGTGGAGTATGCCATATCCATTGTTCCGTAGGCTCGCTCTTTTCGCAGCAGCGCAAGAGACTAAAGATAATCGACCAGTGATACCTGATCGTATTGCTCTGGAGTGGCTCTTGGCGGATTCATGTCGGTGGCTTTGGTCTGGGATAGCCAAACGAGAAGTCATACGATTACTTGTGGTTCTTGCGAAAAGACTTGATAAGGGTATGTTGGCGGAATTGGAGCAGGCTATTCTTGACGGACCGCCATCTAATATTTCCAAGAGCGATATTAAATTTGATGATGATAATTTTATTGTGGATAAGAAGGTGTGGCTGCGATTAGCAAAAATTGATGAATCAATTGATGTTTTGAGTGAGGTTGCCAAAAAACGACTAAATTCTTTATCTTCCCAATATCCAGATTGGAAATTGGAAAAAGATCAGCGTGATGAATTTCTTTTTTGGGCTGATGATATCAAGCGTGTTCCAACCAAAGATTTAGATCAACGAGACGATTGGTCTCAAATCTGCCGAGATGATTTTGAGATGGCTACCGATGTTTTGTGTGCATTGGCAAAGAAAAAGGATTGGCCATCTGGCCGTTGGCAGGAGGCACTTCGTGTTTGGTCGGAGGACGAATTTACTCAAAAATCATGGAGTAAGTTAGCTCCGATTTTGATCGATATGCCGAGAAGTAAGTTGCAATGTGTCGCTAATGAATTAACTCGGTGGATATTGTCAATTGCCAAGACATTTGAATACTATGAAGATAATTTTTTTACTATTATAAATATGATTCTTGAATCGGACTATGAAGATTACACTGGTAGCGAAGATTCTTTTACTCGCGCTATCAATCATCCTGTAGGGATCATAACCGAGGCGTTAATTTTTTGGTGGCATCGGATGACGCTTAAGGACGATCAAGGATTCCCTGAAAAAATAGAAAATATATTTACTAAACTGTGCGATAGAGAAATTAAGAGATATTGCTATGGTCGAATAATATTGGCCGCTTACTCTGTCATGCTATATCGAGTAGATTCAAAATGGACGGAATCACATTTACTGTCATTATTTAGCTGGAGTAAATGTCAAGAGGAGGCTCGATTGATTTGGGGAGGTTTTTTATGGACACCTCGATTATACCTACCTTTGATGGATCGCCTCAAGAAAGATTTTCTTGAGGCTCTGAATCATCTTTCTAAACTGAGTAGAGTGGAGCGCGTGCAATATGTCGCATTTCTTATTTTTGTCATCATTAATTTAGATGATAAATTTATTAATGATAAAGCAAAGGGATTTGTCGGTGAATTGCCATCAGATATTGTTCCTGTGGTTTTTGACGAGTTATTAAGGATGCTTGAAGGTTCTGATAATCGACGAGCGGAATTTTGGGCTAATCGAATTACCCCATGTATAAAAACGATCTTACCAATCGAACATGATAGAATTTCATCAGTAATGATCAACAATATAAGCATTTTTTGTATCCATTCGAAAGAACAATTTCCGAATGCGATCAGTCTTCTTCGTGATCGAATGAGAGCCATTGAAGACATTGGTTATCCAATTTTTGAACTTGATCAATCTGATATATGTATAAATTATCCAATGGATGCGTTAAATTTTTTGGATTGTATTATTGGTAAAAATACGAGAGATTTACCGCTAAGCAAACTTAGGTGTTGTCTTGATGCAATCATCGAGTCTAATGGTGATCTTGTAAACGATATTAGATATAAAAAATTGAATAGTTATCTAATAGAATCTGGAGAAAGATAAATATTGAGAAAGCCATTCTGTTTGATTTTTCTATGGAAATACAAATAAGTTGATAAGCCATAAATAAGAAACGTTTGATTCGAGAATTCTTTCTATGTATATTTTTATTTGATTTAATCTATGATTCTCCAGAACCTTTATACTTCCAACCATCATTGATGATGGACTGGCTAATGGAGGATGAGATGAAAATCGAAATACGGCCGGAGATGCTGCGGTGGGCGCGGGAGCGGGCTGGGTTGGGCTTGGATGAGGTTGTCTCCAAGTTTGCCGGCTATGCTGAGTGGGAGGGTGGGGATGTTCTTCCGACGCTGATGCAGTTGGAGGGAGTTGCACAAAAGATGAACACCCCGGTCGGTTATTTCTTTTTGGATGCTCCGCCGGATGAGCCTTTGCCTATTCCCGATCTTCGTACGTTGCGCGATCGGGCGTCTCGTCGTCCTGGTCCGGATTTGCTGGAGACGATTTATCTTTGTCTGCGTCGTCAGGATTGGTATCGGGATTATTGTCTTTTCGAGGGCTATGAGCCGCTTTCGTTGGTTGGTTCGGCAAGGCTTGGGCAATCGGTCGAGCAGGTTGCGGCGTCGATGAGGGAAGCCTTCGGCTTTGGCTTGGAGGCTCGATCTCGATGTGGAACGTGGCGGGATGCGCTGGATCGGCTCTTGGCGGATATCGATGATGCCGGGATTATGGTGATGCGTAGCGGGGTGGTCTTCGGTAATGGTGAGCGTGAGTTGAAGGTCGGGGAGTTTCGGGGTTTTGTGCTTGCCGATGAGATGGCGCCGCTCGTTTTTATCAACGGTGGCGATGCGAGGTCGGCGCAGATGTTGACGCTGGCTCATGGGTTGGCGCATTTATGGCTGGGTGAATCGGCGTTGTTCACGGCGCATATCGATGGTGGCGAAGAGGAGCGAGTCGAGCGATGGTGTAATGAGGTGGCGGCGGAGATGTTGCTTCCTCTCGATGCTTTGCGTGCCGATATTGATCCCGGCGAGCCGGTCGATGATGCGGTTGCAAGGCTGGTTCGTCGATTCAAGGTCGGTCCGTTGGTTGTCCTTCGGCGATTGTTCGATCTTGGATTTCTTGATCGGTCCGATCTTTATGGTCGATACGATGCCGAGGTCGAAGGTGTGGCGATTTCGGGTAGCGGGGAATCGAGTGATGGACTCGAGTCATCTCAAATCGCCGGGTTGAGTCGGCGGTTCGGGTGGGCTTTGATCGGGGATACCTTGGAAGGCCGGACCTTGTATCGGGATGCTTTGCGTTTGGCGGGCTTGAAGAGGGTTTTGACCCTCCATGAGATCGGTCGTCGTTTGGGGTTTTCGATTTGATGACTTCGTGTTGCAGGTGCCGATCGTTGTCATAGCCGGCATCGGGTTTGCTTGGCTCACCCGAGACCAAGTTCCGCCACGATGCCGGTGAAGATGGCCGCCCCCGCCCAGTGGTTGTTGCGGAAGGCGCGAAAGCAGGCTCGGGGTTCTCGGTTTCGGATCAGCCATTGTTGGTAGGAGAAAAGGGCGATCGTGGCGACAAGGCCTGCTTTGTAGAAGCCTTTGAAGTCTTCGAATTGGCCGACGAGGGCGAGGATTGCGATGGTCGTGATTTGGCACGAGGCGATGAAGGCGCGGTCGTGTTGTCCGCAGAGGATGGCGGTGGATTTGATGCCGATTTTGAGATCGTCCTGCCGGTCGACCATTGCGTAGATGGTGTCGTAGGCAACGGCCCAGATGGCCACGGCGGTGAAGATCAGCCATGCCAATCGGGGTACTTCGTCGGTCAGGGCCGCAAATGCCATCGGCACTCCCCAAGCGAAGGCGAGTCCCAAGTAGAGTTGGGGCAGGGATGTCCATCGCTTCATGAAGGGATAGCTGGCGGTGAGAAGGATCCCGCCGATGGAGTAGAGCCAGGTCAGGGGGTTGAGCATCGATACCAAGGCGAGGGCGATCAGCCCCAGGAAAGTGAAGAGCGCCAAGGCTTCGGCGCTGCCGATTTCTCCGCTGGCCAAGGGTCGGTTGCGGGTGCGCTCGACGTGGGGGTCGAGTCTTCGATCCGCGAAATCGTTGATGACGCAGCCGGCGGAGCGCATGACGAAAACGCCGATCACGAAGATGATCACGATCGTGGGCTGCGGGTGGCCGTCGCCTGCAATCCAAAGCGCCCAGAGGGTCGGCCAGAGCAAGAGCAAGGTGCCGATGGGTTGGTGAGCCCGCATCAGCCGAAGGTAGATCGGGATGCGTTTGGTCCAAGGCCTCGGGCTGCGCTTTGTGTGGAAGTGGTTCATATTTCTTGGCGCCGGTTTCGACTTGGCCTTAGGCCCGTGGTTCTCGCCACTTGCGGGATCGGGCGGTACGAGAGATTGCCCCCGCCAGCCCCCAAGGGAGCAAGCGGGCAGGCATCGAGCGAGGATGAATCGTCGCCCGCCCGATCGAGATCCGCACGCTGTTCGTTGCCGAAGAGATCGTCAGACACATCCGCAGCACAACCCTCAAACTCGCCCGTAGACCGCATCTTCGGCCTTGACCCAGCGGCGGATGATTGCCGCGCTTCGATCAAGGGGATGGCGGGTGAGCAGTTCGGATCCGGCGCGGGCGACTGCGGGTAACAGGGCTCGGTCTCGAAGGTGATCGGCGATGCGCATTCGTGCGATTCCGGTTTGGCGGGTTCCCAAGACCTCTCCCGGGCCGCGGATTTCGAGGTCCTTTTGGGCGATCTCGAAGCCGTCGTTGGTTGCGCGCAATACGCCCAAGCGTTGACGCGCGGTGTCGGTCAGGGGGCGGTCGTACATCATGACGCAAACGCTGTGTTTGCTGCCTCGCCCCACTCGTCCGCGCAACTGATGGAGCTGGGCGAGACCCAAACGGTCGGCATTGTCGATGATCATCAGCGATGCCTCGGGCACATCGACCCCGACCTCGATCACCGTGGTGGCCACGAGCACGTTGTACCGGGCCTCTTTGAAGGCCCGCATCGCGGCATCCTTGTCCGCCGCCTTCATCCGCCCGTGCACCAAGCCGATATTCAAATCGGGAAGGGCCTGCCGCAGATCGCGAGCGGTATCTTCGGCCGCTTGGCATTCCAAGGCCTCGGATTCCTCGATCACGGTGCAAACCCAATAGGCTTGCCCGCCCGCCCGACACGCAATCTCGATGCGCTCGACGACGTTCGGGCGTTTGGTCGATGGCATCACCGCGGTATTCACCGGTGTGCGTCCCGGCGGCAGTTCGTTCAAGGTAGACATATCGAGATCCGCCCAAGCGGTCATGGCGAGGGTGCGGGGGATCGGGGTGGCGGTCATCAGCAGTTGATGGGGATGCATCCCCTCTCGCTCCCCCTTGTCGCGCAATGCCAAACGCTGATCCACGCCGAAACGATGTTGTTCGTCGATGATCGCAAGGCCCAGCCGGGAAAACTCGATTTGCGATTGAAAGAGGGCATGGGTGCCAATCGCCAGCACCGGCTCTTTGTCTTTCGCCAGCCGTTCCATCGTCGAACGCCGTTCTTTGCCGCCGGTCTTTCCCGATAGCCAAAGCACCTCCATGCCCAGCGGCGAAAGCCAAGCATCGAGGGTATGCCAGTGCTGCTCGGCCAGGAGCTCGGTGGGAGCCATGAGGGCGCATTGCCATCCGCTGTCCAAGGCCAATACCGCGGCATAAGCGGCTACCACCGTCTTCCCCGCCCCCACATCGCCTTGTAAGAGTCGGTGCATCGGGCGGCCAAGACGCAGATCCTTTCGAATCTCCTTGATGACTCGGCTTTGAGCGGCGGTGGGGGAGAAGGGCAGGGATGCGATGAAGCGCTCGGCAAGGCTCGGCGGCGAGGCGGCTTTTTTCGATCCCGAACCGTGTTCCTCGGCTCCGGCCTCGATCCCGGTTCCGGACTTGCGCCCGCGCGGGCGTTTGGCGCCGGTCAATTTCGGCGCTTTGCGATCGTCGAGGCGTCGGCGCAGCATGCGAAGCGCAAGGTGATTGGCCAGTAATTCCTCGAAGGCAAGACGTCGACGATAGAGATTGTCCGGGGAGATCAGGGCCTCGACATCGGCCTCGGGCGGCGGTCGGTGCATCGCTTGCAAGGAGGGCAGGAGACCGGGGAGTCGATTGTCCTGCACGATATCCTCGGGCAGCAGTTCCATCGCCTTCGAAAGAGCGGAGTGAGCGTTCACTTTATCCAACGCCCCGAGGATCAACCTTTGCAAGGGGCGATCTTTGAGTCCCGCCAGCGTCGGGTAGATCGGGGTCAGATAGGGATCGAGCGGGGGTGATTGACCGGTCTCGACGATCCCGAAATTCGGATTCGACATCGCCGGTCTGCCGCCCAAGCCGCTGCGCACCGATCCGTAGCACCACAGCCTTCGACCCATCTGAATCCGTTTGGTCAGCCAAGGCTTGCTGTTGAACCATTGCAGTTCGATCTGACCGCTTTCATCGCGCAGGACCACGGTCATCGGACGACGTCCGAGTGCAAGTGTAAGTTTGGTGATGTGTCCGCAGATCAGGACATCGTCGCCCGGCTTCGAAGAAGCGATGGGGCTGATGCGGGTGCGATCTTCGTAGCGAAGCGGAAGGTGGAAAAGGAGATCGACGATGGTCTCGATCCCTTCCGCGCGCAGTTTCTCGACATTTGCGGCCTTGATGCCGGGGAGCGATTCGATCGGCGGCGGTTCGAAAAGCGGTTCGAGGGACGATTCGAGAGGCGATGCGACCGGCGGATTCATGGTGCACTGCATGTCGGCACATCCCTCGAACGAGGCGAAAGGCGGATAACGAGCGCTTATTTTGGGGCCGAAGAGTTTTCCATCGAAGAGCGCCATCGAAGGCTAGTGTCGAAAAAGCGCAAGCCCTTCGATATCCGCAAGATCACAACCCCTTGACGAGGATTCCCTCGATCTCGACCTCGACATCCAAGGGCAAAGAGGCCACGCCGATCGCCGCCCGGGCCGGGTAGGGGGAAGTGAAATACTCGGCCATCACCTCGTTGACGAGGGGAAAGATCGACAGGTCTTTTAAATAGACATTGAGTTTGACCACATCGTCGAGGCTTCCTCCTGCGGCTTGGGCGACGGCCGAGAGGTTTCGCAGCACCTGATGGATTTGCTCTTTGGGATCGTCGGAGACGACTTTCATGGACTGAGGGTGCAAAGGGATTTGACCGGAGAGGTAGACGGTATCGCCGGCTCGAATCGCTTGGGAATAAGCGCCGATCGCCCCCGGCGCATCGGGGGTGACAATCGCTGTTCTGGGCATGAGGGATCTCCTTGGCGGGGGGTTGCGAACGGATGATCGAAGCGACGAATCGAGGAGCGTCGCCCCGATGGCGGCTTTTTATATGCGGGTGATTCGAGATACGTCGTTGATGCTCCGGATGCGATGGATGATTTTCTCGAGGTGGGTGCGATCTCGCACCTCCAACAAGAAGCTCAAGGTGGAGTTTAATCCGTCGCGCCCTTTGAAATCGATATTGTCGATATTGGAGTTCATATCCGCGATGACGGTGGCGACGGTTGCCAGCACCCCGGCGCGGTTGGCCATGTCCACCCGGATCTCGACCGGAAAATCACCCTCGACCCCGGGCTCCCACGCCACTTCCACCCAGCGTTCGGGTTGGTCGGAGTGCTCGGTGGCATTGCGGCAATTCATGGTATGGATCGTAAGTCCGCGGCCGGCGCTCAAAATGCCGATCACCGCATCGCCGGGGATCGGACGGCAGCAGCGCCCGAGATCGACCGCCATCCCCTCGGAGCCGCGAATATATAAAGGAGCGATTTCGCGCGAAAGAACGGTGGCTCTTTCATGCTCCACGGTGATCGCTTGTGCGGATTCGTTGTCGGCGAGCAAACGTCGTGCGACCAAAGGAGCGATATGTTCCCCGATCCCGATCGCCTTGTGCAGATCCTCTAGACCATCGAGACGAAATTCCTTGAGCAGGGAATCGAGCGGCTCGGGCGGGATATCATCGAATCTTATGGATTCCGCCGCCAAGGCCCGTTCCAGCAGTTGTTTGCCGATCGCTTTTGCCTCTTCGCCTTGCAGATTCTTCAAATAGCTGCGGATCGCGGAGCGGGCTTTGCCGGTGGTGGCGAAATCCAACCATGAGGCATTGGGTCGCCCCCAGTCGGCTTTGATGATCTCGATGGTATCCCCGGTGAACAGTTGTCTTTGCAAGGAGACATAGCGCCCGTCCAGTTTGGCGCCGATGCAATGATTCCCGATATCGGTATGGATGGAATAGGCATAGTCGATGACCGTCGCTCCTCGAGGGAGTACCACGGTTTCGCCGTCGGGGGTGAAGATATAGATTTCCTTGGGAAAGAGATCCTCTTTGACGCTTTCCAGGAATTCCATCGAATCCCCGGCATGGCTTTGCATCTCCAATAAATCTTTCACCCACTTTCGGATACGCCTTTGCGCCGCATTCGTTCCCGGTTTTCCGGTTTTATAAATCCAGTGGGCGGCGATCCCCGCTTCGGCCACCCGATTCATCTCTTTGGTACGGATCTGAATCTCTATCGGCTCGTCGAGAGGGCCGAATAAAACGGTATGCAAGGATTGATAGCCGTTGGCTTTGGGGATGGCGATGAAGTCCTTGAATTTTCCCGGTACCGGTTTATAAAGGCGATGCACCACGCCCAAGGCTCGATAGCAGTCGTCCGGGAGTTCGACGATGATTTTGAAACCGTAGCCATAGCGAATTTTTTCCAAGGAGATGCGTTTGGCGCGCATCTTGCGATAAAGGTCGTAGATATGTCGTTCTCGTCTTTCGATATGCGCTTTGATAATGAATCCCCGGCGTAGTTGTCGACCGATTTCCTTTTCGACTTTTTGCAATACCCGCTTATGGTTGCCCTGCAATTTTTTGACATGGGAGGCGATGATGCGGTGGCGCCAAGGATGGAGCGCTCGAAAGCAAAGATCCTCGAGTTCCATCCAGATCCCGCGCAACCCCAAGCGATTGGCGATCGGAGCGTAGATATCCAAGGTCTCTCGGGCGATCCGGCGCTGTTTTTCGATCGGCAGCGGATCGATGGTGCGCATATTGTGCAGGCGATCCGTGAGTTTGATCAGGATGACGCGGATATCGCGAGACATCGCCATCAATATCTTGCGAAAGTTTTCCGCCTGCGCCAAGGCGCGGTTCTCGCGCGAAAGGTGGGTGAGCTTGCTGACCCCGTCCACGAGTTCGGCCACCTCGTTGCCGAACTCCGCCAAGATCTGATCCTTGGCGGTGGGGGTGTCCTCGATCACGTCATGCAAGATGGCGGCGACGACGGTCTCATGATCGAGACGCATCTTCGCCAAGATGGTGGCGACCTCGATGGGATGAACGATATAGTCTTCGCCCGACGCTCTTTGCTGGCCTTTATGGGCGCGCTCACCGAAACGGATGGCGCGCCGTATTTCCTCCACCTGTGCCGGGCTGAGGTATTTCCCGGCCAAGTTGCACAATTCTCTGGAGGAAAACACTCCTGTCGGGTACCTAAAACTCTAAATATCCGTCCCTACCGCGTCGGGCTCGGGGGCATGGAAAGCGCTTTTTCGAAAGCCCGAGCCCGAAGGTCATCCGATGCTTTCGATAGGGATGACGACATCGGCCCGCAAAGGGCGAGGAGGTGGGGCGAAGTGAGGGATCAAGCATGATTTCGATGCGTCGTTTGAACGATCGGTCAATCTTCATCGGGTGCCGGCGACATCGTTTTATGCGGCGACAATATCGGCGAGGGGGTCGGCAAGACCGCCATGTCGTCGATGTATTCGTCGTCCTCGTCCTCGTCCATGCTCTTTCTCGGGACGGATCCGGGGGCGGGAATTCCCTCGGTCAGCGACATCGTCTCCGAGGGTCTGCGCGGCTCTTCCAAGATGGTTTTATCCACCTTGCCGTCGGCGATTTCGCGCAGAGCGATCACCGCCGGTTTGTCTTTCTCCACGGGGACGAGCGGCTCGCTGCCGAGAGAGATCAGGCGGGTGCGACGGGCCGCCACCAATACCAGATCGAATCGATTGGGAATCTTTTCGATGCAATCTTCAACGGTCACTCTGGCCATGCCGATACTCCGAGGGATGTTCCGGTGGATGATGATGGGTATTCGACGAGCGGGCGAACGATAGCCCCAGGCTCGTTTTGTTTGGGTCAAGCGCATGACGAAGTGTACTTCAATCGCGCATTGCGCTCCACGGATTTGCACTTGACGTTCGTTTTTTCGATGATCGCTTTTCGAGGCCCGCCCATCGAATCTCGCCCTTCGATCTTCGGGAAAAAGCGAGAAGCGTCAAGCGAAAAAAGGGGGGTTAGATGACACTGCGCATTGCATCTTCGATCAATGCCGCGGCCAAAGCCACCGCTTCTCGTCGCCCCGAGGCGTAGCGACCCTCATGGCTTTCGTCCAAGATCGCCGACAGGGCCGCTCTTGCCCCATCGAAATCGTCGTTGATCACCACGTGGTCGAATTCCGAGCAATGCTCGATGGTCGAGGATACCTCTCGCATGCGGCGTTCGATGGTCGGCAGATCCTGCCCGCGCTGCATCAACCGCCTTCTTAACTCGGCGATCGACGGGGGCAGGATGAAGACCCCGATCGCATCCGGAAGCGCCTTTCGCACCTGCTGCGCCCCTTGCCAATCGATATCGAGGATCGCATCTTGCCCGGCATCGAGTATCTCTCGCACCGCCCCCCTCGATGTGCCGTAGCGACAATCGAAAACCCGGGCATGCTCGAGGAATTCCCCGGCGTCGACCATCGCCTGAAATCGTTCGTCATCGACGAAATGATAGTCCCGACCTTGCACCTCGCCGCCTCGCGGAGCGCGGGTGGTGTGGGAGACGCTGAAAGCGGCCGCTCGATCCCTCGTCAGGGCATGGGCCAGTCTCGTTTTTCCCGCGCCCGAGGGTGCGGTCAAGATGATCGCCTGCGGTTGCGGATCTCGATCGAGGGAGTCTTTCACGGTGGATGCGGTCATTCGATATTTTGAATCTGCTCGCGCATCTGCTCGATCAACACTTTGAGATTGACCGAGCCGCGCGAGGTGGTCAGGGCCGCCGATTTCGCGCCCAAGGTATTCGCCTCCCGGTTGAGTTCTTGCATCAGGAAATCGAGCCGTCGGCCCACCGCGGCGCTTTGATCGAGGCTGTCTTTGATCTCCTCGACATGGGCATCGAGCCGATCCAGCTCTTCGGCCACATCCATGCGTTGAGCGATCAAGACCAGTTCTTGTTCGAGCCTTCCTTCGCCGACGGCCTCCGCCCCCTCTTGCCGGTTGATGCGGTTTCTCAAACGCTCGGCCAAGGAATCGAGGATGGCGGGCATCTGGGCGCGGATCGCTTGCACTTCTTCGGCCAGCTGATCGAGGCGTTCGATCAGCATCCGTCGGATACGTTCTCCTTCTCGGGCGCGCATCTCGACGAGCTGGTCCACGCCGCTTTCCAAGAGCTTGAGCAAGGCGGGTTCGAAGGGCTCGCCGTTCGGGGCCGGCGAGCGCACCACGCCGGGCCAGCGCATGATATCCAAGGGGTTGATCCCGGCGGTCCCGGCGGGAGAGGGGATCAGGGACGATACTTGGTGCGCGGCCTTGGCGATCTCCGTCGCCAGCGCTTGGTCCAAAACCAAACTGCCGGCGCCGGGCACCCTTCCCGATGCGCTCAAGGTGCAATCGACCTTTCCGCGCGAAAGACGGGTGCGGATCAATTCCTTGGCCTGATTTTCGAGGCTGCGGAATTCATCCGGCAGGCGGATATGGACATCCAGATAGCGGTGGTTGACGGAGCGGATCTCCCACTGGCATCGAAGAGCCTCGGGATGCGAATCCTCCACGGTGATCTGCGCTTCGGTGCGCGAATAGGCAGTCATGCTATGGAGCATGCTTTATGGACTCCGTCGGTTCGGGGATCCGCGATGTTCGATGACGCATCGATCGCAGGTTTTGGATCGTCGATTTTTCGGGGGATCGCAAGGCGATGGCGGGCTCGTCGATGTGTATCGTCGGGATTCGATGGCCGGATCGGATCCGGCGAGGATCGACGATAAGGCATTGGGGGGAAGGGCGAGCCCTCGAAGCGTTGCCGGACTAAGGTGGCCAAGGGAGGGTCGGCCGAGGGCATGCGCTTCGTTTTTTTCTCGCGCGTCCTTTTTTCGCAACGCATCGATGCGCAAGATCATCGGAACCGTCGGGAAGGGCGGTGGTGGCCAGGGGCGGAATCGAACCACCGACACGCGGATTTTCAGTCCGCTGCTCTACCAACTGAGCTACCTGGCCTTCTTCGAAATCCATCTGCGTCTTTCGTACGAACCTTCGCACAAGGTGGATATTCTACATTCGCCGACGAAACAGGCAAGCGGAAATCGCTTTGCCTGCCGATGCGCCAAGATGTGCGCCAAGGATCGAGGGATCGTCGGATCGAGATCCGGTCGATGAAAAAAGCCGAGGGATCGAGGCTCAATCGGCCAGATGGTCGATCAGCCGCCCGATGAAGCGTTCGCATTCCTCGACTTGGGCGAGATCGATGAATTCGTTGGCCTGATGGGCCTGGTCGATCGATCCCGGACCGCAGATCACGGTCGAAAATCCCGCCTCCTGAAATTGGCCGGCCTCGGCCGCATAGGCCGCAGCATGTACCGCATTGTCTCCGGTCAGCGAACGAACCAGACGCTCGGCTTCGCCTTGCGGCTCGGGGGCGAGCGCGGGGACGGAGCACAGCGCTCGGGTCGAGACCCCGGTATCGGGGGCGATGGCCCGCATTCCGGGCAGGATCTCCTCTTCCACCCACCGATCGAGATCCGCTCGGTAGCGCGAGGGATCGTCCCCGGGGATGGGGCGGATATCCCATAGAAAGCGGCAGTGTCGGCTGATGATATTGGGCGCCGTTCCTCCCTCGATCTTTCCGACATGGACGGTGGTGTAGGGGGGGTCGAAGGGGATATCCGATATCTCTCGGGCGGCGGTACGGGCCATCTCGTCGATTTTCGCGATCAGCCTGGCGGCGGTCATCACCGCGCTCACCCCGCGATGCGTTTGGCTGGAATGGGCTTCTCGACCGGTGACCGTCGTTTCCATGGTCACGATGCCCTTGTGGGCGCTCGTGACTCTCATCATGGTCGGTTCGCCGACGATCACCGCGGACGGGGTCGGGATGTCGGCGAGGATCTTGCGAATGATCGCCGGGGCTCCCAAGCAACCGACCTCCTCGTCGTAGGAAAGGGCGAAGTGGATGGGGCGCCGTATCGATCGCTCGAGCATCCTGGGCACCATTGCCAGGGCGATGGCATAAAAACTCTTCATATCCGCGGTGCCCCGCCCGAAAAGCCGTCCCGATCGCTCGACGACGGTGAAAGGGTCGCTCTCCCAAGGCTGATCGTTCACCGGCACCACATCCGTATGCCCGGAAAGCACGATCCCGCCGCTCGTTTGCGGCCCGATCGTGGCCAAAAGATTGGCTTTGGTGCCCTCTTCGTTGGGGATCAATTGCGATTCGATGCCGTGGGAGGCCAGATAATCCCTCACGAAATGGATCAGATCGAGGTTGGAATCGCAAGAGACCGTCGGAAAGCCGACCAGCTTCTCGATCAGTTCGCGAGATGTCATCTGCATGGGGCTTCCTTGGTCGATGTCGGGGGATCGATGGGATGATTGGCGCTATCGTCGTTCGATCATCGATGATCCTTCGACGAGCGGTCGACGACAAGGCTTCGAACGATCTTATCGGACACCGCTTTTTATCGGACGATCCTTAGCGCCGATGGCTTGCGATGACCGGTTGCAATCGCCAAGGCATCGACGGCAGTGACGGATTCCAAGCCCGCACGAGAAGCGCCGACAAAATCCTATCATGCGATCGCAGAATCATCCGGTGCGATCCGACGGAGGTTAGATCCCCATGACGTTGCGAAGACAGGATCTCGAACAGGGCGTGACGCTCCTGACCATCGATCGACCCGAGGCGCGCAATGCGCTCTCGGCGCAAATTCGAGATGACTTGGCGAGATGCTGTCGGTCGATGGCTTTCGAAGACAGCGTCCGAGCGGTGGTATTGACCGGTGCCGGGGATCATTTCTGTGCCGGCGGGGATGTGAAGACGATGGGGGGACAAGATCGCGCCGCCTTGGAGGAGCGTTATGCGGCGATGGCCCGCGCCGCCGAGGCCGTGATCCTCTTCCCCAAACCGCTGATCGCCGCGGTGAGAGGTCATGCGGCGGGGGCCGGGGTGGGGCTTGCTTGTCTTGCCGATGTGGTGGTGGCCGATACCAGCGCGAAGTTCACCCTTTCCTTCCTCAAAGTGGGGTTGGTTCCGGATTGGGGGCTCAGCCATACCCTGCCTCGGCGGGTCGGGGCCGCGGCCGCTCGCCGTCTGGCATTGACCCAAGAGCGCCTCGATGCCTTCGAGGCCCATCGCTTGGGGCTCGTGGATCGATGCGTGGAGGAGGGCGATCTGATGAGCGCGGCTTTGATGCAGGCGCAATCCCTTGCCGCTTCCGCTCCCGGTGCCATCGCCGCCATCAAGTCCATGGGCGACGATCCTCAAGCGGTGCGCAAGGCCCTTCGCATCGAGGCGCGAAATCAGCTGGAGCGGGCGCTGACCCTCGAGCATCGAGAGGGGGTGGCGGCCTTTCGCGAAAAGCGCGCCCCGGATTTCACCTCCTCTTCGCCTTCGCGCTGATCCCTATATCCCGATCCCGAACTCCCTCGTCTTCGAATCATCGCTCGAACCCTTGAAGACCCTCGCAATCAACCCCATTTCGTTCGATGATGCGAAGGCGGGGTATGCAATCGAGGATGAGCGACCGAGGATGGGATAAAAGATGGATGCGGGATCGACCTTCGGATAACGACCGCTTCGATAAAATGATATCGGATGATATTGGATGCTTTCGATCGGCGGATCGGCCTTAGGTACGAATCGCTCTTTTTCGAAGCGACATCCGATGCTCGGATTTTGCCCCGAGCGACCCCGCTGCAAGGCGGATTTTCAGCAAGGAGAATCGACGATGGATCACGAGCGACCGGCATACGCCGAGATCACCGAGGTCGGTCCCCGGGATGGCTTTCAGGCCGAGGCGACATTCATTCCCACCGCCCGCAAGATCGAGTTCATCGAGCGGCTGATTCAAGCCGGTATGCCTCGCATCGAGGCCACGTCTTTCGTCTCTCCCAAGGCCGTGCCCCAACTCGCCGATGCCGAGGAAGTGATGCGTGCATTGCCTCGAGGCCATGCCACTCGACTTGCGGCCCTGGTGCCGAACAAGCGCGGGGCCTTGCGAGCCGCCGAAGCGCAAGTGGACGATATGGTGGTTTTCGTATCCGCCTCCGAAAGCCACAACTCAAAGAACGTCAACTGCGCGATCGAGGATTCCTTGAAGGGCTTCGAGGATGTGGTGCGGGTGGCGCAAGAGGCGATGATTCCGGTGCACGGCGCGATAGCGACCGCCTTCGGTTGCCCCTTCGAAGGGGATGTGAAGGTGGCGCAGGTGGGCGAGATCGCGCGCCGATTTCAAGCGCTGGGATTTGCCGGGATCAGCCTCGGCGATACCACGGGCATGGCGACCCCTCCTCTCGTCGAAGCCGTCGTGCGGCAGGTGCGCAAGAGCGCTCCGGCATTGACTTTGGGGCTGCATTTTCACAATACCCGCGGGATCGGCCTTGCCAATGTCATGGCCGGGCTTGCGCTGGGCGTCGATCGCTACGAGGGATCCTTCGGGGGGATCGGTGGCTGTCCTTTCGCACCCAAGGCCACCGGCAATATCTGCACCGAGGATCTGGTCTACCTGCTCGAGGAATGCGGCGTTCGCACCGGCATCGACCTTCGTCGTCTGTGCGCCATCGCCTGCGATGTGGAGCGCGAAGTCGCGCATGAATTGCCGGGGCAGGTGATGAAGGCGGGCCCGCGGCTCGATTTGCATCCGATGGATTCGGTGCGCGCCGCGGTCGGTTGATAAAAGTTGATAGGGGAAGTGCGTAAGAACAGGGTAGGGATGGCGATGAAAAAGCGATCATGGCGTATGATCCCGACCCTTAAGGTTTTTTCGACGATCTCGGCCGGGATCCGAGCGCGGATCGGGCGGCTTGGGCAGATCGATGACGATAAGACCTGACGGCAATCGGCGATGCCCCGGGCGTAATCGATAAAAGAAGCACCGAAAAAACATGGCGATTGACGGTGGATTGACGGTGGATGCACGGTGACGCCGGCGATCTTCGAGGATCTTCGTGCATGATCGATCCTTGTCCGATCCTTGTCCGATCCTTGTCCGATCCTTGTCGGTCATCGCATCGTGATCTTGAACGTTCGCGAAATCCCCTGCAATTCGCAAAGTTTCATAACAAGTGTCTAAGACAATCGACCAAAGGGTCGAAGGCGGTCAATGAAATGGAGCGGTTTTCCGAAATCTCCCATCCCGAGAATCCATCGTCCCTTTCGATGGGACAAGCCTCGGCCATTCCCGTCGATCGAGATATCGCTCCCGACGCCTCGATGATGCGCTTGGGCGAGCTCTTGGTCGCCCGCGGCCATGTCCGGATGGCGGATGTGGAGACCGCGTTGCAGATACAAGAAGCCGGCGGAGGGCGCATCGGAGCGTTGCTGGTGCGAACCGGCGCCCTTTCCGAGGATCTGCTGCTGCGCACTCTTTCGGATCAGCTCGGCGCCACCTATCTCGTCGACGGCGGTGACTTTCCCGATAGTCTCTCGATGTATCAGTTCATGTCCGATTCCCCGATACGCATGGATTGGTTCTTGGACCACGGCGTGCTGATGTGGAGCGAGGGGGAGAAACTGCATTGCATCGCCCGCGATATCGTCGACCCCAGCCTGCTGGAGACCATCGAATATTTCTATGCCGGACACACGATCAATCTATGTCTTGCCGCCAATCACCAGATCGATCGCTTGGTGGATTTCGTGCGCAAGGAGCGCGCCATCGAGCGCCTGTTCGCCAGCGACGATGTGCGTCAGTTGCGGGAGATGGCGGAAGAGGCCCCGGTGATCGAGCTGGTCAACAACCTCCTCTCCCAGGCGGTGGATCTCAACGCCTCCGATATCCATGTCGAGCCCGCCGAAGAGAATTTCACGGTGCGGATGCGGATCGACGGCGTTTTGCATACCCGACTCGCCCAGCCGATGGAACGCTTCCCGGCGGTGGCTTCCCGCATCAAGTTGATATCGGGTATCGATATCGCCGAGCGCCGACTGCCGCAGGACGGGCGCATCACCGCGCGCATCTCGGGCCGGGAGATGGATATCCGGGTTTCCACCGTCCCTTGCGCCTTCGGCGAGTCCGTGGTGCTGCGTCTGCTGGCCAAGGAGCGGGGCGAGTTCGACCTGCCGGGGCTCGGCATCCAATCGGATCATCTCGAGATGTTCCGTGGCTGGCTCAGGGTCAGCAATGGCATCGTGCTGGTCACCGGTCCCACCGGCTCGGGGAAATCCACCACCCTCGCCGCCGCCTTGCAAGATCTGAATGACGGGGTCAAGAAGATCATCACGGTCGAGGATCCGGTGGAATTCCAGTTGCCGAATATCACTCAGATCCAAACCCACGCCGAGATCGGCTACACCTTCGCCCGCGCCCTGCGCGCCATCTTGCGCCAGGACCCGGATGTGATCATGATCGGCGAGATCCGCGATCTGGAGACGGCGGAGATCGCGATCCGGGCCGCGCTGACGGGTCATGTGGTTCTATCCACCGTCCACACCAACGATGCCATTTCCAGCTATACGCGCTTGATCGACATGGGCATCGAGCCCTTCCTCGTCGCCTCCCCGATGCGCGGGGTGCAAGCGCAGCGCTTGTTGCGGCGCACTTGCTCGAAATGCGTCGTCCCCGCAGAGCCGCCGCCCCTCGATGTGCGCGAGCGTCTCGAGCGCATCGCCCCGCAGATGGTCGGGGATCGTTGGGTGCGCGCCAACGGTTGCAGCCTGTGCCAAGGCACCGGTTATCGGGGACGGGTCGGTATCTACGAGATGGTGCCGATGAGCGACGAACTGCAAGATCTGATCGTCGGCGGAGCCAGTCTCAACGATCTCAAGCGTTTCGCTTCCGATCGGGGATATCGCACCCTGGCCGAGGATGGCTTGATCAAGGCCTCGCAAGGACATACCACTTTGGAAGAGGTGGCGCGCCTGACCTTGACCTCCTCCGAGTGATAGAGCCTTTCCAAGGATCCCTTTCGAGGGATCTTTGGAACGAAGGTGGAACGGCGGCGGAACGACGGCGCTTTTTTCATCCTCGATCGATTTTTTTTCATCGAACTCCCATCGAAAAAACGGCAGGCAAGATGCCCGAATACGACTATCAAGCGGTCGATCGCAGCGGACAGGTTTTTCGCGGACGGCTGGAATCCGAATCCGAGGCGGCGGCGGTGCGGGCTTTGGGCGCCGAGGGCCGCACGGTCATCGAGCTGAGCGAGCGGCAAAGCGCGGCCGCCGCCGGACAGGGATTGTTCAAGCGCAAGTTGCAGGGGCAGGAGACGGTGGTCGCCTTCAACGAACTGGCCACCTTGCTCGAATCCGGAGTGGCGCTTGCCGATGCGGTGCGGGCTTTGGGTCGCGGTTCGCGTCATCCGATCCTGGACGCCGGTTTCGAGTCCGTATCGAGGGAACTTCTGCGCGGCGGCAGTTTGCTCGATGCCTTGCGGGGCAGTGCCATCCCCTTGCCCGAATATGTCTTTCAGCTGGTCGAGGCCGGGGAGTTGAGCGGACAATTGCCGCAATCCCTGCGTCAGGCGGTCGGGCAGATGGAATACGATCAGCAGATCGCCTCCGATATTCGAGGGGCGCTGACCTATCCGGCGATCCTGATCGTCGCCGGGGTGGCGGCGGTGCTGATGGTCTTCGTCTTCGTGGTGCCGCAGTTCGCCGATCTGCTCGAAGACAATCAGAACCTGCCCCTGCTGGCGGAGATCGTATTGCGATCCGGGGTCTGGTTCGGTTCCAATCGCTTGGAGTTGGCCGGAGCTCTGTTCGCCCTCGTTGCGATCATCACCCTCCTCTCCCGGCAAGCGGCGGTGCGTCAGTGGGCGATGGATACGCTATCGGTCCTGCCGGTGCTGGGGGAGTGGTTCTCGGAGTCGGATACCGCCCGCTGGGCCGCGGTGATGAGCGCGATGCTCAGCACCCGGGTCGAGCTGATGGACGCCTTGGGGCTCGCCTCGCAGGGGGTGCGGGTTTCCAAGCGCAAGGCCCGTCTCGATCAGGTCACCATGGACGTGCGCGGCGGGGCGTCGCTCTCGCAGGCCTTGGAAAAGCGGGATGCCCTGACCGCCACCGGCTATAATCTTTTGCGAGCCGGAGAGCAGGCGGGCAAGATGCCCCAGATGCTACGAGCCTTGGCCACGCTTTACCAGCAAAACAGCACCCGCCGGATGAAGCGAACGCTTTCCTTGATCGAACCCTTGGCGGTCGTGGTCATCGGTGTGGTCTTGGGAACCGTGATGATCGGTGTGGTTCTCGCTATCACCAGCGTCAATGAAATCCCCATTTAATTCTCGGATCCCGGCTCATCTTCGCCGTTGCCGACCATCTTCGAATGGCAGCATGTCCATGATATCCATGATCGCTTCGCGAAATCGTCCGTCTTCGGTGCGCCGCAAGATCGCCGGATTCACGCTCATCGAGCTGATGGTGGTCCTCGTGATTTTGGGTCTTCTCGGCGGATTGGTCGGGCCGCAACTCTTCGGCAATGTCGATACTTCCAAAGTCAAGACCGCCGAGGCCCAAATCAAGATGATGCGCAGCGCCTTGCATGCCTATCGCTTGGAAGTCGGCAGCTATCCCACCACATCCGAGGGCTTGTCGGCGCTGAACACCCCTCCGCAACAAGCCTCGACATTGTGGAACGGCCCTTACCTCGAAGACGATTTGCCGCTCGATCCTTGGCAAAGCCCCTATCGCTACGAAAGCCCGGCCAAGAACAATCAGGGTTTCGCGCTTTACTCTCTCGGCGCGGACAAGACCGTCGGCGGAGAAGGTATCGATGCCGATATCGGATATCTGCCACAGAACTAGGCATCGTCGTCGGCAAGGTCCATCGCCCTCTCCCTCCGACCTTCTCTTTCGAGACGATTCGCTTCGGTGCCAAGAGGGGATCGGATCGCTTTTTCCCGTGCGCGGCTTCACCCTGATCGAGTTGATCGTGGCCTTGGTGCTGCTCGGGTTGCTGAGCGCCGTGGCCATCCCCAATCTGCAAAATCTCATCGGCGGTGTCGATCGCACGACCGAGCGGGATCGAATCATCGATCAGATCAACGGGCTCGGGCGGCGGGCCGTGCTCGAACGAAGCGCTTGGGTCGTGATGAGTTCGACGCAGACATCGAGCGGGGAGTCATCGGCCTTTCCCGACGAGGAGACGAGCGAGGGGTTCTCGGCGAACTCGGACGATATCCACCTCGGCGAGATCCCCGGCGATCGCTTCGTTCGCTACCCCCTCGAGGTCCCCGAACAATGGGAAATCAGGCTCGATCCTCCCTTGCTGATTCGTGCCAACGGGGTGTGCCTCGGATCGGAGATGACCTTGTTGCACCAAGCCGAACAGGTGTTGCAGTTGACCCTTCACCCTCCTTATTGCGAGTTGAAGCAAGAAGATGATCCCGAGAATTCGGATTCGGGAAGCGGTTAGGTCGCACAAGCCGTGTTCTCCTCGCCGCCTCCCGGACGGCTTCGAGATGCGCCGATCGAGCGGCTCGCCGGCGGCGATGGGTGATCTCGGCTCGCATCGTCGATCCCGCCGATCCCAGCGCGGATTTTCCCTGCTCGAGGCGGTGGTGGCGCTGGCCGTTTTCGCCGGGGTCGGCATGAGCCTCTACGCCTTGCTCGATAGCAGCCTGCTCGGATTGAATCGCGCCAAGGATGCGGCGCACCAAGAGGCTGCCGTCCACCGCGCCTTCGAATACCTTGGGGCCATCAACCCGAGGCGACGGCCCCAAGGGCAGGCGGATGTCGGCGGCGATTATCTCGTCAGATGGAATTCGACGCTCTTGGAGCCGGTGCGCCAAAGCCAAGGAACGCAAGGGGGGAAGGGGCTCTACGAGGTGGGTCTTTATGCCGTGGATATCGATTTGATCAAAAACGAGGATTCGAGGGAGAGAGAAGTCGGTCGCTACCGTTTGCGCCTCGTCGGCTTCGAAAAAGTCCGTTCGCTGGATAACTGATCGATGAGCATCGAATTCCCTTTTCGCGCTCGCAGCGCATCGCCCCGCCCAAGATCGCAGGCCTTGGCTTTCAAGAGGGTTGCCGGATTGACCCTGCTCGAGATGCTGGTGGTCTTGATCATGGTATCGCTGGTCGGGACCATCCTCGTTCAAGCCTTCGGGAATTATCTCAACGGCTACAGCGTGATTCGGCGGGTGCATCGAGATGCCGCCACCATCGGTTTGGGGCAGCATTGGTTCATGTCGACGGTGCAATCCATGGTGCCCTCGATGGATGCGGAAAAACGAGGCTTTTCCGGGGGAACGACGGAATTCCAAGGCCTGACCTTGCAACCCCTCGCCTCCCCTCCGGGCACCCCGGCGATCGCCCGTTGGGAGATCCGCAACGATGGCAGCCCGCCCTACCTCGCCTATAGCGAATATCGTCCGGGAGCCGTCGAGGGCGACGATGGCCGGATCGATTGGGTCATCGATGTCGGGGACGAGGGCGGAGCCCTTTCCTTTCAATACGCCGACGAGCCGGATCAATGGCATACCCTGTGGCGGGCCGAAGCCTTCTCCAGAGTGCGCATTCCGCGCATGGTGCGCCTCGTCTCCCAATCCGGGCATACCGTCTGGCTGGCCCGCCTGGCCCATCATCCGGAGCCGATGTCGGATAAAAGGGAAGTGCCGTGAGCCATCGTATCGTCAGCCCAAGCCTTGCCGCTCGCCGCCCTTTGCGGTGCGCCAAGGGTTTCATCCTCGTCGCCACGCTTTGGATCATGGCGGGCTTGGCGCTGCTCGCCGCCTATGTCGACAACGCCGTCACCGAGGATATCGAGCGGGCGATCAAAGCCCGAGAGGCGATCCAAAAGGAGATCGATCTGCTCGATACCGAGAACACCTTGATCTACATGCTCGTAACCGGACGGATGGGTCATCGCGGATTGCTGATCGAGCCCGTGCAACGCTTTTACGGCGAGAGCGTGGACGGCGCCTCCCTGCCGCTGTCGGGGGATGGGATCGACGGGGTCTTGCAACTTGCGGGGCAGACCTACCAAGGCATCGGCGAGACCCTTTTCTCGGTGCAAGACGAAAGCGGCTTGGTCTCGATCAGCACCCCGGGCACGCGCCTGTTCCCGCGGGTATTGGCCTCGATCGGTTTGTCCGAATCCGAGATTTCGCGCTTGGTCCCGAAGATCGAGGATTATGTCGATCATGATCGGGAGATGCGCATGGGCGGGGCCGAGGATTACGAGTATCGATTGGAAAAGATGCCGGTTCCGGCGAATTGGATGATGACGAGCCCGCTCGAGTTGCAGCAGGTTCTAGGGAGCGATGTGCTCACCCCCGATCAATGGCAGCGCTTGTTGCCGATGCTCTCCATGCATCAGTTGATGGGATACAATTTCAATACCATGCGGCTCGATGTGATCGCCGCTTGGCTGAATGTCGACGAGGAATCGCTCCAAGCCTTGGAGGAAGCGCGCAGTTGGCAGTCGATCAACGATCCCCAGCAGATAGCGAGCCTCACCGGCGAGACCCCGGATATCGACAAAATGGAGTATCTGAGGTTTCCCCAGCGCTATTTGCGCATCGCGATATGGTCGAAGGGGGATCGCACGCAGCGCTTTTTCGGCATCCGACTTCGGCCTTTGGGCGATAAGGTCCCTTGGAATACGGTTTATCGATATCCGCAGCCTTTGGTGCCCGATGAGGCATACGAAACGCCCCGGCTTGTCCCCACCTCGCTCTTTCAAGAAGCCTCGCCGGACGAAGAGGATGCGAACGAAGACGATCCTCCGGAAGATCCCGAACAATGACGATCAGGCAGAGTTTGGGCGCGATTCGAAGACGTTTTTTCAGCGCGCCCGCCACCATCCGCACCCGCAAAGGGGTGCATCTTTTTCCGGTACGCCCTGCGAACTCCTACCGGGTCGTGGGGCGGGGCCTGTGTATTTTTCGGTGCGAGGATTTCGCGCAGATCCCGCGCGATCGCCGGCGCAGCGCCTTGGCGTTTCAGGTGCCGATTTGGAGCCCCTTCGAGCGCACCGGCTATCACTGCGTTTGGTCCGGCAGCAAGGCGATGGTCTGGTGCTGGGACGAGGAGGCCTTGGATCGCTCGCCCGACAACGCCGAGGTCGATCCCGACCTTCCGGAGCTCGACGGCGCCGTAGCGGTGTTGCCGGAGACCGTTTTTCTGCCGCGCAAGACAACCGGAGCGGCGTTGCAGCGTTGTCATGACGGTTGGGAAATCCAGATCTGGAAAGACGGAGTCCTGCTCGATTCGAGATGGTTTTCCGAACAACCCGGAAAATCGGATATCACGCGCTTCCATCATTCCCTGCGCCAAGCGGGGAGCGATGAATCGCAGCTCGCCGCCGGTCTTCCGGCGGCGCTGACAAATCCTCTTCCCGCCACCCATCACCCCGATCCTTGGATCGCCCCTCGTTCCGCACGCGAGTGGTTGGAGGATAACGAGTGGAGTTTGGTGGCGGCTTGCGTTTTCGCGGTGGCCGCCGCCCTCGTTTGGCAAGAGGCGCGGGTGTGGAAATACCGCCAGCTCACCGAGGTCGCCGCCGGCGAATACGCTCGGGTGCAAGACGAGCTCGATCCGATACTGGCCTCTCGAGACGATTTCGTGAAGCTGCGTCGGCGCAACGAATCGCTGGCGGCGCTGGATCGGCAGCCCTCCCAAGCCTATTTGATGAAACTCGTCGACGATGCCCTGCCTGCGGAATCGGCGCAACTGCATAATTGGGACTACCAACAAAAGACGCTGCGCTTCGTCATCGAGGAAAAATCATCGACCCCGGATCCCATCGCTTATGTGCGGGCCTTGGAGAGCGTGCCCGAATTCGCCCGCGTCAAGGTGGAGCCCGCAAGAGAGGCGGATCGCCTTGAAGTCACGTTGGAGGTGGAGGGATGAGTCTTTTCGGCAAGACCGTACGGCATATCCACGGCGAGTTGGTCAGCCGTCGCCGACTGCGCATCGGGGTGTGGTTCATCTTGGCGATCATCGCCCTCCAATCGCTGTTGGTGCAATCCGATCGTTTGGCCGCGGTCGAAAACGAATATCTTTCCGTGGCCGATCGAGGGGCGCGCGCCTCGGCCTTGTTGGAGCACAAGGATTGGCCCATGCGCCTGTCGCAGGAGCAATCCGTCAACGAGCGACTGAGGGAAACCTTTTGGCTTAACGAGACCGAAGGGCTCGCCCAGGCCCAGTTGCAGACCGCCTTGCTCGAGATCTCCCGAGAGGCGGGGATGCATACGCCCCATATCCGCTCCGGGGTCAGTCAGCCGGTGACGGACTTGCCGGGGCTCTATCGCATACAAACGCGTCTCGATGCGAAATATCGTCCCGGGAGCGAGGTGCGCATGCTCCATGCCTTGGCCATCCACCCGGGTCAGATCGTGGTGGATCGCCTGACCATCAATGCCCGCACCATGAGGATCCGAATGATCGTCTCCGCCTATACCATCGTTTCCGAGGCCGGGGATACCGCATCCACGGATGCCGCTACGGCCCCGGCGAGCGCTTCGCCCTCGTGATGAGTGCATCCCCCGCCATTCCTTCTTCCGCATCGGAGGGTTTGTCCTCCGGTGCGTCGTCGGCGCCCGGTGTCAGATCCGCACGTCGCGGGCGGTGGCGTACGATTACGCTGCTGACCCTATCGATGATCGCGGTGCTGGCGGCGGCGCTGTATTTGCCGATCCCGGTACCGGTTTCCGAGCCGGATGTGAGGGTCAATACATTCTTGGAAGGCGAAGCGCCGAGCGTCGCCCCCGCAGAGGATCTCGATGGATTTCTCTCCACCGAGCTGTGGGGTAGGCTTCCGGCCGTGGTCAGCGAGCAGATCCCGGTGATCCCCGCCCCCGAAGCCCCTCCTCCCTCTCCCGAGCCCGCGTTCGAGGCCACCACCAACCCCGAGCTGCAAAAGATAGGATTTATCGGGTTGATCGTTACCGGCAACAACAGCGCGATGCTCTTGAAGGGAGCCTCGGGGGATATCTCGCGCTACGGATTGGGCCAGGCATTGCCCGACGGGCGCATTTTGACCAGCGTATCGGGCAATTCCTTGACCTTGAGAAATCCGCAAAATGAGCAGGACGAGATTTTGGAACTCTTTCCGAGATCGACCTCGGGGGATCCATCGTCGTCCTCGACGGCACCGGATGCCCCGGCGCAGTGAGCCTTGTCCCATCGGGGCATTTCGAATCGCGGCATCGAAACGCATCGCATTGAGTTGCATCGAATCGAATTGAATCGAATCGAAATACATCGAAACGAGATGAGAAGGCGAGCGCAGATGGATCTCTTTCGATCCGAGGATTCCCGATGAATCCCTCGCCTTGGCCGCTTCGGGGCGAAAGGACCATCGATCATCGAGGCTCGATCTTGGGCAACCGGGCTTGGGCCGCCGACATTTGCCCGAAGTCCGAGACCATCGCCTTCGGATGATCCCGTCAGCCCCCCGGCCAAGGCCGACGGATCCCCTTAAAATCCCGACCGTTCGCACCTCGTGCGAAGACGGTCATCGAAGGAACAATCGAGCGAGTTATCTTAGATGAAAAAAATCTCACCCATGAGCGATGCGCTGTTCGGCACCCGAATCCTCGCAGGTCTCGAAGATCGCTCCAAGCGTTTCTTTCGCCTATCTTGCGTGTTGTGTCTGTCGGTGCTGGCAAGCGCTTGTCAGAATATCCAGATTCCCCCCTTGCCCGAGCCGCTTCGGGAACCCCGACCGCCGGTTTGGCCATCCCCGGCATCGGAGGAAGTTCCCATTTCCACCCCGCTGACGACGAGCCGGGAGGCACAGCAGGGTCAAGGTGCGGGTCTGCGAACCAGCCGACCCCCGGGGGTGGATATTCAGCGCACGATGGCCGAGGGGATCGCGGATCGGATGGGGCAGGATCTGACGGGCGATCCGGTCCTGGTCAGTTTCAACGAAGTGCCCTTGGTCACCTTCATCAACGAGGTCTTCGGGCAGGAACTGGGGATGTCTTTCGTCATCTCCCCGGAATTGAGGCAGCGATCGGACTTGGTGACCTTGCGTTTGACCGAGCCCTTGCCGCCCTCCCGCTTGTTCTCCGCCGCCCGTCAGGTGCTGCGGGAATACGGGATCGAATTGCGCGAAACGGAAGGCTTGATCACGTTCTCTTTGAGCCAGGAAAGCGCCACCCGCGAGATCCCGCTCTTGATCAGCGGCCGAGCCATGCTGGATGTGCCGCCGAGCCATCGCACCATCTTTCAGTTGGTTCCCTTGCGGGTGATGCGCAGCCCCCAAGTGATCGGTTGGCTAAGGCAAGCCTTCGAGGGGCAGCCCCTCCAGATAGCCCAGGACGGCGACCGCAACGCCTTGCTGTTGAGCGGCAGCGCGGAGTTGATCGCCCAGGCCATCGATATGATGGACGTTCTCGATCAGCCTTTGCTGCACGGGCGCTACGGGATCATCATCGAGCCCCGCTACCTCGACCCCCAATCGCTTGCCCGAGCGTTGGAGACCGTTCTCCTCGCCGAGGGTTATCAGCCCAGCATCGGTCGCATCGGCGGCAGTTCGGTGCTGCTGCCCATCGATGGCACCAACAAGCTGATCGTCTTCGCTGCGGATCAGGATGGGCTCGACCATATCCTCGAGTGGGCGCGGGTGCTCGACGAGGATCGCAGCAAGTCGGTCGAGCAGGATGTCTATTCCTACCTCGTGCGCAATGTCAAGGCCGAGAGCATCACCGCCACCATCGGTCAGATGCGCCCCCAGATGGCCGACGGCGAGGATCGCACGCCGGGGACCTTGGTCGTGGACGCCAATACCAACACCCTCTTTTTCCGGGGCACCGGTGTCGAGTGGGCGGCCATTCTCGATATCGCCAGGAGGTTGGACAAGCCTGAGCCTGCGGTGTTGATCGAAGTGCTCTTGGCCGAGATCACTCTCTCCGATTCCGAGGGCAGCGGTTTCGAGTTCCTGATCAAAAACGATATTGGCGAGCGCAGCCTGACGGGGCGCACTTTGGGAGCCCTCGGCGTCAGCACTCGCGGACTCTCTTTCGCCTTGGACAGCGCAGGACAAACGAGGGCGGCGCTGAGTTTTTTCCGGGAGAGCAATCGGGTGGTGATTCACTCGAATCCGCGCCTGTTGGTGCGCAGCGGCAAAACCGCTTCCATCAATGTCGGTAACGAGATCCCGCTGATCACCCAGCGCTCCGCCGAGCAGACGACGACCCAGACCAGCGGAACCAGCGATATCGTGCAGCAAGTTACCTATCGCAAGACCGGTGTGGATCTCTCCGTCACTCCCACCGTGCAGGCCAACGGTCTCGTGGAGCTCGATATCAACCAGAGCCTGAGCGAGGCGCGTCCGGCCGCCAGCACCAGTTTGGAGGGTTCTCCCACCATCCTCAACCGCCAAGTGAGCACCTCTTTGGTTCTGCGCGATGGCGGCTCGCTGCTGATGGGGGGGTTGATCTCGAATACCCAAAGCGACGGTCGCAACGATTTGCCCGGGGGACTGAGCGATATTCCCCTGATCGGCTCGTTGTTCCGGGCGGATAATTTTCAAAAAGATCGCACCGAGCTGATCATCATGGTGATCCCTTATGTGGTCAACAGCAACGAGGACGGTCGTCGACTCACGGCCACCTTGCGCGATCAGATGAATCTTCGCTCGGGGATGAGCATCGGAGTCGATGATGCCTCCACCGGCTTCGGTGCTTCCGCCGAGCCCGATCCCGCCACGACTCCTTCCGCTCCCGAGCCTTTCATCGTCGAGACCCCCGAGGATATCTCCGAGTCCGGCTCGGATGCGCAACGAAGCGAGTTGCAAGTGCGTCCCGCTCCCGGTGCCGTCTCCGATGTCGGCGTCGAGAGCCTTGCGCAATCCGCATTGCAAGCCCCGCCGCCGCCCGCTCCTGATACCCCGGAAGAGGGGAATTTGCAAGGTCCGGTTGCAAGGCTAGGCGCAAGGTAGGATGCTTCGTCGATCGTCGATCGATCATCGGCTCGGATCGTTCGAAGCCTTGTCCCTTTCGGGCCGGCTTGGATCGGGTGTGGATCATCGTCGAGGCGTCGGTGGTTGTGGTCCTCGTGCGAGGGCTTTTCGAGCGATCTCGAAAAAAAAAGCGAGGGATCGTCTCGGCGAACGATTTCGAACCGAGCCGATCCGAATCCGCATAGAATCGGCGCCGATAGCGGACCCGATCCGGTGGGAGGATCTCCCCCGGGGCCAAGAGCCATCGAGCCGAAAAAGCAAGACGGTGGATCCGAAAGGCGTACAGCGTCCATCCTCGGATGGATGCAGCGATGGCGAGCAAGGCCAAGGCGTGCGAAAAAACCTCAAGGCTTTCGGTGTTTTGGTAAGATCCAATCAGTTCGATGCCGTTCGATGTGTGGTATAGTTCGCAGCCGAATCGGGATGCATCGACCCCGGCCGGTAGGCTAGGGGAGTGGCGTGAGTGTGATGATGCGGGGCAAACGCCTCGTTCGTCTTCCATGAAATGGCCGCTACCTCGGGACTGCCGATCCGGGTCGTTGAAGATATCCCGATTTTCGAACTCGCCCAAGCCTTTTCGGATGGCGGTATCGTGACCTGCGATCCTCGTGAGGGGATCATCGGGAAGATGATCGATCGAAGGGCTATCGGTCGAAGGTCCGCAAGATGTGGAACGAGGCGGGCGAATTCGAAAATCGGATCGTATAATCCAGCGAAGCGGCAGTAAAAGAATTTCCGGCTTCGACGAGTTCGGTTCATGCCGAGGTGCACATGCCAAAGATGCAGTCGGGATCCTTGGCGAAGTTCGGGTCGAGTGGTTCGGGCGATTTTCGAACTTGGATTGATAAACGAAGTGGACGTTCGAAGCGGATGTCATGCATCAAAGAAGGGAACCCCATCAGGCAGGCTTCATTCCTGCATGAGCTTTCGAGGAGCGCAACAATGTTCATCCTGAAATCGTTTTTTGCCGAACCGATGGCCATTCTCCGGCCTTTCGGAAACGGGTCGGCTACAGGGCGCGTTCTGGCGCTCATCACTGCCATGGCGGGTGCGGTGCTGATTGCCCTTCAGCCGGTTCAGGCACAAGAAGCGGATTTCTACGCCACCCTATATGAAGACACAAGTGATGGTAAGGATAAAATCATCCTCACCTTCAAACCGAGTCTCGGTACGGGTCGGGCTCCCAACGCCGCCGATCACGACGAGACGTATATTTTCACCCAGAAGCACAACGGCCTCGAGAATATCCTTTTTTGGAGCGGTGGTAGTAACCTTACAGGCACAAATAATGGTGGACTCAACGCCATCCAGAATGCGAGCATGACGGCGCCGGCCGGTACCAATATCACGAGTACCGGTGCGACAGTTTATGACAATAGACTCGATGCCAACGTCAATCGGATCGTGATCAACTTGGGAGACACCCATAGCTTCAGGGCCGGGGATATTCTGACAGTCCTCTCGGGGAAGCGCGATCCCAGCAATGACAGCGCCATCCAGAGTGATAAGTGGAACGTGCAGTTCACCATCGGCATCGAGGAGCTGAACTGGGGAAGCGATGAAAGCCGCTATACCATCGGAGTGCCGCAGCTCACAACCGATATGGAATACGCCCTTAGCGGGGTGCCCGGGGGCACCGATGGTATCGGGGATGTAGCCTATTCCTTCGGTTCCGGCTCGAGTATCACGAATGTCACTCATTTGAGCCACGTAACGGGTCGTAATGTCCTGAGGGTTGCGGCCAATATCACGATACCGACTACCCCGACGGCCGGCTGCAGCGGTCACCATTGCCTGACCAAATATATGGCAACGGATGCCAACGGTGCGTCGATCGAGCGAACCATCATCGTCTTCATCGTCGAGCAACTGCATTCGGACGATGTCGCATCCGGTATTCCCTCTTTGCAGCAGCAGGTGGAGGGCGGTGTTGCCGTCTACGCCAGGGAGATGTTCGGTACCGATTCGGCCAACTTGGTGTTGATGCGCGGCAAGTACGGCTCGATAGAACTGGCCACCGACACCGTATCGGAGACTCCGAAAGACGCCACCGGCTTTTTCATCTTGCAGTTCCGCAAGCCGGTCGATACCGAGAACTCGGGTCAGATCACCTTGAATTTGCATGGAGCGGCCTTCGGTGATGTGATGGCTCCCTCGCATGTCAAAGTGATGAACGGAATTAGTGCGGGCAACAACGCAGATACTGAAATTGCCAATATCACGGTGCAGCGCAGACAAGGCGGCAATGTCGGTGATAATCAAGTCGTCTTCCGAATCACGACCGGCAGCAGCAATTCCATCAAAATCGGTGATTACATCCGATTCGAGATACCCGCTTTGATGGGTACCAATCTGGGCAATGGCGAGATGGTCTTCATCAGCGCCACTGCCTCTTCGGTATCGAAATCCGGCAACAACTTCTTCCCGGATGGCCCCAACGGTGTTTCCAAGTGCCTTTCGCAACGCATCGACGGTGCTCGGGAATGCATCTATGCCAAGGCCGTCGAAGCGGTGACGGCAGAGGTCAAGGGCTACGACCAAAGGGCCAAGATCAATGTCAATGATCGCACCAGAGCTGCGGGACCGGAAAGCGGCACCCCGAATGTTTCGGTCACCCTGACTCCGGATTCGATCCCCCAACTTCGCTCCCGTAAGAGCGCCAATGTATTCGATCTCGGTAAGGCCGAAATCAGCATCGTCTATGCGACGATGGTCGATGTCCGGGAAAGGAGCCATACGTCTTTTCCGCCGGACGCTAAGGTGTATGTTCCGATCTTCAATGCATCGGGCGAGATATTTGCCACCAACTCCGTCTCTCCCAATGACTTCTACCATCTTCGGGTCGCCCCGACCCCCAGCCACGGTGCTTTGATAGCGGCCGAGTACGAAGGTACCAGCCACAGCAGCGATCTAAAGCCCGTCCAACAGGCTTCCTATCAAGGAAGGCTGCAGGATGTGATAGACAAGAACGGGGTGGATGGCAAGAAGACGCTGGTCAAGTCTTTGCTCTATGTCCCGAGCGGTGCGATCGATTCGACCGGTGCCACCCCGTTGGAGCATGGCGAGCTCTACAACATGACCGCCTCGGTTGATTTCAGCAACGCCTCGTTCGAGGATAAGACCTCCAATCCCAACACCACGGCGTTCGAGTTGAGCTCGGTGCAGTCGAAGGCGATCGCTTATGCCATTCCTCCGCCCTCCTCTGCCGACGATGCCTTCATTCGGATTCGCTGCGAAAACTCATCCGGCTGCGATGTTTCCCTTCGGTGCTCCAACCAGACCGGTGCGACTTGGTTCGGCGAGCTCTCCGGTCGGGTCAATCACAATGCCACCGAGGTTTTGACCGCCGAGGAGATCGCGGAAATCCTTTCGGGCGAGGGCTTCGATGCCTCTCGTCATTGGGGAGGCCCGTCCAATGGCCGTCTATCCTGCGAGGTGATGACTCGCGGGGGCTCGGTTTCCACCCAAGTCTTGGTGCGCTCGGGCGGAATCCTCACCAACAACACCAATGTCAGCATGGGTGGCACCCCCGGCAGCTGATAAAGTCTTTCCCGGGCATCGGAAATCTTGCATATTGCGCAAAATTACCTATCGCTCGGGATGATTTTGAAGACTTTCAAACCCCGGCTTCGAAAGGAGCCGGGGTTTTTTCTTTTCATTCCCCGGATTCGATCCTCGATAGGAAAGAGCGATGGCGATGGGGTTTCGGATCGGATTTCAAGAATCCCGCTTCTCTTTTCGAAGATGAAATCGTGTCGAAGATAAAATCGGCTTTGTTTTGTCTTGGATGGAGATTCCAAGAGTGGATCGGCAAGAGTGGATCGGTCAGGACGATTTCGATGGATGAGGGGATGGAAGGGGGCGCAAGGGAAGGGGAGTCGGTTCTCCTAAAGGGCCGCCTTTTTCAAAATACTCCCATTGCAAGGCCTGCGCTCATCGTCTCACCGAGTTCCTCGCAGCGTTCGATCATCTCCGCTTCCAACGCCCCTCGGCAGATGATCGCCTCTTGGACTTCGTGCAAGGCGAGACCGCGTACGATACGCCGCAGGGCTTTTAGGGCGCCGCGGCCGTCATTGCCCGCCCCTATCACCACGGCATAAGGCATTCCCTCCAAGCGGCCTTGACAGGGGTAGAAGATACGATCCAGAAGATCCTTCATCGCTCCGGATAGATAGCCGAAGTTTTCCGGGGTCGCGAAAATCACCGCATCGCTTCGGATCAGATCCGAAGGGCCGGCTTGGGCGGCGAAGAGCAGTTTCGCTTTGACTTCCCCATCCCCGGATCGAGTCGCGCCCCGCAGCACCGCCTCGGCCATCGAAGCGGTCTTGCCGGACTGCGAGTGAACGACGATCAGCAGATTTTTCACGAAGGATTCCTGTGCGAAGGATTGTTCATGGTCTCGTCATTCATGGATCTAAGATCGCCATCGAGAGCCCTCGATGCAAGGCGGTGCTCGGATCGATGCGATCCAAGTTCAAGGGTCGATCTTCGCTGCGGATAAGGAATCCGGTGAGGACTCATCGCAAGACTCGTCGATGTCGGCATTCGTTTTTCTTGCCCTTTCCATCGCAAGAAAAGTGAATGATTTTTTTGAACTGCGCAGCACGGTCGATAGCGAAAAAGGGGTTTTTCGAAGTGTCGGGATCATTACGCGATGCATTGATGAAAGCGGGATTCGCCCCCGCCCCTCGTACTCGAAAATCGCGCCCCGAGGGGTCGAAAGGGGATGGGGGCAGATCGTCCGGCCGCACCTATCAAAGTGGCTTGCAAAAGAAGCGATCATCTCGCTCCTTGCTACCATCGAAGCCGAGCCCGTCTCATATCCCGGCGGGACCTAAGACCCCAAGGCCGGATGCGCCCTCCGACTTGCCCGCCGGCGAAGGGGAGGATGAGGTCCGGCAGCGCCACAATGCGGAGATCCGTCGGATACTCGATGAGCAGGCGGAGAAGATCGATGCCAAGGCGGAGACGATACCCTTTCATTTTATCCGCCACGAGCGCATCAAGCGTATCCACCTGAGCCAAGAGCAGCGGGAGCGATTGCTTCGAGGGGAACTCGTCGTGGTCGGTTTTCGGCGTTTGAACCACTTGGTGCCCCGAGCGGCGGGTGAGCGCATCCTTTCCTTGCGACCGGAGGTTTCGGTTTTCATCGTCGACGGGAGCGAAGATGCGCCTGCGAGCGATGATGGCTACGAGTCCTTCAAGGTGCCCGAAGACCTGATTTGGTGAAGCCCCGTCTTTTTTGACTTCCGAAGGCGTCTTATGCGATGCGGTGGGCGATGCCCCGAGTGCGAGTGCGATAGTGAGGGCGGGGCGAGAAATCCCGCCTTCGTTTCGAGCCTGTCGATGCCGCTCGATGCCACCTTCGAGGGTCGGATACGACGATATCGAATCATCGTAAAAGACGGCAAACCCTCGAAATTCCCTAAAAAAAAGCGATCCTTCGAAAGCGAAAAGATAGGACAATTCGGATAAGGATCACCCTTCGTCGATCGCCCCTTTCAAGGAGAGAAGAGATGAGTGCAAGCACAGCGGATACGAAGACATCGGTCAAGACGGCTTTTATCGGCCTCGGAGTCATGGGTTATTGGATGGCGGGGCATCTTGCGAAGGCGGGACACGATGTCGTCGTTTTCAATCGCACCGCCTCCAAGGCCGATCGATGGGTGGCGGAATTCGCAGGGAAAAAAGCGGATACCCCGGCGGCGGCGGCTGCGGGCCGGGAGATCGTATTCGCTTGCGTGGGGAACGATGACGATGTGCGCGAGGTGACGACCGGAAAGGAAGGGGCATTTGCGGGCATGGGAGCGGGGTCGATTTTCATCGACCACACCACGGCCTCCGCCGAGGTGGCCAAGGAGGTGGCCGAGGCGGCGCAGCGGCGCGATATCGCCTTCCTCGACGCCCCGGTTTCCGGCGGCGAGGCGGGAGCGCAAAACGGAGTGCTCACGGTCATGGTCGGCGGTGATATCGAACCCTTCGAGCGTTCGAAGTCGACGATCGACGCCTATGCCCGGGCGGTGACCTTGATGGGACCGGTGGGCTGCGGGCAGCTGACCAAGATGGTCAATCAAATCTGCATCGCCGGCGCGGTGCAAGGTCTTGCCGAGGGGTTGAATCTCGCCCTTCGCTCGGGGCTCGATGCCGATCGGGTGCTCGATGTGATCTCCAAGGGTGCCGCCCAGTCATGGCAGATGGAAAATCGCGGCCCGACGATGGCAAGGGATGAATTCGAATTCGGTTTTGCGGTGGATTGGATGCGAAAAGATCTGGATATTTGCCTGACTCAGGGGCATCGGGTCGGGGCGCCTTTGCCGCTGACGGCATTGGTCAACGAGTTCTATGCCAAGCTCCAGATGCGAGGCGGCGGGAGACTCGATACCTCGAGCCTGATGCGCTTGTTGACTCGTCCTTAGATCCAGGACCTGTTTGTCGTCTTCGATCCCGCGGCGGCGGGATATCCCATGATCCATCCGGTGTTGCCGGTGAGATCGATCTCGTTCGAAGCCCCATCGTCCAT
>JFBG01000033.1 GCA_000583135.1 Thioalkalivibrio sp. HK1
GGGGGGGGGGGTAGTCAATTCAGTCGCCACCAGCACCTTGGGTACCGATGCGGATCGCGCGCTCGAATCGTTGACATCGCGGGTTGGAAGACTCATTTTCGTGCACTCCATTGAGCTCTCAGACTTTTTGGCTGTTCGTATCCAAAACAACAGCCATCGGCTTCAGTATGCGGGTGGGATCACCACGCATGATTTCCAATGATACCCTACCCTCGCCGCTTACCCGAAACGCTTATCCGAAATCATCGAGGCCGGCGCGACGGGAGCGGATCGTTCGATGCGGTCGCGGAACGCTGATCCGAGCGATCGTTCAAGATGCCGACCGACACCTTCAACTCGACGATGTCGGATTGCATCGACTCGATCTTCGATTCCATCTCTCCAAACGCCGAGTGCGTGAGGATGGCACAGACGATTACCGATAACAACGTCAGGCCCGTCAGAATCGAGTGGATCCAATCCGAGCCGGTCATCATTGCTCCCCCTCCTCCTCGCCCGAATCGCTTCGATCATTCGTCGGCGGATACTTGCGCCAATACATCGGCTCGTATCGCATCGAATCGAGATTCGATCTCGTCGGCGACTTCTCGCGCCACATCCGGTGGGTTTCCCGCTCGCTCTTCGAGCGGGGTTTTTCGCCACTGTTCGAGATAGGCGTCGGTACCGGCCAATCGCTTCTTCATCGCCACGAGATCGATCAGTTCTTGAAATCTTTTATCGAGTTCGACCTTGTGGCGCACCCTTCGATCCCGGACTTCGACCACGGACGGAATATTCTGCCAATAGATCACACTGATCTTGGCCATGACCGCTCCCTCCTATCGACCATTGGGTCAGGAAACAACAAAGGACGAGTCTATCGCTTGCCGGAGGCGAAATGGAAGCCTCGCTGCGATACGCACCCTTCGGATGATGGATCGATGTCGGGGGCGATTCCCTCATCTCCCATCTCTCCTTCTTCGACCCTCCTGGGTGTGAAATCGATGCTCACATCGAGATTGCGGCCTTGGGCGTTGCGTAGATTGGATGGTCCCTCGTAGCGAACCAACTCTTTGGTCTTGGATTCGTAATACACCTCGATGGCGGGGACCACGAGCCTGAGCCAAAAGGAATCGATCGTCAATTCGAAGCGCACCAGATCGGGTAGGGATGGTATCTTCGCCGATTCCGTATCGCCGGCTTGCGGGCGATGCCGAAGGCGCATATCGATGACTTGGAGATAGCTGGGGATCAGAAAAGGCCGGGTGATCGTCTCCCCCGCCAACAATCGATCCCAGGATTGCAAGAGCATCCGTTCGAAACCGGCATCGGCGATCGGATCGATTCTCCCTTCCAAGACCTCGGATTTCATCGATGTATCCGATCGATCCCCCGGCGCTCGATAACTCACCCGAAGCGCCCCGCTTTGCCGGTCCCGCTCCAACGATTCTCGATGACCGGTGCTTCGATCATCGAGGGCGAAATCGGGGGTGACGGGACTCGCCCGATAATCGACCCGCTTTGCGGCGAATTCCTCGCCTTGGGGAGAGCGATAGCCGACCCGATCCTCCATCAGTTGCCCCGATTCCCATCTTTCTTCGTGGATCTCTTGGTAGAGGAACTCCCCGCTTTGACGATCGCAGGCGAAACCGACCCGAATCTGCATCCGATCGTTCGCCCGATCTTCGGGGGTGTCGAGGGCCAAAACCCTTTGCGAGGCGATGGCCCCCGAAGCGAGGATGAGCATGGCGATGATGAGCGATCGGATGCGGATGCGGCTATTCAAGGCGATTGGCACATCTTCTCCTTTGGATTTTGCGGCCGATATCGAAGGCGTTGCGCCGTTGAGAAGGCGAGCGGAAAAACCATCGGACTCGATCATCATAAGCGCCTTGGCAAATCCCTCGAATCCCTTTTGTCGAAGGGGATGGGAAGAAGGAACTCGTCGAAAAAGAACCCGAACGAGCGTTTTCGATCGTTATTTTCACGCAGGATCGGCGAGGGACTGAGCGGGGTTTCGACCAGCCTGCTGTCGATCTGACCAAAAACCCACCGAGAAACCAAAAACTTGTCGCACGAAGGGTCTATCGATCGCCCCCGAGCCAAAAGCGGTGCGGATCGCCCCGGCTTCGATGAGCCGCCCGCGCGATATAAAGCCCCGTGACGACATGGCCCAAAAGCATGAGCAATACGATCCACACCACCGCTCGCCCTCGATGCGATTCCCGAAAGAGGATCCACACAGAGACGATCGCGAAACTGATATAGAGCTCGAAAACGGAAAAGCGCCCCCAGACCAAAGCGAGTATCTCCTTGGAATCGGCGAAGAGCCCGGCGTGCATGAAGGCGAGGACGAGGGCGAGGGCCATCGAGATCGCGACGATCGCCCCGAAGAGCATGGCGTTGCGCGAGGAAAAACCGGAAGCAATCTCGGCGCGAGGGTCGATCTTCCGCGGCGGAGTCCGTGAATCCATCGATCTTCGCTCCCTTTTATCAAGCCGACTCATCGATTCGATTGGCAAGTCCGATCACCGAAGCGCTCGGGGTCAGTCGCGGCCGAAAAGATAGTGCGATACCCACCACCGCTCTCCTTGGGCATAGCCGAAGAGTTCGGCGCAGGACATCCAGAAAATTCTCCACCGATGCCACCAGATCGCCGCTTGCCGGTCGCCGTAGACGGATTCGAAGATCGGCATGATCCGCTCGCGGCGGCGATCCATATTGGCGAGCCAAGCATCGGCGGTGCGCCGGTAATGCACCCCCGACCACCGCCACTGCGCCATCGGCCGCAAAGGGCTACCGGGGATGCGAAGAGGCAGGCAATCGCTGGGCATGATGCCGCCGGAGAAGAAATGACGGCTCATCCAATCCCCTTCGGTGCGGGGGACGAAGGGATAGGGGGCGTCCCGGTGGCAAAAGATGTGCATGAAGAATCGACCCTCGGGGGCGAGCCATCTCCAAACCCCTTGGAAGGCCCGGTGATAGTTGCGGACATGCTCGAACATCTCGACCGACACCACCCGATCGAATCGCTTTTCGGTATCGAAATCGTTGATATCGCAGGTGATGATCTCGATATTGTCGAGCCCTTTCTCGGCGGCGCGCTCGGCGATATAAAGGCGCTGGGAATTGGAGTTGGAAAGGGCGGTGATCTGTGCCTTCGGATAATGGCTCGCCATCCATAGGGTCAACGAACCCCAGCCGCAGCCGAGTTCCAAGATCCTCATCCCGTCTTCGAGCCCCGCTCTTTTTGCGGTGATGGCAAGGGCCGCCGCTTCCGCCGCCGCCAGATCGGAAATGCCGTCGCCCCACCAAGCGCTGGAATATTTACGATGCGGTCCCAAGACCTCGCCGAAGAAGGCGGCGGGCAATTCGTAATGCTGTCGATTCGCCTCTTCCGGCAACAAGGCGATCTCCGAGGCGTTCATCTCCTCGATGAAGGACTGCCGACGAGCGGCCACCGCCTCGCATCCCCCGGCCTCGATTTCGGCGAGGCGCTCTCGCAGCAGGCGACGAATCCCCGCCCGCAACGCGATATCGACAACCCAGCCGCGCTCCGCCGCGAAAATGGCGAGATCCGTGAACGAAAAGGCGCGCCGCCGGTTCATGGCTTGCGCCTCGCCGAGAGTGCGGGAAAGAAGGCGGGCACTTGCGCCTGATAGCGACGATAGGCATCCCCCCGGCTACGCAAGGCTTGGCGTTCGGTATAGGGGATTCCGGTGATGTGATTGATGAAGATGTACATGAGCGCAATCCCGATCAGCGTGATCCACCACCAAGGCGAGCCCAGCCCCAAAAGCGCAAAGCCCCACCATTGCAGCCATTCGAAGAAATAGTTGGGGTGGCGGCATCTTCCCCAAAGGCCGCTATCGCAAACCCGGCCTTTTTTCGATGGATCCGAGCGAAAGCGCGCCAGCTGGGCATCGGAGATCGATTCCCCGACCATACCGACGATCCAGATGGCGATGCCGAGCCCATCCCAAATATCGAGCGGGCGAGCGGCTTCGCTCGCCGCCCACATCGGCAGGGCGAACATCAATGCCCACAGCGCCTGGATCTGAAAGAAGAGGAAGAATCCAATTTCCGCCCGCTCGCCCAAAACCTCCCGCAGGTAGCGATAACGACCCTCCTCGACCCCCCCGGCGCGGATACGCCGCCACAAGAAGGTGCCAAGCCGCAAGGCCCATATCAGGGCCATGATCATGACGATCCCCCGCCTGAGATCGTCGCCTTGGCTGACCGTCGCTATCAAGACAAGGGCGATCGCCCCGGTACCGAAAGCCCAAGCCACATCCACGATACCGGCATCTTGAGTCCTTAGTTGGACGAGCCACAACAGCGCCATCGCCACCGCCATCACCACCCATGCGATGAGGGCGATATCGAGAAAGGATGCCGGATTCGAAGCGGCCATGAGGGATGTCATCGTCCGTCTCCTGCAAGCGATCGCATCGGATAGGAAGGGCGGCCATCGAGCCGCTCTCGCAGCCGAAGCAGAGCGGGCATCGCCGACCCCCATACGACGGCGACCGCCAAGGGGCCTTGGAAGGAAGGGGCGAGATCGATCGCCCCCAAGCGCTCACCGGCGAGGTAGGCCAAGGGGCCGAAGATCGCCCCGGCGCAAAGGGCCAAGGCGTAGCGTCGGCGCATCCAATCAAGGCTATGCCGCAAGGTGGTGGCGAAGGCCCCCCAAAGCACGATCATCCACGGCGGGCTGATGGATAACGAGGCGATATCGAGGCGGGCATGGGCCGGGAAGGCGATAAGGCTTGCGGTGTTCAAAAGGCTATCGAGCACCCCACCGATAAGGGCGGCGGCCAAGAACAACTTGAGTTCGATGCCGATTTCATCGGCCTTCGAGCGCCCGCTTTCGTATTCGGCGGCGCGCCTTGAAAGAAATAGATGCAGCCCCAGCCATAGCACCGCGGCCAAGGGGCCGAGCCCGACCAAGCCCTGCCCCGCTCCGACCACGCAGGCAAACCATACCGATTGGAATCCCAGGAAATTCACGCCCAGCCTAACCAAGCGCCCCCGGGGATTGGCCGATACAAGCCCGGCGCCGGTCTCTTCGCTCATGCCTCCCCCGCAAGGGTGATGGCTTCGGGATCGATCTTGGGAAGGATCGGCGCATTTTCATTGCCCGGCTTTCGCAACAAGAGTTGCACATCGCCCAGGTAGCGCTCTTGGAATCCCGCCTCGCAATAGCAAAGATAAAAACGCCACAGGCGGACGAAGCGGTGATCGAAACCCATGGCCAGCACTTCGTCGATCCGCTCGTCGAAGGCTCGGCGCCAGCGACGCAATGTGCGCGCATAGTGAAGCCCGATATCTTCGAGGTGCACCGGATTGAAGGCGGTATCGGTGGCGGCGGACAAAATGGCGGAGAGCGAAGGGACGCAACTGCCGGGGAAGATGTAATGACGGATGAAATCGCTGCTGCGCAGGTAGCTCGCATAGCGACGAGAGGGCATGGTGATCGCCTGAATCAACGCCTCGCCTTGCGGGTTCAGCAGGGCGTCGCAGACGCGAAAATATTCCGGCAAGCGCTCGTGGCCCACGGCCTCGATCATCTCGATGGAGACCAACTTGTCGAATTCGCCGGTGAGATCGCGGTAGTCGCTTTGCAGCAGCCGGACTCGATCTTGCAACTTGCGCGCCTCGATCAATCGACGCACGAATTCGTATTGCTTCGCCGAGATCGTGGTGGTGGTGATGTGGCAGCCGTAATGCTCGGCGGCATGGACCGCGAAACTCCCCCAACCCGAGCCGATCTCGATCACCCGATGCTCGGGGGAAAGCGCGAGTTTTCGGCAAATCCGATCCAGTTTGGCGATCGATGCCTCGCGCATGGTCGCTTGGGGGTGCTCGAAGATCCCCGCCGAATAGGTCCGGGTCGGATCGAGAAAAAGCGCGAAGAAATCATCGCCGAGATCGTAATGCGCCCGGATATTGCGCTTGGCTTTGATACGGGTATTGCGGCGCATCATGGCCGCCATCCTGGCTGCGAAACCGGCCAGTCTCGCCATGCCGCCCTCCATCAGATCGGAGATGGCGATGTTGCGGGTGAACAGGCGAATCAAGGCGGTGAGATCGTCGCTATCCCAATCCCCGTCCATCCACGACTCGGCCGCCGCAAGACTACCGCCGGTCAGCACCCGCCGGTAAAAGCGCAGATGACGAACATGGAGCAACGCCCCTGCCTTCTCGGCCGGCAAGGCCCCGAACTCGACCTCCCCTAAAGGATCGACGATGCGCAAGGATTCGGGCGGCGATGCCCCGTCCAATGCGCGCAGACGCCCAAAGATCAAACGGCGCGCTTGGCGCGTCAAAAAATCCATGCCGATGCTCATGATCCTTTCTTCCCCGACGGATCCGGGCGGCGATCCGATGCGCTTTCGATCGCCGGCGACCGGGGCGAGGCGGACACTCGAAGATGCTTCGGATGGGCATGAAAACGAGCCCGCTTGATCGCAAGCCCGAGCGCCTGCCAGTAAATCCCTTTGATGACGCTTGCGCTCATCCACGGATGACGAGCCACGGTGCGGGCCAAGACCCGGCCCTCGAAGGGGCGGGCTTTTAGATCGAGGGTTGCGCAAAAGACCGAACGCCCCTTTCGTTCGCTGCGCATCGATACCCGCAAGCGCTCCTTGGGGGTATTGATACGCCAGTGATAGCGATGATCCATCGGCATGAAGGGCGATACGTGGAAAGCCTTGTCGAAAGAGAAGCGATGGAGATCGCCCGTCGATCCGCGGCAATCGAGAACGTGGGAATGACGCTCAAGCCACGGGGTATTGGTGATCTCGGCGACGATCGAATGCAGCCTCTCGGCGGGATCGGCAATCTTTGGCTCTGCGGGCTCAGCCCGCTCGAAGCAGTAATAAAAAACGACCGGATTGAAACAAAGGCCGAAATAGCGCAGGTGAGCCAATAGACGGATGGATCCTCGGGGGCGATCCGAAAGCCGCTCCTCGACGAGATCTCGCACCGCTCGGGCCAAGGGGCGAGATGCCGAAGCCGGATGGGAGCCGAGATAATCCTCTCGGCGAAAGCGGATCGGAGCGGTTTTGCGCGCCGAGCAAAACCACAGGGGGTCGAGGAGATCGGGCAGTTCGTCGAGATCGAGATAGGGCATGAAGAGGCGATAGCGAAAAGCGTGGGCAGGGGTCGTGATCCGCCGATGGTGCACGGTGCCGATATAAAGACGGCTGTTCATCGATCGATCCCCATATCCATCCCGAAACCCGCTGCCACCTCGAGGGCGCTGTTGACCCCGTCCTCGTGAAAGCCTGCACCCCACCACGCCCCGCAAAAGGACAGCCGGCGGCGGCGAACGAAGCCAGGCTGCGCCCTTTGCGCTTCGCTGCGGCCCGGGCCGAAAAGGGGGTGCGCATAATCGAAACGCCGGATCACCCGATCGGGATCGAGATCGGCATTTGGATTGAGGGTGACGCAATAATCTTGCTTGGCCTTGAATCGCTGCAAACGATTCATCCAATAGCTGATCATGACCTTGCCTTCGCAAGCGGCGGGGATGCGGTAATTCCAGCTGGCCCGAAGCCTCGGCCGGCGAGGAAGAAAACGGGTATCGGTATGCAGCACCGCCTCGTTACGTTGGTAGGGAAATGCGCGAAGGACGAAGGATTCCTCCTCCTCCGGGGCATCGAGCATCGCCAGCGCCTGATCGGCATGCACGGCGATGACCGCCTCGTCGAACTCATCCTTTCGCCGGTCGGCGAAATCCAAACCCACCCCTTGGGCCATCCGGCGCACCCGAACGACTTTGGCACGAAGGTGCAATCGATCCCGGTAGGGGGCTGTAAGAGGCGGGATATAGCGCGACGAGCCGCCGCTGACGCAACGCCACTGCGGGCGAGCGCGCAATCGCAGCATGGCGTGGTTGCGCAGGAATTCAAGGACGAAGCGCGCCGGAAACTCCCCGAACTTCGAAGCCGGGCAGGACCAAAGCGAGGATCCCAAGGGTAAAAAATAGTGCCGGGCGAAGTCCTCGCCGTAGCCCGATTCTTCGAGATATTGATCGACGCTCAAACGATCGTCGATCCCCCCTGCGCTCGGCGGGGCATCCAGCCTTCGAATGGCATCTCGATGAAAGCGCACGATATCGATCAGCAGGCGTCGATAGCCTGCGCTGCGGAAATTCCGCCACCCGGCCAGCAAGGAGGAAAGGGTGCTCGGGTTGTACTCGAAACCGGTCGCCTCGCAGCGCACGCTGAAACTCATGTCCGATGGATGCGAGGCGACATCGAGGGCATCGAAAAGACGGCAAAGATTGGGGTAGTTGGGTTCGTTGAAAACGATGAAGCCGGTATCGATCCCGATCGTTCGATCCCCCTCCGCTACCTGCACCGTCGATGTATGCCCGCCGGCTCGAGCGTCGGCTTCGAAGAGGCTCACCTCGTGGCGTTTGGAAAGGATCCAAGCCGCCGTCATGCCCGAGATCCCGGCTCCTATCACCGCGATGCGCATTCGCATCGTCTCGATCCTCGCCGCTTTTCAAGGCTTTGCTCGCCCGGCGCGGATATATCGCCGGATGTATCGCCGGATACATCGCCGATCGAACTCGATGAGCCGGCGGGAGATGCGGGCTCGGGCGGGCGATGATCCGAAGCGTCGGCGTTTCGAAGCAGTCGATCGGGGACCGGTCTCAAATCCGAGATCAGGCCCACCGCCGCCAAGGCCCGCAGCCCCAACCAAGTGAGATCGATCTCCCACCGACGAAAACCCTGGCGAGCGGATATCGGATACCGATGATGGTTGTTATGCCAGCCCTCGCCCAGGGTGATCAGCGCCAACCACGCATTGTTGCGGCTATCGTCGGGGGTGTCGTAGCGTCGACTCCCGAAGCCGTGAGCCAAGGAGTTGATGGTATAGGTGGCGTGATAGACGAGCACCGTCGATATCGAGAACCATACGAACATCTGCCCCGCACCGGTTTCGAGGGCCGGATAGGCTCGATCGAGCCAAGCGCCCAAAAGCGCGCAAGCGACCCCCAGCAAGATGAAGGGCACGGAATCGATGCGCTCCAAGATTCTCAGTTCGCGAAAGCGCATCCAATCCCGAACGTGCTCGGTCGGCACCGCGAAACTTCGGGGGCTGAGAAACCACAGGCAGTGGCTGAACCAGCGCCCCCGGTGGCGAGGGGAATGCGGATCGTCGGGGGTATCGGAGAAGCGATGGTGGATGCGATGGTGTCCGGCCCACCATAAAGGGCCGCGCTGGCCTGCGGTGCACCCGAGGGCCGCCATCGTCCACGTCATCCACCTGCCGGCACGAAAGGCGCGATGCGAGAAATAACGGTGATAAAAGCCGGTGATGAAAAACATGCGCAGGAAATACAAGATCGCGCACAGGACCAACGCCGCCTTCGAGACCCCGACCACCACCACCAACAAGCAAACGAGATGCAAGGCGACGAAGAAGGAGGCTCGCAAGGGGTCGACCCTGTTCGCGCAAGCCCCATTCGATCCCTCTTCCGCCGGGGCTCGGCTGCCGGCGGCGGGCTCGAAAGCGGCGGGATCGTTGATCAACCAGCGCAGCGCTCGCCGCCACGGCGACGGCTTGGGCGTTGCCGCCGACGGCTCGTTTTCGGCGAGACCGCCTTCATCCTCGGGTATTCGATCGCTCATCATGCCAGGGAGTTTGATGGTCTTGGCGTGAAGATGGTGTGAAGAGATCCGCGATCCGAGAACGCCCTTGCGCTCGCGCTCGGCCTCGATAGTGCTCGGCTCCTCTCGGCGATCGTGCGCATGAGTGAGTATGGTGGGAGCGAGAGAATCGACGGGATCGACGACACCTTCAAATTCAAATCCCCGATGCCCGATCCGACGATGCCGGCAAGGGGTCTTCGATCGGATCCGATATCGAAAGCGTCGACGAGAAATCCACCCGCACGCAAGTCCCTTGACCGATTCGACTTGCAAGCGTCACCTGCCACCCGAAACGATCGCAAAGCCGCTTGACGATCGACAATCCCACCCCGTGCCCCTGCCCGATCCCCTCGGGTTTTTCAAGGGCCGCCACGCTCGAGGCGACCTCCCCGGCGCGCACGAAGGGCTCGAAGACCGAGCCGAGTTTCTCGGGGGCGATACCGATACCGGTATCTTCGATGCTCAACTGCTCGCCCTCGATCCGCACCTCGATCGTTCCCTTCGATGTGTATTGCACGGCGTTGCGCAGCAGATTGCCTACGAGTACGGAAAGCACCCCGGGGTCGGCGGCAACCGTCAAAGGCGACCCCAAATATCGTTCGATGCGGATCGGTCTATCGGCGAGAAGGCTTTGGGCTCGATCGCACTGTCGGTCGACGATCTCGTTCAGATCCACCTGAATCGAGGAGAGCCTTCGATCCGACGCCCGGGCCAGCAACAACAAGGCCCCGGTCGTCTCCTCCATTTCATGCGCCGCCCGAGCGATCCGCGCCAACGCCTCGCCCGCTTGGGGATCTCCGGCGAGTTCGGACGATGCGATGCGCTCTTTCAGAGCCCCGGCGGCAAGGCGCACCACCGTCAGCGGGGTGCGCAGTTCGTGGCTGGCATTGCGGGTGAAATCCCGCTCCCGCTCGATATGCTCGTTGATCCGACCCGAGAGCCTTTCCAAGGCCGCCGCCAGATCCCGGATCTCGGCATCGGCATTGGGTGGCAGGCCTTGGGGATCGAAGGTCGATGGATCGGGTGCCATCGGATCCAGGCGCCTTACCTGCCGCGCCAGCCAGAAGATCGGGGAGATCGCCCGTCGGGCCTGGTGATAGCCGAGCCAAGTGAAGAGATAGAGCAGCGCCAGCGTGCCCGCCAAAGGAACCAATCCGAACCACCATGCGAGATCGCTGGCCCGCTCGCCGTCGAACACCAGGAAAAGCGTGCGCCCTTCTCGCTGCGAGACGTAGACCACCGAAAAACCCGCCGCCGCCGGCAAATCGTGAAAGCCCGGCGCCAAATCCGCGATCGATGTCGGTACCGAAGCGTCGAGCGCCTCGGGCTCGGCGCGAATATCGCTCATATAGCCGGTGAGGTTCAGGGTATCGGGCAAGGGAAAATCGTTCGAACGCGCAAAGCGCTCCCAGAACCAGATCGCCTCTTCCTCGAGGGCGCGCCGGATCAATACCTCTTCGATGGTGAGCGCAGCGGCATAGACCCCGATCATCGCGGCAAGGCTGATGAACGCCGCCTGCAATAAAAAGACGAGTCCGAGACGCCGCCCCAACCCGCCCTTCGTCTTATGCGCCTTTCGACGACTTGTCTTCGCCGGGACTTCCGATGAAGGGGGGTCGGGTTCGACTTCGAAGGGCATCGAGGATTCTCGAAGGGCATCCGATGGCTAGGGGACGAAAAGCGAGGATCGATCGCCTCGGACCTTGGCTTCGACAAGGCGGGTGATGGAAAAGACGAATGGCTTGTGGCGGTCAAAGATTGTGAAGCGAATCGACGATGACGGCTCGATCCCCCTCGGTTATCGATACGACAACGCCCCGCCTCATGGCGCTCCATCGAAGCGAAAGAGCATCGTCGAGGGGCATTCATCCTTCTCGATCGAGGAATCTCGGCAAGGAACAAGGATCGGCCACTTTCATCTTATCCTCGATCCTCGGCGATCCGGGATTTTACTCAGGTCCCGATGATCGATCGAGCGTTTCCGGGCGAAGGACAGTCAAGCCATCGAGACTCTTGTCATCGATATCGGTGTATTTGCGCAAGACTTCCTCGGCGGCCTTGGTCGCTGCCAGATCCGCGGCCTTGGCCGCCACCAAGTTCGCTGCCCTTGTCGCCGCCAGATCCACAGCCCTCGTCACCGCAAAATCCGCCACCTGCGTGAATCCTTTCAACGTCTCCGCCAAGATCTCCTCTTTCACCTCGGCCGCAGTCGCTTCGAAATCGGATCTGATGCGTTCGACATCGAGTATGGATCCTCTCCTCCTCCATTCGCTCTCTTGCCTGATCATGCGACGAATCCAAAGAAAAAGACCCAATACGAAAGCGAGAGAGGCGGCGAGGGCCGATATCGCGACGATCCATTCGGTGCTCATGACTCTTAATCTCTCCAATGTGACAACGAGAATCATTCATCCTCATTCGCTCAAACGATAACCCGTCCCGGGGCGAGTATGGATCAACGGGCGGGCGAAGGGGCGATCCACCGCTTGGCGAAGGATATAAAGATGGCTTCGCAGGGCGTCGCTGTCCGGTGGAAAATCACCCCAGATCTCGCTTTCGATCTCGCGGCGACCGACCACCCTCGGCGATGCCCGCATCAACAGGGAAAGAATCTTGAAGCCGATCGGAGTGATGGGAATCACGACCCCGGCGCGCTCGACCCGAAGGGTGGCGGGGTCGAGAATCAAATCCCCCACTTGGAGGATCTGCGGGGCGATGAGTCCCTTTCGACGGCGCAGCAATGCCCGCAATCGGGCTTCGAGTTCCTCGATCTCGAAAGGCTTGATCAGATAATCATCCGCCCCGGCATCCAATCCGGCGATCTTGTCCTCGAGGGTATCGCGGGCGGTCAGCATCAAAATCGGAACGTCGCTGCGAGCATCCTCGCGCAGGCGCCGACAAAGATCCAGCCCATCGAGGCCCGGTAGCATCAGATCCAAGACGATGGCATCCACCTCTTGGTTGCTACCCAAGTTCAAGCCGGTGATGCCATTTGCGGCATAGTCCACTCGATAACCCCGCCGCTCGAGAAAGGCGCAAACCATCTCGGCGATATCGCGGTTATCCTCGATAACCAAAACGGTTTCGCGGCTACCTGAGGGGGTTGCGAGCATGGGCGATCGGATCTGTGAAAAGGCAAAGCGAAAGGTCAACGGCGAAGGGCTAACAACGAAATGCCCCGACCGTCAACGGGCCAAAAAACCAAGCGATGGGATCATGATATCGTTTGCGAACTTCAACGCTTCGATGGCGCCCGATCCTCCTCACGATCTCCAAGGGAATATCGACGATATCAACGATACCATCTTCGAAATATCTCATCGCTTGGATATCGTCTTTTTCACAGCCGCTCGACATAGCCGCCCGAAGCCATCATGCATTCAAGCACCCTTCGCCGATGGATCGATTCTCGCCGAGAACGCGACATCGAAGACTCCATTCGAACGATCATCGACATTTCGAACCCCGCGCAGCCCACCGACGCCGAGCGCAAGGCAATCTTGCACCGATGCGATCGCTTCAACTTCGCTTTATATCGTTTCGCACCGCCCTATACGGCGGATCGATGCGCCCTCGATCGCTTCGCCCATGCCTTGGGTCTTGTCCGCCGCGATTTCAGCCTCGATGCCGACGCCTTCGGTATCGTGAGCGTTCGCAACACCCCCGCTGCCGGTGCCCCCGCCGGGGAGATGATCCCCTTCACCGACCGGGCATTGAACTGGCATAGCGATGGCTACTATCACCCTTGCGAGCGCCCCATCCGCTCGATCGCGATGCATTGCGAACGGCCGGCGGCAAGCGGCGGCGAAAACGGCTTCATCGATCCCGATCGTCTTTTCATCGCCCTTCACGATCACGATCCGAGCCTCGTCGAAGCCCTGATGCATCCGCAAGCGATGAGCGTTCCTGCGGTCTTCGACGAAAAGGGGCGATGCCTTCGCCCTTGCCGAAGCGGTCCGGTCTTCTCTTTTTCCACCCCGTCAAGCGCCGATTCGAGGCCCCGATTGTCCATGCGCTACACCTCCCGCACCCGGTCGATCCGATGGCGGGATACGCCCTCGATCGCCGAAGCCCGCATCGCCTTGCGCAAGACCATCGACACCCTTGCGCGCGATGCCTTGATGATCCGCTTCGAGGCGGGCGAGGGCATCATCTGCAACAATATCCTTCATTGTCGCAGCGCCTTCATCGACGAGGCGGCATCGCCGCGCACACTCCTTCGCATCCGCAGTTTCGATGCCGTCGGCGGCGCCCCCGATTCTTAGACTCCAAAGCGAGGGAAGAAAAAACCATGCTGCGCATCAGCGATATCCTGATCGAGGAATTCGACCTTCAATCCTTCGAAGACCTCGTGCAGGCGGTGAAAAAACGCTCCGGCAGCGAGCGCTTTTTGCGCATCGATATCAAACCGCCCTTCGCCGACACCCCGGAGAATTGGGAAGATCTGCTCGAAAGCGCCTTCGTCTCCCATCCCACCGGGGCGAAGAACGAGACATCGGGGAATGCCGCCTTCGAATCCACCTCGGTCAGGGAAAAAGGGAAAGAATCTGATTCGAAAGCGCATGTGCACTGATCCGATCATGGCGCATGCGCCGGAAGGGCCGGATGCGCCGGAAGAAATCGTGGAAATCGCCTTTCGCATCGCAGGCGGTCGTCTTCCGACGGATCATGCTTGGGCCCTTCGCAGCGCGGTGGTCGAAAGGCTGCCTTGGATGGAAAACGAGCCCGCCGCCGGCATTCACCCCATCCACGGCGCGGCCTCCGGCAATGGCTGGGAGCGACCCGATGATGCATCGGGGCAATGGCTGCTCCTGTCGCACCGCACCTCGCTAAAGCTGCGGATTCCGGCACGGCGCGCGCCAGAGGCCAAAGCCCTTTGCGGGCATCGTCTCGATCTGGATATGACTCGGCTTGATATCGGCGAGGCCCGCGTTCGCCCCCTCGCCGCTTCCCCGACCCTTTTCGCCCGCCATCTCCTCGATGAGGATTCCGATGCCACCGAAGCGAAGGGCGACGATGACGAAGGTGGCAACGAGAGCGGCGATGAAGAAAGGTTCATCGCGCGATGGCGCTCATCGATCGAGGCTTTGACCCATCGATCGCCGCGGACGATCTGCGGCCTGAGAAATCGGATCAAGACCCCGACCGGTGCGCTTCCCACCCGCAGCCTGCTGATCGCCGATCTCGATATCAAAGCCTCGATCGCGATCCGAAGGCATGGATTCGAAGAGGACACCCTGCTCGGCTGCGGTCTGTTCATCCCTCATAAATCCATCGATCCGATCGCGAATTCCACGGCAAGTCGATGAAAGCCTCGTCTTCGAAATCCGACTCCTTCGAAATCGCGATCGATGACGGTTCGAAGGTGATCGATCAGCCCTCGACGTGCATCGAAGCCGAGCCCTTCGCCTTGCAGGTCATCGACAAGAGCATGGCTCCCGAGTTCGATCTCGGTTGCGTCATCATCATCGACCCCGGCGAAAGGATCAAAGACGGCGCCTTCGTACTGGCCGAGATCGACGGGGAATATATCTTCCGTCAACTGATATGCGACGATGCCGGCGCCGCCTCGAGGCTCGTGGCCCTCGACCCCGATTGGCCCGATATCGATATCAAGGATCGACCCTCCTGCCTGCGGGGCGTGATCGTGCAACGCACCGGCCGGAGAAGACGGGGCCATAAACGCTACGATTGAATGCTTTTCGATATGATTTGGATATGATTGAATGTAATTGAATGCAACTGAATGCAACTGAATGCAACTGAATAAAGAATATCCTCGCTATTTTCGCAATTCTTTGGCCAATCCTTCGGCTCATCCTTCGGTAATGCGAACGAAGGGGTTCAAAGGGAAGCTATATCGGATAGCAAGTTATATCGAATAACAACGCTTCGTCATCTTCCCCCGGTCGCACTGTTGTTGACCAGAGCCCCCCCGCCGCCCGTTCGGGCCAGCACTTGTGCGGTGAATCTGGCATTCGAGCGAACCTCGCATGTCAGACCCAAGTTCTTCCAACGAACCTGAAGTTCCCTTGCCAAGGCTTCCGATTGCAGGTGGAGGGTTCGACCCCGAGCCAAGCCGTCGAAGGTCGTTTCGTACCTCGCTCCATCGTCGGTGTAGCAAAAGAAGCGAATCTCGGAGCAGTGCGCCTCTTCCGAGTTGCATCGAATCCTGATATTGGGCGCATCGAAGGATTCGGGGGAGGGGATCGACTCGATATCCGCCCGGAACTCCCCACCCTCGGGGTGGCTGCGAATGATCGCGCTGTTATTGACGAGGATGTTATCCCCCGAGCGCGTCCAAACTTGGGAGCCGATGTGATCGTCGCTACGCAAAGAACAGCCCAATCGACCGTCGAACCCCAGCGATATCCATCCGGTATGGCGTTGGATATCGGCAGCGGAAAGGGAGATGGATCCGCGCGCGGGGATGGGGTCTGGCAAGCGCCCCTCGAAGACCTTCCCATCGATCTGCGTGGAGCAATCCAAGAGGATATGGCAAGGTGAATCCTGCCGACAGCGAATGCGCAAGGTCATATCGTCCCCCGATTCCGGCGGGGGAATGGCCAAAGCCTGGGCCTTGATCGGCGCTTTGGGGACGCTATCGTTATCCGAGATGAAAACCGCAAGCGAATGAAGCGCCAGATTCTCGATGGAAAAGGCGATGGTATCGGAGTCGTTCGTCGTATCGGAATCCTCGAGCGCGAAGATCGCGACATCGGCCATTTGCTGCCAATTCGATGGAGTGAAGGTGATGGCGTCGAACGCAAGCCCTACATCCGAGTTCGTCCCCGACAGATCGACCGTCACATCCGAGGTCGGGGCGGTATCGAGACCGACGGAGAAGATCGCCCTTTCCCCCTCGGCGAGGGTGAGAATCGACGGGGTGACGACGACGCCTCCCAAATAAATCGAAGAGGTCGGGGGAGCGATCGGCGGCTGGGAATCGCCATCCAAGATGGTGAGCGATTTCGATACGCTCGGAGTGACGAGCCCTCCCGAGACCTCGATGGTGATCGTGTCTTCATCGTTCTCCTCGTCATCATCCTCCCTTGCGTCCACCGTGACCCATTGCTCTTGCGAGTAGTTCGAAGGGTCGAAGGTCAACGAGCTCGGAGACACAATCACATCCGGGTTCGTCTTCGAAAGCGAGACCGTCGCTTGTGCGTCAGGGGCGACGCCGAGACTGATCCGGAAGCGAGACGTGGTGCCCTCTCTGATGATCAGCGTTCCCGCAGGAGAGACCTGAATCGTTCCCAGTATTTCGTCATCGGTGATGGTAACGGCTTTGGTGATGCTCGGAGCGCTGATCCCTCCCGATACTTCAATGGAGATCGTGTCTTTATCGTTCTCCACGTCATCATCCTCGCCTGCGACCACCGTGATCCATCGATCTTGCGAGTAGTTCGAAGGGTCGAAGGTCAACGAGCTCGGAGACACGAGCACATCCGGATTCGTCTTCGAAAGCGAGACCGTCGCCTGTGCGTCGGGGGCGTCGCTGAGACTGATCCGGAAGCGAGACGTGGTGCCCTCTCTCATGGTCAGCGCTCCCGAAGGAGTGACCTGAATCGTTCCTATTATTTCGTCATCGATGACGGTAAGGGCTCTGGTTACGTTCGGAGCGATGGTTCCTCCCGATGCCGTCAAGGTGATCGTGTCGCTCTCGTCGTTGTCATCGGGATCCTGATCTGCCGAGACGGTGACCGTTTTCGCGATGTGATAGTTCGAGGGGGTGAAGGTCAGAGAAGCCGGGGTGAGGGTCACTTGCGAATTGCCCGTCGACAAAGAGACCGTCACGTTCTTGCTCGGGGCGGCGCCCAAGGTGACCGAGAGGGTGACCGAGGCTCCTTCGTCGATCGTCAACGTCCCGGTCGGGGTGACTTCTATCGTTCCCGCCGGCAGGTCGTTGTCGACGATGGCAACCGACCGGGTCACGGAGGGAGCGACGATGCCCCCCGTTGCGCTCAAGGTGATCGAGCCGGTATCGTCCGCCTGATCCCCATCTTCCGCTGCGGAAACCGAGACCGATTGCCCGGTGGAGTAGTTCGAGGGGGTGAAGGTCAAGGTCGTCGGGCTGAGGGTCAGATCCGCATTGGTCTTCGAAAGCGTCACCCTTACATCGTCGCTCGGGGCGGTATCGAGACTGACCGAGATGGAACTCGAACTCCCTTCTTCCACCTCCAAGGTCCCCGCCGGAGTGATTTGGATCGTTCCCGATAGGATGTAGTTATCTTCGATGGTAAGCGCTCGGGTCACGGAGGGAGCGATAACGCCTCCCGTTGCGCTCAAGGAAAGGGTAATGGTATCGGTATCGTCGTCGGGATCGGTGTCTTGACTTGCGGAAACGGTGACCGATTGGGCGGTGGAATAATTCGAGGCGTTGAAGGTCAAAGAGGTCGGCGAGAGGGTCACGTCCGGGTTGGTTTTCGATAAAGTGAGCGTCGAAGTCCCCCTCGGGGCGGCACTGAGACTGACTTGGAGAGTCCCCGAATTCCCTTCGTCGATGGTCAAGGCCGCCGGGGTGACATCGATCGTCCCCGATACTTGGTCGTCGTCGGTGATGGTGACATACACCGTCACCGGCTCTTGCTCGTAATCCCCGTTTCTTGCGTACCCGACAACCTGCACCGATTCATCGTTCGCATCAGCGTCCTGGGCTGCGGTGAGGGTTATCGTTCGGTTTTGATTCCAAGCATTCGTCTGACCGTATCGATGGAAGTCCGCTTGAATCTGGCTCCCCGCCATATTGGGATCCATATCGATGTCGAGATCGTTATAGATAGTCAGGCCCTTATAGGCTCGCAATCGCAAAATGATATTTTCCGAGGGTCTTGTCGCCGGGCGTAACCCGAAGGAGACCTGCCCCCCCTCGGCCACGGTCAATCGGGTGGCGGTCAAAGTGAACTCCGGCTCGTCGTCATCCTCGATGGTGATCGACTTCGTGACGTTCGGTGCTTCGATCCCCCCCGATGCGCTCAGGGTGATGGTGTCGGTATCGTTCCCCGCATCGTCGTCCGCGCGGGTGGCGACGGTGACCGTTTGCGCCGTCGAGTAGTTCGAGGTGGTGAAGGTCAAGGAAGCCGGGGTGAGGGTCACATCCGCATTCCTCTTCGACAAGGAGACCGTCACATCCCCGCCCGGGGCGGCGCTGAGGCTGACCGAGAAGGTACCCGATTCTCCTTCGTCGATGGTCAACGCCCCGGCGGGGGCCAGCGTTATCGTTCCCGTCGGTTTGTCGTCGTCATCGATGGCAACCGCCTTGGTCACGGCGGGAGCGGTGATGCCTCCCGATGCGGTAAAGGTGATCGTATCGGTATCGGGCGCCAGATCCGTATCATCGGCGGCGGAAACGGAGACCGATTGCGCGGTGGAGTAATTCGAGGGAGTGAAACTCAAGGAGGTCGGGGAGAGGGTCACATCCGGATTGGTCTTCGAAAGGGTCACCGTTACATTCTTTCTCGGGGAGATGCTGAGTGCGACCGAGAGAGAGCCCGAACTCCCTTCGTCTATCTCCAAAGTTCCCGCCGGGGTGACTTGGATCGTTCCCGAACGAGGGGGGAGCGCAGCGGGAACGACTATGGCATAACCCGAGGTCCTGCAACCCGTCGGGAGCGACCCGCAGCTGCTAAATCCGGAAGCCTCTTGGTGCGCCGCATTGGTATATTGAACGCACATATTCGGAAAACGTTCTAGCGGGATCCCCTGATGCGTAACACCGACGTTCAAGGTAAAATTGCTCTGTAGACAGTTCGTAGATGATACATACAGTCGATACCTCACAATGATACTGTGATCGCAAGCGTCATTATTCGATAGTACCAAGTGGTTCCTATATGGACTCGCACTCACTTCTTCAGTCACCGTCACGCAGTCATGCGCCGCTTCCATTTGCGCGAATGACTGGCCTGCGAGCATGAATGACGCCGCGCCTATCAGGACCGTCGCTATGCGAATGAATCGGTGCATCTTATTTATCGCCTTTGGAATATAGAGGTGTCGGTGAGGGGGCGAATTCGATCGAGCGGATTTGCCGTCCTTTCGACCTCTTTGCGACCCGATAGGAGCCGGTAAAAGTCGATCCGAGAAGGGTTCGGAGTGCTTTGCGAGCGAGAAGACCGGCAAAGACGATGTGCCGATCGTTTGCCCTGTCTCGATCGTCTGCGCAACCCTCGTATTGCGAAATGAAAAGCCCTGAAAAGAGAGCGGGCATCGGAAAAAAGCGCCGACCGATGTCGATCCGATGTCCGGCCGCCGGATTCGATGGGCAAGCGGACTCTCGTATCATCGGCTTTGCTTGCGCAACCATCGGGGAATTTTCGCACCCCCGGTGCGCTTTGTGAATCGGGCTCGATCGGCCTTGGTTTCGGCCGACAAAGACCGCAGCCCATCCACTTGCACCCCCCAATCATACCCTCAAGTCGTCGAAAGGCTCGTGATTATTGCAGCGGGCGGGGGTCGGGCGAGGGGCATCGATGGCATCGATCCGGCGATCGGACTTGCCGGACAATGACCTTGGGTATGATCGTCGATCCTTGCCAAATCTTCCTTTCGCCACGAGGCCGGGGTCCGTAGCGCCTCCCTCCAAACACGGATGATCGCCTTGTTCGATACCGAGCGATGAGAGCCTTTCATTCCAACCGCCTTGAAGTCCTCGCCGAACGCTTGGTTCGCCTCCTGCGCGAATCCCCGGTGAGCGATCCCTTCGAAGTCGAGCGCATCGTCGTCCCCGATCGAACCATCGAGCGCTGGCTGCGCCTTGAAATCGCCCGCGGTACGGGGATCGCCGCCAATCTCGAATTCGAATTGCCGGCGGAGTTCGCATGGTCGATGATGCGCCGCGCGATTCCGGATCTGCCTTTGGATCATCTCTACGCCCCGAATCGCCTGCGCTGGCGTCTTTACGATCTCCTCCTCGATTTCGACGATCCATCGGATGATATCCCGAATGCCTGGCGAGATGGCAGTGACCCCAAGCGCACCTTCGACCTCGCCGACAGTCTGGCGAAGGTCTACGACCGCTGCCTGCTCTATCGCCCCGACCGGGTCCGGGAATGGGAGGATACAAAACCCGCCCCCGATCGAGAATATTGCTGGCAAATCCGTCTTTGGCAAAGGCTGATCCAAGACGATCCGAAAGCGCTTCACTGGGTCAATGTCATCTCGGCCTTTCGACAAGCGCTTCGCAGCCGATCCGTACCCGCCGTACCCGGGGCTTGTTGGCCGAAGCGCGCCTTCTTCTTCGGCGTGTCCTCGTTCACCCCTTCCTACCTCGAATTTCTCGAAACGCTGAAAGAGGCGGATCGAAAGAGAGCGTTCGATCTGAACCTGTTCATCTTGAGCCCCTCCTCGCAATACTGGAGCGCGATTCGCACCCCTCGAGAGGTCAATCGCAGGCATGGCATCGATATCGAATCACCGGAGGAGCATTTCGATATCGGCAACGAGTTGGTCGCGGCTTGGGCGCGCGCCGGCCGTTCGAGCTTCGACCGCTTGGTGGGGGAGAACGAAGAAGAGATCGACTGCTACGAGGCCGGGGAAAAGAGCTCCCGGCTGGCCGAGGTGCAACGCGATATCCTCGAACTCGTCCCCGCCGCCGAAGGCGCGTGTGCCCTGAAAAGGGACTTCGACGAAGACGACGATTCCCTACAGATCCACGTCTGCCACTCGGCGATTCGAGAGGCCGAAGTCCTGCACGATCGTCTGCTCGATATCATGCAGCGCGATCACTCGATCTCCTTGGCCGATATCCTGATATTGACCCCCGATACCGCCACCCACGGCCCGGCCATCAAAGCCGTTTTCGAATCCGAGGGAACAATTTCGGTACGGATCGCGCGTGCCCGGCAGGGCGATTCCTCCACGATACGCGCCTTCGTCGATCTGCTTTCCCTGCCCACCTCCCGCTACGAGGCGCAGCGAGCGTTGGCGCCTTTGGATTCGGCGGCGGTACGCGCCCGTTTCGGGATCGAGGAGGCGAGCCTGCCCGCCATCCGGCAATGGATTCGCGATGCGGGCATCCGCTGGGGGATCGACGCCGATCACCGGGCCGCCGAGGGCCTGCCGCAAGGGCCGCAAAACAGCTGGCGAGCCGGTTTGAGGCGACTGCTGATCGGCTACGCCGTCACCGACGATGACGATTCCGTCTGCGATCTCGTGCCTTGCCCTATCCGAGGGGTCGGTGGCTTGGATCCGGGCACCGGCGACTACGAACAACTCGGGGGTTTCGTTTCCTACTGCGAAGCCATCTTCGCTCTTCGCACTTTGAGCGATCGAGGAAGAAAACGCTCGGCGAAGCAATGGGGCGAGGAACTGCACGGGATCGTCGATCGTTTTTTCCGCACCCCGGCGCATGGGTCGCAAAGCGGATTCGATATCCTGGACGATATCGAAGGGATCCGAGGATTGATCGAAAAATTCTTGAAAGAGGCAGCGCCCCACCCATCGCCCGAAGATGCGATGCCCATCGATTTCGCCGTGGTTCGAGACGTGTTCGAAAAGATGGCCGACGGATCATCGATGGAATCGGTGCGCCTTGCCGAGGCGGCGACGGTCATGGGTCTTGCCCAGGGCCGGATATTCCCCGCCAAGGTGGTTTGTGTCGTCGGCATGAACGACGGGGTTTTTCCGCGCAACCCCTCGATTCCGACTTTCGATCTGGTGGCGGCCAATCCCGAAGAGGGGGATCAAGACCTGCGTTTGGAGGATCGTTTCGCCTTCTTGGAAGCCCTGCTGGCCGCCCGGGATTGTTTCATCGTCAGCTATACCGGCCGCAACCTCAGAAACGACGAGGCGATCCCCCCTTCGATACTCGTCGGGGAATGGATCGACTATCTGAAAAAGAGATTCCCCGACGCCGGCGATCTCGAAGGGCGAATGCTCTACCGCCATCCCTTGCAACCCTTCAACCCCCGTTATTTCAAACCTCGGGATCCTGAGCATTGTGATAAAGAGCATCGAACCCCTCTTTTCAGTTATTCGAAAGAGATGTGCGAGGCGGCAAAAGCCTTGGAAGGCGATCCGAGAAAAGATGCATCCTTCGATCGACGGCTGCAATGCGCTCTCTCCGACGATCCCGGCATCGAACCGGTAGCACAGGCTTTCGATATAAAAAAGAGCGATGCTGATTCGGGATCGGTGATGCTCGATGATCTCATCGACTTTTTCACCAACCCGACCAGGTATTTTCTCGATAAAAGCCTTCGCATCCGGCTTCGCCGCCCCGAGGTCGGTCTTGAAAACGAAGAGATGTTTTCTTTGGATCCCCTTTCGAGATACGGCGTTCGCCGCGCCCTCTTTCGCCACCGAAAAAAGGAGCGGGGCATCGAGCATAGCCTGACGATATTGCAAGGCAAGGGAGAGATTCCGCACGGCGTTTTCGGGCAGGTCGATCTGGAACGTCAAAGAACGATGATCGCCTCTTTGGAAAAAGAACTCGAACCCCATCGAGCTCTTTTGGATGCCGCTCCGAAGACGATCGATATCAAAGTGAACGGCTTTCGTCTATTCGGAACGATCGGGGACGATCGATCCAACTATCTCACCGGAAATGCAGACTCCCAAAGGATGGTTTTTTGGCGCATCGGATCCTTGCGGGCGAAAGACCGGTTCGAGGCCTATCTTCGCCAGCTGGCATGGAGCATTTTCGAAGGCCGAGCCTGCCCTGCCGCTATCGTTCACTACGATCACAAGAGCGGAAAATGGAAGACCGAAACCATCGCCGCCCCGAACGAGCCAAAAAAGACTTTGCTCTCATGGCTAGATGCCTGGCAACAAGGGCAAACTCGCCCCTTGGCGTTTTTTCCCGAAACATCGACGACCTTCGCGATGACCTCGGTGCGAGCGAAAAAAGACCCTTGGAAAGCGGCAACCGCAACATGGAAAGACAGCGCATTTTCCGAAATGGGCGGTGAGGAATCCGACCCCTATTTTTCCTTGGTCTTCGCAAATATCGAGCGCTTTGCCGCAGATGATGTCCCGGAGGATTTCGCCCCCAACACCCAAGCCCTTCTCTTTCCCTTGATCGATGCGAGCGAAACGGGGTGAATCCAAAGGAAATGGCCCGAGACGGATACCTCATCCGAGCAAGGTCGACAAGGGGGCTGCAGCGGTCCCTCATCTCAACGATACCCATCGGCCGGCACTTGCACGGCGAGCATCGATGCCGGCCAAACCTCATAAAAAATCACCCTCGCAAGCGCCGAGCCTGCGAGGGTGATATCACACCGGAAGCAAAACGGCGATTATTGGGCGAGGCGAGTCGTTTTGATCGACAGCGT
>JFBG01000034.1 GCA_000583135.1 Thioalkalivibrio sp. HK1
GGATTCAAAAGGCGAGTTCAACTCGATAATCCGAGAGGGGGGAATTCCATAAGGGAAATTTTAAGTCTAAATCCCCGAATCGGTATTCGAAAAATCAGCCATTCGAACGAGAATATCGAGCGGCAATACCGCCGTTTCTTATGGCCCTCGACCGGCCCTGCACCGATCATCGAGCCCCCAAACCTTCGGAAAGAGAGCGCTTGGAACGAAGCGAAATCGCTCGCCCGATCTCGCTCCCGGGGGTGAATGATAGCCGCCGGATCGCTTCGCCCCCATCTCGATCTCCTCGAGTCCCGTCTTCGGATTCGTCGGGGATCTCGATATCGACGAGCAGGTCGAAGACGAGCCTCTCGCCCGACCTGCGATCCGGCCATTCGATCAAGCAAAGGGTCGACGAGGCGATGAGGTCTCGGATCCCGATATATTCGAGTTCGTCGGGATCCGTCATTCGATAGAGATCCAAATGCCACACCGAGCCGATACGAGTCTCATAAGGCTCGGCGAGGGTATAGGTCGGGCTCCGCACGCTGCCCGCAACGCCCAACGCCCGCAAGAGCGAGCGAACCAATGTGGTTTTGCCTACCCCCAGCGACCCTCGAAGGCCGATGAAGATCGCTTGCCTGCAAGACGCCGCCGACCCTCCTTCGGATCCACCCCTTTTGGATTCACCCGTGGATTCACCCGCCTCGGATGCTACGGCCTCGGCCAGCGCTTCGCCCGCTTCGGCGGTGGCCTGCTCGTTCGCAAGTTCGAATACCGGGTTCGTCGATTGAGGATCCGATGATCGACGACGATGCGGATCGACGATGCGGATCATCGATATCTTGCCGCTGGACGTCTAGCCGCTGGACTTCTAGCCGCCGGACGTCTCGCCGATCGATATCTCGGCGATGGATGTCTTGTCGATAAAAGGGGATGTCCGACCGATAAGAGGGTTCGACATCCGCACTCGAAGAATCGCCGCGTCATAGTCTATCCACCAACTGCCGCAGAGGATGAAGGAGGTCGCCTGCGATGAGTCCTCGCCGCCCTTCGGAAGCCGCTCGATCTCCGGCGGCGGCATGCAAGCAGGCGGCGGTGGAGGCGGCTTCGAATCCGCAAAGACCTTGGGCGAGCAAGGCGGCGACGACGCCGGTGAGCACATCGCCCATGCCGGCGACGGCCATCCCCGGATTGCCTCCCTCGCAGATACGAATCGTCTCGCCCTTCGCCGCCACCAAGGTGCCGACACCCTTGAGCAACCAGACCCCGCCTCGTTCTCGAACGAGAGCGCACACCGCAGCGAAGCGATCGGCCTCGACATCCGCCGTCGATATTCCCGACAGCCTTGCAGCCTCTTTCGGATGCGGGGTATGAACGATGGTTTCGGATTTTCGCATACTCTCTTCGATGCTCTTGTCCTGCGCTACCAGATTGAGGGCGTCGGCGTCCACTACCAGCGCCCGACCCGATCTCGAAACCCGCTCGAGCAGGCAATGCCCCCAATCGCCGACACCCAAGCCCGGACCGATCGCGATCACCTGCGCTCGTTCGATCATCGGCTGCAACTCGTCAGGCGATTCGACTCCTTTGACCATCAGTTCGGGAAAGGCGGCGACCAGCGCCGGGGCGTGCTCGGATCGAGTGGCCAACGTGACCAAACCGGCTCCGCAGCGCAAGGCGGCGGCACCAGCCAGCCGCCCCGCCCCGGCCATGCCGATATCGCCGCCGACGATCAGGACATGCCCGAAATCCCCCTTGTGGGCGTGAAGCGGACGAGGGGGAAGCACCCCGACGCAATCCTCGAAGCGATGACGGTAGGCCGAGGGCACCACCGGCGCCGACGGCGAATCGGCTCGAAGGCCGAGATCCCGATGAACGATCTCGCCGGACAATTCACGGCCTTCGCAAGTGAAAAGCCCCTGCTTGGGGACGACCAGGGAGAGGGTGAGCGTCGCCTTGACCGCCTCGCCTCGTCCTTGCTCATCGCGCAATACCCGACCTCGGTCGGCATCGAGGCCGGATGGGATATCGACGGACAGAACCGGGGCGGGAGAATCGTTGATCGCCCTGACCGCCTTCGCCGCCGCTCCCGTCAACGCCCTGGCAAGGCCGGTGCCGAAAAGGGTATCGACGACGAGATCGATATCCTCGGCAAGGATCGATGAATCATCCCCTTCCCTTTGCCTCTTATCCGCCGCCTTCGATAGCCTGCGGATCCGGACCCTCGGATAGGCCGGGCAAGCCTTCAATCGCTCCCACGCCATCGCCGCCGCCCCGGCCAAGGACTTAGGAGCGCAAAGCATCGACAAGGAAAGATCGAAGCCGGACTCGGCGGCGAGGCGGGCGATCACGAAACCGTCTCCGCCGTTATTGCCAGGTCCTGCGAAAACGGCCAAGCGGCGGGGCTGCGCTATGCGCTCTTTCAATACAACGAAGGCTTCCTTGCCCGCCCGCTCCATCAGATCGATCGCCGGGATGCCGGCTTTTTCGATCGCCAAGCGATCCAAGGCTCTGGCATCCGATACCCGATAAAGGGCCCTCGGCAAGGATTTAGAGCGAGCGGACAAGGCGGAGTCGATCAATGCCGAACGCTTCGCTCGATCGCAAGATCCGGTGCGCCATCCGGTGCGCCACCCGATCCGCCACCCGGTGCACCATCGAGCGATGGCGTCTCTTTCGAAGGGCTCGGTCGGTATCGGCTCACCCTTGCCGCCGCTTCGGGATCAAGACAAGTACCAAGAAAAGTGCGAAGCATCAATCATCGCTCCTCGATTCATCCGATGATGGGGATTCACCCAAGGATGAGCCCTCGCCCGGCGGGGAATCGACCACCAGAAAATGCTCTCGGTAAAAACGCAGTTCGGCGATCGAATCGTGAATGTCTTGCATCGCGCGATGGCGGGATTCCTTGACCACGCTTTGAAAGCGGCTCGGAGCCCAGCGCGAGCACAGCTCCTTGACGGTGCTGACATCGAGATGACGATAGTGAAAAAAAGCCTCCAAACGAGGCATATAACGGATCAGGAAACGGCGATCGAGACAGATGCTGTTGCCGCACATCGGCGAGACCTTAGGCGGGAGGTATTTTTGCAAGAAGGCGAGGGTGCGCTCCTCGGCCTGTCCCAAGTCGCAAGTGCTGGCGAGAACGCGATCGATCAAACCGGATTGGCCGTGCTGCTTGGTATTCCATTCATCCATCTTGTCGAGAAGCGCCTTCGGCTGGCGGATCACGATCGAGGGTCCTTCCACCGCCTCGTCGAGGGATTCATCGGTAACGACGGTGGCGATTTCGATGATATTTTCCCGCTCGGGATCGAGTCCGGTCATTTCCAGATCGATCCAAACGAGATTTTTCGGGCTTTGATTCATTGATTGAAATCCGTCGGGGATGGTTTTTCCGGCGCTTTTTTTCAGCGGCGGGAGAGGTCGATATCGGTGAGCGCCGAGCCTGCGACCTTCGTGCTATCAAGCGCTTGCGAGGGCGATCTACGCCCCGCAAAGGTCGGGGTCGGGGGCGGGGGCAAGGACGAGGATGGCGAGGTATCGGTATCGCTATCGCTATCGATACCGGTGTCGATATCGGCGAGGGGGAAGCAGGCGTCGCCGCCGACGCGATATCCTCGATCCTCTCGTTGCCCCTGGTGCAAGGTTTCGCATCGTCGATTCGCATTGCGGTCATTGTCATCGCCCGAGATACGACTCTCGTCTCGATGCGGCGGGTCGGTGAATACCGAGACCCCGCTCCACTCCTTGCGATCGCATCGGATGCGTCGATCGACCAGATCGGCGACCATCGGCGAGCGATCGATCCCCATCCAACGTCTTTGCAAGCGATCCGCCGCCACGAGGGTCGTGGCGCAGCCGCAGAATGGATCGAGCACCATATCGCCGGGATCGCTCGAAGCGGCAACGATGCGCTCGAGCAGAGCCAAGGGCTTTTGCGAGGGATAGCCGGTTCGCTCCTTCGACATATTGTTGAGCGCCGGGATCTCCCAAACATCCGTCGCCCCCTTGGGCTTGCCTTTCATTTTGTGCGATGTCGAGGGCACGAAGGGTTTGTTGAAGGTCGAAGGGCTCGAAGCGCCCTTGGTATAGAAAAGGATCGCATCGTGCTTTTTGGAATATCTCTTGCGCGAGGAACCGCCCAAGCCGTAGCACCATACGATCTCGTTTTGAAAGCCTCTTTTTTGAAACAAGGCATCCAGGATCAACTTGAGATAGTGCGAAACCCCGGGGTCGCAATGCAGGTAAAGGCTGCCGCCGTCTTTCAATATCCGATGCATTTCCCAAAGGCGCACGGCCATGAACGAAAGATAACTGCGCATCGAGGCGCCTTGCACCTCGTTCGCCAGATCGATCACTTTGGAGGCCTGCAAGTTTCGATCCGCCAGCGCTCGGTATTCGTCGGCATCGAAGTCATCGGCGGTCCAAATATCCCGAAAGCCCGCTCCTTGGGCCATCGTCCCTGGCGCCGCCCGGTAGATCCGATTCGAGTTGAAGGGCGGATCGAGGTAGATGAGATCCACCGAGCGCTCGTCGAAACCTCGCATGATGCGAAGGCAATCCCCGATCCAGATCGTTCCGCTCGAAAAATCGGCGCTCACGCCTTAGGCTCTCGCTTCATCGATCGCAGATTCGCATAAGCGATTTTCTCGCTTGAGCGCATCGCTTGCGCGCGCTGCACACACGCTCATACATCCACATCGCGGCGAGCGGTGATCGCCCGTGCAAGCGTGCCCCCGTCGACGAATTCCAGCTCTCCGCCCATCGGCACTCCTTGGGCGATACGGGTGGCGCGGATCCCCCGCTCGCGCACCATCTCCGCCAGATAATGCGCGGTGGCCTCCCCCTCGACCGTCGAAGAGGTCGCCAGCACCACCTCGTCGATCCCTTCGCTCTCGATTCGCTTTTGGAAACGATCGAGTCCGAGTTCGGCCGGACCGACCCCGTCGAGGGGAGAAAGATGCCCCATCAGCACGAAAAACATCCCCCGATAACCGGTGACGGATTCGATCGCGGCCATATCCGCCGGAGTCTCGACCACGCACAGAAGCCGAGGATCGCGATCTCTGGCGGTGCACACCGGACAGCGAGGATCTTCGCTGAAGGTCCGACAGGACTCGCAGCGGCCGATCCGCACCATCGCCTCCTCCAACACCTTGGAGAGTTCGCGCGCGGCATCTCGGTTGCGCTCGAGGAGGTGGAAGGCCATACGCTGGGCGGTTTTGGGTCCCACCCCCGGCAAGCAACGCAGCGCATCCACCAGCCGAGCGATCAGCGGGCTTGCGGACATCGTCAGCGCATGCCGGGGAACGTCATTCCCGGCGGCATCATGCCCGCAAAGACATTGCGGGTCTCGCTCTCCACCTTGCGCACCCCGTCGTTGAAGGCGGCGGCGATCAGGTCTTCGATGATTTTCCGGTCATCGCCCATCAAGGTCGGATCGATTCGCACCGAGCGCACGTCATGGCGACCGTTCATGGTGATCTTCACCATCCCGCCCCCGGACTCCCCGACGACTTCGATGGCGGCGATCTTTTCATGCGCTTGCTGGACATTTCCTTGGAGCTTCTTCGCCTGCTCCATCAGCTGTCCCATTGCATTGTCGTTCATCGACGATCTCCTGAAAATACCGAAGGATTCCATCAGTGGCATCGAGCGGTCGCTTTTGCGCAAAGCACCGATGAAGCCCGAAGCCAACGTATCCGAAAGGGTGATTTCCCTTCGTGCAAGCGAAAGGGCGATCTCGAAGGCGAGGGCGATCGGACGCTCGGCCGCCTTCATGGGCATTTTAGGGAATCGGCGAATCGTTGGTCGATGATCGGCTCTTGGGTTCGAACGCCGATATTTGGCGATGGCTCGGCGAATGCCATTGATTCGCGGGCTCGATCCGCTGCTTCGTTCATCGGTTCAATCCGCCAGTTTGATCATCTCCGGGCGTATGCGGGCGTCGAAGGTATCGCAGATCAGCTTCACTCCGGGATCCTCTTGCAGTTTTCGTACCGCCTCGCGTCGGCGCGAATCCTCCTCGCGGGCGCCGCTTTCGGCGGGGGTCTCGATGCCTTTCAACGGTCCCTCTTGCCCCCCTTCGGTCAAGACCACGACCACATCGACCGAACGGCCGAGATGATCGCTCAGCGCAGCGGCCAGAACTTCGAGCGTGGATTCGTTGGCGAGGGCTTTTTTGGCGCTCGGGACCTCCAATTTCACCCGCTTGCCGTTGTCATCGAGCAAAAGACTGTGGATGGCGAGCTGTTGAGCCAAGGCGACGAGCCCTAAACTCTCCACCGTTTCGCGCCATTGTTCGGGTTGGAGCGTGGCTGCGGGCGGGGCACGGTCCGAAGGTGGCGGCACCGGGTCGCCGGACTGCGCTTGCCCGCCGGCATCGGCGACTTTGGCCTCAGGCGCAGGCTGCACCGTCTTTTTCGAAGATGCCTCGATCGAGGCTTTGGAGGGCACCGCCGATCGCACTGCCGATCGCATCGCCGGTTCCGAGGGTCTGGCCACGGCGGGTCGGGGGGGAGCGGCAGCGGTCGGGACCGATTCCGGTTCGAACGCCAGCATGCGGATCACCGTCATCTCGAAACCCAAGCGCGGCTCCGGGGCCAAGGAGAGATCCCGTCGGCCCCGCAACGCGATCTCGTAGAAAAGTTGCACATCCTCCGGTGTCAGCCGGGCGGCGAGGGCGTCGATCGCCTCATCCGATTCGAATTCCTCGTCCTTCGTGCGCGGCAGAACTTGACACACCGCAACCCGGTGCAGGGTATTGACCATCTCCCCCAATACCTCGCGCCAATCGACGGCATCCTCGGCGATAGCCGCCGCGACCGCCATGGTCGCCGGAGCGTCGCCCGCTGCCAACGCACCGATCAGATCGACGATACGGCTGCGATCCACCATTCCGAGCATCGTGCACACTTCGTCTTGCGCCACCTTCCCGCCCCCGTGGGCGATGGCTTGGTCGAGCAGGCTCAGCGCATCTCGCATGCTCCCGTCGGCCGAACGCGCCAAATCGGTCAGCGCGGGCGCCTCGAAGGGGATCGATTCCGCTACGAGGATATTCTCGATATAGGCGGCGATCTCCGCCGCCGGAAGACGTTTGAGGTTGAATTTCAGACAGCGAGAAAGAACGGTGATCGGAAGTTTCTGCGGATCGGTGGTCGCGAGCAGAAACTTGACATGTGGCGGGGGCTCCTCCAAGGTCTTGAGCAGGGCGTTGAAGCTCTTTTCGGAGAACATGTGGACCTCGTCGATGAGGTACACCTTATAGCGACCACGCGTCGGGGCGACATGGACGTTATCCATCAACTCCCGGGTCTCGTCGACCTTCGAGCGCGAGGCGGCATCGACCTCCAGCAGATCGACGAAGCGGCCGCCGTCGATTTCAAGGCAGGCGCTGCACTCGCCGCAGGGTTTCGAACTCACCCCTTGCTCGCAGTTGAGGCATTTGGCGAGGATGCGGGCGAGCGTGGTTTTACCGACCCCTCGGGTGCCGGTGAAGAGAAAGGCGTGATGGATGCGGTCGGTGTCGAGGGCGTTGACCAACGCTCGCACGACATGCCTTTGCCCCGACATCCGTTCGAAATCGCGAGGGCGCCATTTACGGGCCAAAACCTGATAACTCACCTCGGATCTCCTTGATCCTGATCCAACGAATATCGGCGACTCGCCAAGGCTCGATGGGAGAAATTCATCCCCGTCGTCGGCAAAAAATCGGAGCGGCGGATCGAAAAAACGCATCGATGCTTTGTCGATGCTTTTCGAAAAGCCCGAGGCTTCGGTGCATGGACCTCTCGGGATCGGCTGCGGACAATAAGATCCGGCGGGTTGCTCTCGCAGGATCGATAGCGCAGCGATATCGCATTATAACGAGGCGCCCCGGGGGCGAGTGAAAGCCTCTTTGCTTGCGCTTTATTCCCGCCGCCGATCGCTCAGGTTCTATCCTTTTTCTCTCGATGATGCTCGAAGATAGGCGCGATCGAGGTCGAATCGCCCTTCAAAACGAAGAACCGATCTCGACTTCGAATTCCCTCGAACACCGAAGGAGCATCTCCCACATCGCTTGCGCAAGGCTTCGAGGGACGCCGATCCGAAATGCTTGCCGCCCCATCACCATGAGGTGGACATCGATGCCGCCGGCCGAGGTGAAAAGGCTATCCCCGGTGCGCGAAGACTCGATATCGATCGGACAAAGCCCGGCAAGCAGTTCGGGGGCGGCGGATCCGGATAGACGGATCGGGGTGCGAGCGCAGGAAAGATCGACCGTGGAGGCCTTCGAAGGCTCGAGCGCCTTCGATGCTCGATCGATCAACACCGCCGCCGAGATCGCATCGCTCATCACCAGCCATTGTCCGGGGCCGGCCCAAGCGAGGGTGACCTCGCCTTCCGCTGATTCTTGCGCAAGGACCCATCGGCCGGGCCGCAGCGCTGCGGCTTCGACCCCGAAGGACTCGGCAAGCGGATCGATATCCTCGATGCCACCGATCCGCACCACATCGCAAGGAGGCTCGGGGGCGATGATGAGCGAGGGCTCGATGTCGGGCTCGTCAAGCGATGCCACCTGCAAGTCATCACGCCTGCCCGCCGCCAACCGGCCACCGACGATGCAACCCTCCAAGGCGCTCGTTCGCGCGCTTCGTTTCACCGAAACGACCCTCTCATTTGGTTCGGCATCATCTTCGGACTCTCATGTTCGGTTTTCGATGTTCGGTTTTCATTGGCGGGCTTGGGCCTCTTCGGATCATGGGTCGATTGGAACCGCTCGACGATGTTCTCTTTTTCGATTTCGGTTTCGGCTTCATCGATTCAGGCTTTTGCGGCGCCCGTCTCTTCGATGCCGATCGGGAGGGGATCCGAAGAGGCGAGTCACCCCCGGCTTCTCGAATTCTCGGGATCGACGAAGACCGGATCGCAAATCCTTGCTTGAACGAAACGCGACTCGAGCGGCGAGGCGACGCAGATCACCGCTCCGCTCCATTCGTCTCGATCGGGGGGGCGATCCTCGGGCTCGTCGTCGATCAGCGCCAAGGCGATCGGGCGATCGAGGGTGGGGCTGTGGCAGGTGGATGTGACATGCCCGAACATCGGCACCGGAGCGGGCGCGGTCGGATTCCACACCAGTTGCCCGCCCCTGGGGATCGCCTGATCGCTTGTGGAGATCAACCCCACCAATCGCTTTTTCTTGCGCCCGCCCGATCGATTGAATCGTTCGAGCGAACGACGACCGATGAAATCCTCGTTCTTTTCCATCCGATCGAAGCCGAAGTCGGCGGGGATGGTGCGCCCGTCCAGTTCGCTCGCCACCACGTGTCCTTTCTCGATGCGCAGCACCCCCAAGGCCTCGGTACCGTAGGGCTGCACATCGAATTCCGCACCCGCTTCGAGCAAGGCATCCCAAAGCATCGGGGCATGATCCGCCGGGCAATGCACTTCGAAAGACAGCTCGCCGGAAAAACTCATGCGGATGATGCGCACCGGCACTCGGCCCACGCTCGCCTCGATGCAACCCATCATCGGCAGCCTTGCATTCGAGACATCCGTGCCGCCATCGAGCACCTTGCGCAGCAAGGCCCGCGCCTCGGGGCCGGCCACCGTCACCGCTCCCCACTGCTCGCCGACATCGGTGATCCGAACCTTCAAATCCGGCCAGACGGTCTGGGCATAGCGCTCGAGATGGGCAAGGACGGCGGCGGCGTGACCGGTGCTGGTGGTCAAATACCAATCATCCTCGGCGATGCGGGTGACGGTGCCGTCGTCGAAGATGAAACCGTCCTCGCGCAGCATGAAGGCGTAGCGGCAACGCCCGATCGCAAGGTTGGCAATGCGATTGATATAGACCAAGTGGAGGAAGCGACCGGCATCGGGGCCTTGCACCGCGATCTTGCCCAAGGTGGAGACATCGACGATCCCTACCTTGCGGCGCACGGCGAGGGCTTCTCGAGCGATCGCCTGCGCTGCGGATTCGAAGCCGGAGGAGGAGGACTTGCGCCTCGGATAGAACTGCGGCCGCATCCACAATCCGGCGGGGACGAAAACGGCCCCGAGAGCGATATGTCGATCGTGTATCGGCGAGCGGCGGATCGGGGCGATATCGAAGCCGCGGCGCTGCCCGGCGATCACCCCCAACGCGGTGGGCGACAAAGGCGGGCGAAAGGTCGTGATCCCGACATCGGGGATCGATTGCCCGCGCCTCTTGGCCAGCAACGCCAAGGCGTTGACATTGCCGGTCCGACCTTGATCGGTGCCCATCCCCACGGTGGTGTAACGCTTCAAATGCTCGACGGAATCATAGCCCTCCAAGGCCGCAAGCTCGATATCCGCCACCGTCACGTCGTTTTGGAAATCGACGAAGCGCTTGCCCCGCCGGCCTCGGGGCATCGGCACCGCCCAAAGGGGGCGCAAAGGGGCGATCGATTCGGCGGGGATCGACTCGCTCACCTGCGGGCATTCTAGGTCAGGGCTTGAATCGAAACCCGCAGATCGCGCCGCATCGATCCCGGCGGCGATGCCGTCGGCCAGGCACGCTTTCAAACCGAAGCGGCCACGGGCGGAGCCGGCAACGCGCTCGTTGCCGACGCCGCTTTCCGGAACGAAAGCGGCGATCGTCTCATCGAAACGAAGCCGCCCTCCGGACTGCGAAAAAAGATGCACGTTCGGATTCCAACCCCCGGAAACGCAAAGCAGATCGCATTCGATCCGCCGCGCCTCGCTCCCGACCGCAGCGCCGTCCTCGGACAAGGCCCGCACTTCGACCGCGCGCAGATCGGAACCCACCGCTTGGCTCACCGCGCTGCCGCAAATCAGTTCGATGGCTCGATCGCCTCCGCTTTCGGGGTCGTCTTCAAGTCCTCCGCCGAGCAAGGCCAATGCCGCGCGACCCGGGCCTTGCGCCCGCGCATCCACCACCGCGAGAATGCGTACCCCGGTTGCCCGCAAAGGGGGAATGGCCTCGTAGGCGGAATCGTTGTTGGTGAAGATCACCGCTCGTTCCCCCAAGCTCACCGCATATCTGCCCGCGAAGGCCTTGGCGGCACCGGCGAGCATGATCCCGGGACGATCGTTGTTCTCGAAGACCAAGGGACGCTCCACCGCACCGGTGGCCGATACCACCTCCTTGGCCCTTATCCACCAAAGACGCTGACGAAAGGGGGGGCTCGATGCAAGCGCAGGCGGCAAGTGGTCGCCCAAGCGTTCGGCCGCCACCATCATGTTGTCGTCGTAATGGCCGAAGACGCAAGCGCGAGAAAGGATGCGAAGGTTCGAATGCGCGCCCAAGGCTTCGATCGTTCTTTCGGCGAAGGCGGCGGGGTTAAGTCCGTCGACGGTGATCGCTCGGTCGCCGGCGAGCAGATCTCCGCCGGGCTCCGGCGCATCATCGACCAGGATCGTGCGCGCCCCGGACTCGGCCGCCGCTTTGGCGGCCATCAATCCCGCAGGGCCGGCGCCGACCACCAACACATCGCAAAAGGCGTGGCGATGGTCGTAAATATCCGGATCCGCCAAGGTCGGGGATCGCCCCAAGCCCGCCGCCTTGCGGATGAAGTGTTCGTAAAAGCGCCACCACGAGCCCGGCCACATAAAGGTCTTGTAGTAAAAACCTGCGGGCAGCAGGCGCGAGGCAAAATCGGCCAAGACCCCGATATCGAAATCCCTCGATGGCCAGCGATTCTGGCTGTGGGCGACCAAGCCATCGAAGAGTTCGACTTCGGTCGCCTTGTGGTTGGGGGATGCTTGCGCCCCTTGCCCCAATCGCACCAGCGCATTGGGCTCCTCCGCCCCGATCCCGAAAATCCCGCGCGGGCGGTGGTATTTGAA